>JBNKUM010000075.1:0-93596 GCA_050298595.1 Gammaproteobacteria bacterium | reverse complement strand
GCAGAAATATATAACTGGCTAATGCCTGCTTCATCCCCGGGGACAAAAACGATACTTTGGGAAACACTGGCCAATAGTAAACTTTAACTTTACCACCCTCCGGGTATCGGCTTATTAGTTGATTTGCAAACTCTTCGTCGTTTCCGAATCCTAGAAAGTTGCCAACTTTATTATTGGTATATTTTTTACTTTCCACTTCATATTCATAAACCACCGTGGGGTGGTAGTGCTTATTCTTAGAACTCGATGCCTTATTTACTCTAATTTGTACACACGAATGCTTTACCAACCCAACCACATACGGCCAGTGAACAGAACTGTACCCTATGTATATATTGAATAGGGAGTAAATGACCATCAAGGTTGCAGATATAAAAAGTAGCCAAAACATTTTTTTGTTACATAACGTTTAAGCTGGGGGGTGCAAGCCGCAACGCGGCGCAGCATCCCACACGAGCGCATTGTTATACGGGCCCATGTTTCAAGTGGGTACCTAGTTTTTCATTTGCTATTAAAATAAAGTCATTAATAATATCTTTAGGATAGCGCCCGTTTCCTGGTATTGCCTGCCGTTTCCCGAAAAATCCGAAGGGATCCATTCCATTTCGAATTGCAACTACCGGAACACCCTTTCCTAAGGCAAAGCCAATTTCTTGCACCGTCCAGTCACTTTCTTTAAAACCCTCTGTGACTAGCGCAAGAAGAACATCCATTGACTCTAGAGCTGACTCTATAGTTTTTAGCCACTCATCATTTGGTTTAATATCAATATGCGCAACAAATCCAGATGCATTGTAATTTTTAAGCTCTTTAGCTAGGGCCTTTGCTTTCTGTTTATCCTTTGATAGGTGGCTAATAAATACTCTCAGAGCGCATTTACCCCATAGCTTGGGATTGTCATGCGTTTTCTTTCTTTTATTTAGGTATTCATTTATTGAATATAATTTATCTATCGATAATTCATTAATTTTGAAAAGGATGTATTCCTTAGCATTATCAAAATCATAGTGGCTATGCTTTGGCGTATTGTATTCATCTAGAATTAAATCGATGATAGAAAAGTCACTCGATTCGAGAGCAGAAACAATGTTTTCTTTAAGAGATATTGATTCATGAGTCTGATCTATCTTTAGATCTAGTGGTATTTCCAGCTCTTTTGCAATTTTGATTATCACTGATTCTGGTTCGTTTGAAAGCTTATTTTCAACGTGCACTCGTTTAGATGGAACAATTTGTTCGCCAGAATTAGGAATTCCAAATCCAGCCAAAAATACATTGATCTGGCTGGTTGAATACCCCTCTTGAAGGGTAACCGCGATTTGATTTATTAATCTTAGTCTCTCTAGATTTTTCATTAGATATCAAATGTTGGTTTGTCCTAATATTCCGTATAATCGGGATAGGGGGATGCCTCACGACACCCCTCCTCCCACACCACCGGGCATACGGATCACGTACCACGGCGGTTCAAATCTCTTTGTGTTCATCTTGCTACCAGCTCTGGTAGCCCCAGGTTCTTAAAGTACTTGTTTGGTAGTGCAGTGTAAAGTGCTGGACTAGCGCTGAGTCTCCAGGGGCCGTGCGCTGACTTGGCAGTATTCCAGGCCAGTTGCCGCTTTACGCCCAGACGCCTGAGCATCCTATAACCTTTACGTCCCCACTGTTTCCACACGTAACTTCGCAATCGTCGTCGAATCCATTTATCCAGATCTCGCAGTGGACTCAATACTTCGGCTATATCGAAGTAGGCTTTGACCGCCCGGGATGGTGGAAATGCAGGTTTTGCAGGAGCATAAACCTGTCCAACCAAGCAGGGATTTTCTTAAGTCTGCGATAACCTGTAATAAGGCATGGCCTCTCGTTCGACGGCTTAGCAGCCTGACTGTGGCTTTTAGTTTCTTCAGTGATTTATCACTCACCTTGATTTTCGAGCCCTTTCTGCTGAACGTAAAGCCGAGGAAGGTTCTGTTCCAGGGCCTGTCTACAGCACTCTTTTGGGTGTTCACTTTGAGTCGGAGTGTATTCCCAATATAACGCTGTAGACTATGCATGACTCGCTCACCTGCTTGCTGACTTTTAACGAATACGACAAAGTCATCAGCATAGCGAACGAACCGGTGCCCTCGGGTATTGAGTTCCCAGTCCAGTTGGTTAAGTACGATGTTAGACAGTATCGGTGACAGCGGGCCGCCCTGCGGTACGCCATGGATGCTGGCTTTTGTCGTAGTGCCTATCTGGACTCCCGCTTTGAGGTAGCGGTTGATTAATCTCAGTAACTTTGGGTCTTGATGCCTGTCTTTTAAACGCGTCATGAGTAGATCATGGTTCACGTTATCGAAGAAGGCTTCTAGATCACAGTCGACGACCCAGCGATTACCTTGCCGGATCGTTTCCTGCGCGTATTGGAGTGCCTGGTGTGCATTGCGTTTGGGGCGAAATCCATAACTGTTGTCATGGAAGTTACCGTCCCATTCTGCTTGCAGCACCTGTGCAATCGCCTGCTGGATCAGTCAATCCAATGCAGTTGGTATGCCCAGTTTTCGCCTACGCCCATCTGGCTTGGGGATCTCGACACGCATAACCGGTTTTGGCCTATAGGTTCCTTCGATTAATTGTTGCCGAATTTGGGGCCAGTGTTGTTTGAGAAAATCAGGTAGTTCATTGACGCTCATACCGTCGATACCCGAAGCACCTTTATTGCGACGAACCTGTTTTAACGCGCGTACTAGATTATTCCTCTCTAGTATGCGATTAAGTAATGATGAACAAAAGCTGGATTTTGGTTCAGTTGAATCTCCCATTACCAATTCACCCTCTGGAATTTCCAGAGGCAGTGTTATCTGCTTATCAGGTGCCATTTAGTAATACTTCTCCAACGAGTACTCTCCTCGATTTGTTCCGGCCTTAAGTTGCGAGAGTGCAACCTATTATGCCTTCTGCTGACTTCTGTACTGCGATCACTATCGATCTCTCGATAGTCAGTTGCTCCTTCAACACAGTACAGACCTCCCGGGGTAAGACACTTAACTTTCATCGCGTAAACGCCCAATTTATAAAACGTATCCCGCTTGCAGATGGACGACTGCATGGATGCAGGAGGTAGTGCGACGCAGGAGGCTAAAGCCGAGGGCTTAGCAGTCACGTGCCCGCTGGCCCCGAATACGTCACACCTCATATTGGGTTCTTGTCCATCGCCCCGCGATTTTGTCCTGGACTTGACCACCATGGATGGTGGAAATGCAGGTTTTGCAGGAGCAAAAACCTGTCCTTCAGACCCCACCTCACAATGACGCCCTTGCCCTTTGACTAACCTTCGGCTCTGCGAATACCTGGTAAGAGGACTTTCACCTCTCTAGTTAAGTGCCATGCCCGGCACACACGATAAGGGTAAACGGCGCGCGTCTTTTGCGCGTCCGAGCCCGCGTAGTTTGCGGGCGTATTTGACCCGCTTGTTAGCTCTTTTGCCTTAATAAACTTGGCCTTCATAAATTCTTAACTGGTGTAGCAGGGATTCTGCATTTGCCAAATTCATTAGCTGCACCAATGCGCTCCAAGCGTTCTTCTTGGTGGAAATCGAAGTTATCCAAACCAAGAATTCTGTTTAACGTTTCCAAGAATACAAGGTACTCACTGAAACATGTATTACCCAGATGGCCAAACACTCTGAGGTGGGGGTGTTTCACCAGACCACCTGGTACAGAGCGTGCTGAATAAAGATAGGTTCGAATG
Source organism: Gammaproteobacteria bacterium (assembly GCA_050298595.1). Taxonomy (GTDB): domain Bacteria; phylum Pseudomonadota; class Gammaproteobacteria; genus JACNJF01. Next base: position 89,867 of record JBNKUM010000075.1, on the reverse strand, counting down.
TTTTGGTTGAATCCAGAATTCAAATATTTTGATATAGAATCTTCTAGATCTTCCCAGCCTATGGTAAATGCCAATACATTTATTTCGTTCAGCTCTTTTTCAAAAGTATCAAAACTGGAAAATAGATAATCCCTCCAAGACACGTTTCCTAATACTGGGGCATCGCATTCCAAATCTAAGTATTTGCATATTTCAATTTTATACTCTTCCGAAAAGACATCTTTGTTGGCACCCATTATTTGATTCATTGAGTGATACGCCATTCCGAACCACAGTTCATGCATCTTTATGAATATTGGGCGTAAAGTTTGTTTTAATCTTCGTTTTGATCGCTCTTTCTTTTTCCATTCATAAGCGTATATGGTTCCGTCAAATATTACGATTGCGAAAATGAGGCTTATTGTTGAAAAAAAGATATTTTTCCAGTCGCTTTCGGGAAGCGTAGATAAAGATATAGAAGAATTAAGATATGCGACCATTGCTGTGATTAGCAGAAGTCCATAAAAACTGATTCTTATCCAAACTTGCAATGACTTCTCCGGCTTTGAGAGCTAACATTTTTATAGAAGGAAGCAGAACTATTAGAATATAGACGGATTCCTTCTATTTCGGTATCCTTAATTTTAAATTACCCATACTAATCGACCGACAAAGGAGTTGTCAATGAACCAGGCTGAAAAAGAAAAATACTTCTGGAACAATTACTTATCTCAACTTTCTGAGTACCAGATCAAGTCTGATCTATACTCCTGGTATGTGAGTCATTGTGAGGCTTTTATCCGGGATAGTAAGGAAATTCGATTAAAAGAACATACCGGCCGGTCAGTATCTTCTTTTCTTGAAAAGCTGATCAACTCATCCAACAAGGCTTCCTGGCAAAAGAAACAGGCCATCGATGCATTAAGTTATTTATTCTTATCTATCCGTGCGCCTCTATATAAGGAAATTGACTGGCAGTATTGGAAATCCTCCTGTGTTGACCTTCCGCCAGAGCATGATACTCATTACCGCTCTCAGCACCCCGTCAAACTTAGCAGGTCAGATTTGACCTATAAGCCAAAGACGCCCGTTAATGAAGCTTTCAACAATTAGGTTGATCAACTCCGCATAGCAATACGTAGAAAGAACAGCAGTATACGTACTGAAAAATCTTATACCGACTGAACCCAAGGTTTTTCAGATTTATTCCAGAAAAAAAAGTAGATGATATTAGCCCTTCAGATGTCGTTTCATTTATTGAACATCTGGCGGTTCAACTCGAGGTTGCCCCAAACACTCAGAGTGCTGCACTAAATGCGCTGTCTTACTATTTTAAACAGGTTCGTAAGCGGGAGCTTGGCGATATCAGCAACTTTATTCGTGCCAAACCGCGCCAAAAGCTGCCAGTTATTCTCACACGACAAGAGGTGGGAGATATTCTAAATTCTCTGGAAGGCATACAATGGATAGTCGTTTCTCTTCTTTATGGTGCAGGTTTAAGAATTATGGAGGCGATGAGGCTTAGAGTACATGATATAGATTTTGGCTTTAATCAGATTATTGTACGGGAAAACAAAGGGAACAAAGAGAGAGTTGTTCCGTTGCCTGCTCGGCTCATTGATCAATTAAAATCGCACCTAACTAGCATTAAACAACAGCATGATGAAGATCTGAAAACCGGTTACAGTAGCGTATTTATGCCGCCTGGCTTACAAAACAAATACACAAAATCTAACAAGCAATGGGTATGGCAGTATGTTTTCCCCAGTAAAAAATTATCCGTTGACCCCCGATCCGGCATTATCCAGAGACATCATATTAACGAGAGCACTATTCAAAAACGTGTACGCACAACTGCTCGTGATTTGAAAATTAATAAACGCGTTACCTGCCATACTTTCCGACATAGTTACGCCACCCACTTACTCGAAAAAGGCATGGATATTCGTACAATTCAATCGCTACTCGGCCATGCCGATGTTTCAACCACGATGATTTACACTCATCTGGCTAATTTTTCTAATGGCAAGACTTCAAGCCCTCTGAATGATCTTTAAAATAATCACCTTTATAACTTCGGAGTGACTATCAACAACATTTTATTAACTAAAAATATTATGGAAGCTCTGAATAATTCATCCATGAATTCTCAGAGCACGAAAAACTAAAAGTGCAATTTTAGTTTTCTCAAAAAATCAACGGCTTGCAGCCATCGATTTTGGCGGTACATCCCTGTGCCGCAGGAACCTCTGAATTAATCAGAGGTTCCATTATTTTATATAGGACTCCCAATCAACCCCAAAGCCTGCCGCTCACAATCCACCCTAACCTCCTTATCCAGCGCTTTTAACCACTGTCCAGGAATCTCATCCAGCCCATAACAGGCACCAGCCAACATCCCTGCTATTGCTCCGGTAGTATCGGCATCACCGCCCCTATTCACCACATCAACCAGAATGTCATAAAAACTCTGGTTCTCGAAAAACGCCTGGAATACCACCTTCAGGGTTTCTACGATCCAGCCGCTGGGGTTTTCCTGCCGCTTCTGGTCGTAACGATAGATTTTGTGCTTATCTACCAATGCATCTGCGATCTGCTGCATCTCTGTCTTGCTGCCGCCATTCAATGCACAGGTGATCATTTGCAATACAGCTTCGGTACCTGCATCGGCTACCGGGCTGTGATGTGTAACATGTGATTGAATTCTGTTGGCCTGTAGCATTTGCTCCAGCGGTTTGTTCCAGTGATAAAGCGCAATTGGCAAACAGCGCATGCAGGCGCCATTGCCGGCATCGTGTTCATTTTCGGGGACTTCAGTTGTACCGTTGTTGCGAAACTGTATGATACCGCGCCTTACGGTATGGCCGATATCGACGGGTTTGCTGCGCATCCAGTCACTGAATGACTGCGCTACTTTTTCAGCAATAACTGCCTGGTTTTGAATAATGGTTTCACCAAGTGCGAGGGTCATTTCTGTGTCATCAGTGACCTTGCCGGGCCTTAGATTTAACCACCCGCCACCAATGATCTTATTATGTTGTTTATGTTTGAGCCTTATTTCAGACGGTGTCATAAACTCAGTGGTTGCACCCAGTGCATCACCGATTGCCAGGCCTAGATACGCACCTGTTGCGCGCTGTTTTACTGATATTGAATTTTGCTGTTTAATCTTCTGGCCCAAAGCAGACATCATAATCGACGCAGACTTCACAACTAGGGGCTCGGCAGGTGTAAATCCCTTCTGCTTCACACAGTTGTTTATAGAGGAATTTTTTCCACTTCATATCTTTAACATTTCTTTCAGCCAATGGTGCAAAATTTTGCAACATCAATTTGCTTAGATCTGCACGTTCCCATAATCCAAGATCCTGCCACAGGTGATCGTTACCCAGACAGCCAGCGATCAGAATATCCAGCATCCATAACTTCGATTCATCAGTTTCTGGACAGGATTGCAGGAGTAACTTTCTAAGGTCATCAACCTCGTCCATACGATCCAGGTCTAAAGGAATTCCAGGGTTATTAAATTCAGATAGATCAAAGGATGGAAAATGTTTTTGCATCATGCGTAAGAAATTGTCTTCTGTTAGGCCCAGCCAGTCGGGTAATGCGCCTTCACAACAGGTCCATGAGGCAAGCATACGCGCCAGAGTGTCTTCAATTTCATGCCCCTGACGTGCGCGCATCAATCGTTCATAAACTTGCTCTGGCGTAATAAACTGACTCACTTGACTAACCGATCTCAACATGAAATTACATGGCCTCGTATTCTACCAACACGTCTTCATCGCGAGGAATAAACTGGCAAGCAAGTCTCCATGTACTGGGCAAATCATCGACGATCATTTGCTCCATTTCTTCTTTGCTGATTTTTCCCAGTTCGCTTAATACGGTTTTTTCCTTTTCTTCCAGATGATAACCCATAGGCGTATTGTTACTCAGATATTTGACCTTTATGGCACAGCTTCCGCACTCCCCATCTCCACATTCAAATTTGACAGGGATCTTATTGGTTTTTGCAATTTTCAGTACGGTATCGGTAAAACTACCGGCAACGGCATATACGGTTTTATCCTTGTATTCAGGATTACTAAATGTCACTAATGGCATAATTCATTCTCCCTATCAATCAGGTTGGCTTCACCTTGCAGTCGCCTAAAATTTGAGCCTGACAGGCAAGGCGGTTATGACGTCCAGCCATATTTTCCTTGAGTACTTTTTCTTCCAGTACTGAAGGTGTCGTCAGGTTATTCCAGCCTTCTGTGACTTCCATAATACAGGTACCACAATCACCTTCACGACAACCATAGATGATACCTGCACCTATTTTTTCTGATACTTCGATCACGCGCGTACCTGCAGGTACATTCACGGTTTGATCGATATCTTCAAAAGTTATTTTACCCTTCGCCATTTCCTATACCTTTAAAGTTGATTTTAATGTTAAAAAAATTACTGCTTATCCCAGATCTGCAAAATCTATTACCTTATTTTCTCCCGATTTACCCGTTAGAAACTCAGCGATAAATTTTCCGAAGTCTCTACATTCACCCAGCTCTTCATTAGTTGGAATTAATTTTACTCGTAGACCTTTTTTAGGGATGGTCATTTTTAGACCACTCATCCTGTCTTCAATCATCTGCACTGCTTCTCCACTCCATCCGTAGGAGCCAAATGCTGCACCTATCTTTCCCTTCAGATTCACCACTGCCAGTGATGATAATAAATCCCATACCGGTTTTACTGCATCGCCATTAATGGTTGGAGAGCCAAACAACAGGGCATCAGCTTCTTCTATCAGGTCAACAAAGGGGTCAATCTCTCCGCCTTCGAGATCGTATAGTGATACGCGAACACCCTCGATACTGCTGGCTCCTTCGCTAATTTCATCGGCCATTTTTGCGGTATTACCGTAAGAGCTCATATAAAAAATAATCACTGATTTATCATCGTTATATCCAATCTCCCGTGTCAGGCTGGATGTGGATAGCTCCCGGTAATGGGTGATATAGCGTCGTGGCCGTTCGCGCAGTATCGGTCCGTGCGTGGGAGCGATCTGTTTAATCTTTAATGGCTCAATCAGCTTTAATGCATCCATTACATGCTTTTTAAAGGGACGCATGATGTGAGCGTAGTAGTAATCAAAGGAAAAACGAAAATCGCCGACGCGATCGTTAAACAATCTTTTATCACAGTAATGGCAGCCAAAAACATCACCGGAAAATAATATATGCTCCTCTTCAAGATAGGTACATTGAGTATCGGGCCAGTGCAGAAATGGGGTATGCAAAAACTGCAGCGTCCTGTTACCCAGTCTTACAGAGTCACCGGTATTTACCGTGCTGTATTCAAACTCCTGAGTCTCAGGTTTTAGCAGTGCTTTTAACATGCTGGTTGCACGTTGTGAAATATATAGCTGCGCCTGTGGTGCACGCCGCATTAATTCAGGCAGGGCACCCGTATGATCAGGTTCCAGATGATTTAAAACGATAACCTTGATTTCACTGTAATCGACTTCAGATTCGAGTCTGGCAAAAAACTCCTGACTAAATTTCTCTTTTACCGTATCGATAATCGCGACACCTTCGCTACCTCTGATCAGGTAGGAGTTATAGGTGGTTCCATTGGCGGTGCGTAGAATAATATCAAAACTGCGCAGGGTAGGATCGAGCGCGCCTATCCAGTAGACATCATCAGCGATCTCAACCGCATTGCGATGCGCTGATACATCTATCTGCTGATTCATGTATTCACCTCACAGGGTGCATCATCAGCCATGGGACAGGATTGCAGGTCTTCATTAGTTTTCAAACTGATATTCAAATGATTGAGTACCACGCCCTCGACAAAGCCGCTTTGCCTTAATTCGTTTACCTGTAGTAAAGGTCTACAAATCAGCAAGGGGGTTTTCAGCATCATGTCTAATGCTTCAGCTTCACTCAATTCATCGGTGTTAATAACTCCTGATTTAACATCTGGTGCAGACTGATTAAACCACTCATTCACGGACTTATCGGCAAAGAATGGTCGCAACTGCTCAGCTGTCCAGGGCGTTGTTAACAGGTCCCTGACATCTAGCTTATATCCATACTGTCGTAATACGGCTTTCTGTTGCGCATTCCCAATGCAACCCGGCTTTTCCCAGAAAATAACGTCCTCAGTCATTCACTCTGCCGCTAACAGAATTACCATGACCAAGCTCGTACTGACTCATGATAAATGCCGAGTGTCGATTCCATTCACGATTACTGTAGGGCATCCCTTTTGGCTTATCGCAGGTAATATCCTGAAAAAACCAGTGATGTATAGCTAACATACCTTTATAAAGGCTCCTGAAAACTGATAATAACTTAGGGGCCAAAGTGATCCCGATATAATCCTGATTAAGTACGATCATTTTGCTTACCTCTATCTGGCCTGCATTTCTGCCATTGCTGCAGCCATTTTTTCTGGCGGTATGCCAGTCAAAGAACCCGGTGGGTTTGCCTGCTCACCGAAGGAATTTAATATTGCTCCCTCTATAGGACAGATGCTGACGCACTGAGCATCCATAAAATCGCCATCACATTCGGTGCATTTTTTTGCATCTATCTTAAAGTGCGGACGAGACTCATAAATCGCCTTGCTGGGGCACAAGGGTTCGCAGGCCCAACAATTCACACAACTGCTTATGATTTCATATGCCATGATGTTCTCCTCAGGCCTTAGCCAGTAACAATTCTTCTGCTGCTTTTTTATCGGGTATACCCTTCTCAACCATTTCTGCATACACGGCGGCTACGGCTTCTTCTATCGGTTCCATAGCATGCTCACCATTCGGCTGTATACCGGCCTGCTCCAGCATATCCCAGGGCTCGTAGCCAATTTTGGAACACAATACGGCTTCACAGCCTTCAAGCGTTTTGATGATGTTATCCAGAGTAGTTTCGGCATCACCGCAGGTATCATCACCTGAGCAATACAGATCAACCTTGCGATGACCAATAAAGCGCACATCAGTCATTGAGGCTTCGTACACCAGGAATTCTCTGGCATGACCAAAATGTTGATTGATAACACCACCACCGCTGGTAGCCACTGCCATCAATACGGGGCGAGATTCTTTTTTCTTAACGCCTAGAGATTCAAGAGAGACAAATCCTTTTTTGGCGTCCTGTTGTTGTTTTAGTTTAGCTTCGACATCCGCCTGATACTCTGCACGCTTAACCATGGCTTCTTCATAATCGATATGCATGGTTTCAACCTTGTCCATGGTGAATTCATCTCCACGATCTTCACCCAGCATACCCACGGCATCTGCACGGCATTGACGGCAATGGCGCATCATGTTCATATCGCCTGCACAGCTATCCTGTAGTACCTGTAATTCATTATGCGTTGGACCACGCTGGCCCATCACGCCGTAAAAGGTTCCATGCTCAGCTTCGGCGATTAGCGGCATTACGTTATGTAAGAATGCGCCTTTAGCTTTAACTACCTTACTCACTTCTTCCAGATGCTTATCATTTACACCAGGAATCATTACGGAATTAACCTTTACCAGAATGCCACGCTTAGTCAGCATCTCTAATCCCTTTTGTTGCTGCTCGATCAGGATTTTTGCCGCTTTGACACCTTTGATACGACGGTTATTCCAGAATATCCATGGGTAAATCTTGGCACCTACTCCAGGGTCTACACAGTTGATAGTAATGGTGACATGGTCAATATTGTGCTTGCATAATTCATCCACCTGATCCGGCAATGACAGACCATTGGTAGAAACACAGAGTTTGATATCGGGTGCTTTAGCGGTCAATTGACGAAAGGTTTCAAAGGTACGTTCCGGGTTGGCTAATGGATCACCAGGGCCCGCGATACCTAGAACAGTCATCTGAGGGATATTAGCCGCTACGGCCATCACTTTTTTTACTGCCTGATCAGGGGTTAGCAGCTCAGACACTACACCAGGGCGGGATTCATTGGCGCAATCGTATTTTCGGTTGCAATAATGACATTGAATATTACAGGCCGGTGCTACGGCGACATGCATACGCGCAAAGTGATGATGCGCTTCTTCGGAATAACAGGGATGGTTATGCACCTTTTCACGGATGTTTTCTGGCAGGTGCGAAAGTTGATCATTACTGCCGCCACAACCGGATGAACTACAACCACCTGCACTTGCTTCTTCAGACTGACCTAATACGGTTAATTCCATCATCGATTCTCCTCGACCACATGCTGCTACAGCTATTGATTAATACGTTGGTATTGCTTGTTATATTATCCAATGCAAACAGCATGCCTGTTTTGGAAAAATGAATTAAGGCATTGAATTTTAACGAATTAAATCATCTCATAAAGTCTTTATGTAGGCTTTATTACACGACAATTTTGTGTTGATGTGGGGTGTACTACAGCAGGTGAGAGGACATTAGAAGCGCGCAAGCAGTACTATTAGTACTGCTGCACCTTAATATTCAGGGTTTGAATCCGATAACCGATCTGACGCGGTGTCATACCGAGCAGGCGAGCAGCTTTCGCCTGAACCCAGCCTACCTTTTCCAGCGCTGCAATGACGCGTTCGCGTTCATCCATATCGGGGTCATCGATATCAATGTCATTATTACCGCTACTGAAATCCTGCTGCTGCACTGGTACAGAAGATTGATTGTTCTGCAAGCCAGACAGGTTGATCGCCATATTATTGATAACACCTTCTTCACTCATGACCGCAGCGCGCTCCAGACAGTTTTCCAGCTCGCGCACATTACCCGGCCAGTCGTATTGCATCAGACGGCCTATCGCATTGTCCTTAAGGGTTAACTCACGACCCTGCATCTTGCCTATTTTGGTCACCAGAAAACGCGCCAGATCAGGAATGTCTTCGGATCTTTCACGAAGCGCTGGCATGAAAATCGGCATAACATTGAGCCGGTAATAAAGATCTTCACGAAACTCGCCTTCCTGCACCTCGGCCTCAAGATTCTTGTTGGTGGCTGCTACTACCCGTACATCCACCTTGATGGTTTTACTGCCACCGACGCGCTCGAACTCACCTTCCTGTAATACACGCAACAGCTTGGCCTGGAAAGCGGGACTAATTTCACCGATTTCATCGAGAAAAATCGTACCGCCATTTGCCTGTTCAAAGCGTCCCTTTCGTTGATTGACTGCGCCGGTAAAAGCGCCTTTTTCGTGGCCGAATAACTCGGATTCAAGCAGGTTGTCCGGCAGCGCGGCGCAGTTAAGCTTGATGAAGGCGCCATTGGCACGCTGTGAGTTATAGTGGATTGCGTTGGCGATCAATTCCTTACCGGTACCTGATTCACCACGAATCAAAACAGTGGTATTCCATTTGGCAACCTGACGTACCTGACCGAACACCAGTTGCATACCGTGAGAACGACCCACCATATTGGAGAAACCATGCTCACCGCGCACCTTTCGTCGCAGGGCATCACGCTCTACCTTGAGCGCCAGCTGCTCATCTTCAACCTTCTTCGCCAGTCTTACACTTTGCCCGATCAGATTGGCGACCATTTCCATAAAGCGTAAGTATTCGCCCAGCTCACCCAACGCAGATACCGGTTGTGCAGTCAATACACCGATTGCCTGATCATCACCTATCAGGATAGGGGCACCGATGAAGGGCAGGGATTGGTCATATACATTCAGACGATCAAGAAAACGATCTTCGTCAGACACTCGCTTGAGTACCACAGATTCTCCAGTTTGTAGAATAGAGCCAACGATGCCTTCACCCAGCTTATACCTCACGGCATTGGCGGGCTTTGGATTGCCATGCAGCGCAATCATCATCAGGTCGCCACTTTCATCATCGATCAGACTGATCATGCCATGACTTAGATTGCCCGTGTCATTGAGTGCATTCAGCACTTCGGTGAGTGTCTCGCGAAAATCAAGTGATCGGCTCAGTACCTTGCTCACCTGATACAGACTCTCCAACCCCGATTGCATCACCTGACGTTGCTGATTATTCATATCCGTATCTATTCTATCGTGGTCAATATTCATCTAATTCTCAAACATTGAAATTAACGGGCAGGCGGACAAATACTCGACACCCACCATAAAAATCTGCATCAATTTCAATACTACCATTGTGTCCAATCACTACTTCCTGAGCCATGGTCAGGCCCATACCTGAGTGATTTCTGGATGACTCCCAGCCACAGTAAAAAGGCTCAAATACCTTAAGTCGATGTGCTTCAGAAACACCCGGTCCATTATCCATAACCTCTATCACCAGCTCATTACCATCTTGATGGGTTTGCACCCTGATCTCACGATGATCCTGATGGGTTTGATTCACTGCCTGTATGGCATTATCGATCAGGTATTTAAACAGTCCTCGCAATGCATTCGCTCTACCATCCACTGGAGGCAATACCGTAGTGGGTCGCCAGTCGACAATAACACCCGAGGCCAGCATAACATCGGTAGACAGCTTCAACACCTCATGCAGGATCTCATTGATGTTAACCTGAGAAAGCTGTTCGTTAGAGGGGTCGGGCAAGGCGGAATGCAGGCTATCCATCGCATCTTCACCACTTTCCAGCGCCTGCTTTAAAATATTTTGCAGGCTGCCTTCGCTTCTTTTATCACCAGGAATCGCAAGCGCCGCCTTAATCACATTCAACGGTACCTGCAATTTATAAATTGCCGCAGAAATCGCTTCGCGCATGGTTTGAGTAAGCTGGTGCTCGGTCATATTAGCCCGAATCATATTCATTCTGGCTTCATTGATACGCTGCCGACTGCCAGTCACTTCATTCGCTATTAACAACAGATACCCTTTGGAGTGGTCAGGTCCGGTGAAGTAATTGTGTGCCGCCTCATCCAGCTCATCAATATGCACACCTGAGCAGGAAAACCAGCGCGGTGTTGCACTACCCGGTGGATCTAGTCTGACATCGACATTGGTAAAACCTTCCCCTGTTTCAGACACCTTATCCAGGCACTCGCCCAGCTGTGTTTCCAGCACATCCAGAAACAGCCTGGCCGGTTCAAGGCCTTTAAAATCACCCATCAGCGCCTTGTAGGCCAGGTTATCCATCACCAGACTTCCATCCGATGACAACATGGCAACGACCATGGGCGCGGCATCCAGCGCTGCCTCGGTCAGATTTTTCTGGAACTCCAGACGCTGCTTGAGCTGGTGCATCTGAGTAATATCTCGATGCATGCCCAGATAATAGGCAATTTCGCCCTGATGATTCAGTACCGGAGAGATGGTGAGCTCAGCAAGGTATTCATTCTTATGCTTGCCATGATTCACCAACATACCCTTCCACACCTTGAGAGCCTTTATGCTACTCCACAGATCCTGATAGATTTCTATGGGGGTAGATTTACTCGAAAGCACCGACTCATTTTTACCAATCACTTCATGACTCTGGTAGCCGGTCAGGCGCTCAAATGCCTGGTTCACAAACAGAATACAGGCATGCGGATCGGTGATTGAGATCGCAATCGGTGATTGCATAACGGTTTCGAAAAATACCCTGGGCGGTAAAAATTCCTTCGACCCCAGATCCGTGAAAGCCTCTATAACTTCAGTCGGCGTGCCTTCGGGTGGCGCATCAAGAAATCGACTGATCGCATCAATCACCTTATCTGGGGCACTAGTCTCTTTTGGTTGAGCCATAATGTAAGCCTGAATTTAATACCTGAGTAATCGAAACAGCAAAATTCATACCAAAGAATTTTACGCCCAAGTTTGAGGTGCTGGTTTACTTATGCCCAACGCCCCTGTCGAATATGTAACAAATACTACATTCTTCGACTGGGGGTTTGTAGTGATCATTACAAAAGCACCATTAAAGCGCACAGCCTTTATTTGTCAGCAATCATATTGTTTAAATTTTCTGCCGTTTTATGTTGCGGCGAAACCGCGCCAGCTCAGGCTTGTTACCCCGGTTTTATCCATAGCTGCTGGTAACACTACACAACAGATGTCTAGTTGGCATATTTTTTGACTATCGCTTGTTATCTAGAAATATTGTTTGAGTTCATGGAATACATTCTGATCATTCTTTCAACGGCACTGGTTAATAATGTCGTACTGGTTAAGTTTTTAGGCTTATGCCCATTGATGGGTGTTTCGAACAAACTGGATTCAGCATTGGGTATGGGGCTGGCGACTACCTTTGTATTGACCCTTGCTGCATTTGCCAGCTGGTTACTGGAACACTTTATTCTGCAACCACTGGATATCGGTTATCTGCGTATTCTGACGTTTATTCTGGTGATCGCGGTGGTGGTTCAATTCACCGAAATGGCGGTGCGTAAAACCTCACCTGCCTTATATCAGGTACTGGGTATCTTCCTGCCCCTGATCACCACCAACTGCGCGGTGCTGGGTGTCGCCCTGCTCAATGTTCAAAAAGAAAACAATCTACTGGAAAGCCTGATCTACGGTTTCGGCTCTGCACTGGGCTTCACCCTGGTACTGGTCATCTTTGCCGGGTTACGTGAGCGTCTTGCTATCTCAAACGTTCCTGCCGCTTTTCGTGGCGCCCCCATCGCTTATGTGGTGGCCGGTTTGCTGTCACTGGCATTCATGGGTTTTGCCGGATTAACAAGTTAGGGAGAGAAACATTATGTCTGCAGCCATTATCATCATTGCTCTATTAGGTTTGAGTATGGGTACCTTGCTCGGCTATGCGGCAAAGTTTTTTGCCGTTGAAGGCAACCCGCTGGAGGCTGAAATTGAAGAGCTGTTACCGGGATCTCAATGCGGTCAATGCGGCTACCCCGGGTGCTCACCAGCTGCAGCAGCCATTGCTAATAGCGAGGCACCGGTGACTTTATGCCCTCCAGGCGGTAAGGCACTGGTAGAAGCACTGGCAGAAAAAATGGGCGTTAGTGTTGACCTGTCAGGTGTTGAAGAGCAGGAACCACGCGTTGCCTTCATCCATGAAAATCTTTGCGTCGGTTGCACCAAGTGCTTCAAGCGCTGTCCGACCGATGCCATTCTGGGTGGCCCGAAAATGATCCATGCGGTTTTTATGGATGCCTGCACCGGTTGCGAAAAATGCTTTGATGTCTGCCCCACTGAATGTATCGAAATGCGCAAGGTTGAACACACACTACAGACCTGGTACTGGCCTGAACCGGCGAAGGTTGCCTGATATGTCCGTCGCAAAAGCATTTAAATTATTTAAAATTCGCGGTGGGGTACATCCTGATGACCGTAAGACATTGAGTGCAGACAGGACCATCGAAAACCTGCCCATGCCTGCACTGCTGCATATTCCCCTGCAACAGCATATAGGCGCTCCTGCAGCTTCTCTGGTCATGCGTGGCGAAACGGTTCAGAAGGGCCAATTACTTGCGCGCAGTCAGGGTGTGATTTCCGCCCCGGTACACGCCCCTACCTCGGGACGTATTATGGGTGTAGGTAGCTACCCGGCTCACCATGCCTCTGGTTTATCGGTACGCACCATTACCCTGCAACCCGATGGGCTGGATGAATGGATAGATGACATTGATCCACAAGCTGATCCTTTCCTGCTGTCAGCCGATGAAATCTCACAACGCGTTGCCAATGCTGGCATAGTCGGTATGGGCGGTGCGACCTTTCCTTCATCGGTGAAATTAAATTTACGTAACCGCTACAGCCTGAATACGCTGGTGATCAACGGTGCAGAATGCGAGCCCTATCTAACCTGCGATGACCGCCTGATGCAGGAGCATAGCGAGGAAGTACTGCAGGGTGTATTGCTGATGGCGAGAGCTCTGGAAGTGGAGAACATTCTGTTTGCGATTGAAAACAATAAGCCCGATGCGATTGCCGCTATGCAGCAGGCAGCCGCTGACTATCCACAGGTACAGGTGGTTGGCCTGCCTACACGATACCCCATGGGCTCGGAAAAACATCTGGTACAGACCCTCACGGGCAAGGAAACCCCAGCACGCGGTCTAACCGCTGATATCGGTATCGTGGTACATAACGTCGCAACCGCTCTGGCAGTATTTGATGCACTCAAACATGGCCGCCCATTGATTTCACGCGTGATGACAGTTTCTGGCTCAGCCATTAATGAACCCAAAAATGTGCGAGTACTGATTGGTACGCCACTGGATAATCTGGTCGAATTTTGCGGTGGATTTAAACAGGATCCCGCTAAAATAATCAGCGGTGGTCCAATGATGGGACAACCACTACCCAGCACGCGCGTACCTGCCGTAAAAGGCAGCAATGGCCTGCTGGCTTTAACTGCATCCGAAATTCAGGACGCTGATGAAATGCCCTGTATACGCTGTGCCAGCTGTGTGCAGGCCTGCCCCTGCGGTCTCGTGCCACTTGAAATGGCCGCTAATATTCGATCCGGTAGTCTGGATACCTCGGTCAACCTCGGCCTGCTCGACTGTATCGCCTGCGGTTCCTGTGCTTATGTCTGCCCTGCACATATCCCATTGGTGCAATATTTTAATTACGCTAAAGGTGAACTCGCTCAGCGTCAGCGTCTACAGCACAAACAGGGTGAAACCAAACGCCTTACCGAAGCGCGTGCCGAGCGTATGGAAAAAATCCAGCAGGCAAAACGCGAAGCGATGCAAAAACGTAAGCTGGAAATGGAAGCCAAAAAGAAAAAGGAAGCCGAGGAGGCTGCAGCACTTGCACAGGCAGCTACAGAAGCATCCTCTGAAAAAGCAGAAATCACTCAACAGGAAGCAGTATGACCGAACAACCACTCATCGCCGGGCCTTATACCCACGGCGGGAATAGCATCAGCAAAACCATGCAAATGGTGATGCTTGCATTGGTACCCGCCACGCTGCTTGGCTTTTATATGTTCGGCTGGCCTGCGATCTATCTATTTATTGTGACCGTAGCCAGCGCATTACTGGCGGAATACCTGTCGCTCAGGGTAGCCGGTAAACCTGTGCGCCCTTTTATGTGGGATGGTTCAGCCATTCTTACCGGCTGGTTACTGGCGATGACTCTGCCACCCTGGGCCCCCTGGTGGATAGCCGTAGTCGGATCTTTTTTAGCCATTGTTATCGGCAAACAGGTATTTGGTGGTCTGGGACAAAACCTGTTTAACCCGGCCATGGTGGCTCGCGTTGCATTACTAATTTCTTTTCCGCTGGAGATGACTTTATTCACTGCGCCAGCACCGCTTTTTTCTGCTAATGCGCCTGACTGGTTTCAGGGTCTGTCCATTACCTTTGGCTTCGCGCCTGAATTCGATGCCATCAGTAGTGCAACACCTTTAGGTCATATTAAAACTGAATTGACTACAGGCAAAGGCCTGAGCGAGGTTATGCAGGGCACCGCATCATTATTGCAGATGGGCTACGGAAAATCCTCTGGCAGCCTGGGTGAAACCTCCGCCATCTTTATTTTATTAGGCGGCCTGTTTTTGCTGTATAAAAAGATTATCACCTGGTACATACCTGTTTCTATGCTAGCTACTCTGGCTCTTTTATCAGAGATGTTTCACCTGATCAATCCTGAGCTTTACCCCGGAAGCTTAACCCATCTGATGTCAGGGGGCGCGATGCTGGGGGCATTCTTTATCGCTACCGATCTGGTCACCTCTCCGGTTTCAGTACGAGGACAACTTTTGTTTGGTGCCGGCTGCGGACTGTTTGTATATGTCATCCGTACCTGGGCAGGATACCCCGAGGGGGTAGCTTTTGCAGTCATGCTAATGAATGCCTGTACGCCTTTAATCGATCATTACCTTAAGCCACGCATCTATGGTCGTGATAGAAAAGGTGAACCACTCAATTATGCACCCAGCGAAAGCAGTAAAGAGAGCGCATCATGAGCACACCACAGGAACCCGCATACAGAAAACGCATAGGTTACCAGGCCATGCTGCTGGGTGGCTTCGCCACCTTTGCATCGGTATTTTTAGTGTCTGGCAACATAGCCACCAGAGATGCTATTGATGAACGCCTTAAAGAAGACCTGCTGCAATCACTCAGTCAGGTAATACCCGATAATTTATACGATAACAATCTGCTGGATAACATACTGCAGGTCACCGATCAAAAGAATCACAGCATAAAGATTTACCGTGGATTTAAAAATTCACAGGTCAGTGCCCTGGCCTGGGAGATTTCCGAACAGGGTTTTGCTGATGAAATCAAGATGATTATCGGCGTTGATACCGATGGAAAGATTCTTGGCGTTCGTGTCATTGCTCACTCAGAAACCCCCGGGCTGGGTGACAAAATCGAAGAAAAAAAAAGTAACTGGATTTTTGATTTTAACGGCCTGTCTTTAGGCAACCCTCCAAAAGCCGAATGGAAAGTGAAAAAAGACGGTGGACGATTCGATGCGTTTTCCGGTGCCACCATCACCCCACGCGCAGTGGTTAAAGGCATTACCGAAAGCCTGGAGTTTTTTAAGGCTAATCGTAGTCGATTAATCTCAATCCCTGATCAATCAGATAGCAGTGTAAGCGTGTCATCCCTGGATAGTACGGAGAAAGCACATGAGTAATCAATACTCGACCATCGCCAAAGATGGTTTATGGGACAATAATATTATATTCGTGCAGGCACTTGGGTTATGTCCATTGCTGGCAGTTACCGGCACCGCCAGTAATGGTCTGGGCATGGGTCTCGCCACCACCGTGGTACTGGCCGCTTCAGGACTTTGCATAGCAGTTCTACGCGGCATTATCACGCCACAGGTTCGTATCCCGGTTTTCGTATTAATCATCGCCGTACTGGTCACCATGGTAGACATGGCGATGAATGCCTGGGTGCATGATCTGCATAAGGTACTAGGTCTGTTTATTCCACTCATAGTAACCAACTGTGCAATCCTGGGCCGAGCTGAATCCTTTGCTTCGCGCAACAAGGTATTACCGAGCATTATGGATGGCCTGATGATGGGTCTGGGTTTCACACTTGCGCTGATGATACTGGGTGCAACACGTGAAATTATCGGCAGCGGTACCTTATTTGCCAATGCGTCATTACTGTTAGGATCCTGGGCGCAGCATCTGGAAATGGTTCTGATACCTGAATACAAAGGTTTTCTATTAATCATCCTGCCACCCGGAGGATTTCTGGTATTGGGCTTTCTTTTAGCCGGTAAAAGATTACTGGATAAAAGACTGGCTGAACGTCAGCAACCCGTTCTGGCAACTGCTTAATTTCAAAGGAGGATAGACGTTATGAATATTGGCGTAGCCTATGCAGACAAGTTCAAACAGGTCTGGCTAAAACTGGAAATTCCCGACGGCAGCAGCGTAAGAGAAGCTATTGAGCATTCAGGATTACTGGATCAATTTCCCGATATTGATCTGGAAAAGCAAAAGGTCGGTGTATTTGGCAAGGTCACAAAACTCGATGCACCAGCAGAGGAAGGCTCCAGGATTGAAATCTATCGGGCGATTACTGCTGACCCAGAGCTGGTTGAGCGCAGAGATATTTAAAAAATGCCGTCCTTAACCATCATACTGCGGATTCCAGGTTCAACCATTACGCCCAAGTTATGTCCCTGGACCTTCGGTTCTAGTGTAGCGTTCTAAACTGAGGCTCGCTTCGAAAGCTTATCTCTTCTAATAATAAATCCAAATTACCAATGAGCCGAACGCCACAGCTATTCTACGTGCCGGGGCACATACACTGTTCGACAGTCGGCAGATGCCCGATGCCATCATTGACGTGCTGGCAGTACGGCAGGATCAGCCCGAGGTGTTGCCGCTGATAAGAGCCCTGACAGCAAGTCATTTTAGAGCCCTTGATTACATGCGCACCCACGAACAGGACTTGATTTTGTGCGTAAGCCCTTCCGCGCGAGCGAAATCTACGACTGTCTGTCGAAACATCTGGGTGCAATACCTTTATCAGGATACACTCAAGCCGCAACAGGAGGCTGATACCTTGACATCGGAGAAGCTTACCATATTGCAGCAAGCGCTGCGTCAGGAACTGCGGGATGTACTGGAAAGCCTGGACAGCGCAGGAATCGCCGTTATCATCAGCAGGATAAGTGAAACCGAAGCCGAGTTAGCTAGCACATTATCTAGCCTGACGAAAAAATACGATTACCAGCCAATACTGATTGCGCCTGGCGGTATAATCGATGACTGAGCAAGGCTTTATAAAACGCTACAAAGAAGATATAACACGGGTCGTGAACTATGAGTATCCGGTTATACTTGAAGTAATACCTAAGCACAGATGAGGTACCTTAGATATTGCGCAGGGATGATTATGTTGATTGGTCGGAAATTTTCCAAAAAAAGTAAGGCTAAATACTGGGAAGGTTTTAAAAATGCAAAACCGTCTTCGCATGACATCAACCGGCAAAGCCGACTTCACTCGGCACTTTGGCATAAGCATCGTATTGCTCAATTTGATGGTCATTGCTCTGGTGGTATTTTTACTCATTCACAGCCTGGGTAATCATCAGCAACGCGCTGAAGTTACCACACAGAATTTGTCTGCTGCCCTCACGCAAAGTATTGAAAACGCCATTAATATAGTGGATATAGGTTTGCGTTCAGCGGTGGACGAAATCGAACACGAGCTCAAGACAGGCAACCCCAACAGCGCTGAACTGGAGGTTTTCATGACCCGTTTACAAGGGCGCCTGCCGTGGGTGATCGGTCTGCGTGCAACGGATGAATACGGCTTCGTGAAATATGGCGTCGATGTTCCTCGGGACAGGAAGGTTGATCTGACAAACCGGATGTATTTCATGCGCCAACGCGATGAAGCAAATCTTGGCCTGTTTATTAACAAACCCGTCAAGTCCTACATCAATAAGGTTTGGGTCCTCATCTTAGCTCACCGTCTGAATTATCCAGACGGTCGCTTCGCCGGTGTCGTGTTTGCCAATATCTCACTGGAGAATATCAACAAAATATTTGCCACAGTGGATGTCGGTATACATGGGCAGATCGCCCTACGAGGCGGTGATATGGGTCTGATTGTCCTGCACCCCCGTCCACAGGATTTTGCTAACGTCATCGGTAGTAAAGTGATTGAGAGTGATTTTAACAAGATGGTGCATGCTGGGCTCACTTCAGGAGTCTTTCACACGTCTAGCATCTTTGACAGCGATACACAGATCGTTTCCTTTCATAAAACGAGTAGTTACCCCCTTTTTATTAGCGTGAGACTGGCAAATGAAGAGTATCTGCTGGACTGGTGGAATGAAGTGCAGGAACTCAGCGGACTGCTGATACTGTTTATTTTGATTTCGTCAATTGGCATATGGATGACCAGACGTTCGTGGAGACAGCAACTGGAAATCACCCACAAGCTGGCACTAGAGGAGGAGAAATTCCATACCATCGCCGACCATACCTACGATTGGGAATATTGGGAGGGGCGCGACGGCAATATCGTTTACACATCGCCATCCTGTGAGCGTGTCACAGGCTACTCTCAGGCAGAGTTTATTGCCGATCCAGACCTGCTATTCCGTATCATTCATCCAGATGATCAGCATCGAATGAAAAATCACCCGCACAATCTGGAACAAACTGACTCTGCTGAGGTGGATTTTCGGATTGTTCGGCGTGATAGTGAGAGTCGCTGGATATCACATGTTTGTCAGGCGGTGTATGGGGATGACAACAGGTACATGGGACGGCGGGTTTCCAACCGTGATATTACTGAGCGCATGCGTAATGAGGCGGTTAATACTGCAAGGATACATCTGGTGAGCTTTTCAGAGACGCATACCATGGATGAGTTGCTGGAAGAAACCCTCAATCAAGTCGAGAAACTGACAGGAAGCCTGATAGGATTTTTCCACTTTGTCGATGCTGACCAGGATACCCTGACGCTTCAGAACTGGTCCACAAGAACCCGGCAGGAATTCTGCAAGGCGGCAGGCATGGGGTTGCATTATCCTGTCTCCGAAGCCGGAGTCTGGGCAGATAGTGTGCGCCTGAGAAAAGCAGTTGTGCATAACGACTATGCTTCACTTACCCATCGCAAAGGGATGCCAGAAGGGCATGCAACGGTGATACGCGAAATAGTGGTGCCGGTCTTTCGCGGTAACACCATAATGGCCAGTCTTGGGGTAGGCAACAAGCCTACCGACTATACTGAAAAAGATATCGAAGTCGCTACGCTGCTTGCTGATCAGGCCTGGGAAATTATTGAACGCAAGAAAGCGGAGTTGCAACTCAAGCAGGCGCTAGAATTCACCGAAGGGATTATCAACGCGATTCCCGACATTCTGTTTGAGGTGAATGCACAAGGGCAATATCTTAATGTATGGACAAGAAGACCAGAGCTACTGGCTTTACCCAGAGAAGAATTGCTCGGCAAGACAGTGGAAGAAGTACTCCCTCCCGCCGCTGCCGCCATCGCCATGGAGGCTATCCGAGAAGCGAACGAGAGTGAGCTTTCGGTCGGCAATATCATACGTATAGATCTGCCTCAGGAGGCACACTGGTTCGAACTGTCGCTGTCTAAGAAACCTGTGACTGATGTTTCGGCTGAACCTCGCTTTCTAGTGCTGTCACGTGATGTGACCGAGCACATGCACATGCAAGAGGCACTGCGTAGCCACAAAGACAATCTTGAAGAAATCATCCAGCAACGCACCGCCGAACTGGTGCTTGCGCGCGATGCTGCGCAAGCCGCGAATCTCGCCAAGAGTGTATTCCTGTCCAATATGAGCCATGAGATCCGTACCCCGCTGAACGCGGTGCTCGGATTTTCCCAACTGATGCACAATAATCGCCAGGCCACAGCAGAGCAGAAGGAATATCTGGATATCATCACGCGCAGTGGTAAACACCTTCTCAATTTGATCAACGATGTACTGGATATGGCCAAGATCGAAGCCGGGCGGGTGCAACTGGAAAACGTGCCGTTCGATCTGGGTGGCCTGGTACAGGATGTCAGCGACATGATGACTCAGCGCGCACTCAGCAAGGGGCTGGAAATGTTAATCGATCAGTCACCGCTGTTCCCGCGTTACATCGTCGGTGACGAGGCTCGGCTGCGCCAGATCCTGATCAATCTGCTAGGAAATGCCATCAAATACACTCAGCAAGGGGGCGTGACACTGCGCCTGGACACAAAGCAGAACAAGCCCTCCCACCTGATAATCGAGGTTGAGGATAGTGGCATAGGTATTATCCCTGAAGAACAGCGGCACATCTTCGAGCCCTTCGTACAACTTGCTGGACATGGCATCAACAAAGGCACTGGGCTTGGGCTGACCATCACTCAGCAGTTCGTGCAGATGATGGGAGGCAGTATCAGTCTTGAAAGCGAACCCGGTAAAGGATCGCTATTCAGGGTAGAACTGCCATTGCAGCAAGTATCTGCGGCTGACATCGGCAAACAGAAATTGAATATCAAGGGTGACGTCACGGGGTTGGCTGCTGGGCAACCTGAATACCGAATCCTGATCGTCGAAGATCAGCGTGATAATCAGTTGCTGCTGACCCGACTGCTTGAGTCTGTAGGCTTTAAAGTTAAATTGGCAGAAAATGGTGAGCAGGGCATACAGCTATTCCAGAGCTGGAAACCACACTTTATCTGGATGGATAGACGTATGCCTGTGATGGATGGCATACAGGCAACACGTCGCATCCGTGAATTACCTGGAGGCAAGGAGGTGAAGATTGTCGCAGTGACCGCCTCGGCGTTTGCCGAACAACGCAGCGAAATGCTCGATGCTGGCATGGACGACTATGTACGCAAACCTTACCGCGCAAGCGAAATTTACGGCTGCCTGGCAAAACAGCTGGGCGTGAAATACCTTTACCAGAGTGAACCCGAACCACAGCAGATGGTTGAGATCTTAACAGCAAAGATGGTGGAGGATTTACCGCAGACATTGCGTGGCGAGCTTATTGAAGCGCTGGAAAGCCTGGATATGGGCCGCATTGAGACAGCCATCCAGCAGCTTGCCAGACATGATCAGGCATTACATAAGAGGCTTAGCCAGCTCGCTGGAAATTTTGAGTATCAGCTGATACTCGATGTGCTGAGCGAGGCAAAGCGATGAAACATGCCCCTTATGCTCAGACAGGTAGACTCCGATGTGTTGAGACTGATGAGCAGTTTTTGGGGGACACAGTGAATTTCATGCTTAGAGCAGGAAAGTATTACCTACAAATACGATAAAGCGGCTATTATCAATATAGTGGACAGTGTAACTCCACGGGCGGGTGAAAAATAAAACCCACAGTCGGTTCTGGTATAGCAATATTAAAGTGTCCAGACTAAGTTTCTAAAAGCCGATTTAAAACACAATATCAATGGACTTGAATAGAGATAGAGGCAGGTTAGATGAATAACTATGAGCGTCAGCGTCGTTGTTTTCTGAAGTCGGCCAATGATCAGTTCGAGCGCGGCAGGTTGAAGCGTCGCGAATTTTTGCAGCTGCGTGCCCAGGCTGGATTTGCCTTCGGTCTTTATGGGGTCGGAATGCCGTTGCGATCAGTCCTGGCCGCGCCGACCAGTGAAAATATTCTGCAAATGATCGGGCCTGACTCGGCCATCGAGCCTTCAGGCGATCAACAAAAGTTCCTCCGAGATGTCGGCAAGACCTTTGCCGGTACCACCTTGCGTCCAGCGTCCAAAGACACATCGCCATCTGCTACAACCAGAGAACTGATGAATACACTGGTGAACAGGTACTGGATATGATCGGGCAGGTCTGGAAATCCATTGCAACCTCGCTACGTGCCAAGCTGTTAATCTCGTTTGTGATGGTGGCTCTGGTTCCGCTCACCATCCTGGTCCTGTACAACGATACCATCACCCGGCGAGCACTGACCGAGTCGGCTAACCAGGCGCTGTTTGCCGCAGCTTCGCAAACAGTTGCGCGGCTGGATGCATCCATCGGCTCTGAACTTACTGTCATCAGTGTCGAATCTCATTTACCAGCACTAGCCTCTTATTTGCGCCTGCCAGGGGACAAATCCAGTAGTCCAGATGCGCAACGTCGGGCGCTGGAGACCCTGCAATCGCTCACCAACAGGAACCCGGCATTCATCTCCTCCTATGCCCTGCTGGACCTGAGTGGACACAACATAGCGGATACTGATGCAAACGGTATTGGCCAGGATGAATCCGCAAAAGATTATTTCCAGGTGGCACTGGAAAGCGGAAAGGCATACGTATCTTCCATCGAATTCGAAGCTGACTCCGAAATAGCCTATCTCTACTACAGCCATCTCGTTTTCGACTCAGTGACTGAAAAACCGCTAGGCGTCTTGCGTGCACGATATACGGCGTCAGTTTTGCAGCAATTGCTGGAACAGGATAAAGGCCTCATCGGCCCTCAGTCCTATCCTCTTTTGCTGGACAGCGAAGGGGTGATTCTGGCGGATGGACTCTCCTCTCCCGGCAGCCCTTCTGGTTCGCTCTATCAGATGGCTAAAACACCTGGGTTGGCAGATAGCCTGCAACTGGTCAATACCTCCAGTCCTTATTTTAATGTTTACCGATCCACCGTAGCGGATGCGGCCGCTGTAGCTCAAATGAAGACGCGTCCCTGGCTGGTCGTCTTCCTTAAGCCACAGGCAAGGCTTCTTGAGCCGACACAGGCACTGACGCAAAATACTGCCATACTGGCGGGAATCGTGGTACTTATTGTGGCTATACTGGCTGTTGTTGTTACACGCCTGCTAACCAGTCCCATTAAGCATTTGGTCGACATGGCTGACCACATTACCCGGGGGGACCTGAATATCAGGGCTGATGTGAATTCGAAGGATGAAATCGGTCTGCTGGCAACTGCATTCAACACCATGACCGAGAAACTACAAAGCTCGACTGCCGAGCTGGAACAACACAACGCTCTGTTGCAACAGAGCGAAGAAAAGTTCCGCACACTGGTACAGAAGATACAGGCCGCTGTGATCATACATGGGGCGGATACTCAAGTCCTTATTTCCAATTCCATGGCGCAGCAATTGCTCGGGCTAAGTGATGAGCAGATGCTAGGCAAAAAGGCAATTGATCCAGCCTGGCATTTCATACGCGAAGATGGCAGCACTTTACCACTGGACGAATATCCGGTTAACTGGGTGCTAAACTCGCAGCGCGCACTGAGAAATATCACCCTGGGCATACACCGTCCGCATCAGCAGGAGCATATATGGGTCCTGGTGAATGCCGAACCAGTGTTCGACAGCGAGGGTGTTATCGAGCAGGTTATCGTGAGTTTTATCGACATCACCGAGCGCAAGCTCACCGAGGAAAGGCTTACGGTTTCCGAGGCGCGCTTTAGACTTACCCTGGAGGCAGCACAGATTGGTGTCTGGGACTGGGACGTCAAACAAGACCTCTTTTATCCCTCCCCAATCTACTACAGAATGTTGGGCTACGAAGCTCGTGAGGGCCAGGGAGATCGTCAGGAGTGGCTTGAACGGATCCACCCGGAAGACGTACCCATGGTGCAGAAAAATATCCAGCAGATCCTCTCCCGCAACAGCGACAATTATACCTACGAAGCACGTATGCTTCATGCCGACGGCAGTTATCGCTGGCAACGGGTGATCGGTTTTGCTATTGAGCATGATAAAGAGGGCAAGCTGAGCCGCATGCTTGGCTTACGGATAGATATTGACGAGCAGAAGAGGGCAACAGAGGAGCTTAGGCAGTACAAGGATGATCTGGAGGAGAAGATTCAGCAGCGCACTGCCGATCTGGTGCTGGCACGCAATGCAGCGGAAGCCGCGAACCATGCCAAGAGTGTCTTCCTCGCCAATATGAGCCACGAACTACGTACACCACTCAACGCCATTCTCGGCTTTTCCTCCATAATGAGTAAAGATCCGCTACTGCCCTCTAGTGAGCATCAGAATATTGAAATTATTAACCGTAGCGGTACCCACCTGCTGAACCTGATTAATGACGTGCTTGAAATGGCCAAGATTGAATCTGGCAGGTTGCAACTGGAAAACAGACCGTTCGACCTGCGTGCCATGCTCCAGGACACTACAGACATGATGGAGATACGTGCACTGAACAATGGCTTAAAGCTGTTGATTGAGCAGTCATCGGAGTTTCCGCGTTTCATCGTCGGTGACGAGGCTCGCCTGCGTCAGATTGTGATCAACCTGCTGAGCAATGCCATCAAATTCACCCGCCAGGGCAATGTGACTCTACGTCTGGGCACCAGGCAAAACAAGATCGCACATCTGCTGATCGAGGTTGAGGATAGCGGTATCGGCATGACGCCAGAACAGCAGCAGCATGTGTTCGAACCGTTCGTTCAACTTGGAGAGCTTGCCGTCAACAAGGGTACCGGACTGGGGCTGACCATCACGCGCCAATTTGTACAGATGATGGGGGGAAATATCAGCGTGCAAAGCGAGTTCGGCAAAGGTTCTCTGTTCCGGGTTGACGTGCCGCTACTCGAAGCACCTGAAAACGGCATCAATAAACCACAAATACACCACAAGGGAGAGGTGCTGGGACTCGCTCCCGGTCAGTCCGAATTCCGTATTCTGATCGTCGAAGACAACCGTGATAACCAGTTACTACTAACCCGGCTGCTTGAGCCTGTCGGTTTCAAGGTCAGAACCGCTGAGGACGGGAAACAGGGGGTTCAACTGTTCCAGAACTGGAAGCCACACTTCATCTGGATGGATCAGCGCATGCCGGTGATGGATGGCATGCAGGCGACACGACGCATCCGTGAACTGCCTGGTGGCAAGGCGGTAAAGATCGTAGCAGTCACTGCCTCGGTATTTCCTCAACAGCGCAACGAAATGCTCGATGCCGGGATGGACGACCATGTGAGCAAGCCCTACCGCGCGAGCGAAGTTTACGACTGCCTGTCAAAACACCTTGGCGTAAAATACATTTACGAGGATGAGCCAGAGCTTAAACAACAGGATGAGACTCTAACAGGTAATATGCTGGAGGAATTGTCGGAAGAATTGCGCAATGAGTTTATTAATGCACTAGAACTGCTGGACAGAAGTCGAATTGAAGCAGTTGTTCAGCAGATAGCCATGCAGAACCCGGCTTTAGAGAAGACGCTTAACCGACTCGTCGAGAACTATAACTATCCGGCTATTCTGAAGCTGTTAAAGTAACTCGCAGGAAACTTATAAAGCGAGGTCTTGATGCACAGAGACATAACATAATTGATCAGAGGTTCCTTAGATTGAGGAACTCTGCAAGCATGTCTGGATAAATATACATAATGTGAAAACACGATGAAATATTGTTGAAGCACTGTGTAATCTGTTTATCTGGCATAGCAGGAAACTATTGATGCCTGTTCTGCCGCCTGCCGTAGGAGCGAGAGATGAGTGACATACGCCTGGCCCTGAGCCTTGTATTGACGCTGATATTCAGCGTTGCTTGCGACTCTGCGCCGCCACCTAGCGGACCACAATATGACAACGCAATAGTGAGTAGCGCAAAGCTGCGCTACTACCTGGCCATCCACCCATTGCACAACCCAAAGAAGCTTGCAGAAGCCTACCAGCCGTTGATCGATTATCTGAATGCAAACATTCCTGAAGTGAGCTTCTTACTGGAGGCAACACGCGATTACCAGGTATACGAGGAGAAGTTTTGCGCCCGTAGCCCTGAACTCCTGCTGCCCAATCCCTGGCATACACTGGAAGCTATCAAAGTCGGCTACCGGGTAATCGCGATGGCGGGTGACACTGCAGATTTCAAGGCCACCTGCATCATGCCGCAGTATTTCCTCTACCAGCATGGGCTGGATATCAACAGGGATATAGATAACGTCTATGTAGGCTCGCAGGAATCGTCTATCATGAACGCCTATCTGGGCAGGTTTACCGCCGCTACCACCTGGCCGCCACCCTGGCGACTGTTCCAGCATGACCATCCTGAGCAAGCCGCCCAGTTGAAGTTGATCCTGGAGACGCCTCCACTGATGAACAACTCGGTTATGGCTCGCGATGATGTGCCAACGGTGCTAAGCGATAAAGTACAGGCCTTGCTGGTTTCCCTTCAACAAACCCCTGCAGGAAACGCCACCCTCACTGGAATGTCGACCGCTCGCTTCCATGTCGCCAATAACACCAGCTATGACAGGGTGCGCGATTATATTGCAACCTTCGAGCAGGATGTTCGCCCAGTGGAATTAAAGTGAGACAGACTCTGCTTGAACGCTATCTGAGGCCGATCTTCGGCACCCTGCGCGGCCAGCTCATACTCGGCGTAGCCCTGCTCAATGCTGTGATGATGACGCTGTTCATCTGGTATCTCACTGATCGGCAACAGGATATGCTACTTGAACGTCAAGCCGAGCACGCCACCGCCCTGGCCCAGAGCATTGCGACCTCCTCATCTGACTGGCTAGCGGCGAGAGATTATTCCGGTCTGCAGGAAATTATCGAGGCTCAGAGCCGCTACCCCGATCTTCTGTTCGCCATGATTCTTGACCCGCAGGGCCAGGTGCTCGCCCATAGCGATACCTCACTGGTAGGCAAATCCCTGAAAGGTTTTCTGGATAGCCGGATAACAGAATCGCACACCCGCATTATCAGTCAGACCGCTGAAGTATTGGATGTGGTCAGCCCCGTGGTATTGGCTGGTAGCAACATAGGCTGGATACGCGTGGGCCTGGGCCAGGAGACAACAGCAAGACGTCTGCGCACGATCACTCGCAATGGTGTTCTGCAGGCCATAGTAACCATCTTTATCGTTTCCATCCTGGCTGCGCTCATGGGTTGGCGGCTGACGCACCGCTTATACGCCATTCAAACGGTGGCAGACGCTATCCATGCTGGTGATCGGGAGATCCGGGTTCGACTCAAAGGTCAGGATGAGGCGGCTAAACTCGGTCATGCTTTCAACGCCATGTTGAACACCCTGACCCAGCGAGAGAATGAACTTCAGCTACACCGAGACCACCTCACAGAGCTGGTGGAGGAGCGGACTGAGGAGCTGCTGCAGCAGCAGGTCTTTACCCAGGCAGTGCTGGAAAATATCACCGATGGCATAGTCGCCTGCGACAAACAGGGTGTGCTTACCTACTTTAATCGTGCCACGCGTCTGATACATGGTATAGAGCAGGAGGATTTGCCGCCGGAGCGTTGGTCCGAGCATTATAGATTGCTGCAGGAGGATGGTATCACGCCAATGTCAACCGATCAGACCCCCCTGTTTCGCGCCTTCAATGGGGAGCAGGTTCGGGAACATCCTATGATTATCGTGCATGCGGATGGTAGTCGACATTTCATGCTGTGTGCCGCCCAGGCGATGTTCAGTGAGTCGGGAGAAAAGCTGGGCGCAGTAGCCTCAATGCATGACGTCACCACCCAGAAACAGATCGAAGCAGAACTCATCAAGGCGCGAGATAATGCCGAAGCCGCTAACCATGCCAAGAGCGTTTTTCTCGCTAATATGAGCCATGAACTACGCACCCCACTGAATGCTATACTTGGTTTCTCCGACATGATCCGTCAAGACTCGCGGTTGCCAGAGAACGAACAGCAAAACATCGACATCATCAACCGTAGCGGCAAACACCTGCTGAGCCTGATCAATGACGTACTGGAAATGGCCAAGATCGAAGCTGGACGAGTGCAACTGGAGAACGCGCCGTTCGATCTGGGCGGTATGGTACGCGACGTCAGCGAAATGATGTCGCAACGCGCACAGAGCAAAGGGCTGCAACTGTTGATTGACCAGACATCGATGTTCCCGCGCTTCATTGTAGGCGACGAAGCCCGCCTGCGCCAGATACTCATCAATCTGCTGGGCAATGCGGTCAAATTCACCGACCAGGGTGGCGTTACTCTGCGCTTAGGTACCAGGCAAAACAAATACTCTCATTTGATCATCGAGGTTGAAGATAGCGGTATCGGTATGACACCTGAAGACCAGCGACATGTTTTCGAACCGTTCGTTCAACTGGGGGAACAGGGCGCCAGCAAGGGCACCGGGCTTGGACTGACTATAACGCGCCAGTTTATACGGATGATGGGGGGCAGTATCAGCCTGCAAAGTGAATCCGGTAAAGGCTCACTATTCAGGATTGAGTTGCCACTGCAGGAAGCGAAGGAAGTCGATATTAGTAAATCGAATGGGGTAGATGAGGGAGAAGTAGCCGGGTTGCAGCCAGGCCAACCCGAATACCGCATCCTGATCGTCGAAGATCAGCGCGATAATCAGCTGCTTCTTACCAAACTTATGGAAAGTGTCGGTTTTAAGGTCAAACTGGCAGAAAACGGCGAGCAGGGTGTGCAACTATTCCAGAGCTGGCATCCACACTTCATCTGGATGGATAGACGCATGCCAGTGATGGATGGTATGGAAGCTACACAACGCATTCGTGAACTGCCCGACGGAAAGGCTGTAAAGATAGCTGCTGTGACCGCCTCGGCATTTGCCGAAGAGCGCAATGCGATACTCGATATCGGCATGGACGATTATGTACGAAAGCCCTTCCGCGCGAGCGAAATCTACGACTGCCTGTCAAAGCATCTGGGCGTAAAATACATTTATCAGGATTCACTCGAGCCGCAACAGGAGGTTGTGACCTTGACGCCAGAGATGCTTAGCATACTACCGCAAGCGCTACGTAAGGAACTTCATGATGTCCTTGAAAGCCTGGACAGTGCTAGCATCGACGATACCATCAAAAAAATCACTGAAGTCGAAGCCGAGCTAGGTTACACATTGTCTCGCCTGACGGAAAACTTCGATTACCAGTCAATACTTATTGCGCTTGACGGTAGAAACTCGGATTCCACAGTTGACCGCTAATCTCTGAGCCGTAACTAAAGCAGACCGGTTGGGAATCGAATAGTGGCTACACTGTATTCAGGCTCCTGGAGTTAATTATTTATTATTTTATTGACTCAGGCTCTTTTATTGCCGTTATTACTTTGCCATCCATCAGCACTATGAAAAAACTGGGCTCAGAACCCTCTTCTGAAATAGTTTTTATCTTAACCAGGTAGTGCCAGTATGATTTGTGATGAGGAACCGGTTTTAATTCAATACCAATAACACGTGAATTAGTAAAATCAATTTCAGACTTTTCATCATTCAATATCGCTGTTAAGGCCTGGTTGATAGTAAGTGGAGGAGATGATTCGAAGGGTGTCCATTGACTGGTTTTTTTCAAGTCTTCTTTATTGATATAGGCATCAATTTTAACATCATCAATGTATTCTGATATCTCAATGGGAAACTCGACTGCAAGGACCTGTGCACTAAAAAAAAATATCAGTATGAGTAGTAAATTCTTTGTCATAAAATGGTATCCGATAAAAGTATTATAAGTTTGAAGTTAAAAGGCTAAATTGACAACCCGTAGATCACCAGCAGGCTACTGGGCTAACTCCACAGCTGTGATTCTATCAGTAATCAGCACATCAATGAGACCTCCCTTCAGTGCGGCCCAGATAGCTGGTACTTTTTGCATACTTCCAGCGAGTGCAACCACGCGTGTACAGGCTTTTAATTGTGCCAATGTCATCGAAATAACAGGGTCTTCTTCCTTAACACAACGATTTAACGATCGCGAGACCTGAGATTGAGAGAGGTTTAATACTCTCGCAATTTCAGTCTGTTTCATCCCTTCGGTGTAATAGAGCGTCGCTATCCTGGTCAGTAAGCGTAAGCCATTCTGGTTTGCCATGCTGAGTTAGAATATGTCAGTGTTCGCAGATATATTCAACCACCTCAAGACCAAAACCGGACAGGGCATGATAACGCTGAGAGGTGGATGTCAACAGACGCATCTTTGAGATACCCAGATCAGAAAGAATTTGTGAACCGGCACCGACCTGATTGAACTGATCTGGAGTTGGTGTATTTGCTGGCGCAACCTCTCTTGAACAGAGTTTGTGGATTTTATACAGCACCGATTGATTGGTTTCCTGACTGGCCAGTATAACTAGCACGCCACCTTCATCCGCGATCTTTTGCATAGCATTCGGCAGGGTCCATGTCTTATCACCAGATTGTAATAAATCGACCAGTGCATTTTGAGTATGTACTACACGCACCAGAGTTGCTTCATCCGGATCAATGTCGCCTTTGATAAGTGCGAAATGCATATCGCCATCGATTAAATCTTCAAAAATAACAACCTTGAATTCACCGAAAGGAGTCTGTATTGGTGATTCATCCACTCTCTTTATGGTCTTTTCATTGGCATATCGGTAAGCAATAAGATCAGCGATGGTGCCGAGCTTTATGCCATGTTCTTCAGCAAAGATCTCCAGTTGGGGTCTGCGTGCCATAGTGCCATCATCGTTTAAAATTTCTACGATTACACTAGCAGGCGTCAATCCGGCCATGCGGGCTATGTCACAACCTGCTTCAGTATGCCCTGCTCTGGTCAGTACACCACCGGGGCGAGCCATGATAGGGAAGATATGTCCCGGCATCACGATATCTTCTGGCATTGCATCTGCTGCAACGGCAGCCTGTATGGTACGACAACGGTCCTTCGCTGAGATACCTGTCAGGATACCCTTTGCTGCTTCTATAGACACTGTAAAGTTAGTTTCGAAGCTCTCTGTATTTTTACTAACCATCAATGGCAGGTTTAGCTGCTGGCAACGTTCAGCCGTTAACGTCAGACAGATCAAACCACGACCATGGGTAGCCATAAAGTTGATGGCCTCGGGAGTTATTTTATCCGCTGCGATCAGGATATCGCCTTCGTTTTCGCGATCTTCGTCATCCATGAGAATGACCATCTTACCTTGGCGAATATCTTCAATTATTTCTTTAGGGCTGCTGATTGCCATATATCTCGTGAACTCCAAACTTGATTGGTTGCGCTACACAAACTGTATTACATTTTGCATCGTGAAAATCGAAAATCAGGATGACTGAGCATTAAATATTACTAAAAGCTTCGCAGGAAAACAGCTTTACACTCGACTGGCTCTAAGCTCTGCGGTGCGGAATTGTACCAACATTACCTAAATAAGCATATCGTAATATGCCACACCAGCCACATATATCTGCCCTCACAATATTTACTCCGTACGAAAGCACAAGCCTCATCACTTTTACTCAGATTGCTAATATTTCAGATTATGCAAGAGCTATTCGTGCACATGATTACCGATAAAAAATTTATTCTTCTCAGCACTGGCTGCCTGGATTACAGCGACCATGCCCCTACCAGCAAAGTAAGCTGCTATTTGGCCATTGATAGAATCTTCCCGTGAAACGAGCTGGAACGGAGCCGATGTTGCCGGGCTTGTCGCTTTTCTGGCCAGTGAAGACGCTACATACATTACCGATCAATCGGTGAATGTCTGTGGTGGATTGATCATGTCATAACACATATTCAGGTAACAGGCTTCTCAGTCAGGAGAAGCTTGTTGAGGCCTGAAAAGCTATAGCGGCGCTATAAGTTAAATTATTTATTCGGGCTCAGGGCCTGAGCCTTTTTTATCCAGAATCAGCAGGTCACCATTACGTAAATCGTAAAAGCATCCGAGTAATTCCAGTTGACCTGCTTCAACTCTTTGTTTTATCCAGGGGTACAGCATTAAATTCTGCAATGAATGACTGACTGCAGTTTTTTCGCAGGCGGTAATTTTTTGCTGCATATCATGCAAATCTTCGCGAGCCAGCACTTCTTCTTTTGCTGGAGCAGCCAGGTTCATCCAGCTATCGATAAAGCCTTTTGCCTGAAATGAGGTTTCATGTTCCATTAAAGCTCTGATACCACCGCAGTTCGCATGCCCTAACACTACAATCTGTTTTACATGTAGACAGGTCACTGCAAATTCCAGCGCAGCACTGGTTCCATGATAGTTACCGGTAGTTTCATAGGGCGGCACCAGATTTGCCACATTGCGAATAACAAAGATTTCACCGGGATCAACATCAAACAAAATGCCAGGATCTACCCGCGAATCACAGCAGGAGACCATGGCGATCTCAGGCGCCTGACTTAGCGCGAGCTGCTCTAGCCGGTCTTTATTCTTTTCAAAATATCCTTCTCGAAAACGTTGATATCCCCTGAAAAGTTTATCGGTCATTCTGCCTACCTGATTTATTAGAAGAGCGCTACTCTCTGAGTAAAAGAAATAATATCATCGATCTCGATTTCCTGGGCAGCTTTGATCAATTTTGTTGAGTGTCAACCTAGAATCCATTCACCAGACCCAGCAATAGCGCATAACGTACGCCTTTGGCGATAACTACCAGCAATATGAACAGGCTCAGCCTGACCTTCATCACTCCTGCCAGCAGAGTCAAAGGGTCGCCAATCACTGGTGCCCATGATAGCAGTAATGACCAGATACCATAGCGTTGAAACCAGTGCTGGGCTTTTTCCAGCGCCTGCTCGTTTACCGGAAACCAGCGTCTATGCTGGAAATGCAAAAAGTACCTGCCCAGTACCCAGTTAACTATTGAGCCCAGAGAATTGCCCGAGGTTGCCCATAGCCATAGCAGAGCCTGACTTAAATCCTGCTGCATTAAGCTGACCAGCAAAATTTCCGAACTGCCCGGTAACAACGTAGCTGATAGAAATGCTGATAAAAAAAGACCGAGATAAGCCAAAGACAAGAAGTAGATCCAGATGCCTGCTAATTGAGCTTACTTAATACGCTATAGACAGCATCAGTCAGCCTGGCCAGATCCTGTGGTTGTATGATATAGGGTGGCATCAGGTATACCAGTCGTCCGAATGGTCTAACCCAGACTCCCTCTTGAACAAATGCTGGCTGGATGGTTTTCATATCGACAGGCTTGTGCATTTCAACCACACCAATGGCACCCAACACGCGCACCTCTTTGACTGAAGTAAGCTCGCTACACTTCTGTAGGCCTTCATTGAGTCCCTGCTCCACGGCTTTGACCTTTTGGCTCCAGTAAGAGGACATCAACAAATCTATACTCGCATTGGACACTGCACAGGCCATGGGGTTAGCCATAAATGTGGGACCATGCATGAAGACACCAGGGTCAGAATTACTGATGACCTCACTGACTTCCCGAGTTGTTAGCGTTGCCGCCAATGTCATATAGCCACCGGTAAGCGCCTTGCCGACGCACATAATATCCGGTGATATTCCGGCATGTTCACAGGCAAAAAATTTTCCAGTACGACCAAAACCAGTAGCAATTTCATCAGCTATCAGCAGCACTTCATATTCATCGCACAGCTTGCGTACTCCTTCCAGATAATCAGCCGAATAAAACCACATACCACCAGCACCCTGAACGATGGGCTCCAGGATGACTGCTGCTATATCCTTCTGGTGGTTTTGCAGCGTGTCTCGCATAGCTTCCAGCTCCGATTCATCACAGGGCTGAGCAAATCGAGAGGATGGTTGTGGCACGAAATACTGTTTTGTCAATACCCTGGAAAAAAGGCTATGCATTCCCGTTTCTGGATCGCATACAGACATCGCTGCGAAGGTATCTCCATGATACCCAGAACGCAAACTGACAAATTTCTGTTTACTCTTTTGCCCTTTCGCACTCCAGTACTGGATAGCCATTTTCATAGCGACTTCTACAGAGACCGAACCACTGTCCGCAAAGAATACCGTTGCCAAAGATGCTGGAGTCAGTTCAACCAGTTTTTTTGCCAACGTAACCGCCGGTTCATGCGTTAACCCGCCAAACATCACATGTGCCATGGTTTGTAACTGATCCTGGATCGCCCGATTCAAACGGGGGTGATTATATCCGTGCACGGCGCACCACCAGGATGACATGCCATCGATCAACTGACGACCATCCTGCAGCTTGATTCGCACACCTTTCGCAGATTGCACGGGAAACACTGGCTGTTCTGAACCCATAGCTGAATAGGGGTGCCAGACATAATCTTTATCTTGATTAACCCAATTATCGGCGCCTCTAAATTCAGGATGCATAAGACTGTTCATATAATTCACTAATATTATGTCGAAGGTTTTGTAGCAGGGGTTTGCGGCCAGCAAAATCACTATGCCCCAAAACGGCTTCCCAGCTCCGGTTGAGTAATATTTTCTCTACCAGTAAGCGCCGGGTATTTGGATCAAATTGGGATAATTTACCTGATTGACTGATTAGTAAACGTTGTAATGCGGGCAGGCTGTAGTCCAGACCGTGAAAACCAAAAGCAAAGGCTCGGATTTCATCTTCATCCTGATGGGTAAGTGGATTTTCAGTAATAACCAGCGATAACAGCGCAATGACATCGCGCCAGAACATTTCATTACAGTAACTTAGCAACCATAACGCAAGATCACGTTGAATTTTATTCTGCAGTGTTTGCATATCAGCAGTGACGTCTGCACAACTACTTTGCAAAACCACCACTGTTTGCCGCCCACTGGATTTGCCTTTACCAGAGGCGATGTGTACCAGCTGAAATCCACAGGACTTCCAGAAAGCCGCATTAATCTGATCCAGCGCAAAACTACTGCCCAGATAATCCACTTGATGCAAGTCCACCAGGTCTCTTGCGTGCTGGATCAGCATTCGTCCCAATCCTTTACGCCTGAAATTCTTTTCAACTGCAATGCGTTGTACTCTAAAACCCTGATAACAGGAAAAATACTTAATCCCTGCCTGAGCAGTTAGCATCTGTGCCAGCAAATGTCCCTGTGGTCTGCGCCTGCCCATGAATATTTCTTCGCTCAGGTTCTGCTCAAAACCGCCTTCACGGTTTAGCAGCAAAACGCCAAGCACTGCGAATTCATCGCGTGCCAGCAACAATAACTGGTTTTCATCCTCCATTAACTGACGTAGGTCAGATGGCCGTGTACGATAGTGCGCAGATACCAGTAATTGGTAGATTTCGCGCAATAAAGCCAGGTCTTTGACCAGTTCTGTTTTAGAAATCAGCCTGGTTTTGATCTTTGTGCCTTTCACATAAGGCTTCAATTCACTAGATTTCAGCAGTAGTGCGTTATTCATACTCTGTTCCAGCAAGTCATTCTGACCCCAGCGAACCGCCTGCAAAAGCTGCATGGATTGCATCTGCTGTGGATTAAATGCGGCGATAAACTTCAACATAAAGCCCTGCCCGGTGCCTTCATAGCCACCAGTAGTGGTGGATAGAATAGTCTTCTGCGCAAGCTCAATACATTGCTGTAACACACTGGCTGGCAGCATAGCCGCTTCATCAATGATCAACACGTCGATAGTCTGCTGTCGGCGGATAATTTCATCTGGAGCCCTGAACGTCAACGAGGGCTTATCATTGATCTGCTGCAACAGTATCTCAACCTGCATACGCGATGCTGCGGTAATCACAACGCAACAATGATTATTAAGACTATTTGCAAACATGCCGAGAGCAGTACTTTTACCGCGACCTCGATCTGCGGTCAGTAGAAAAAGAGGCTTTGCTTTATCTTCATACCAACTGTGCAACTGCTGAATTAATACCTGCTGATCGCGAGTTTTACCCTGTTCAATTTCTACCACGGGAGAGACTGTAAAAGGTTTTATTGTGGGTAAAGGTTGTGTGGGTTGAATGCAGAAATAGCTTTCACAGGTAGACCATTGATCCATCAGGTAGTTAAAAAATACTGGACTCTGTGCCGCGTTTCCCTGCCAATGACCATAAACATCATCACCTGGATTCAATTCCTGCGGACAAAGCAGCAGCAGAATACCACCACTTCGAATAAGTCCTGCTGCCATACACAGTACATCACTATTGATACCACCATACAGGTCGTATACCAGGCTATCAGCTTCCTGGCCCAGTAGATTTTCTGCCCTGGAAAAACTTACCGCGCCCGGCATGGCTTTATCATTCGACAAAAATAACGGGCTTTTGCCGATACATAACTGTATTACCGCCAATGACCACTCTTTCGGTCCACGTAGCATCACACAAGCGCGCTGATGCGAATCTTCCAGATTGTTTTTTAGCGCATCAAACCAGCTTAATAGCCTTTCATTTTGCGTTAAATCCTGCATCGAATTTGTGTTAGGGTAGAGGTTCATTACGCGGAGTTTATCATGACCAGAGAACAACAGATCGAAATTGAAGCCGCCGCTTTTCGTGGCCTTGTAAAACATTTGCAGGAACGCACCGATGTGCAAAATATAGACTTGATGAACCTGGCCGGTTTTTGCCGCAACTGCCTTGCAAAATGGTATCTGGCCGAAGCACTTAATCAGGGTCTTGAAATGGATTATGCCGGGGCTCAGGAAAAGGTTTATGGCATGTCCATCGAACAGTGGAAGCGCGACCATCAAACCCCTGCCACTGAGGAACAGATGAGAACTTTTCAACAAACCAGGCCTTTACACGCCAAAATTAGCGGCCATAACTAACCCCTCTATCTATAATAGGATTTCTATTAAAGAGGAAATCAAGATGAAACTTAAACTACTTACCTTAATATTTATCAGTGCATTTTTACTTATCACCACTACAGCAGATGCAAAAGAAGGCCGTTACCAGGCTTACTGGAATGGCAAAAACTATCTGATTCTGGATACCGATGATGGACATATGTGGGCCTATTTCGGCGATACCATAATGTATAACGGCCAAATTGATGGTAACGATTTTATCTCAACTGAGAAAACTAAGATCTGGAACCAGAAACATGGCAAATGGGTTCAACAATAACAGGTATGTATAGTGCCTCTGATTAATGAATACTTTCTCTCATTATGGCAGATATTACTGGAACTGAGCCCACCTTTGCTGGGCGGATTGATCCTGGCCGGTTTAATTCATTTGCTAATCCCTGCTGGATTTATCCATCGCACATTAAGTCGACGTAGCTTATCCAGTGTATTCAAATCAGTTCTAGTTGGCGTACCCTTACCTTTATGTTCCTGCGGCGTTGTACCCACGGCCCTTGGCTTACGTAAGGAAGGTGCATCAAATGGTGCAACCACTGCATTTCTGATTAGCACACCACAAACCGGGTTAGATTCGGTACTGGTGTGTGCCAATTTCCTCGGCTGGCCGTTCGCCATTTTCAAGGTATTAACCGCTTTTGTAACCGGTATTATTGGCGGCATGATTGCCGATTATGCTGATAAACCGTCTGAGATTGTTGAAAACTATTCCGCTGTTTATGAGCCTACGCCAAAAACCTGGCATGAGTTCTGGGAATACACGGTGTACGACCTGTATGGCGCTATTGATAAATGGATTTTTATTGGCGTACTGCTGGCTGCTTTGATCACCGCATTAACTCCGGAAAATTATTTTTCCGATATGGCCCTGACTCAGGGTATCAGCGGCATGCTTCTGATGCTACTCATTTCGATACCTTTATACGTATGCGCTACCGGCTCAGTGCCCATTGCTGCATCACTGGTTCTGGCAGGCATGCCACTGGGTACTGCACTGGTATTTCTGATGGCTGGCCCCGTCACTAATATCGCCACCATGGGTGCTATTTATCGGACACTAGGCATTCGCCTGCTAGCGGTTTACCTGGCTACTGTGATTATTATGAGCATTGGGTTTGCATTGTTTTTTGAAGCCTTTTTCTCCCAGCAGGTCCTTATCCAACTGCATCAGCACGGTAACAATCTAGTGGGCATAGTTAGCCTGGTAGTGCTTGCATTTATGACCATCTGGCTATATGTAGAGCGATCAAAAAGAAAGCAAATTAACCTTGAAAAACATCAGGAGAACGATATGGGTATTACATTAAATGTCGAAGGCATGACCTGCCAGCACTGTGTGGCGAATGTTAAAAAATCACTCGAAGCAGTTGATGGTGTTGAAGAAGCCACCCCTGATCTGGCCAGCGGCAATGTCATTATAAACTGCGATAGCCAGATAGATAGCAAGCTGCTGAAGCAGGTGGTCATCGATGCTGGCTACAGCATTAAGGAGTAGCCTCTTCTGATAGAAAACCTTTACTAACTATTTCCTGAGTTCGCGACGTAATATCTTGCCAACATTTGTTTTGGGTAGCTCATTACGAAACTCAATTAACTTTGGCACCTTATAGTTAGTCAGATTTTTCCGGCAATGATCAATGACATCTTTTTCGGTTAAGCTGTCATCATTTTTCACTATAACGGCCTTTACTGCCTCACCGCTATTGTTATCTGACACACCGATGACGCCAACCTCTAACACGCCGGGACACGCCGCAATAATAGACTCAACCTCATTCGGATAAACATTAAAACCTGACACCAGAATCATATCTTTTTTACGATCTACGATACGAAAAAAACCTTTCTCATCCATCATTGCAATATCACCGGTTTTCAACCAGCCCTGATCATCCAGTACAAAGGCAGTTTCATCGGGTTTATTCCAGTAGCCTCGCATTACCTGAGGCCCTCTGACACACAATTCACCGACCTCACCCTGAGGCATAAATTCACCATCATCACTACGTATCGACACCTCGGTAGAGGGTACCGGCAAGCCAATACTGCCATTAAAGTCATGCAGATTTAACGGGTTAATACACACTGCAGGTGAGGTTTCTGTTAAGCCATAGGCCTCCAGTAATGGCGCACCTGTCACGCGTCGCCAATGCTCGGCAACCGCCTGTTGAACCGCCATACCTCCTCCTAGTGTTAGCTTGAGTGACGAAAAATCTAACTCGGCAAAACCAGGGGTATTAAGCAATCCATTAAACAGGGTATTCACCCCTGTTATAATACTGAACTTCACACCACTTAACTCTTTGACAAAACCTGCCATATCACGAGGATTGGTGATCAAATAGTTATGCGCACCAAACTTCATAAAAGTCAGGCAGTTCGCTGTGAGTGAAAAGATATGATAAAGCGGTAATGCGGTTACGATCAGCTCCTGCTTCGGTTCAACAGCGATGTTTATCCATTCTGATGCCTGCTGCATATTCGCAACCATATTCCGATTGGTCAGAATCGCACCTTTGGCCAGACCGGTGGTGCCGCCGGTATATTGCAGGAATGCGATATCTTCATGGCCAATCTTCGGCTTCGTAAACTGTTTGTTCCTACCCAGTTTCAAAGCTCTTTTAAAGGTCACCCTTCCTGGCAGCGAGTATTCAGGCACCATCTTTTTGACGTATTTCACCACCAGATTAACAATCAGTGATTTTGGGAATTTAAGCAAATCACCCAATTGTGTTGTAATCACCTGCTGCACATCGGTATCTTTAATGACTTCATCAAGAGTGTGACAAAAGTTATCGACAACGATAATAACTTTTGCGCCAGAGTCTTTAAGCTGATGCCTTAGCTCACGAGTTGTATACAGAGGATTGGTATTAACCACCGTAAAACCTCCACGCAGTATGGCAAATATTGCTATAGGGTTTTGCAGAATATTGGGCATCATTATCGCTACTCGATCCCCTTTTTGCATCCCAGGAATAGATTGTAGATAGGCAGCCAGGTCACGGGTCAGACGATCCATCTCCGAGTAGCTGAGTGTTTTCCCCATATTACTAAAGGCGGGTAAATCAGTATATTTTTCTACCGACGTCTCAAATACTTCTGCAACCGATTGATACTCATCAACGTTTATTTCATGAGCGATTCCTTCAGGGTAAGAATTTAACCAGATTTTCTGCATATTATCCTCAATAGTACTTATTATGAACTAGTCATATCGTTAAAATCATGAAATAACCATCCTTGAGCAGGCAAGGATGGTAAATCCATTTTAAGCCTCTTTATTGGCCGGCTTGCTTTGGCCAGTTACCTGTTCTGGTGTAAATTCATCCACCATAATCACTGTGCGAGTCGCAATAGCTGACGCCTGGAGCTTTGCTAGCTCTTCCTCTGTCAACTTGCCCTCTTCCAGTAATTGTTTCATCCAGCTCTCATCATCCATCAGAGCTGGCTGCACTTTGTTATCTGCACGCAATCTTTTTTCAATGACTTCAGCCTGTATCATTTTTTCAAGCGCATCTTCTAACCGACCAGTAATATCCTCAGCATCATGACTGACATATATACCTCTGGTTAAACGATCTCTCACCTCTCCTGGATTTAACAATATGGATGCTGCACGATGACCCAGGGCGTCGTTTGGTAATCTCAAACTTAGACCTAATGGGAAAATCATCAAACGTACAATCAATCCCACAGCTTTACTGGGAAAGTTGCGCAGGATTTCATCGAGCGCCTTCTGAGTTTGATAGAGGCTATACTTAGCACTATATTCCATCAGCGGAAGATCAGCGCTGGGTCGCCCATCATCTTCAAATTTTTTCAGGATTGCTGAGGTATAAAACATATAACTCAGTGCATCGGCAAAACGACCAGAAATCTTTTCCTTTCGCTTCAAGCTGCCACCCAACATCATGAGCGCCAGATCAGCCACCACAGCAAAGGCCGCACTCATCTGTGACAGGCGCTTGTAATACTGAGAAACATGCCCCTTGATCGGACTACCTGCGAGGTGTGAACCACTCAAACCCAGGATAAATGCCCGCATCATGTTTAATGCAAAATATGACATGTGCCCAGTTAGCGCCTGATCAAATGCTTTTTCTCCTGCAGCTCGATCTTCATTGGTTGCTGCTTCCATTTCTCGCACCAGATAGGGATGACAGCGAATTGCACCCTGTCCGAAAATAATCATGGTTCGGGTCAGGATATTCGCACCTTCAACGGTAATCCCTACAGGTAGCGTTTGATATCCACGCCCAATATAATTGGTTGGCCCCAGGCAGATACCTCGACCGCCGTGAATATCCATAGAGTCATTAATGACCTGACGCATTTGTTCAGTATTGTGATACTTGATCATCGCAGTAACCACCGAGGGTTTTTCACCTGCATCCAGTGCAGATAGCGTTAACAGACGACCCGCATCCATAAAATAACTCATGCCAGCCATACGTGCTAAAACTTCTTCCACCCCTTCAAATCGACCTATAGAGGTTTTGAATTGCTTTCGAACTCGAGCATAAGCTCCAGTAACACGCGCACTCATCTTACCGGCACCGGCACTTACCGCAGGTAGAGATATTCCGCGACCAACCGACAGCGACTCGACCAGCATGCGCCAGCCCTTACCGATCATTTTCTCACCACCGATGATGTAATCCATTGGAATAAATACATCCTTGCCACGGTTCGGTCCGATTTGAAAGGCCGCGCTCAGAGGTAGATGTCGATTGCCGATATCAATACCTGGCGTATTCACTGGAATCAAAGCGCAGGTAATGCCAAGCTCTGGCTTATCACCCAGCAAGCCATCAGGATCATATACCTTAAAAGCCAGCCCTAGCACTGTCGCAACCGGCCCCAGCGTTATGTATCTTTTCTCCCAATTGATGCGCAGACCCACAACGGTTTCACCTTCAAACTCCCCTTCGCACACTATCCCAGCATCTGGTATTGATCCAGCATCTGAGCCGGCAGATGGCCCGCTTAAGGCAAAACAGGGGATTTCTCGACCATCCGCCAGGCGTGGCAGGTAGTATTCTTTCTGCTCTTCGGTTCCGTAATGCTGTAACAGTTCTGCAGGTCCTAGCGAATTCGGCACCATGGCTGTCACCCCCACAGAAATACTGCGTGAAGAAATCTTCATTACAACTGCTGAGTGCGCATGCGCAGAGAATTCAAGGCCGCCATATTTACGCGGAATGATCATGCCAAAGAATCCTTTCTGTTTAAGAAAGTCCCATACTTCTGGAGGCAGATCATTTCGATTATGTGTGATATCCCAGTCATCGATCATTGCGCAAAGTTCTTCAACGGGACCGTCTAGAAACTCCTGTTCGCGCTGACTAAGAACTGGTTTTTTGTATTTAAGCAGCTTGTCCCAGTCTGGATTGCCACGGAATAATTCTGCTTCCCACCAGACCGTACCGGATTCGATAGCATCTCGCTCGGTTTCAGACATCGGCGGCAGTATCTTTCTAATTCGATTTAACAAGGGAACGGATAACAGCCGCATGCGCAGGCTCTCGATACCCAGAAACACTAAAGGAATCAACAACAGGGTCCAGATTATCAAGCCCCATGTCAGACTAAAACCGTTATTAAAAGTGAACAGTGTCAACGCGGCAATACCGATCAAAGACCAATGCCTGAACGGCAAAGAGATGCGTGTAGTGGCGTATATCAGGGCGAGTAATCCGCCAATAAATATCAGGGTATTCATTACGATGCTCTCCTCAAAATTACTGCCAACAGGTTGATAGGAACCTATCTATAACGCAAATAGTTTCAATATACAACTTTTATGGCTTAATGAAGGCTTTACAAGCCTCTATTCTATGCTCAAATAGTATGATTTGATTTAAACCTGAAACTATTCTATTTGAGCAAGCCACAGGCGAATAAGCAGACCTATTTCACTGCTATAACCTCGTGTACTATAGGCAATAGTATCATCTTGCTGAATAATAAAAACTGCTGGAACACCCTGTACACCGAATGCTGCACTGATTCTACCGTCGCTATCATTGATCACAGGTAAAGATACTTCCTGTTGCTGGATATATTGTTTGAGTTGCAGGTTATTACCTGACTGCATTGCTATCGCAATAACCGGATAATCTGCAGCAAGAGCACTGATTACTGGGTGCTGAAATTTACAGATAGGGCACCAGTCGGCAAAAAAATACAGAATTGCAGGCTTATCATACTGACTGAATTTTATCTGTAGCTCATTACCTTCTAAATCTTGCCCAACAATTTGAGGTGCTGCATCCTTTGCCTGATTTCGGGTTAACCAGAGGTTTCCGATAAAACTGCTTACAATAAAGATGAGTGAATAGATAAATAGAGTGCGCAGCCAACTTAGCAAACGGTTTCTACTAGCTTCTGCCTGCATAATGGCTAGTCATCAAGAGTTTCGATAAGATCCTGCAAATCAATTGCATTCTGTTGATGAGCAAACCTGAGTAAAGGTTTTAGTGTTTCAAGTAAATCGGGTAAATACCTGCCCAAATCATCGGTATGCCCGTAATGAATCTTGTTAAGCGCCTGCTCCACACTGATTTTAGCTCCTTCTACTTCGCTTTTACTACTCACTAACTGACCAGGACCTTTTTGTTCTGCCGTTAATAATCGCTTCTCAAGAGTTTGCATGATGTCATCTGTTGTCATGCTTTCCTCGGGCAGAAAGGAGTATAACCCGGCACTATGAGTTGAAACGATGGACACTCCTTCATGCTTCAGATTCATTCTTTTTAGCTTTTCCATGATACGGTTAACTGCCACATTAGCGCCCATTCCATTAGTGACTGGTAACAGAATTGCAAAAGTAGCATCCCCCATATAGGCAAAACTGTCTTCTTTGCGGATTTGCTTTTCTATATTATTGGCCTGTGCTCTTAGGATTGCAGTAAATACGTCTTTACCATATTCATCACTCAGCTCATCAGCGCTATCAATCTTGAGCAGACATACACTGATATAGGATTTATGGCGTATCGAAAAAGACATCTCCTGCTGTAAGCGGGTAAGAAATACCTTCTGTTGCATCAGGGTATTTAACAGATCAATATCAACACCTTCTTCCAGCTCTTCCTCTTGCTGGTTCTGGCTGTAGATACTATAAAGTTGAGCATGTAATCGAACGCGAGTTTTCAGTTCAATACTGGAAAACGGCATATTGATAAAGTCTGTTGCTCCGACTGAAAAAGCCTGGTCCCGCAGGTCTTCTGTATCAGTTTCGCCTACCAGCAACAATACTGGTAAAGCTCTCAATAACTTATTATTTGCGTGACGAATTCTTTCCAGCAAGGCTGATTTATCAACAGATTTTTTCA
Organism: Gammaproteobacteria bacterium; assembly: GCA_050298595.1. GTDB lineage: Bacteria > Pseudomonadota > Gammaproteobacteria > JACNJF01. The sequence goes on along the minus strand of JBNKUM010000075.1, from coordinate 45,336 downwards.
GCGCACAGATGAGCACACCGATAGAAGGCTTGTCCTGTAAAATCTCCCAGGCCTTTTTGCCATCTTCAGCATGCAAAACATTAAACTGCGATGACAACAGTTTATCAATAGAACGCGTTGTTTGAGTAGACCCGGTTACCAGCAGAATTGAAGGGGTACCGATCATCTCAGGCATTATTTGACACCATTGCTACCTTCCAATTAATCAACCAAGGCGTACTATTGTGTACGCTTTGATTGATAAAATCATCCTCTTTATTAGCCTCGTGAAGCGCGCTTCCTTTCATTTTCTGTAAGGTGTTTTTTACGTAGACGAATTGATGTCGGGGTAACTTCGACCAGTTCATCGTCATCAATAAATTCAAGCGCCTGTTCCAGAGTCATTTTAATCGGTGTCACTAATACCAGATTTTCATCGGTACCGGCTGCACGAATATTAGTAAGCTGCTTGGCCTTCAAAGGGTTTACGGTAAGATCATTGGCGCGACTATGTATACCTATTAGCATGCCTTCGTAAACTTCTTCGCCATGACCAATAAATAATTTACCACGTTCCTGCAGGTTAAACAGTGCGTACCCCAAAGCTTTTCCCTGACCATTAGATATCATGACACCATTATTCCTGGTCACTGAATCGGTCTTTTTAACCGGACCATAGCTATCAAAAATACTATACATCAAACCAGTACCCTGAGTTGCTGTGAGGAATTCATTGCGAAATCCGATCAGACCTCTGGCAGGAATCTTATAATCCAGGCGAATACGCCCCTGACCATCGGGAACCATATCGACTATTTCGCCACCACGATTACCAAAGGTTTCCATGATAGTGCCCTGGTGCTGCGACTCAACATCGATAGTTACCGATTCGAAAGGCTCCATAATGACACCATCCACTTCTCTATTAATAACTTCTGGTCGGGAAACAGCAAGCTCATAACCTTCACGACGCATGGTTTCTATTAATATCGCAAGATGCAACTCTCCGCGCCCGGAAACCTTGAAGCGATCAGGATTGTCAGTAGTTTCTACGCGCAAAGCAACATTGTGCTCCAGTTCTTTCTGTAAACGCTCATAGATCTGCCTGGAGGTCACATACTTACCATCCTTGCCCGCGAATGGGGAAGTGTTCACCTGGAAGTTCATGGTTACCGTAGGTTCATCGACCGTCAGCGCTGGCAAGGCTTCAACATGTTCCGGGTCGCAAAGCGTATCTGAGATCTGTAATCCAGAAATACCAGTAAAAGCAATAATATCGCCCGCTTCAGCTTCAGGTACCTCTATTCTCTCCAGGCCATTGAATCCCAGCACCTGTAAAATCTTGGCTTTACGGGTTTCTCCTTCAGGGTTAATCAAAACAACCTGGGCATTGGTCTTCACTCTACCTCGCTTAATACGACCGATACCAATGACGCCCACATAACTATTGTAATCCAGTGAACTAACCTGCATCTGGAAGGGACCATCCATGTCCACATCTGGCGGCGGAACCTTGTCCACGATAGTCTGAAAAAGGGCCGTCATATCGGTACCCGGTTTTTCATGATCCAGCGTTGAAAATCCCTGTAGCGCAGAGGCGTAAACGACCTGGAAATCCATCTGCTCATCAGTAGCGCCGAGTCGATCAAATAGATCAAAGGTTTGATCAACAACCCAATCAGGGCGGCTACTGGGACGGTCTATCTTATTGATAACCACAATCGGCTTTAAGCCTTGCTGCAGCGCTTTTTGCGTTACAAAACGAGTTTGAGGCATGGGGCCATCAACCGCATCTACCAGCAATAACACGCTATCTACCATAGACATAACGCGCTCGACCTCGCCGCCAAAATCCGCGTGTCCGGGGGTATCTACAATATTGATGCGATAATCATTCCAGCGTAGTGCAGTATTCTTCGACAGGATGGTGATACCACGTTCCTGTTCCAGTTCATTACTGTCCATCACGCGTTCACCCATCTGGGCACGAGCGTCAAAGGTTCCGGATTGTTCCAGCAGTTTATCTACCAGGGTCGTCTTCCCATGGTCAACATGGGCAATAATGGCAATATTTCGTAATTTTTCGATCATGGAAATCTCTGGATTTCAGTGTATTAATAACTGCTAATGAATAAGGAGGCCGGATTATATATGAGATATTTAAATATTGGTAAAAGTGATGCAAAAAGCGGGGCTTTTTATTGCAAATTATTTCGATAAACTGATAAAAGGTTGGGAAAAATTGCGGAAACTCGATATCTCTATGCCCAAGGATTTTTCAAATTTATTGTTTTACTGACCAACCCCACTTAGAAATCCCTATTTATTTAGCTACTAATTCAGCCCTTTCAGTGCCAGTTGCTGTTCTATCAATAGATCTGATGCCATCTGCAAATGGTAGCCCTGCTGCTTAAGGTTGTTATAAACCTCTCCCGGGTTTTCTTTAGCCAGTTGGCGATCTGGTGTTAAATCAAACTCAAAGCTGAATTCAGCTTCGCCAAATACTCTCATTAACTCAACTGGAATCTCAGAAAAGTCATCTTTTTCACGTAGGTATAGATAGGTATCTGCCTTGCGCTCACTACGATAGATATAACAATGTATGGCTTTACTCATAACGCCCAAACCACCTGATAATAGGCTGATGCCTTTACTTCTAATTGATCACCGGCCTGTACAGACCATTTATTAGCCCAACCCAGAGTCACTTTCTGGGCAGCAGGCAACAATGCGCTAATATGCTGATGCTTTATCTGCTTATTTTCATCCATCAAGGTCAAGGTTAGATTGTAGATAGGTGCATCCGATGTATTTGTTATCACCAGATTCTTAGCACTTTTACCGGTAACCGTCTCAACCAGTTGGCTCGCCAGATTATTTTCAACCACCAGCTCAACTGGTACGGGTTTAAATCCGTAACCCACCGGTAAACGATCAGGGGCAAAAATGAAGATACTGATCGCAATCGCCAGCGCAAAACCAATAAAAGAAGAGACTATACGCATTTACAGTACCCCTAGAGAAAGGCCGGCATCATAGCAAAGCTGTGCTGACAAGGCTATATAAGCAATTGCCGAGGACACCTAAAGGGATTTAGATGGTAGAGCGAAGCACGACTCCATGGAAGGAGGAGGTAGGGCGAAGCAGGATGCCTGGGCCGAGGAAGCCAGAGCCGAGCAAAAATCTGCCCGTACATCCTGTACATAAAAAAGCGGGCGCTAAAAGCACCCGCAATAAATACAAAGGAGGTTAATTATTTACCGCCAGTGAACTCAGGATAGGCTTCCATACCGCATTCAGCGAGATCGACACCTTCGTATTCTTCTTCTTCAGTAACACGTAGCCCCATAATCATCTTGATGATGAACCAGACTACCAGGCTGCTCACAAACACCCAGCCAAAGATTGCTGCCGCACCAACTAATTGTCCACCAAAAGAAGTGCCATCATTAGTTAGGGGAACCGCCATCACGCCCCAGAAACCAACAACACCGTGTACAGAGATCGCACCAACAGGGTCATCAATTTTCAGCTTATCCAGAGTAATGATTGAGAAAACAACCAGAGCACCACCGAAAGCACCGATCAAGGTAGCTGCCAGCGCGCCAGGGGTTGAAGGCTCAGCAGTAATAGCTACCAGACCAGCCAGAGCACCGTTTAATGCCATGGTCAGGTCAGCCTTGCCAAACAGAATCTTGGCAACGACAAGAGCAGCAATAACACCACCAGCTGCAGCAGCATTGGTATTCAGGAATACCATGGCTACAGCATTTGCGTTGCCAATGTCACCCAATTTAAGTACTGAACCACCGTTGAAACCGAACCAGCCTAACCACAGAATGAATGTACCCAGGGTAGCTAAAGGCAGGTTAGCACCAGGGAATGCATTCACCTGACCGTTTTCACCATACTTCCCTTTACGAGCACCCAGTAATAACACACCCGCTAAAGCTGCTGCAGCACCGGCCATATGTACGATACCGGATCCAGCAAAGTCAGAAAAACCAAACTGGTCATCCAGATTGAGACCGAGAAACCCTTCTGAACCCCAGGTCCATGAACCTTCTACAGGGTAGATAAAAGCAGTCATCACAACTGCAAACAGCATAAATGCCCAAAGCTTCATGCGCTCAGCGACCGCACCAGAAACGATAGACATCGCTGTTGCAACGAACACCACCTGGAAGAAGAAATCTGAAGCACCTGAATAGATAGAACCACCACGGAATCCATCTTCACGAGCAGCAAAATCTTTCAATACCGCATCTGCATCCACATCACCGATTCCCGAAAGGAAGTATTCACCACCGTACATAATGGCATAACCAATCACCATATAAGCAGTACAGGCAATGGCGAAAAGAACCACATTTTTTGTCAGGATTTCAGTAGTATTTTTTGCACGAACCAGTCCGGCTTCTAACATGGCAAAACCAGCTGCCATCCACATAACAAGTGCGCCCATCACCAGAAAGTAAAAAGTGTCTATCGCGTACTGTAACTCAAAAATATTATTTTCCATGATGTCCTCCTACAATGCTTCAGGACCAGACTCACCCGTACGGATACGGATCGCCTGTTCAATTTCAGTAACAAAAATTTTGCCATCACCAATTTTTCCGGTATTGGCTTTAGATGTAATGGCCTCAATAACCTGATCAAGCAGAGAAGCATCAATAGCCAGCTCCAGCTTAACCTTAGGTAGGAAGTCCACAACATACTCAGCACCACGATATAATTCTGTATGCCCTTTTTGACGTCCGAAGCCTTTAACTTCAGATACTGTTACACCCTGTACACCGATTTCAGACAGAGCTTGTCGCACGTCGTCCAGCTTGAAGGGCTTAATAATGGCTGTCACCATTTTCATAGGATATCTCCAGTTGTAAAATACACATACCTACAAAGCAATTAATCGACCAACATAAAACCAACCCTGTAAAATCAGCTACTTACCAGCAAATAGAGACAAATTTAACAAAAAATGTAATAATAGCGCGCACGATTTAGGGGCGAGAGCACTTATCTAGTGCATGTATTTTTTCAATCGCACACTATTGGGGCAATCATGCAAACAAGCCATATCAACCAGCTAGCAGAAAGAATTGAGGCACTATTACCTCCAGGTATTAAACAGGTGAAAAGTGATTTCGATAACAAGCTAAAAACATTATTACAACAACAATTAACTAAAATGGATTTCGTCAGTCGCGAAGAGTTTGATATTCAAACCAAAGTACTTGCCAAAACTCGAGAAAAACTGGAACAGTTAGAAAAGCGCATTGAACAGTTAAACAGCCCCCAATAAGCTGAACTTCAGGAGATATGTATGTTTTAACCAACGGGTGTTATGATTGCGCGATCTTTTGAGTAAAGGATTACTATGGCACTTACCCAGTTAGTTACCCGGGCGCAAGAAGGCATTCATGCACCAGCCGTTAGTGTTGAGGTCCATATCTCGAATGGACTGCCCTGTTTTTCTATAGTTGGCCTGCCGGAAGCGGCGGTGAGAGAAAGCCGTGATCGTGTACGTAGTGCCATCATCAATTCAGGATTTCAATTCCCTGCACGCAAGATCACCGTCAACCTTGCTCCAGCCGACTTACCTAAAGAAGGCGGTCGCTACGACCTCGCCATTGCGTTGGGTATTCTTGCATCATCAGAACAGGTCAATACTCAACACATCAATCAATACGAACTATATGGAGAGCTGGCTTTAAGCGGCGAATTGAGACGTGTTAATGGATTAATCCCTGCGCTGATACAAACTGAAAAAGCAGGTAACAAGGTCATCCTGCCTGAAGATAACGCCACTGAAGCCTCTATCCTGCCAAATATCGATGCTCGTCTGGCTTCAACACTGGCACAGGTTTGCAGCGCATTAAACGGAGGCCAGGTATTACCTAGCCCCCCGGAAATCGACACTGGTCACAGTGTTTTCTATGGGCAGGACATCTCCGAAGTCATCGGACAATCACAGGCCAAGCGCGCACTCGAGATAGCTGCAGCCGGAGGTCATCATTTACTTATGATGGGTCCACCGGGTACTGGTAAAAGTATGCTTGCGCAGCGTCTGAATACTCTGCTACCGGACATGAATCAGGATGATGCACTACAAACCTTAAGTATACATTCGATCAGCAATGACCAGGGGCTGGATCTGGAACAATGGAAAATACGCCCATTCCGCTCACCTCATCATACCGTTTCAGGTATCGCACTAGTCGGCGGAGGCTCGAATCCGAAACCTGGAGAAATATCATTAGCGCATAATGGCGTTCTTTTTCTCGATGAGCTTACTGAGTTTGATCGCAAATCTATTGAAGTTCTTAGAGAGCCACTGGAAACCGGACAAATTCACATCTCGCGTGCTTCTCGCCAGGTCAGTTACCCTGCCGGATTCCAGTTGGTAGCAGCAATGAACCCCTGCCCCGGCGGCTGTGACTCGATTCAGCAATGCAGCTGTAGCGCCGAGCAACTTTCAAGATATAAAAACCGGCTCTCTGCCCCCTTCCTGGATCGCATTGATATTCAGATCGAATTACCAAGACTGAAAAACACTGAATTATTGCACCAGAAAGTACAGTCTCAGGAAACCAGTCAACAGGTTCGCTACCGAGTCATTCAGGCCAGAAAGCGACAACTCAAGCGCCAGAACTGTCTGAACTCGCAGCTGAATAACCAGCAGATAGAGCATCATTGCACACCTGATCAGGCTTCTCAAGCCCTGCTTTCGCAGGCTGTCGATAAACTAAAGCTTTCTGCTCGCAGCTATCATCGTCTGCTAAAACTGGCACGCACGATTGCAGACCTGACAGAACTGGAGCATATATCCACGGAATGCATCAGCGAAGCCATCAATTATCGCCGCATTCCACTGTTACAGCGCTAATCTCAGGCATAAAAAACCCCGCCATAGCTCAGTAATACAGCGGGGCTTTGAATGAAAAATGTAAAATTAGCGACCTCGCTATCTGCAAAATAGTCTGCTCGATAGGCTTTCTCACCAATAGCGAGGATTGGAGTAGCACTGGGTGCTACAGGTTGCTGTACCTATTGCTGTTCTGGCACTTGTTCAGTCGCAGCAGCTGGAGCCGTACCGCCAGACTGTGCTGCCGAAGCTTCCAGTAACCCTGCTTCGGACAGCATAAATTCAATCACGCTGCGGATTTCATCCCGACTATAAGTAGTACCGCCATTTGGTGGCATTGCCCCCTTACCTGCAATCGCAGAGCTGAGCAATCCTTCCACACCCACCTCAAAACGAGGCTGCCAGGCTGCAGCATCTCCCAGTTTTGGAGCACCGGCGACACCTGTACTATGACAGGCTACGCAGGCACCATCATAAAGCTCTTTTGCTGACTTAGCTGCTACAGGCTGACTTTCATCCGCCGCTTTTGGTGTATCTCCCAGCAAATCGGCCAGCGTCACTACCGGCTTCAGACGCATAGCAATCCCTGCATCGTCCTGTGCATTAACACGTTCCATATTCTTGCCAAAGCCATCTTCAGCCATTACAAATACAAATAGATATATCAGGCCGACCGCCAGTAATAGCGCTACGACCAATATCAACGAAATTGAAAACTCATTATTCTTCGTTGCTGTCACCCTAACTCTCCCGATTTTCATAGATAAAAACTGCGCGCGATTATAACCAGAATTAGAATATAGTGATATACCCTTACAAGCACCTAAACCACATCATTAATACCTGCTGTTTCAATCACTAGTTACAAAGTCACTGGTTTGATCTATCCTTTGCCCAATTTCAAATTATAAGTGACATCGATGTCCATAAAAAAAACCCTGTTTCTAAGCATTGTTGGCCTGATGCTTATCACTGTTTCCAGCATTATGTTTTCCACCTATCAATCAACTGAAAAGGTCTTGATTGGACATGCACATGAAGTCATGGAGACCATCTCCAACGAAGCAATAGATCGATCAGTAGGCTTTCTGGAACCAGCTCAACTGGCTGCCAAACTGACACAAAAACTGGCCAATAACAATGTAGTCAGCAAGCTGAATATACAATCGATGGAACGCTATTTCTTTGAGCTGTTGAACCTACATCCCCAGTTTTCAGGCATATATTATGGATCTACTGATGGTGGATTTGTTTACGTTATGCGTGATCAATCTCATTCACAAGCCAGCTATCGCAGCAAGATCATATCCATAGAGGATGGCCAACGGAGAGTGGATATCAACTGGCGTGATGATGAATTTAAATCTGTGCTGCAAGAACAGGACAGTAGAGATAGCTATGACCCACGGGTACGTCCCTGGTATATCAAAGCCACCAGGCTCAATCAGCTAGTCTGGACCGAGCCCTATATCTTTTATACTTCTCAGCAACCCGGCATCACCATATCCAGTCCTGTTTACGTTTCATCGGGTAACAAAGCGATTGATGGGGTTATTGGTGTTGATATCACCATCAACCAGATATCATCCTTCCTTTCCGGCTTAAAGATAGGTCAATCTGGCTCAGCATTTATTATCGATACTCAGGGGCAGGTACTGGCTCACCCAGATTCAGAAAAGATCAGTCGGCGGAGTTTTGATCAGCTGACCTTTACTCGCATCACCGAAATAGATGACCCTATTGCACGCGCAGCCTTCCGTTCATTAAAGCTACCATTGGCTGACACCTATCACCTGGATAAAAAGCAGATCACGCGTTTCAACTACGACGATACCAATTACCAGGCTGTTTTCACCCCGTTTCAACAACATCAATGGCCATGGATTTTCGGCATCTATGTCCCTGAAGACGATTACCTGGGTGTGTTCCACCAAAATCAGCGTAACAATATCATCCTGGCCCTCATCATCGGAATTATCGCCAGCCTGCTGGGTATAGCGCTTGCGCGCAGCATGAGCAAACCGATTGCCAAGCTGGGGCAACGATCGAACGCTATCATGCAGGGAAACTGGAATAACCTGCCTATTAAGACACGTTATGCCGAGATACAGCAAAGCGCAGACGCTTTTTCTTCGATGACGGATATGCTCAACAAGCAGCAAAAAGTAAATAAAGACCTGAATAAATCATTACAGAGAAATAGCCTTGCGACTATTTTCAGGCTTTCTCAGGCAGCCGAATATAAAAACCCAACCCCCGGCAATCATTTAACCCATATGTCACAACTGGCAGGCTTGATAGCCCTGTCCCTGGGCAAGGATAAGCAGTTTTGTGAAACCATCATGCATGCGTCACCCATGCATGATATTGGCAATCTGGGTATTCCGGACCAAATTCTGCTAAAACCTGAAAAACTGGATATTCAGGAATGGGAAATTATCAAAACCCATCCTCAAATCGGTGCCGATATTCTTAAAAATCCGGAAACCGAAATGCTGGCTATGGCCAGGCGTATCATCCTTAGCCACCATGAAAAATGGAATGGATATGGCTATCCGCAAGGTTTAGCTGGTAACGATATACCACTTGAAGGTCGCATCTGCGCACTGGCAGATGCCTTTGATACTATGGTTTCGGAACGTGTATACAAGCCCGCTTACGAGCTGGATACCGCTTTCAAGGAAGTGCGTGCCGGTAAAGGCAGTCACTTTGATCCACAGTGTGCGGACGCCTTGCTGGATTCAGAGCTGCAGATCCGTCGCATCTACAGCAACATCCCCAATCTGGATGATTTAATATAGCCCTGACAACCCGGATTTAAAACAGGTCAATGATCTGTTTTAAATCCGACTTACCCTCAGCCACTTCCTCGCGCGTCAGACCGCATAGCTCATGCGGAAATACCAGCCACTCGTCACTGCTATGGATATAATAATCTGGCTCGATATCCACAGCGCGTTTGGATGGCTTATACCAGGTACAGGCAACACGGATATCGGAAGGAGTATTTAGACGCGACTGCTTTTTAATCTGCTTAATCAAGGCATCCACGCTACGCCCGGAATCAAACACATCATCCACAATCAACAGGCTATCTTCGGAATTAGCATTTTCCAGCAGGTAATGCAGGCCATGCACGCGTATCTCCTTAGACTGCTTATTAATACCATAGTAAGACGAGGTGCGCACAGAGATATGATCCGTGTGAACCCCTTTATACTCAAAGTACTCCTGCACAGCGATACCAATTGGAGAACCACCACGCCAGATACCGACAATAAACTGTGGACGGAAATCATCTTCATAGATAGTGTGTGCGAGCCTGAAGGAGCTTTCCAGTAGCTCCTGAGCAGTGATATAGATTTTATGCATAGCGATTACTTTTTAATACTGACGAAGATTGTGCTTATTAAGCCTGATACACGCTTAAAATGAAATCGCTAACCACAGCTTAAGCTCTTGCTCGCAATGGCTGAACCGCCTCTGCCTGATCAGTAAGCCTGTCTGCCAGATAGCTCAACAACACACCATAGGCAGGCAGAAATAACAATAGACTGACAACCATCTTAAAAGAGAAATCAACCAGCGCAATCTCCACCCAGTGCTCTGCCATGAAGACATCAGGGCTCTGGTAAAATGCAATACTGAAAAACAACAGGGTATCCAGCGCACTGCCTAGCACAGTAGATGTAGCAGGTGCTACCCACCAGCTTCGACTACGGCGCAAACGGTTAAATACCAGCACATCAAGAAACTGTCCAAACACATAGGCCAGAAAACTCGCCAGCGCTATACGAGCCACAAACAGGTTAAACTCGGCCAGCTGTGCAAAGCCTTGAAAAGCCCCTTCGTAAAACAATACAGATAGTACATAGGACAGCAACAAAGCCGGAATCATTGCTCGCAGGACAATACGTCGCGCATTATTCGCGCCAAAGATACGTACCGTCAAATCGGTGGCTAGAAAAATAAACGGGAAGCTAAATGCGCCCCAGGTCGTATTAAAGCCCAACAGGGTAAACGGCAATTGCACCAGATAATTACTAGCGGCAATGATCAAAAGATGACAGGCGACCAGAAAGGTCAGAGCTTTGCGCGTTTGCGCGGATATTTGAATACTCATGATTTACCTTTTTGTTAATGGGGGCGAGGGAACCCAATTAAATAAATAATCCGGTATCTACAGTGATACCGGGGCGAGGATTATAAGCAATGTCACTTGTTTGTACAGACTTTAAGCCACATAAACTCAAACTCATTGATTAAACCTGGACCAGCAATCCTCCAAAAACTGGTCATTTACATGAACAGTAACACTAAACTCAAGAACAGGCACAACTAACTAAAAGCTGACTCATGCTGAAGTTTAAACAACCTCCCATGGCCTGTTAGCACTAATACTCGCTACATGTGCCTCGATGACATCGCGAAAGCTGGAAAATAGCTGATCAAATCCTGTGAAGGATATGCATCTTTCACGCGCAGCAATCAACGAGTCTGCTCCATTGAATTCCAGTATTCTAAAATTTCCGGTTTTGAGTGAAAGCTGTCATTTCATTGGTGATTCAGATGGTGGCTGTCCTCTATGCTCCCGTTTCATTGGTGATTCAGATGGTGGCTGTCTTCTATGCTCCCGGGTAGCCGGTTATTTCAGACGTATCCTGACTCCAGTTTCCTGCCTTGATACCCAAGAGGGTTGCATTTATTCTCCTTATACTCTTAACTACACAATTCTAATATTTTTTCTGCAAAAGGTTGTTTGTGAGCGATAAACCTAATTTATCAAAAGCTCAAATATTGGTTTTGACGTTTACACTAATAATTATAATTAACTTAATTAGTATTTATGTATTAAAAACATCATACGACAATACCTTCGAGAAAGTAACCAACGAAACTAAAACAAACAGTTATCTTGTCTCTCAATGGATCTTGGAATCATTTAAAATACCAAAACTGATACTGCAACAGCTTACTTCAAATACAAAACCTCATGAGTTGGTATATCCTATAACTAATCAAAAGGTACATGATAGTAAAACAGCATTAGTAAAAGACCTCTCAAAATTAAGTGATAAGATACTATTCCTTGGCTTATTTGATAAAAACTGTGTCATCACCCATACCTCAATAGGTGTTAATCTTGGAAAAAATCTAAAAAATTATCCATATTGTGGGGAAGCTTTTAAGCAACCTTATGAAAAATTAAAGACAAGCAATATGTCTGTCTCTTCAACAAAACAAATGAATGTGACAGTAACATATCCAGTTATGCAAAATAACAATACTATGGCTGGGTTTGGTCTAATAGGCTTAGATTTATATTTTTTTCAACACTGGTTAGACAAGCTTGTTAGCAATGATGCAAACAAAGATATTGCTATTAGTATCTTTGATCTTAATAGAATGCTTTTAGCCCGTGTACCTTTTATTAAAAAGTCCATAGGGAAAAAGTTAGATAATAAGATTTTAGAGAACTTTACAAACACAGAAAATATCTCAGAGATGTCTGTCCGTGTAGTTTCCCCTATAGATGGTGTTGACCGAGTATGGACATTTCGTAAAATTGAAAATCTCCCTTTTGTTATCGTTGTAGGCTTACCTATAGCAACAGCTATAGATAAATGGATGATAGAGCTGACCTATTTCATAATCGCAAATATTTTATTTATTATTTTAATATTATTTACTGCATATAAATTTGTACAAAACCAAAATCTTGCTTTAAAGATGGAAAAACTCGCTATCACCGATAAGCTAACAGGAATTTATAATCGTACTAAACTAGAAGATGTTTTAAATTATGAATTAGAAAGAGGAAAAAGATATTCTCGTGAAATGGGCTTAATTCTAATAGATATAGATTATTTCAAACAGGTTAATGATACTTATGGTCATCAAGTAGGCGATAGCGTTCTATGTGATTTCGCGAATTTATTGCAAAATAGCTGTAGATTTATTGATGTAGTTGGGCGATGGGGAGGAGAAGAGTTTCTAATAATAATTCCCGAAGCCAATGAGGTGGGGATAATGAAACTTGCTGAATCAATAAGAAGAAAAATTGAAAAATATCCATTTTCTGATGTTGGACAAAAAACCGCTAGTTTTGGAGTGTCAATAAGTGCAGATAGCGATGAGGTAAAAGACTGTATAAAAAGAGCTGATGAAGCACTGTATGAAGCTAAAGAGTCTGGTAGAAATAAAGTTTGTTTTCACTCTATAAGTGCAATCTCTTAATCACTTTAATTTTTTTTAAGAAAGCCCTGAATAATTCATCCATAAATTATCAGCGCACGAAAAATGAATACTGTGATTTTTGTTTTTCTCACAAAATCAAGGGGTGAGACTTAAGCTATTAAACTTTCGCTTTCGACCCTTTCTTATCAGCCTTTGACTTCCTATCCCCTCCATGCCCTCTTGATTGTACAGGCCTATCTATTTTACGCGCTATTCTCGATTTGAATTTATCACTTCCTATTACCCAGGCTTTATTAGTCGCTTCGCGAATTTCTGCCAGTGTCATCTCCGGTATTCTTGATCGAAATAGTTGTCGATAAGCAGATTGTCGCTCAGCATCAGTTCGTCCTGGACGCTTGTATTCCTGATGAGATGTTATCAGTTGATTCTCCATACCCAATGCATTGAATGAATAACTCGACCAGGGGTATTTCGAGAGATGATTTACCCAGTTTTGCGCTCTAACCGGATTGAGTTCTATATAGCGCATGCAGGTTAGCAGGTATTCCTTACTATCAATCAGCGTTGCTTTGTAGCGTCCTTCCCACAGGGTTCCATTTCGTTGATAGCTATAATTAAAGTACTGGACATAATAGCGTCCCAGCATTTGCATGATTTTACCAATACCATTTTCTCTATGCGGTGTAACAAGTAAATGCACATGATTGCCCATCAATACATAGGCATGAATTTTACACTGGTGCTTGTTAGCTGCATCTGTAAGCTTTTCCAGATAGAACAGGTAATCACCCTCTTCTCGAAATATCTCCTGTCAGTTATTTCCACGCTGGATAATATGCTGGGGTTGACCAGGAATGACAAAACGAGGAAGTCCGGGCATTGTTTTTGAATACTTTTATTGATGAGAAAAGTAAAAGGCTAGCATATCACTTTTCACTGATCAATGACTCTGTCCCTATAATATCCACCCCCTTGCTAATGCTCAATCGAAGCAAAAAAGCTCGTACTATGAAACAGTAATGCTAAACTCAATGACACACAACTAACTAATAGCTAACTCATGCTGAAGTTTAAACAGCCTCCCAAAGAATACAGCGATGTATTTCTCGAAGAAACGGATCGCCCCCTGCCCGAGGTCCTCAACCCGAACACGCGCTATCTGTTTTTGAGTGACATTGCAAAAGGTGGGAAATCACTGATCAAATCCTGTAAGGATCTGCATCTGGCACGCGTGGTTGCCTATAAAACCCTGCGCTCGGAATTTGTGGACGACCCTATCGAACAGCGCCGTCTGCTACGCGAGGCACGTGTTTCTGCCATGCTGCAGCACCCTAATACCGTACCCACCTATGAGATTGGGCGTGACCGGAAAGGTAATTACTATTTCACCATGAAGCTGGTACACGGTTATACCTTGCGCGAAATCATGGATTATCGTGAGCGCTACGACCTGACCCAGCTGATAGAGGTTATCGAACAGATCGCCCAGGCTCTGGGTTATGCACATGCTCATGGGGTCGCACACCGAGATATTAAACCCGAAAATATACTGGTCGGGCCCTATGGTGAGGTTTTACTTTTAGACTGGGGGCTGGCCAAGGTATGGAATAAGGATGGCAGCAGCGTCGATTTACAGGATCAGCAACCCGGCAAGGGAATCACCAACTCTGACAAGTCTATGACTGGCCATGGTCAATTACAGGGGACCATCTGTTATATGTCACCAGAACAGATCCGACGCGACCCGGATATTAGCTTTAGTACCGACATCTATAGCTTAGGCTCAGTATTATATGAACTACTCACCGGACAAACGCCGTTTGATAGTGACAAGACCTATGAACTCCTCGATGCGGTTGAGAACCAGCAACCTCCAAAGCTTTCCAGCGTAAGTAAATACCCGGTACCCAAACTGCTGGAAACGCTTTGTTTGCAGTGCCTGGAAAAAGCCCCCGAGAAACGACCTGAAAACATGGATCAAATCATCCGCATTCTGCAGGAAGACTGGGCCAGCGATTTAATACCTGGACGCAGATAAAACAGCTTTCAACTTTCTGCGGGCATAAAAAAACCGGAGCAAAGCATTACTCCGGTTTTTTTGATACTTCCAGACTAATTAAGCCAGAGCTTCCTTAGTAACCTTTACAATGATAGATGCCACCTTGTAAGGATCAGCGTTAGATGCTGGACGGCGATCTTCCAGACGTCCTTTCCAGCCATCTTCTACCGTGCTAACCGGAATACGGATAGATGCACCGCGGTCAGATACACCATAGCTGAATTGATCAATAGACTGAGTTTCATGCTTACCAGTCAGACGTTGCTCATTATGTGCACCGTAAACAGCGATACAGGCACCAACATTCTTTCCGAACTCATCACAGATTCTGGTGAAAATGGCTTCATCACCTGATTCACGCATAGGACCGTTAGAGAAGTTTGCGTGCATACCAGAACCATTCCAGTCAGTATCGCCCAGAGGCTTTGGATGCCAGTCAACAGCCAGGTCATAGTTTTCAGCAGTACGCTCCAGCAGGTAACGCGCCAGCCAGATTTCATCACCAGCACGCTTCGCGCTCTTGGCAAAGATCTGGAATTCCCATTGACCTGCAGCAACTTCAGCATTGATACCTTCTACATTCAGTCCAGCTTCCAGACACATATCCAGATGCTCTTCGATCAGGTCACGGCAATAAGCGTTACGCGCGCCAACTGAGCAGTAGTAAGGCCCCTGTGGAGGAGGGTAACCACCGGCAGGGAAACCAGGAGGCAGATTAGTAGTAGGATCCCACAGGAAGTATTCCTGCTCAAAACCAAACCAGAAATCTTCATCGTCATCTTCGATAGTTGCACGACCATTAGATACATGGGGAGTACCATCGGCATTCAGCACTTCGGTCATAACAAGGTAAGAGTTTTTACGGCCTGGATCAGGAATAACCATAACTGGCTTCAACAAACAATCAGAAGCATTACCTTCAGCCTGCTCAGTTGAGCTACCATCGAAAACCCACATTGGGCAGTCTTCAAGCTTACCGCTGAAGTCATTACGGACCATAGTTTTACTACGCAGGCTCTGGGTTGGCTTATAGCCATCGAGCCAGATATATTCCAACTTACTCTTCATATTTTAAATCTCCGAACGTGTTGATCAGTTTACAGGCCTAAGCCTATCCAAATGGAATCACAAACGGGCAGATCGATACTCAGCTTTGTAGACAAGTCAACAATCTTGCAGCCGGAGGATTTGTATCAATCACTACAACTGGCCCAAATAACATACCTAAGATTCCCAAAAAAAAGGGATTTGCGAATACTAAAGTAGTCGGCAGGAAGACCCAAGAAGAACCAGAGAAATAACAACTTATGCACCAATATTGTGCGTATTTTAAGGCAAAAGAAGTCGCCCGCACCGTAATGACGCAAAGACATTCTCTTGACTGGCTTTCAAGATCTAATAACCGGGCATCCTGTTGAAGCTAAGGACCTGTTAACAGGCCCTGGTCCACCTGTTCCAACAGATATTGCTGCCCGGTATCCAGCCTCACCTCATCACAGTTATTGCCACTGCCCGCACGTTCCACCAGAATAAAATTCATCTGCGCAAAGGGTGTTAATAACGGGCAATGCCATACGCCACGATGGTAATTTACGCCCTGTCTGCCATTGCTCCTGAAAGCCTGTATTGCTGATGGATTCAGCTCATCATCAGGCGGCGCTACAATAACAATAAAGGGCGTTTCGTCTAGCGGAACAAACGCCTGACTACCCTGTGGATGTCGCTCCATAATATCCACTGTATGCGGTAAGGCATATTGCGAGCTTTTCACCATACTGATGATCGCCCTGGCATCATCACCCAATGCCTCAACCTCGGCCAGCGCATGAAAACGCTCTGCCATTCCATAATTCATTGGTGAAGATTGATGCCCCTCCATTTCAATCACATCACCAAAGGGAGCAAATGCTTCTCTGGTCAGTGGGGCAATCTGCAGACTTTTCAAGCCAGCTTACCCATTACCCGAAAGCGGCTAATGCCACCATCGGGAAAGATATTCAGGCGGATGTAATTCACCGCCCCAATCTCCGGATTATTAATCTTGAACCGGTTCAGACAATCCATTTCCAGCTTCTGTGAGGGCATTAATTCCTGCCAGTAGATACTTTGAGTAATCAGTGACTGATGAGTACTATTAATTGCCTGAGTCGCCTGCAAGGTAATCCTGTCTGGATAGTTGCCTTTAAAAAATGAGGTATCCACGATTATTTCATCTATCAGAGAAAGATGCCCTAGCTCGATAATGCACCAGTCAAAACCTGGCTCACGACGGCGGCGTGTTTCCCAGCCGTCACCCATATTTCTGCCTGGACCATCATTCAGCATATTTCCCGGATGGCCGAAATGTGCATCATTCCAGGCAATGGCTCTGCCACCATTTAAACTATTCGCAAAATCATACAACGCATCCTGATCGCATTCATCCCAGTCACAATACACTCGTCCATATAATCTCAGACGAGCAACACCACCATCCGGGAATATATTAAAACGCACATGAGTCCAGACCCTGTAATTGTCTATTTCGATCAGATGCTCGCTATTGCCCTGTAATTCGGTCATTGCTATAAGAGGCACCCACTCGGTATGTTCATCAAGCTCGGTTTCACAATAGGTGCCTTCTAACGAAGCGGCTGGTGGAAAGTTACCGGTAAAATGCGTGGTATCGATATTCACCCCGAATAAAATCCCCGGTCTGCCCAGTTTAATAATCACATAATCATGACCACCATTACGCCGACGGCGACTTTCCCAGCCATCCATCCACTTCCCATTATCATCGTATTTACCTTCGATGAATTGTGGAGGCTCTGGGTTTAACAGACGGTTTCTATCGGCAAAAAAATCATCGCTACACTCAATAATTTCGGTGCCCAGACTGGGGTGCCCCAGGTCTACTCCGCGCGTGACAAAATCGGGTACAGTCTTTTCGTTGTTACTCATATTTTTCTCGTTAAGCTTTGTCGGCTTTTTGCAGCAGGCGATGTGCTAACTGATTGTGTTTAATAACCAGGCCTTCTATATCCACACCCAATAACTCATGATCTCTTACTATAATTTTTCCGTTGATCACAGACAGCCATACCGATGCAGGTGCGCAGGTCAGCAATGATGCCACCAGGTCACTTTGCCCGCCTGCATGATATAAATCATCGATGCGGAAAGCGACAAAATCGGCCGCCTTGCCTTGCTCTAATGAGCCTATGTCATTTCGCTGCAGTACTCTGGCACCACCCAATGTGGCGAGCTCAAGCGCTTCACGCGCCGAGAAGCGTGCTGCATTGGATTCAAAGCCCGGCCAGCCCACGCGCTGCAACAACATCGCCTGACGCGCTTCGCCCAGCAGGTGATTGCCATCGTTACTGGCAGAGCCATCGACACCAAGACCCACTCGCACCTTTTTATCAACCATTTGACGAATTGGCGCTATGCCTGAAGCCAGAATCATATTGCTACTCGGGCAATGACACACACCGGTACAGCTATGTGCCAGCGTATCAATCTCGTCATCATCCGGGTGCACCATATGCGCAAACCACACATCATCACCCAGCCAGCCCAGACTATCCATATACTCCAGAGGTCGCATACCAAACCTGTCCAGACAGAATCGATTCTCATCTATGGTTTCTGCCAGATGGGTATGCAGGTTAACCTTTTGATAGCTACGCGCCATTTCAGCACTCTGGCGTATTAAATCTGCGGTAACACTGAATGGTGAACAAGGTGCTAGCCCTACACGGCACATAGAGAATTTCTCCGTATCGTGAAAGGTCTCTATCACACGCTGACTATCCTTAAGAATATACTCTTCGCTATCGCAAATACTATCCGGTGGCAGACCACCCTTACTCTCACCCAGACTCATACTGCCTCGGGTGGGATGAAATCTGACGCCTAATTCGGCGGCTGCTGCAATTTCATCATCCAGTCGCGATCCATTGGGAAACAGATACAGATGATCTGCCACCGTAGTCGCACCTGACAGGATTAATTCTACCAGCCCCAGTTTGGCGCTCACATAAACCGATTCCGCATCCATCTGGCCCCAGATTGGATACAGTGTTTTCAGCCAGTCGAATAATGACAGGCCCGCTGCAGTGCCTAGCGTACGCGTTAGCGTTTGATACAGATGATGGTGGCAATTCACCAACCCCGGCATAACGACACAACCTGCCGCGTTGATCACTTCATCTGCTGTAATCTGCTGTTGCTGCAGGTAGCTCTGCATAGCTGAGTGATCATCGATATGGATAATTTCATTATCCTTAATTAGTATCGAACCCTGCGCAATCTCATCGCGCACGGCATTCATGGTGACCAGCACCTCAGCCTGTTCGATCAATAAGTAACTCATTGTGAATCCCTGTGATAGCGGCATTCACCGAGAATATGCGTCGCCAGGATATTACGATCATCGCCCATCATCATCAGTGCAAAAAGCTCATCCTCAAGGCTTTCTGCATGACTCATGCGGCGTTGCATTAACGCTGTGGCATTCAAATCGATCACCACAAAATCGGCATCCTTACCCTGATCAAAATTACCCAGACTCTGTTCAAGATATAGCGCCCGTGCAGCGCCAAGAGTCAGCAGGTAATAAGCTTGCATAGGCGACAGGTTATAGCCTGCCATCTGGCACACCTTATAGGCTTCATTCAGGGTGTGCAATAAACTAAAACTGGTACCACCACCCACATCACTGCCTAGTGATATCGGTAACTTATGCTCCAGTGCCGATTGCATATCGAACAGGCCACTGCCCAGGAAAAGATTGGAGGTAGGGCAAAACGAAACCGTCGCTCCCGAATGCGCCATACAGCCCCTATCAGCATCATCCAGATGGATACAATGCGCATAAACCGAACGGTCACCCAGCAGACCGAAGTGATCGTATACATCCAGATAACTGCGACTCCAGGGAAACAGTTTTTTCACCCATTCCACCTCACCCAGATTTTCAGCCACATGCGATTGCAGATAAACATCGGGAACTTCATTCACCAGTTGCTGAGCTACGCGTAACTGATCTTCCGTTGAGGTGGGTGCGAATCGTGGCGTCACTGCATAGTGAAGACGGTTATGATGATGCCATTTTTCAATCAGCGCATGCGAATCATCATAACTGGATTGCACATCGTCGCATAAATAATCCGGTGCATTCCTATCCATCATCACCTTGCCCGAGATCAGACACATCTGCTGCTGCTCGGCAGCCTGAAAGATAGCGTCCACCGACTGAGTATGGATGGTGGCAAAAACCATCGCCGTGGTGGTGCCATTACGTAACAACTGCTGGATAAAGAAATCAGCGGTATCCTGTGCGACGACAATATCTGAGAATTTATTCTCGGTAGGAAAGGTATAACGTTCCAGCCAGTCAAGCAGCTGAGTACCATGACTAGCGATGATATCGGTTTGCGGATAATGCACATGGCTATCGATAAAGCCCGGCATGATCAGATAGCCACTATAGTCGATGATTTCTGTTTCTTCGTTTAAGCTGGCTTTCAATTCCTGATAGTCACCACAGCCCTGCACCTTACCCTGATCAACAATCAGCAGGCCATCCTCAAAATAACGCCAGGCCTGATCGCTTAACAGAGGGTCGTCAATAAAATCTACAATACGTGCTCTAAAAGCTTTCATCTAATATTCCTGGACAGCCCCTGAGGCAAACCAGGCGGCTATCTTTTCGCGTTCAGCATCGGTCATACCGGTTAAATTACCGATAGGCATATAGCGATTACCGACAGTTTCCTGAATCTTTAATTTATTCTGCATAATCTGTTCATCGGTTTGCAACAAAACCCCTTTGGGTGGTTGCACGAAACCAGGTTGTGTTGGTGTCATCGAGTGGCAGGCAATGCAACGCGTTTGAAAAATCGCTTTCACATCGACATAACTCACCTTACCCACTTTGGATAAATCGACAGGGACTGGCCTCAGCCACACAATCACTGCTGCTAACAGGGCTATCGCTATCAGAGGCAGTATCACATTGCCACGCCCGCTATGGCGTAGTACAAAAAACTGTCGAATCAAAACACCGGCCATTAAAATCAGTGACATCACTATCCAGCCATATTCATGGCTATAGGTCATGGGATAATGATTACTAATCATCAGGAACAGCACCGGCAAGGTGAAATAGGTGTTATGTACAGAACGCTGTTTGCCGATGATGCCATAGCGAGGATTGGGCGTCAGGCCATCGCGAATTTCTGCGACCATCTTCTTCTGCCCCGGAATGATATGGAAGAACACATTCGCCGCCATTATGGTCCCCATAATTGCTCCTACATGCAAAAAGGCTGCGCGTGCGCTGAACACATGAAATAGAAGATAACCACAGAACACGATATAAACCAGCAGGATTGCCGCCAGAATATTCTCACGCTTACCAAGCAAACGACATAACACATCGTAAACAATCCAACTTACGACCAGACTCGCGACACTAATACCTACGGCCTGCATGACCGTCAGATCCATCACAGCTTTATCGATAAGGTAGCTCCTGGCTCCCAACCAGTAAACCACTGCCATCATCCCTATGCCCGACATCCAGGTGGTATAGGCTTCCCACTTGGACCAGTGCAGATGCTTCGACAAGGGTTCTTTTTTGGGGCCAGAGAGGAATTTTTCACTGTGATAAACCCCGCCACCGTGTACCGCCCATAATTCACCAGTCACACCTCGATCACTATCCAGCGAGGATTTTGGCGTTCTCAGCGAAAGGTCCAGCATAACAAAATAAAACGAACCACCTATCCAGGCGATACCGGTAATCAGGTGTAACCAGCGTATGAGTAGATTAGCCCAGTCCAGTAAATAGCTTTCCATCAAAGCCTTCCTGAACGGTTAATAAAAACAATACTCTGCATAAATTCTCTGCCAATAGATAAAGGCTTATCGGTAACTCTACTGAGCCCTGTAGTCAGCAACATAGGCATCGACTTCTGCCACCAGGCGGGCCTTATCTTCGGACTTGATGAATGCCGCATTAAAGCTATTACGTGCCAGGCGCGCCAGCAATTCGATGTCATTATTTAAAATCTCGCTCACTGCCTGATAATTTGCATTCAGATAGCCACCGAAATACGCCGGATCATCAGAATTAATCATCGCCATCAATCCCGCTTGCAGCATCTGCGGCAGAGGATGATTCTTCATATCATCGACCACACAGAGCTTGGTATTCGACAAAGGGCAAACGGTTAACGGCATCTGTTCAGCAACCAGACGTTCGATCAGTGCTGGATCCTGCATAGCGCTATTACCGTGATCGATACGCTGTACTTTGAGCAGATCTAGAGCTTCGTAGATATAAGCCGGTGGACCTTCTTCACCTGCATGCGCTACCACATGAAACCCTTCTGCACGGGCTTTGGCAAAAACCTGTTCAAAACGTGATGGAGGGTTACCCTTTTCCGAAGAATCCAGGCCTACACCGATAATCTTATCTTTATGTGGCAGAGCCATTTCCAGCGTTTTAAAAGCATCATCCTGATCCAGATGGCGCAGAAAACACATGATTACAGCAAAGCTGATACCGAATTGCTGCTGCCCCTGCTGCAATGCTGAATGAATACCATTGAGGACGGTTTCAAAAGCAATCCCTCTATCTACATGCCCCTGTGGATCAAAGAATATTTCCACATGGCGTACCGCCTGCTGATTGACCTTTTCCAGATAGGCCCAGGTCAGGTCAAAGAAATCCTGTTCGCTACGCAGCACACTCATACCCTGGTAATAGATATCCAGAAAATCCTGTAACTGGCTAAAGTCATAGGCCGCGTGCAGGGCTTCAACACTTTCATACGGCAGGGTAATGCCATTGCGCTTAGCCAGCTGAAACATCAGCTCAGGCTCAAAGGTACCCTCGATATGCAAGTGCAATTCGGCCTTAGGTAATGCTGCAATAAAGTTGTCTATATTCATCGCTTATTCAAATAGTTTTGTTGACTGCAAGCCTTCGTGGCTAACATTGAAGGATTGTTACAATTCAAAGTCTTAAATTGGTGATTCAAGTGAGACCAGAACTCTTTACTCAGTAAACTGAGACAGGTACTCACAAAAGTCAGATTAGTTAATAACTGTTCAGCGTGTTCAGGTTTTGTCCTGGAGCAAGGCATTTCTGCTCGCAGAAAGGGAGCATAGAAATCCTATGTGACCTTTCGAGAACAGAAATAACGCCGCTCCGGGACAAAAGATGGATGCGCTGGACAGTTATTTGGGTATGGAGCCTTCTACGCCTTCTACATACCAGTTCAGGCCAGCCAGTTCCTTATCAGGAATCACTTCGCCTTCCTTGACCACCAGCTTACCTTGCTGATTCTTGATTGGTCCCTGGAAGGGATGAAAACTACCATCAGCAATCGATTGCTTAACCTCATCTGCAAGCTTACGCACATCTGCAGGTACCGCATCGCCATAAGGCGCTATCTCAACCATACCGGACTTGATGCCACCCCAGGTATCCTGTGATTTCCAGCTACCATCCATTACTGCTTTTACCCGCGAAATATAGTAATCACCCCAGTTATCGACAATAGAAGTCAGTTGAGCTTTTGGCGCGAAGGATCTCATATCTGAAGCCTGACCAAATCCATACACACCTCGTTTTTCCGCCACCTGCAAAGGTGCAGGTGAATCGGTATGTTGGGTGATGATATCAGCGCCCTGATCGATCAGTGTCTTGGCTGCATCACCTTCCTTGCCAGGGTCATACCAGGAATTTACCCACACGACCTTAACCGTTGCCTTCGGATTCACCTTACGCAAGGCCAGAGTGAAGGCGTCGATACCACGGATTACTTCAGGGATCGGGAATGAACCGATATACCCCACCACATTGGTTTTTGTCATCTTGCCCGCAATAGTCCCCAGAACCGCCCGGCCTTCATAAAAACGAGAGGAATAGGTACTTACATTGGATGCACGCTTGTAACCGGTCGCATGTTCAAACTTTACCTTCTTAAACATTTTTGCGACTTTCACTGTGGGATTCATATAACCAAATGAAGTGGTAAAAATGATGTCATTGCCACTGCTCGCCAGCTGGCGAATCACACGCTCGGCATCCGCGCCTTCTGCCACTGATTCAACATAGGTAGTTTTCACATCCAGTGCCTTCTCAAGTGCCAGTCGGCCCTGGTCATGCTGGTAACTATAGCCGTAGTCGCCTACCGGACCCACATAAACGAAACCCACTTTGGTTTCGGCCACCGCCTGACCACTAAACGCCAGACCAGCGCCTAAAATTGCTGCAAATATTTTATTTATTAACATGTTGCTCTCCGCTTTTAACTTAAACATTGATTGAAGATTTAACGACTAGGATGAAATGCTCTGCCCAAACTAGCAGGAGCATTCAGTTTAATTTTGGCAAGATCACTGGAGATAACCACCAGCACCACGATAGTTGCCAGATAAGGTAGCATAGACATCACCTGTGATGGCACCGCAATGCCCAGAGCCTGTGCATGTAATTGCAAAATTGAAATGCCACCAAACAAATAAGCCCCCAGCAGCACTCGCATTGGGCGCCAGGTGGCAAATACAACCAGTGCCAAAGCGATCCAGCCACGCCCGGAAGTCATTTGTTCGACCCATAATGGTGAATAGGATAGCGATAAATAGGCGCCACCCAACCCCGCCATCGCACCACCGAACAGAATTGCAAAAAACCGAATCCTGACCACCGAATAACCCATAGCATGCGCTGCATCATGAGAATCCCCTACCGCTCGCAAGATCAATCCCGCGCGCGTGCGACTTAGAAAATAAGAAATAGCAAACACCATCACTATCGACAGGTAGACCAGAATATCATGCTGGAAAAATATCTCACCGATCACCGGAATCGAAGATAGCAATGGAATTGAAACCTTGGGCATACCTTCGTAGGCGACACCAATCATACTCTGTCCGACAAGAGCACTTAAACCGATACCAAATATGGTCAGTGCGAGGCCGGTAGGCACCTGACTAGCATGAAACTTTAACACCAGTAACGCAAACAAAGACGCCATTATCATACCAGCCAGTATACTGGCCAGCAGGGCAACGGTAATGCTGCCGGAAAAATGTACCGCTACAAATCCCATGATAGCACCCATAATCATCATGCCTTCAACCCCCAGATTGAGCACCCCGGATTTTTCAGTGACCATTTCGCCCAACGCGGCAAACAATAAAGGGGTCGCAGCAGTGATAATTGTTAAAATTGCAGGGATAAATAACTCCATCAGCTTTTCTCCACCAACAGCAAGGACTTGTTGAAACTGACTCGGTAATGGATCAACACATCACAGGCAAGCAGGAAAAATAACAGCAAGCCCTGGAATACACCGGTGACCGCCACCGGCAGGTTAAGCTGGATTTGTGCGGTTTCACCGCCCAGATAGGTTAAAGCCAGCAGCAATCCGGCAAACAGCACACCAACAGGATGCAGCCTCCCTACATAAGCGACAATAATCGCGGTAAAACCATACCCTGGTGAAATATTCGGCAACAACTGACCGATTGGACCAGACACTTCAATTACCCCGGCAAGCCCAGACACCCCACCACCGAGTAACAGGGTAATCCAGATGATACGCGACGAACTAAAACCGGCGTGTTCGCCAGCCGCTGGCGCTGAGCCAGACACCTTGATCTGATAACCGAGCAGGGTATGTGAAATTAATACCCAGCCAAGCAGCACAACCAGCAGCGCGAACAGGAACCCAATATGCAAACGGGTGCCTTCAAACAGCACCGGCAGTAATGCGGAATCACTAAACATGCGCGATTGTGGAAAATTAAAGCCCTCTGGATCGATCAACGGCCCATGCACCATCAGGTTCAAAAACAGTCCTGCGACGTAACTCAACATCAGGCTGGTGAGGATTTCATTGGCGTTAAATTTAACCCGTAAAAATGCGACTATGGCTGCCCACAGCATGCCGCCCAAAATCCCTGCAATCAACATCAGTGGAATGATATAAAAACCATCCTGTTCGTAAAAATACAGCGCTACTGCACCACCACATAGGCCACCCATGATCAACTGACCTTCAGCACCGATATTCCATACCCCTGCCTTAAAACCCATGGATAAAGCAACCCCTATCAGTATCAGCGGTGTAGCTTTGACCCCTAATTCACTAATCCCATAAACACTGGAAATCGGCTCGATAAAGAAAGCATGCAAGGCTGCCAGCGGAGACACGCCCATAATGATGAATAACACCACTCCCGCCAACAATGAAAGCAACAGCGCAAGCAGCGGCGACAGGTACAGCATCGTCTTCGATGGAGATTGGCGTTTTATTAGCCTAGGCAGCATCTTGATCACCCTCTTCCAGAGTCACACCAGCCATCAGCAGACCCACTTTTTCAATCGTCATATCAGCGGTTGGGTAAAAGCGGGATAAGCGCCCCCCCGCAAATCGCTCCAATACGGTCCGATAATGCCATCAATTCATCCAGGTCCTGTGATATCACCAGTACTGCAGCTCCATTTTTAGCCAGCTCGCGTAAGGCCTGATGTATGGTTTGTGCAGCGCCTGCATCCACCCCCCAGGTGGGTTGCGAAACAATCAGGATATCTGGCTTCTGCATCAGCTCACGACCAATAATAAATTTCTGTAAATTGCCACCGGATAAACTCCCGGCTGGCACATTCGAATCAGGTGTCTTCACTGCATACTGCTTAATCACATGCTCAGCAAAGTCGCGTGTTTTGGGGTAATTTATCAACCCTTTGGCTAATAGCTGCATGCGATGAAACGCGGTCATAAATGCATTATCAACCAGATTCATGTCCGGTACAGCACCGTGACCGAGTCTTTTCTCCGGTACACTGGCCATGCCTGCCTTGCGCCTCGCGTTAGGGTCCAGTTTGCCCGAGTGTTGACCTTCAATAATAATGCAGGATGCATTCCCGCTTCTTTCTTCCCCATTTAACGCCTTAAGCAACTCATCCTGCCCATTGCCAGCGACGCCAGCGATGCCCACCACTTCGCCAGCGCGAACCTCTAGATGAATATCTGTCAACGCGATGCCAGTACTGTCGATGACAGGCATATTCAGCGCCTCGACCTTAAGGCGTACTTCGCCGGTTTTTATATCGGTCTCTTTTTCCAGCACCACCAGCTCTTCACCCATCATCATCGCTGCCAGAGTCGAAGTGCTTTCTTCATCGACGTTCACGGTGTCGACTCTTTTACCCAGACGTAGAATGGTGGCGTGGTGACACAGCGCCTTGATTTCATCCAGCTTATGGCTGATATAGAGAATTGATAAACCTTCTTCAGACAGTCTTTTCAGGGTGACAAATAACTTCTGTACCTCCTGCGGCGTCAATACCGAGGTTGGCTCATCCATCACCAGCAGCCTGGGGTTCTGTAACAGGCAGCGGATGATTTCTATGCGCTGACGCTCACCCACCGATAACGTGTATACATGTCGATGAGGATCCAGTGGCAGGCCATAGCGCTCTGAAATCTCTGTGATATCGGTCGCCAGCTTGCCCATATCCACGGCCTTATCCATGCCCAGCGAAATATTTTCCACCACCGACAATGAATCAAATAGCGAGAAATGCTGAAACACCATGGCAATACCCAGCTCACGCGCCTGCGCTGGTGTATCAATCTCAACAGCCTTGCCGTTGAAATAAATCTGTCCGCTATCCTGCTTTAGAATCCCATAAATCATCTTCACCAGAGTAGACTTGCCAGCGCCATTCTCCCCCAGTAGTGCATGCACTTCACCAGGTCGAATCCTCAGGTCCACGGCATCATTTGCCAGTACACCAGGGAAAGCTTTGGTCATACCTTTTAATTCAATCAAATATTCTGCATCTACACTCATATTTTGATGATCTCTTATTACGCCTTGAGCAGGCACTCAGTCACAGGAGCTAGCTGCTGTAGTAGCTGCGCTTGCTGATGGATCTGGACGATCTGAGCACATACTGCCAGCCCGATTGCCGCCGGCTTTTTCGAACTGATACCAGAAATACCGATCGGGCAGGTCATACGCCTTAACGACTCTGCGGTGATACCTCTATGCTGCATGCGATGTTCAAATTTCCTGCGTTTGGTCAACGAACCGATCAACCCCAGATAATTAAAATCATCGCGCTTAAGGATTTGCTCACACAGATGCTGATCCAGTTGATGGTCATGCGTCATCACCACAAAATAGCTACCGGCAGCGGCCTCGTCAATAATCGATTCCGGGGTATCGGTGCAACAGCTTACTACATTATCCGGCAGCACATCAGGGAATTGATTATCGCGTGTATCCACCCAGCTGATGTGTAACTCCTGCAGGCTAAGATGATCCACCAGAGCTCGACCTACATGGCCAGCACCGAACAGATACACATGAAAGTCACCTGCTATTAGCGGATCAAAAACATAGGATTGACTAGTCTCAATATTCTCAAACGATTTGATTTGACAACTGCCCTGCTCGAGCAATAACTGACGCGCAAAACCATCTGCCACTGAGTTGCCGGGGTTATTCTCAGCAACTATATATCGCGCTTGCACCTTATCTCCAGCCAGCGGTATGACCTGTACGCAAGGCTGACCCTGTTGTTGATAGTCAAGCAATTGATCAATCCATGGGTCACGCTGCTGTATGCATTCGAATAACAGACTCACCACGCCGCCACAACACTGCCCCAACCCGGCCCCCAGAGAAAAACGCTGCAGGACATTGGACGAATTATACGCCAGCATATTGCGTGCGATCTGGATTGCCTGGTACTCAAGATTTCCGCCGCCAATGGTGCAAAAAATCTGCTGCTCAGTGACCAGCATCTTTGCACCCGGCTCACGCGGTGTTGACCCCCTGGCCGATGCCACGGTAACCAGCACCAGCGGCTGTTGATTGCTGCTCAATCGATCAAGCTCAATCAACCACTTATCCATTGTTTACATCCTGGCAATAATCAACCGCGTTTAATATCGCTTCTGCAGTCGCAGGCGCATTCAACGGTGGATTAATTCTGTAATCAGCCACACTGGCAATGGCATCTCTAATCGCAAAGAAGGCCGAAAAGCCTAACAACAGGGGAGGTTCTCCGACGGCTTTGGAACGCAGGATCGTATCTTTCACATTGCTGTTTTCAAACAGGCTTACATTAAACGTGGTTGGCACATCAGCCGCTGATGGAATCTTATAGGTTGACGGAGCATGCGTCGTCAAACGGCCACTGTCATTCCAGACCAGTTGCTCTGAAGTCAACCAGCCCATGCCCTGAATATAGGCACCTTCTACCTGACCTTTATCTAGTGCCGGATTAATAGAGTTACCCGCATCATGCAATAGATCGACACGCAACAGAACACTCTCGCCGGTTAAGCTATCTATCGCTACCTCACTTACCGAAGCTCCATAGGCGTAATAATAGAAGGGGCTACCGGTTAAGCTATCTTTATCCCAGCTCAGACCCGGGGTTTTATAAAAACCATCCGACCATAACTGTACACGGGATTGATAGGCCAGCATCACCAGATCATCAAAGCTTAAACTTTGATCAGCAAACACAACCCTGTCTGCACCGAAAGTAATCTGCTCAGGCGAAACTAAATATTGTTCACTGATAAAATCAGTCAGTCGCTGCCTGATCTGCTGTGCAGCATTCTGCGCAGCCTTGCCGTTTAGATCAGAACCGGTAGATGCAGCAGTGGCTGAAGTATTAGCAACCTTGCTGGTATCCGTTGCTGCAGCTCTGACCCGTTTGATAGATATTCCTAACTCACCCGCCACTACCTGCGCTACCTTGGTGTTCAGGCCCTGCCCCATTTCGGTCCCACCATGATTGACCAGTACCGAACCATCGGTATACACATGTACCAGAGCACCCGCCTGATTAAAATGAACTACGTTAAATGAGATACCGAACTTAACTGGCGTAAACGCAATCCCCTTTTTAATCACCAACGAGGTTTTGTTAAAATCGATTACCTGCTGGCGCCTATTTCGATAGTCACTACTCGCTTCCAGCTGGCTCACCAGTTGATGAATGACATTATCTTCTACCAACTGACCATAGGGTGTAACATTTCTTGACTCTGTCCCATAAAAATTCTGCTTGCGCACATCCAGTGCATCCATACCCAGTTCACGCGCAATATTATCAATCACATACTCTGTGGCAAATGCCCCCTGCGGCCCACCGAAACCCCGAAACGCGGTATTCGACTGGGTATTGGTTTTACAGCAACGCGCGCTGATGTCGACCTGTTCAAGAAAATAGGCATTATCCACATGGCACACTGCGCGTGTGGCCACTGGCCCGGATAGATCAGCCGTGCAACCTGCGCCAACCAGCATATCCAGGCTGAGTGCCTTTAAGCCGCCCTGCCTGTCATAGGCAACTTCATAGTCAAATTCAAAATGGTGACGCTTGCCGGTCATCAGCATATCGTCATCTCTATCCAGACGACATTTAACCGGGCGGTTTAGTTTTGCAGCCGCCAGGGCCGCTGCACAACAGAATAAGGCTGACTGTGATTCCTTACCGCCAAAGCCACCACCCATGCGCCGTATTTCAACTAATACCTGACTGGCATCGCGTTGCAGCATATGCGCAACCAGTTGCTGCATTTCGCTGGGGTGCTGGGTTGAGCTATATATCTGCAGACAGCCATCTTCTTTTGGAATCGCATAGGCCACCTGGCCTTCCAGATAAAAATGTTCCTGTCCACCAAGTGCAAGTTGCCCCTTGAGGCGGCAATCCGCCTGTCGCATGGCTTCGTCAATACCCGCAGAGGTTAGACGCATCTCAGGTATTACATATTGCTGCAGCCTGTCTGCTTCACGTACCGAAAGCACGGCAGGCAGAGGTTCATATTCTATGTTTGCTAACAGTACTGCATTACGGGCGTTCAGATAGCTATCGGCAACCACCATAAACACTGGCTGGCCAATATAATTCACCACGCCATCTGCCAGAATGACATCGTCATGCAATATCGGGCCACAGTTGTTGCTGCCCGGAATATCCTCTGCAGTAAAGGTTGCTACCACACCCTGCGCTGCAGCTACCGCTGATAAATCCATACTGAGAATTCGGGCATGCGCCTGTGGGCTGGGATATAAGGCGGCATAGAGCGTGCCGGATAATTCAGCGATATCGTCAACGAATACCGCTTCACCGGCTACATGCAAATGAGCTGATTCATGCTTAACAGATTTTTCTGAGCATGCCTTCTGGCTCATCTTACCACCTGCTGCAGGTCAGTGAGCTGTAGCGACTGTTCAGTTCCTTCATTCAGGGTTTGCAGATAAAAACGCTGCAATAAATTCTGTGCCACGCGCTGTCGGTAATCGGCAGAAGCACGCATATCTGACAAGGGTGAAAAATCTTCAGCCAGCCTGGCGCGAGCAACATCAATTGTGGATTGCTCCCAGACCTGACCCAGCAGTGCAGCCTCACACTGCGTAGCTCGCGCGGGGATTGCCGCCATACCGCCAAAGGCAATTCGAATATGCACGACCTTGCCAGCATCATCCAGCCCCAGTACAAATGCAGCGCATACGGCTGAGATATCCTGATCGAAGCGTTTGCTCACCTTATAACTGGCCATTTGATACTGTTGCTGCTTGAGTGGAATACGCAATGCCTGTACAAATTCTCCAGCGCGCAAATCTTTTTGCTGGTAACCCAGATAGAAATCCTGCAGTGCCAGAACGCGTTCATTACTGCCCTGACGTAACTGTATCTCGGATTGCAGAGCAATCAGTATCGGCATCGAGTCACCGATGGGTGAGCCATTGGCGATGTTACCCACCAGAGTCGCCGCATTACGTACTGGCATCGATGCAAAGCGTCTAAACAGATCTTTCAACGCCGGAAAGTGTTGCTGTATCGCAGCAAAGGCATCCGTCACGCTTACCCCTGCAGATATGCTAATCGCATCCTGATCTATGCGGATGGTCTTCAACTCCTGCACCCCTGCCAGCGAGATCATCAAGGGTAATTTTCGCAGTTGTTTATTGATCCATAAACCCACATCGGTGTTACCCGCGACCAGCGTGGCATGCGGGTACTGGAGGTATAAATCAGCCAACGCGTCAACAGTGGCTGGTGCGTAATACTGCATATCATCATGCTGTATATGCAGCGTTTCAGGGCCTTGTATATCGCTTAGGAGATCCACCAGCGCCTGCTCTTCAGGCTCAATCGGTGATTGATCCGTAGCAGGGCTGGCCATCCAGTTATCAGAGTCTGCCAGTGAAGCCATTTGTTCTGCTGCCTGGATTATGGGCCTGTAACCCGTACATCGACATAGATTACCTGACAGGGCATCGTTGATTTGTGCTCGATCCGGCGCGGCATTGGTTTTAAACAAAGCAAATAGCGACATGACGAATCCGGGGGTACAGAACCCGCATTGTGAAGCATGGTTATCTACCAGCGCTTGCTGCACGGGATGCAATGACCCATCTTTAAGTGATTTTAGGGACTCAACAGTAAACAGGGCCTTGCCATGCAGCATCGGCAATAACTGGATACAGGCATTTACGCTACGTAGCCTTATTCGGCCATCGACCAGCTCACCCAGCACCACGGTACAGGCGCCACAATCGCCTTCTGCACAGCCTTCTTTAGTACCCGGTCGATAGGCTATTTCACGCAGATATTGAAGTACCGTAGTGGCAGGGCTGAAACCTGCTGCATTGATAACCTCTCCGTCCAGTACGAATCGCACGGCAGTCTGGGAAGTTTGTACTAAATCTGCAACAGTCATCCGTTAGCTGCCGCGATAGGTTGAGTAGCTCCAGGGAGAAACCAGCAGTGGCACATGATAATGCGCTGTGGCATCGGCAACCCCGAAGCGGATGACTACCTGTTGAACAAAGGCGGGATCGGGTAACTCGGTACCCAGTGCTGCATAGTATTCGTTGGCATGAAATAGCAGTTCGTAAACACCCGGCTCAAGCGTATCACCTTCAAGCAGAGGCTGGTCCAGCCGACCATCATCATTGGTAACGGACTGAACAATCAATTCCTTTTGATCATCGTTCAAACGATACAGCTCCACCCTGACATTCGCTGCCGGGCAACCGTTTGCTGTATCTAGAACATGCGTAGTCAAACGCCCCATTACTTACTCCCCCTGCTGAGCTGATTCACAGAATTCGAACTAGCCTACAATATTGTTAACAATAATGCACCAGATTGTTGACAATTTATTTTAGACCACCGATTATCCCCATCATGAAACAGGAACAACGGATTTTTGAATCCATAGAACAGGCCATTACAGAACACCGCCTAACGCCCGGCACGCGTCTGCGTGAGGCGCATCTGGCCGAAATCTATGGCGTTAAACGCGGGCTGATTCGTAAGGTACTTACAAAACTGGCCCACAACAAGCTCATCGAACACCTGCCCAATATTGGTGCTCAGGTGGCTCAACCCAGTGCGCAGGAAGGACGCGACCTGTTCGCAACGCGCAGAGTTCTGGAAAAATCGGTGGTAGCCTCGCTCTGTCAGGGCATCACCCCCGAACAGCGACATCAACTCAACACCCTGCTACAGGAAGAACAAAAGGCTTACGAGAGCGGTAACAACAAACTAGGGGTTAGACTCTCTGCCGGATTCCATAAATTACTGGCAGAGCTCGCCGGAAACCGGGTTAGCGAAGAATTCCTGGTCGAAATCATTAATCGCACTCCATTGGTAATGATTTCCAGCATTGGTCAACTACCACCCAACGGCTGCGTCAATCACGAACATCATGACATTGTTAAAGCTCTGGTGAATAAGGATTGCGAGAAAGCGACCCAGTTAATGGATGAACACCTGTCACATCTGGAAAAAATGTTTAATATAGAGAAAGCAAAACCATTATTGGATCTGGCTGAGATACTTGGGCCAGTAAACAGTAAGTAAAAGGCGCTAAACCATGAATAAATATTACCCCAGAGATCTGGTCGGCTACGGCCAGAACCCTCCCCAGGCTAACTGGCCAAACGATGCCAGAATTGCCGTTCAATTCGTGCTCAATTACGAAGAAGGCGCTGAAAGCTGCGTACTGCATGATGATGATACCTCTGAGCAGTTTTTATCAGAGATAGTCGGTGCAGAGCCCTACTACGACCGACATATGAGCATGGAATCGATGTATGAATATGGATCCAGGGTCGGCGTATGGCGAATTCTGCGTGAATTTGATCGTCGCGGTCTTCCGATGACCATTTTTGCGGTAGCCGAAGCATTGCAACGCAACCCGAACCTGGTAGACCATTTTCAACAGCTCGGCCACGAGATCGCCTGCCACGGTTTACGCTGGATTCATTATCAGAAGATAGATATCTATACCGAACGCGCACATATGCAACAGGCAGTCACGATACTGAAAAACCTCACTGGTGAAGCGCCTCTGGGCTGGTACACCGGTCGTGACAGCCCCAACACGCGTAGCCTGGTGGTCGAGCATGGCGGCTTTATGTATGACTCCGATTACTATGGAGATGAGCTTCCTTTCTGGACGTTGGTAGATCTACCGGATCCTGAGCTGCCGCCCAGGCCCCATCTGGTGGTTCCCTATACCCTGGATACCAATGATATGCGCTTTGCCACGCCCCAGGGCTTTAACACCGGCGAACACTTTTATAATTACCTGCGCGATAGTTTTGATGTACTGTATGTAGAAGGTGAATACTCACCCAAAATGCTATCCATCGGTTTACATTGCCGACTGGCCGGCCGTCCGGGCCGCTTTGCAGCGTTGCAACGTTTTCTGGATTACGTTCAATCGCATCAGAATGTCTGGATCTGTCGCCGTGACGATATTGCTCGTCACTGGATTAATCAACACCCATATCAACCAACGGTTTAACTATGCTGACACTCAAAGAATTGAATCAACTGCCAGAAATTGAATTTACCAATACACTAGGCAGCATTTTTGAACACTCACCCTGGGTGGCCAAACAAACTTATGAGTTTCGACCCTTTGCTTCGGTCGACAGCTTATTGCAGTACATGTTCGATCTGGTAAAACAAAGCCCTCAGGCTGACCGCCTTAAATTAATATGCAACCACCCTCAACTAGCAGGTAAGGAAGCCGATCAGGGCTCACTCACTGATCACTCTAAAAAAGAGCAGACCTGTGCTGGCCTAAACCATTGCACGGCAGAAGAATTATCCCAGCTACAAAGCCTTAACCAGCAGTATCTCGACAAGTTTGGCTTCCCATTTGTAATCGCGGTTAAAGGCCTGACTCGACACGATATCCTGACCTCTATGCAAGAGAGGGTTAACAATTCGCTGGAACAGGAGTTCGATGCCTGTATCGAGCAGATTGGACGTATCGCAGAATTCCGACTCAAAGAATTAATTGCAGACTAAAATGTCTGTCATCGAAACACTACTGGATGCATCCAGCGTGCATGCCGAGTGGCGCCCGCTGTTAAAATCTGCACTTTGCTGTATGGACCAGCAATACCTGCAGAGTTTACTCGATGTCGAAGACTGGCTACCTGGAAAAGACCGTCTGCTGGCGGCGTTTCAACGTAATCTGAATGACTGTAAATATATCCTGTTTGGAGAGTCGCCCTACCCTCGCGCTGAATCTGCCAATGGCATAGCCTTTTACGATGCCGCAGTGAATGACATCTGGTCTGAAACAGGCCTGAGCAAAGCGGTTAATCGAGCTACGTCATTACGCAACATCATCAAAACCGCTTTACTGGCTGAAGGCCTGATCACCCCTTTAGATGATGGCAGCATCCCCCAGGCAATGATTGCTGAGGTTGATAAACAATCACTCATCAGCACCCTGCCAGAGCTGTTTGAAGTGCTACAACAACGTGGCTTTTTATTATTCAATGCCACCCCCGTGCTGCATAACTCGCGCGCAGTAAATAAAGAGTCTCGCTACTGGAGTGCTTTTATCAATCAATTATTGCGCGAGATAAAGGCCCGCATGGATAACACGCCAAAGCTGCTGCTATGGGGAAAAATTGCCGAAAAAATAATAGCACTACCTGCCTCAGAGGCTTATCGAGTCATACGCAGTGAACACCCCTACAATATCTCATTCATCCACAACCCAACCATGCAGGCATTATTTTCAGAATTAAAATTACTGCACCAGAATATCCCATAACGCACAGATTTGTAGCACCCACTCTATTCAGCAGACTCGATTTCACCTGACCCGGGAGATAATTTTACAACCCGGACTGATATTGATATATCTCACAGCAACTTAACGAGCCTTGCTTCAATCATTTTTTTCAGTATTCATAAGCTATACCCATGCTGATAAAAACGATTCACGCAGGCCACAATTTTTTATAAGGTGCAGTTATGAGTGAGCAGAAACAGATGGAAGCAGATTTAATTTATCAACTGGATGATCAGCCACCACCGCTAGAATCATTTTTCGCCGCCCTGCAGCACGTACTAGCCAGTCTGGTCGGCATTATGACGCCACCACTGGTCATCACTGGAGCGCTGGGGCTGGATATCGCAGATTCGGCCTATATCATCAGCATGTCCCTGTTTGTCTCAGGTGTTGCCACCTTTATTCAGGCTAAACGCATGGGACCTGTCGGCTCCGGCCTGCTCAGTGTACAGGGCACCAGCTTTGCCTTTCTGGGTCCCATTATCGGTGCCGCGATGGCTATTAAAGCTGGTGCTGGCGCAGAGGCCGCACTGGCTACTATCTTTGGTGTCATTATCGCAGGCTCCTTTATCGAGATATTCCTTAGCCGCTTCCTACACCTGGCGAAAAGAATCATTACGCCTGTCGTCACCGGCGTCGTGGTGACACTGATTGGTCTTACTTTAATCAAGGTGGGGCTAATCTCCATAGGCGGTGGATTCTATGTAATGACCAAAGTGCCAGATACATTTGCCAGCATGCAAAATCTTGGTCTGGCCGCTCTGGTGCTGATCATTATCCTGTTTCTAAACATGAGTAAGAATCCCTTACTGCGCATGAGCTCAATCGTCATCGGGCTTGCGGTGGGTTATGTAGTCGCGGCTTCTATGGGGATGATTAATTTCTCAAAACTGGGAGGTTTAAGCCTTTTTAGCCTACCGGTTCCTTTTAAATATGGTCTGGATTTTAGTTTCGCAGCTTTCCTGCCCATTGCCATTATCTACCTGATCACTGCAGTTGAATCGATAGGTGACCTGACCGCAACCTCGATGATTTCACGTCAACCGGTACAGGGTGATGTTTATATGCAGAGAATCAAGGGCGGTGTACTTGCCGATGGCATCAACTCTGCACTGGCGGGAATATTCTGTACATTTCCCAACACCACCTTCAGTCAGAACAATGGAGTTATTCAGCTGACCGGTGTAGCCAGTCGCTATGTCGCCTTCTTCATTGCTGGCATCTTTGTTGTGCTTGGGCTGTCCCCCATCCTGGCTGGCGTATTTCGCATCATGCCAGAACCGGTACTGGGTGGCGCAACCATACTCATGTTCGGTACGGTAGCCGTAGCCGGTATTCGCATACTCGCCACTCAACACCTGGGCTCGCGCGAAATTCTCATTGTTGCAGTTTCACTGGGTATAGGTCTTGGTGTCACCATGGTGCCAGACATACTGAAAAATGTAGCGCCCGAAGAAATTAAAAACGTATTTTCTTCTGGTATCACGGCAGGTGGTCTGACTGCTATATTACTGAGTATCATCTTGCCTCATAGAAAGTTGACATCAAAAAGCTGACAAAATCATTCATTCCAAAAAAAAGCCCCGTGACGGGGCTTTTTTTATAATCAATAAAATTAACTTTCGTTTTAAGGACAACCTACATCATTCTGCCAGCACTCGTACTGATCTTTATTCTGGAGATAGGACTGAGACTTACGAATTTTCGTAGTCCAGGGTAAATTCCTGAAATTACGCCAGCCATCCTTATCGGGATTAGCATCCTTTGTATGGGCATATACATCAGCAGTATCAGCATTAATAACGCCATCATTATTTAGATCAAGTTTGATGGCAGGATTTGGCAAGCCGTTTTCGAATGCAAACAGTTCACGTCCCACAAAACCTTCCCATATATTTCTAACATTGGTAAATGGTACTGGCTCACCCAGAACAGGATCAGCTAACACTGCTGAGCGTCCGGGATCTAGTGCTGTATTAGCAGGATCGGCTAAAACATTACCCGCATCAATGCTCCGCGAACCGGTACGACACAGCGTAAATAGAGCCCGATCTGTATTCCCTTTCGCTATATTTTTATAAACCTCCCAGTAAAAGGTTGTGGGATCCTGATTGTATCCAGTATCTATGCGAGGATAAGGCACATTAAATGCCTTTTCAGGATGACCCGCAGCGTATTCCCTGCGAGTTCTAACGTCGATAATAGTAGCAGTTGAATGATGATGCCTACCATGCTCTTCCTTTTTATGATGATGACTGCTGCTGGCTTGCAAATACGCATCTGAGGCACTTATTTCTGAAAGATACTGTCTATCACGGTTATAGCGATTACCATTATCCTCCGCCATACCACAGACGGGTAGCAGGCAAAGCGCCACAGTAAGACATTGCGTTTTTATATTTAACATAAATTCTCCATCATGATTATTAAAATAAATTCAACCCACTCGTACCTGATTAATGCTCCGGAAACATAGCACTTGACATGGGCTTATTTGTTTATTGGTTTATTTCTCCCTTTGCGGAAGGAATGCCCGTAAATAACGGACTAACGAATTGTAAGCCAAAAGAATGCTATCGCAAAATCCACCTCCAAAATAATGCGAATGATTCTTTTATATTGCTCACCACAATTACAGGCTAGACTGTTTCATAAATATCATTGATAAAACTGAGGCCTCATGACAGTATGCGCTGCTTATTTAACAAGCACAGAAACCACTCAGGAGACTCTCTTTAACATGCGTATCGTTAATATCAACCAGCAACCGGTTGAGCTTTATAAGATTCTTAAATTTGAAGGCATGACCGCCAGCGGTGCGGAGGCCAAAACGGTAATCGCCGACGGTCTGGTTAAGGTTAACGACATTACCGAAACCCGCAAACGCAAGAAAATTATCGCTGGAGATACGATTGAATTTGGTGATGAGAAAATCCTGATTCAGCTTCAGGGTTAGCTTTTTGTTAGAAAAAATCATTGGTGCAGGTTTTTCCTGACATTTGTAGGGTGGACCAAAAAGGTGGGTAGATGACAACTGCTGCCTTTCATGGGCTGCCAGCGCAACTTCTGCATTGTCAAATAACCGGACGTTCAGGTGCACGAGATCAGGTTACGGTGAACGCTCCCTATCGACCCAAAACGGCCTTTTAACAACCTAACAAATGGTCACCGCTGAGCTATAAATTAGGGTTCTATCGCCTTTTTCCCGAGCGCTAAACAAAGAGGTTCGTGATCATCCATATTGCTCGTTACTACGACAGAGCCAGGTGGACACATTGCCGCAAAATAAGCGTCACCTAGAGCCCTGCAAGACCCTTTATTAAAATCTTTTGGTCCTTGGGATAACAGATCTTTCAATACTTTTCTTCGTGTTTTATTCTCAGTTTTATTAGCAGCTTTAGATTCTAAATTTTTGGGATGAAGTGCTTCGATCATCTTGGTCAAATTGCTTATATCGTCATAAATATAAGCCGCCGCAGCGCAGCGTTCATTCTTGATGCAATTGAATGAATTTCTAGGTCCCATCAATTCACCAGAAGGACCAAAATCAACTTTTCCATCATTAAAACAAGCTAAAGGCTGAACTAAGGTCGTCATCTTTAATTGGCGTGATTTACGCCATAAATTATTAGCTTTAATCGCTAAATCTTGGAGCATTTCACGCTTCAAAAGCTCTCGACTACCTTTAGGGTTATCAACAAACACCGAAGCCATCGCTTTTGCGATTTCTTCTAGTTTAGAATTCATTGTTCGTCCTGCGAAGCAACAACTTCTATGTATACTGAGTAACGCCTCTGGAGCATTTTCAGCAGAAAGTAAAGCATTATGGGCATCACAAAGAATTCTTACACGCCCAGTCAACAATTCTCGTAGAGCATAATATGGTATTTCAGCCGGTTGATTGGCACCTATAAATGCCTCCCCCTTTGTGCTATGAGGCTTGACTCCTTCAGCGATATGAATGAGTACAGTTGTATCAAGAAAACTACCGTTCAAAACTCCCTATCCTGAGCACCTTCAGTTTGAACGTCAGCGAATAATTTTCCCTGCAAATCGGTATTATTTTCGGTAGAAGATTCTTCGAACAGTAAGGTTACTAACTTATCAGCTATACCATGCATGCCATGCCAGCCCTCATTCGAAAGCTTATCTATTAAATCGCAAGCATCATCCAGATCTATCATAGGGTTATCCGCCATTAATTGTAGAACATTAACCAAAGCATTTAGTGCTGGCCGATTCACATTTTCAATAGGTGTATTTAGCATTGCTCTTCTCAAAAATGAGACTACAGCTCCAAGACTTTCGTTGAATTCAGTTAGCAGATGAGTTCTACTCATAATTGTAGCAATGACTATTATCTTTGTATTCATAGACTCCAAGTCAGGTACGCCGTAAGAATCAAGCGCACCCCGCGCATTATCGAGAGCGTTTAATATATTGTTGCGAACTTGACCTGTCTCCGCCCCCTCATCGAATACATGCGGGTAAGTCCGCTCAACAGTTGCATCTCCAACTCGTTTAGCAACAATCTCTCCTGTATCTATGTTGGTACTATTTAAATCATTAATAATCTTCTGGCTTGCTGTCATTCCCTCCCCGAAAGACACACTGGTCTGAGCGTTCCTAGAAAGATTGACAGTAGATACCTCTGTTGGAACATCTGTAAAAGATGTTGATAAATGGTGTATTGTAGCTGTCATACTTGTCCCTTCGTCACTTTTTCTATATCCCGGTGTAGGACATGCTGATAACCCTTTATCCAATCATCTACCCTAAACTTTTGGGGATTTATTGAACCCAATATTCCTCTATCGAATTTAATAAGCATTCGGCATTTGGTTTTTCTTATTTCTGTAACATCAACATAGCTAGGATTAAGGTCTACTTCATATTTTGTTTGCTCAACATTCAATCTCAACGTAGAGAATGATTCTTCATCTTGAAATCGATAGAAAACTTCAACTCCATTATTTTCAGATTCGATCGGCTGATCAAAAACCTTATCAGTTGGCCATCGAACTAAATTCAACCCAATCATTTCAGCATTTGCCTTCATTAACGAGGGAAAAATTTTTTCGTATGTCGCGAGAGTACTTATTTGCGTAAGATCAGTGAATTTAAGGACTTGACACCACTCCTCAAACGTTTTTGTTAACTGCTTCACTTTGCTTTTCCCCAAAGAATCAGCACCAGAAATTGTGACTGCTGAATCCGTCAAACCTGTTTGAATAGTTACGTTTTTCCCTTTAAATATTTGTTGATTTGGCCTACCTTCATACAACTTTAAATCTGGCCAAATGAGGCAGAGGCGTTGAGCAATTTCACCCGCATGATCCCATACTCTATAGGCTTCAGAATAGCGGATCTGAAAAACTACAGTTTCAAGCGTGAACGAATCTAAGATCATGTGAACCCTTTACCTAAACATGTGAGACAATAAATAATCTTATATAATAAGCCATATAATAGGATCAAAATACAGTTTTCGATAATACACTATCCGGCAAATATGTAATCAGCCGATTCAGATTTGGGAAATCTGTGGATAGTATACCTATTTCCTGATTTTTCTGAATATCGGCATAGTCTATAACCTGGTAGATGCCTACGGCTTATAGGAAACGACTGCTAATGGCACATACTTGACAAATGAATACAAAGAATTAATGGCCGCTTTTGATAGTAGTCAGCTCAGTCAATGCCTAATAGGGGTATTCCTTGCCAGGAGTAGAGCTGCCCTGAATGCAAATAGTATCCTGTTGCAGTTAGCAAACATCAGAGAACTGCAACATGGAAAAACCACTACTGTAAATGTAACGACTTATCAATTTCCTTACTGGCTTCATGCCAGTCATGCAAGGAATCACCACCATCAAACCCGCGTTTTTCCGCCCGATAGTACGCCGCTTCGGCAATCATCTTATAACGTTGTTCGTCTGAAATAGCCGATTTTTTCGAGCTCGTGACTTTACTCTTTGTCGCTGTTGTTTTGGCTGCCTTTTTTACTGTTTTAGCTTTCATCTGTTATCTCCTTCAACGAATTAATGGTTTAAATAATTGACAAATTGTTTTTGCCAAACTGCCCCCTTATCACAATAACCAGACAGATTGTATACACTCTCCACAAAATCCGCTATAGGGGGGGGATGTGGAATAATTTTCGAAAATGACGAGTAAATGGACTAGCGGGGCATTTGAACAGGGACTTATGTCCGTTCCTGGCACGTCAGAGACATTGGTACCCTACTCAAGCGAATGACCGCTTTATCAACACAGCAGGTATTCAGTGTCAGAAATTAAATATTTTTAATCTACTAGCCGCTCGAAGACTCATTAGTCAAATAAGCTGACGTTCGAGATAATGACTGAATTATCGCAAGCCGCCACGAACAAGCCCTTATCTATTCCGGGCTTCCTGCCCTCCACCCTTCGGACCGTACTTTGTGTGTTTAAAAATGTTCCTTACAATTTTGTCATCAGAATTGGCTAATGGGTGACTCTGGTTTTGTATTAAAAAACATCTCAATTCATTTATAAAATACTATGCAGACATATTACTTCCCGGAAAGATCATTTATTAAATGGCTAACTAATAATTGAACTTTAGCTAATCTGTATCTGCTCGGTGGATAAATTATGTGACAGGATGTCTCTTTTTTTGTCCATTCAGGCAATATTGATATAAGTTTTCCGGCATCAATTAAATCCGCAACATAGATCGAAGGAAGCATCGTAATCCCCTGATGATTAAGCGCTGCATTCAACATAACCTTACCATTGCCAGCCTTGAGTTTCGGCACTGGTGTTATAGTTTGTTTGAGGCCTTTCTTTTCCAGTTCCCAGGTATCTTTTGTTCCTACAATCAAGCGATGAAGGTTTAACTCAGAAGGTGATTTTGGCTTACCGAAATTTTTAAGATATTGCGGTGTCGCTAACAAATGGTTGCGATAGCTGATGAGTCTCTTTGCTATCAAGGTGGAATCCCTGAGCTCACCAAAGCGAATGGCAAGATCAAAATTACCGCTGAGTAGATCTACATTTTGGGAACTGAAGTTTACCTCGATATTTATCTCTGGATATAAATTCATGAATTCGTAAAGACTGGGTGCAACAAATTCTTCCCCCAGGATTCCACCTGCTGATGCAATTCTAATGTCTCCATGAATCCTGGTTTGTTCGTCGAGTAACAGCTCTTCAGCTTGTTGAATTTGAGTCAAAGCATCTTTACACCTGGCTAAAAATGCTTCACCTGCTGGCGTTAAAGTGAGTTTTCTTGTGGTTCGAATAATTAATTGAGCCTTATAAGACTTTTCCAGGCTTTTAACCTGCTCACTTAAATAGGCTTTTGAACAGCCCATCGATTTTGCGCCCTGGGTATAGCTTCCATGCTCCGCAACGGATAGAAAGGCTTGAATAGCGTTTAAGTTTATTGTTCGCATATAAAAACAATCATTTCATAACTGGAGTATATATAAACAATAACCTGAAGTTTAAACTATGTCTATCCCCTTCAGCACAAGAGAAATTTTGAAGATATCCGAAACATAGAACAAGCCAACTTGAAAACGGAGAACAATATGAAAATGAAATACCGACTCAGAATGGGAAGTGGTGAAGTAGCGTTCCCACAGGCCAGACCAACAAAAGCATTACAGGAGGAGGATGCTTTCATGAAAATCCTTGGAGGAGCGGGTCCTCGTAACTGTTATTACATAGCAGAGAGATTGGAGTTAGCAGTTGAAGCGATTCCAATGTTAATCCGACGTATACTTACATTCAGAAAAACCTTGGGTAACCTGCGACTGCGAAGTAAAGAGATAGTTTCTTAGGCAATGAAACAGCGATTACTTCTGAATTATTCAAGCCATAATTTGCATCTGTTTTAATCCCCCAAAATGGTAAAAGTCGAGGTTTCGATATTTAAACATCCGTTTCAAGCCCGGGGAGCAATAAAAGTCTTTAGGGTCAGGGCAGGTCTTGTCTTTTACCTCACAATAAAACAAAAACACCACTTAGCCTCATTCATCGCCAACAGAGGGGTGTTCGGGTTTACGCATCGATCCTTAAGAGGCCCGACAACCCCTATGCCCTTGCATTGGCTAGTACTTTTAAAAGTATTCATTTATGATACTTCTCAGATAATGCATCGGTGGCTTACACCCCGTAAGACTGTTACTATACCGGTCATACACAAGCACCT
Organism: Gammaproteobacteria bacterium; assembly: GCA_050298595.1. Taxonomy (GTDB): domain Bacteria; phylum Pseudomonadota; class Gammaproteobacteria; genus JACNJF01. Next base: position 874 of record JBNKUM010000075.1, on the reverse strand, counting down.
CAAAAGATCGCGCGGAACTATTCGTACCGCTTCATAAATAGCTGTGGAGCGAGCCTTTTAGGTCAATCACTAGAAAATACTAAAGGAAATAAAAGCAGTGAAAATTAGCTTCTCAAAAATACTAATAATATCCCTTGCAATATCGCTTCTATCAGGGTGCGTGCAACTAGCAACAGGCCCTCTATTCATGAAAGAGACAGATACGGATGATGGGAAAGCTACTGTTTATGTTTATCGGCTTGATACTGGAGAACTACCCTCGCTAGCTCCTACAATATTTGTAAACGGTAAACCAATGTTTAAACTTCCTCAGCTTGGATATGGAGTGATGCGACTTAAACCTGGCCAATATAAATTTGAAACTAGAATTGAAAAGGATACAGTATCAATAGAGGTGGCTTCAGAAAATACGATTTCAATCGATTCTACAAAGGATCATTTTATCCAGTGGCTTCCAATTAATAAAGGAACGGACGCATACTTTAATGCTGTCACTGTGGTCACATTTATATCAAACTATTCTGCAATATTTCAGCAAGTACCAAATCACCAAGCATTAGAAGAAATCAAAGTCCAAAGAAAAGTCAAACCAATTATTAACGGAGAATAGCTCGACTAAATGAGCGGTCTTTAGGTTCGGCCATATGTAAAAAACATGTGGCCATAGAACTCTTGGTGGGCAGGCCTTGTCTTTTGCCTCTGGGAGATAAAACATAGAACCATAGATCAAAATCAAGCAATAAATTTAGCTTTGAAGAAATGAACCTTCATCTAGCTCTTACAACGGCATCTCGATAATCGGGTTAGTTTCAAAACCCTGTCTGCCTCTGTCCAACTACTACACCAGTAACTCCGCGCAAAATGGTTTATTAAT
>JBNKUM010000074.1:0-14773 GCA_050298595.1 Gammaproteobacteria bacterium | reverse complement strand
ATCTACAAACTTGATAAAATACAGAATACCTGACATGAATAGAAAACAGTATAACGTTCATTTTGCTGTTAGAAAGCCTAGATCATAAGGGATTTCAAGCCTAAACCGACTACCGGGTCGGACCTAAGTAAGCTATTGTTTATACTAATATTTTATCCCAGAAAAGTTGATTATTCAGGCTTAAACCGCCCATTTCACTATCAAAATCAACCCTGTAAAGTTCTGGCGTTTCACGAAGCACATGCTTTTCATCAATGGCTGCATTTTTTCTTTTTCTGGCCTTATACCCAAGCAAGGCACGTACTTCATCAACAAAGGATTCACTGCCTACCGCCAGGCTTTCACTCCAGTTGATATCTTTTTCAGCATTCAGGTTTAGGAGCTCATTGTTCAGCCATTGCAAATGCTGTTGTTGCAAAGTCTCGATATCCTGAATCCCAACTATTTCCATTAAGCTTGAGGTATCTATGATTCTATAGCGCTTTGGTGTCTGCTGGATTTCCTGATAACCACCGTGAGGCCATATTGCAGGGTGTTCTACAACACCCGCTCTGACCATGTTGAGGTCTATATAAACCAGGCATTTAATAAAGTGCTCGTCCGACGCGACTGCCGTGGCGTGATAACGATCTTCCCAAAATGCTCCTTTGCGTTGTTTACGCTGGTTATATTCCTGAGCCGTACGTCCAACTATTAACTGCAGACTTTTAGCGATGACATTTTTTCCAGTATCTTTTACCAGTAGATGGATGTGGTTAGAGGTGACCACATAGTTTAATACACACAAGCCATAGCGTTTCCTGGCCTCGAATAACCATGAGATACAACGCTCACGGTCCCTGGAAAATTCTAGTAAGAATTCTTTTTTGTGGCAGCGGTGTGTTATGTGCCAAATATATCCCGGTTGAAAATATCGATTAGCTCGGGGCATGGTCTTTTTCCTTAAAGTTTGTTTTTTCCCTGTTAAATGGGCCCTTTAAGGGATAAATCATAGGGTTATATGGGGAATAAGTCCATAGAATCAATGGGTTACTTAGGTCCAACCCGGTATAAGCGTATAAGCACGGACCTGGTCAGGCGCCGTATACGGACCCGTATGTACGGTGCTGTGGGAGGGGGTACTTGAGTAGCTCTCTATCCCGATTATGGCCAATTACCCGTATGTAAAAGATCAGAAAGTTCAGATTCAGCGAATTCACTTGATACCTTACTAAGATGCCCGTCTAGCCTTGAATATATCAACGACCCAAGAGGAATAAAAGAGCCAAGTGAAGTTACTAATCGGAAAAACTGCCTTTTATTCGGCTCTACTTGAACCTTAAACTCAATATCGGATAGGCTCCAATTAGCGTTGTCACCTATGAAAATTGTATATTCACCAGGCGCCAGATCATATACCACATAGCTACCATTTCTAACAGGCAGGGCTTGGTCACCATTTATCTTAACTGTAGGGATAGCGTAACTCATGATAAAGCGTGATGGCCTGTATAAATATATCTGTCCAGTATTTTCTTTAATTTTAGATAATCCATTATATTCAGTTCCTTTTGACCCACCAAAACTTGCACATGCACTAATAAAAAACACAAATAAGAAAAATATAATCCTCAACTCAAATCTCCTTTTATTTACCATAACGCTGCCATAAACGACGCGAGCTTGCGACCGTCCGGTGACCGTAGGGAGCGAATTTAATGGCCTTGTGTACGCCCGACATGGGCATTAACTAATGAGGTGAAAGTCCTCTGTAGGAAGGTCACCATCCTTAGCAGCTTATACTGTTATTAGATGATAACTACTAGCGAATGGCAAGGGCTGATCCGTGAGGAAAAGTCTGAAGGACAGGTTTATGCTCCTGCAAAACCTGCATTTCCACCATCCATGGCGGTCAAGCCGCTAGCAAAACTGCGAGCTGATGAACAAGAACATCATATTAGGCGTAGGCTGAAGGCGAGTTGGCAGTGCCGGCCCCGCGAAGCGCTTTGGGTCCAAGACGACGAAGCCATGTGATTTAACGGCCACTGTAAATGATGCAGTCGTGTGCGGACCCACATGCAGGGTGTTGTGGGGGCTGGGGGTTAGAGACCCCCGGTTACCCGATTATGCAGATTTTCACAGCCAGAATTTCCACCACCAGTTGAAGTGCTCTTTTACAATCCGCATGGTCAACCAATCGACTGCTTCCATTGAGCCCGTGCCAGAGCCCGCATTTGTCATGATCGTAAAAGCAAAATCTGATTCCGGAACAATGATTGAACGGCAGAAGAATGTCCCCGCGGAACCATCAAACCCGGAGCACCTCTTACCCCCCATTACGCTGCTAGCCACACCGAGAGAGAACCCGGCGTGACCGAAATGAATATGACGATATGCCTTGCTGGAAATGTAGTTGTCGTTGCCCTTCAAGCCGCGCAAGTGTAATTGCGTGTATTTTGCGTAGTCCCTGGGCGTCATGCTCAAATCCCCCGCCGGGGTAATCAAGTATGGGAGCTTGTAGTCATGATCAGGAGGGAATGGCTCGACTTTGTCTTTAGTAATCGTGTGGCCCCATGGTTGATCAACACCGATGCTGTTGGGCCAGCCAATATGGACTGATATGCCCAAGTCATCAGTCAATGTCCTCCTTACAAGATCCTCATAGCTGAGGCCCGATACTCTTTCGAGCATTGCGGATGCCATCGTGTAACTCGCATTGGAGTACAAGTGCTGAAACTTGCCATCCTTCTTTTCAGACGAGGGTGGTTGCGCGATCAGATAGTTAACAAACTCCAATCTTCTGTCGCTGACCGATGATTCATAGTCTGGGAAAGGGTCTGCCTCTGCGTTCGTATATGCCTTGATTCCCGCCTCGCAAAGAAACAGGTCTTCCAATGAAATATCGCTATACGCGGCATTTGCGTTAGCTTTCAGCTCCGGGAACATATCGAAGAATCTCGTTTGCCATGTGATTTTGTTCTGCTCTATGAGTTTTGCTGCCATCACGGCAAGCACGGATTTCGAACAAGAACCAATGTGAAAATAATCATCGAGTGTGGATTGGTCCGGCTTGTCAACTACTCGTACCCCCTGGATTTCCTGGAGATAAATCGCGTCCACGTTCATTACAGATACAGCAATCGCTGGAACTTTGAAATTCTCTCTTGCTTTGCTCACGAGTTCAGACAAATACGCCTGTGTTAAGCGTGAATTCTGCGCGTGTTCAATTTGTAGTGGATTCATCAGCATTCCGTCCATGAAAAGGTTATTGAATAGAAACTTTACAACCGCTCCTCTCTGTATAACGCTAACAGCGTAGGTTTATCCTGCTGCCTGTACCTGTTAACTTGATTAATAGTACAGCCATTGCATTAAGTAGCCAAGGTTGAACAACAAAAGCAGGCCAGGGCAATTAATAGGGACGGAGGGATTAAATTTTGACAATTGCATGGTCGGAAAAGCGAATTGGGAAAAAACCAGGCCAGTTGCATTACGGAAGGTCGAGTAAGCAGATGGATTGATCAAAAAATAATCCCTCCGTCCCCTTTTACGTTTGCTTGTTAGGCAGCTGTAGCGTTCCTTTTCCGACAAAACAGACTTGTCCTTTGATAATGACACTCATCTCGGTACCCTCTTGAACTGAAGCATGTAGCTCACTCGGCCGATTAAGAAATCGTCCCTGCGTCAAAACAAGGCTCTCGCCAGATGAGGCCCGTTTATGCGTAACTAAATACGCTGCAGCCGGCCCAGCTGCACTACCAGTTGCAATATCTTCGACACGACCATCATTGTCCCAGGTTCGGCCTTCGAGACGGTTTACTTGAAAGACGTAGACAAATTTTGCGCCCACTGTTGCCAGCATGGCCTCAAAATTTTGAACTACGATTTGGGCGTTCTCAAGGTTTGAATCGATCGGCACAATTAGGTAAGGCAATCCTGTTGAAACAACCTGTAATGGAAGATCAGCAGTCAAGTCTGTAATTGAAAGGTTCAGCGCTTTTAAGAATGCCTCACTCTTGGCCGCCGGAATCGGTGGTCTGACGGTTACAATACCTTGATCCATTTCTGCGACATAGGATGTGCCTTGACGGCGGCTCACAGCGTTGATGCTTCGGTCATGCAAGACAAACTCAAGATGTGCTACATTCTCTGTCGGATATAGCTCGGAGTGTAACAAGGCCGCTGCACCGATGACTGGATGCCCTGCAAAGGGAAGTTCCTCTTCCATGGTGAAGATTCGAGCATTAAATCTTGATGATTGTTCGATACGACGCAGAAAGATTGTCTCGAACTGGCGCATCTCCTGGGTGATGCGCTGCATGACATGTGTGGGCAACTCATCATCAAGCAAGAAAATACTCAAACCATTACCGGACAAAGGCTCACGAGCGAATACGTCAACTAACCAGAATGGTAGTGTTGGTAGAGTCATAATGGTTGCCTAACGCTCAGGCTCACTGGGATTTTGTGCAGCGCCAGCGGAGCAAAATGTCCAGTGCAGCCAATTGTTATGCATCGGCGTTTCTCTCCTTGACGTATTTTTCGTAAATGGCATCAATCATACCTTGGCCTACAAATTTATCTCTACTACCGCCGAGCTCTGATTCAAGCCAAACCAAACATTCTTCTAAAGTACCACTAAAGTACTTTTCTTCACTTGGATCATCATCAGCGACTTGCCCAAATGATAGGACATCGTAGCAACCCCAATCCGAACCTGAATCATATGAACGGATGAGACTTATTTTTGCATTTTCTGGATTCCCAGATAAGTTAGCCCATTCAAATGTTTTTGATTCGAAATATTCACCAAACCCAAGAAACTGATGAAGCTCACGACCCAATTTCAAATATGTTTTTAGTTGGTTTGAATCGATGTATTTCACAGTGATCCTTTTAATGCATAACAGTAGGAATCTGCCTCAAGTTGAGTCATATCATGCAAGGGTAAATTACGGCTTATTTCCTGTTCTTTCATTTCATTTCCCTTTAAATCAGTGGTTTAAGAAGAACATGGATCGGGTTTCTCAGAGTTTAGGCTTGTGAAAAAGACTCAACTTGCGTCATATACTCAAAACATTATCCCAATCAGATAGGCTGGTAAGGTTAGTTTATTTAATATATTTCAGTGAGTTATATCAATTCCAAACTGTCTACTGCGTTGACCGGCGCTGTAATATTAACTCAATTTTCCAGGATATTGGAACAAAAGCTTGCAATCTCTTGCATTCGACTGACTAAAGTTGAATGAGAACAAAACGTGAGCAATAAAAATGGAAGAGAGTCGTCCACTAAAATCCCCTTTTTTGATAAAAGGGGACGCTTCCCTATTTAAATTAAAATCAAGTTCACTGCCGCACAGGCAGCTTAGAAAACGCAGGCCACGCTTCAATGACTGTGTAATGAGTTGTCTGAATGTATGAAGGCGTATATGGTTTACAGGTTAATTATCAAATGAATCTGCAGCCAGATAGTAAATTCCAGACAAATTTGGAGTAAGTTATGAATATTCAAAATCTGACTGCTAGCGAAAAAATCCTGCTCGCAGCAGAGCTATGGGTGAGTGTTCAAGCCGAAGCAGGTAATGACGAGTTGTCGGAGTCACATCGTCTCTAACTGGACAGGCGATTGACGCAATTTGAGATTGATGGGGATATCGGCGATGACAGGGAATCGGTGAAGCTCAGAATAGTGGCCGAATGAAGTACACTCTTACAATCCGTAAGGAGGCGGAACAGGGCATCAAAGCAGCGCGAGACTACTACGAATCCTGCCGCAATGGTCTGAGAGTCGTTCGCCATTAATGGCTATTCCCTTAATAAGAGCGACAAAGCTTCCCGCATTCTGCTCACGCCCCTCACCATTATCCTTGTAGGCGACGTAGCAGGGTGCGTTCAATGGTGCCAACGGATGGTTTTATTGTCTGGATTTAAACACAAACATTTTACCATGTGTAAGGCTAATCTTATTATTTAAATCAAATGCTTAGACTCTTTTTAAAGGCTTAATTTGAACTCCGAAACTTGAGTATATAATTATGGGATTCACGCAGTAGTTATTAATCGTCATCATCGTCATCGTGATCATCGTGATCATCGTGATCATCATCCCCATCCCATTCACGACTGTTGACTCGATGGCATCGTCCACAATCCTTATCTCTACTTAACCCGTGATGCTCATCTTCTCCGGGCTTGTAATCACCCGCATGACAACCAGCACAATATCCAGCATAGTTAGAGTATCTGTAGCTAATCTTTTCATTATTCTGCTGATGACAGGACTGACAGCCTAGATTTTTGGCATGATCACCTGGATAGCCTCCATATGCCTGATGCGAATATCTGGTTGGTGCCCAGCCACTGGTTACATGGCAGACATTACAATCCTGCGTAGTGATGAAGTGCCATGACGAATGCGTCGACGCCAGTCTTCCATCATGGCAGGATGTACAGTTATTCGTGATACCCTGATGATTCCAGCTACCGCCAACAAAGGTAGCAGTGGTGTGGCAGAAATGACAATCTAGATTTGTCTGTATATGCGTATTGTTCTTGCCTTTGGCCGTACTACCGTTATGACAGGAATCGCAATTATCAACAATACCGGTATGGTCGAAGGTCGCACCTTTAAAAGTTGTCGTATTATGGCAGACCCCGCAATCTTGATTGGTCGCCACATGCCCATTAGGTTTATCCACTGCAAAACCAGCGCCATGGCATGAGGAGCAGTTATCCACTATCCCTTTATGATCAAACTTTGCTGGCAAAAAGCCCGTAGTCTGATGACATAAATGACAATCTTGATTGGTTGGTACATGGTCGCTGGGTTTACCCACTGCAAAGCCAGCGCCATGGCAGGAGGAGCAGTTATCCTTGATCCCGCTATGGTCATACTTCGCACCCGCAAATCCATCGGTGTTATGACACACCGAACAGTCCTTTGAGGTCGCCAGATGAGTATTTGATTTACCCTGCGCCTGACTGCCGTTGTGACAGCTGGCACAATTACTCGTGATACCGTTATGCGAGAAGGAGGCTTGTTTAAAGGATCCCCCACTGGTATGACAGACCTTACAGTCTTGTGTGGTAGTGATATGCGGTGGATTGGTCTTTGCACTTTTGCCGATCGCATCACTTCCATTATGACAGGTATCACATCGATTGGCAGTCACGGTCGGACCGCTATGGTTTACAAAGGCGTTGGCGAATCGCGTTGTGTTGTGACAGATGCCACAGTCTTCGCTGGTATTTTGGTGGATCGCTGAACGGGTTGCGCCGATGGCGCCCGCAGCAATATGATCGGCATTACCGTCATGACAGGCCACACAGTTATTAGCGATACCTTTATGTGCAAAGATCGATGGGGTGAAGGCTGTCACCGTATGGCACACATAGCAATCCTGTGCGGTGGGCAGGTGGCTGGCGCTTTTCACTTCCACTACGGCTGGTAGGAAGGCTTTCACATGGCAGCCTTCGCAGCCCTGGGTCAGGTTCTGGTGCACTGTGTTACGGAAGGTCGTTGACTTGAATGTCGCGGTGGAGTCGTGGCACTGGCTACATTCGCCGAGCGCCGGGATATGGTTGACCGGTTTAGCAGGGGCGATGCCGTTGTCATGACACATAGCACAGTTGCTGGGGTCTATGCCCTGGTGGTTGTATAGCGCACCAGTAAAGGTGTCATAGCCACTATGGCATGCCGAGCAGTCCTGATCAGAGGTCGGCACATGATTGCGGGGCAGGCCGGTACTGATGCTGCCGTTATGGCACTGCGCACAGTTGCTGGTATCTATGCCTACATGGTTGAACGATGTAGGGGTGAAGGCGCTGGTGTTATGGCAGACGCCACAGTCTTGTATAGTGGGCAGGTGGTTAACGCCCTTGCCGATAGTGATCATATCATCGTGACAGGCAGCGCAGTGGAGCGTATCGAGGTAACTGGCTGCATGTGTGAACTTACCCGTAGTGAAGGTGCCGGGGGAATGACACACCACACAGTCCTCTCCGGTAGGTAGATGGTTGGCCGACTTGCCGGTCACACCGATGTTGTTGCCGTCATGACAACTGACACAGGTATGCCCAACAACGTCGCTGCCACTGTGATCGACATAGGCGGGCAAAAAGCCGACTGTGGTATGGCAATTACCGCAATCTGAGCTGGTTATAATGTGACTTGCTGGCTTAACTACTGCATTAATCGAGGTACTCTCGTTGTGGCAGGAATCGCAGGACTGTATCGAGGCGTCCACCGAGCTATGGTTATAAACCCCACCCATACTGAAGCTGGTTATAGTATGGCAGGCGTTGCAATCCAGGGCAGGGTTGATGCCGGGATGACCACTGATCGGACCTGTAGCGGTGACGCCATGACAGGCATCACAGCGCTGACTGGTGATCTCGGTACTGGTATGGTCAGGGTGAGTGCCGCTGAAGGTGATCGTGTTGTGACAGTTACTGCAATCGGCGCCAGCTTCATGGATAAACACCGAGTTATCGGGACCGGTTGCAGTGCTGCCGTTATGGCAACTCTGGCAATCGTGTGTGATGCCAGCGTGATCAAAGCTGCCGTCTGGATTCAGGGTCAGGAAGCTGGTGGTGGTATGACAGTTATCACACTCGGCACTGGTGATCGGGTGAGAATCCGATTTACCGATTGCTATCACCCCGTTATGACATTCACTGCAGGAGCCAAAGACTTCCTGGTGATCGACCCGTAGTATTTCATCGAACCCAAATGTTGTATGACAGGCCGCACATTCCATACTGACCGCCATGTGGTTTGGCGATTTCCCCATCACCTTGCTACCGCCTGGTACCCACTCGGTTACCCCATTGTGACAATTTGAACAGTTGGAAGTCAGGCCCGCATGAGGGAAGATAAAATTATTTGTTTCACCTTTAACAATCACAGTCACCAGATCACGCTTACTGGTTTCGCCTAATGCACTCACATTAAGTTGAAAAATATAAGTGCCTCCAACATCAGCTATGAAACTGGGTGTTGCCGATTCGGCATTCATCAATGACGCCTGACTTGTATCAGGGCGATAGTTCAGTAACCAGTGGTAACTCAGTGTAACACTGTTAGGATCGAAGGATGGACTTGATGAGGCAATACTGGAACTGGAACCGTCGAGTTGAATCAACATTCCGGTAGTGGTTTCGATTATGGTACCCGCTCTGGCCTTAAGCTCTATGATTTCATCGCTCTGTATAGGAGGATTGCTGTTTGATGGATTATCATCAGTATCACTGATGCTATCACTGACACCGCAGCTGGATAGCAGTAGAACAGCCAGTAGCAATAAAAATATGCGCTGCACCTGGTAATGAGAACTTCGAATGAACATAACCTGTATCCTCTACTATTATATATATTCTTACTACAACAGGACTTCCGTGATATATCCATCACGAGATCTCTGAGTTATCGCAACTATTGGTAAATTTATGGAGCCGTATATATCCCGGTCAATCTGTTCGTTTGACCCTCAAAAGATCCCGAGAAAGGTTCACTGCTGAAATAACGTAATAAATCAACTGCAGTAATAGTCATACCATTAGTCCGTCCTGGAGCTTCATCGTTTGGTCGAGTACTTTGAAACGCCTTATATGTTAATCGATCAGTTATAATTTCTAAATCCGTTTTAGGGTTAAAAAATACTTATTAAAAAACGAATTATTTACTGTCATTAATTTTAGTCCTGATTACTCGACCAGTGAGTCAGTAGGTATCGCATAATTAATGTTCTTGATCACAAGGGGGTTAATCAAAATTGTAAAAGCGATTCAAAATATTTAATAGGGGTCAGGTTGGTTGATTAGTTTAAAACAGCACGGTACCGAAGAACAGTTCCACTCAACTTTTTTCCAGCTGCGCAAGTCCTCCGGGGTTACCAGCCCAGACTGTATCAATATCATCGCTTATTGTATCAAACTGTAATAATCCCCCAATAAGCTTGAGTCGTTTATATAAATAAATGTGTGACTGACATGATCAATGTCGAAGCAATGCTGGATAATTTCTTGCCAGATTTTTAGAAACAAAAAGAAATGTCTGTATAAAACCGCAGTAGCGATATTAAAAAAGATTTGCATCAGGATGAGATCAATCTGTTTATCGATACCCATAAGCATCTGGAGGGCTTTGAGTTTCTGGGTGCGGTGATGGATTATTTTGATTTCAAATATAGCCTCTCTAATCGGGACCGTGACAATATCCCCGCGCAGGGTCGTGTGATTATTGTAGCTATTCGCCCAGGCCTTCGTTGCTCAGGACGAGGATTAATTAGATCCGTTTTGTTATAGTGTCAGGCAGCTTGGAAATTATATAGTTCAAGAGGGAGCGTGGGTCTACAGTTCACTGCCGCACAGTATCTTAGAAAACCTATATACAACTGGAAGACTTTTTGTTTGGCTCATTAAGGGTGAATGCACCGCTACTGTAAAATGAGTGATTGGTTTGCCAGAAATGTATCTTTTATTCTTCTTTTTCTTAAATTACAATGCAAGGTTCATGTTGAGCGGTGACTTCTTATCGGAAGATACCGAGTAGTTAAATGTGGTTGCAATTTCCATTCTATGCGCGGTAGCGTACAGAAACCTTCGTCAAAAATACCCAAAATATACGTTCAATTATACTTTTTAAAGGAGATAGTCAATGAGCTGGAAAAACACCACACTTCGTTATGGATCTTTATCCATCAGTATCCACTGGCTTATGCTGATACTTTTCATCGCGGTATATGCCAGCATTAATTTGCGGGAGCTATTCCCCAAAGGCAGCGATCCACGCGAGGAGTTAAAAACCTGGCATTTCATGCTAGGCTTGCTGACGTTCGGTTTTGTCTGGTTGCGCCTGGCGGCGCGTTTTTCTGGTCCAACCCCGCTAATCCAGCCAGCTTTGCCGCGCAGCCAGGAAATATCTTCCAATCTGCTGCATCTGGCATTGTATGTGCTGATGATAGGCATGCCGATAACCGGTTGGCTGTTACTCAGCGCAGCAGGGAAACCAATTCCATTCTTCGGTCTGGAATTACCGGCACTGATCGGCAAAAACAAAGATCTTGCAGGTCAGATCAAGGAACTGCATGAGTTCGTCGGTACTGCGGGCTATTACCTCATCGGTCTGCATGCGGTAGCTGGGGTCTATCATCACTACATCAAGCATGACAATACGCTGACCCGGATACTCCCCGACCGCGGATAAGGAAATGTAGCCCGGATGAAGCGCCGCTGAGTCCGGGCAAACAACTTTTCAAAAGCAGGTTGGCCAGGCGGTTTGCAACAAATCTTGTTTTGACAGTATTCTCTGCACAACATGAAATTCAAAAAAACTGACAAAATCAAAAGAATCGATTGAAAAATATTGATTGACGACAAAGGTCGATAGCACCTGTTCACCAGATATATTTTAATGACTGGTCTTGAAAGCTGCCGTTGAAATTTTTTAGTCGCTGTTGTGCAACTGTTTACACTCTCCTGTGGCTGTGTCACTGCAATACTTGACCTTGTCACGATATATATCGCTTATTGTTGAAAGTTCCCCCCCCTCAGGGTGCATAGATTAAAACTCGACACCTCGTCCAGTTAAAGGTAAAAACACCAATTTTATCAAACTGAAATAATCTCCCAATAGGCTTGAGTTTTTTTTAAATAAATCAATGAGTGACTGACATGATCAATGTCGAAGCAATGCTGGATAATTTCTTGCCAGATTTTTAGAAACAAAAAGAAATGTCTGTATAAAACCGCAGTAGCAATATTAAAAAAGATTTGCATCAGGATGAGATCAATCTGTTTATCGATACCCTTAAGCATCTGGAGGGCTTTGAGTTTCTGGATGTGGTGCTGAATCATTTTGATTTCAAATATAGCCTCTCTAATCGGGACCGTGACAATATCCCCGCTGGGTACGCTGATGCTGGTGATGGATATGTTTTTAATAAACAGAATCAGGAAATTTCATTTAGAGTCGGAAAACCGATCCCGGTTGATTCAATGAGATTACTGGATTTGCCATCTAAAAAAAATCGGCAGGCAGATGCGTAAGCAGGTTTACAGGCTGGCAAAAAATTATAAGAAGCTGCTGTTCGAAGCCGTTGAGAATATTGAGCATCCGGTTAATCGTAAAAGTATCCGTGATGAACTCAAGCAATCTGAATTCATAGGCTCAACACAGGGTGGAATGGAAATCTATTTATTTGATTACCGTTCTAATTCGAGTGTGATTCGTGAGATTGGCAGGCTTAGAGAGTTGTTGTTTCGACAGCTGCATGAGGGTACAGGTAAGTCTATCGATGAGTTCGATCGTTATTATCGCCACCAGGTGTTATGGGATGACAAGCAACTGGGGATCATCGGCACTTATCGTATCGGTGAAGGCATGCGTATTCTTGCGCAACACGGTATACAGGGCTTTTATACCAATACCCTGTTTGAGTTGCAGGGAGACATGGTGAGCGATCTGGAGAAATCAATCGAGCTGGGTCGTAGCTTTATCCAGCCACGTTGCTGGGGCAAGCGCAGTCTTGATTACCTGTGGTATGGCATTAGTGCTTATCTTCAAAGGCATCCACAGGTTAAATATATGATAGGGCCGGTTATCCTGAGTGCCACATACCCGGAAGCCGCCAGGCATGAAATTGTAAACTTCTATCAGCAATTATTCTGTAATAATCAGAGTCTGGTGAAACCCCGATTGCCTTATGATTATCCTGTTACCAGAGAATATGCGGAGTTCCAGCTGGTTAATCAGGAATCAGAATATAAGCTGGCTTATTCGCGCCTGAAACAGAAACTGGATTTATTAAGGGTCAGAGTTCAGACTTTGTTCAAGCAGTATGTCGAGCTATGTGAACTGGGTGGTTGTGAACTTCTGGAATTAAACGTTGACCCTGAATTTTCCAATTGTATCGATGCGATGATACTAGTACATATTGATGCAGTTTATGAAAAAAATCCTGATCGATATATTAATGTGCATAATGCAAGGGTGGAGTAGGCAGCCTAGATGACTACCTCGATTTCATGCTCGGCTCTGGCATCCTGCATTGTCCTACTTTCGCTCGTCCTTGAGTTCGTACCACCTACGTCCCCATTATGTCCTGAGTGGAATGCAGCCCTGCGGCTATACCAAACGTCCATAAAGCTTAAATAAATTAGTGTTGTGTCCCGAGAACCATTGCCTGTAGTCTCCAGGCGATTCGGATCACTTGACGGTGGCTTGTTGCTGTTTTTTCAGGTCAGTGTTGTGCGGTTTATCAACACCGTGACTAACAGCAACAGAACCTCAAGAGCGGCATGAAGAAAAGATGACGGGCCTTGTTCCTGGTCAATCCGTTGCCGGGCATTGTGGATAGCCTTTTCAACCTCAATCGAATCTATTTTCAATGGATACACCTGTCTCATTCAGTACAGGGGGGCGCATGAATTTTCAGGGTCGATTTTTTCTCATTGTATGGCTCTGTGCGCCGTAAAAAAATGAATTCATGAAACGGGTCATTGTCATTGTGTTGATGCAATTAAACATCACCTGATACGGCCTGAGTGCATATTATAGTTCGATTGATAACTTTTGAGGGTTTCACAAAAAAACTGTCAAAGTTTTTTTTTATGAATAATTTACGCTGAGTAGTTACAAAAAATGATCTATTATCTATGAGTTATGAGTGGGGTTAGCTGGATACTTCAAGTACGATGCGCCTCCACCGGAATTACTCCCCGTTTTTTTCAAACAACATCAGCCTGCGCGGTTTAGCTGACGGGGCATTTTTTACCAGGAAAACTGTTCATGAGACGTTTTAGTTTATTTGGTGTGCTCTTTGTAAGTATGCTATCGACCACATTATTGTTGGCAGGCTGCGGTGGTTCTACTTCGAGTAACACCTCGTCGGACGGTACAGGCGGTTCGTCTGGAAGTGTCGCAATCTCTGCAACAGCCAACACTACGGCACAGAACCTCACGGTTGGCACGGCGATGACTGGCTTCTCGCCCCTGACGCCCAGCGATGGCGTAACGCCTTATACCTACAGCTATTCGGGCACATTACCTGCAGGATTAAACTTTAATACCAGTACCGGAGTAGTGGATGGGATGCCAACCGCTCCATATGCTACAGCGAATGTCGTTTTCTCGGTGAAAGATGCCAACAATGTTGTGGCAGGTACAACTAGCACAGTGAGCTTTAGCGTAGCTGCAGCAGCCGTCGCGATTACTGCCACGGCAACTACCACCGCACAGAATCTGACAGTTGGTACGGTGATGACCCGCTTCTCGCCCCTGGCGCCCAGTGGCGGTGTAACACCTTATACCTTCAGCATTACATCAGGTACACTGCCAGCGGGATTGAGCCTTAACCCCAGCACTGGTGAGGTGGCAGGAACACCTACGGCTACCTATACAACAGCGAATGTTGTCTTCTCAGTGAAAGATGCCAACAATATTGCAGCAAGCACAACCAGTAGCGTGAGCTTTAGCGTAGCAGCGGCACCCGTCTCGATTTCTGCCACGGCAACCACCACTGCACAGAACCTGACTGTTGGCACGGCGATGACCAGCTTTTCGCCCTTGACCCCCAGTGGTGGCGTAACACCTTATACCTTCAGCATCACATCAGGCACCCTGCCAGCGGGATTGAGCCTTAACCCCAGCTCTGGAGAAGTGACAGGAACACCTACTGCCACCTACACAGCAGCGAATGTCGTGTTCTCGGTTAAAGATGCCAATAATGTTGTGGCAGGCACAACCAGCACTGTGAGCTTTAGTGTAGCTGCCGCACCAATCTCTATCACTG
>JBNKUM010000073.1:0-4672 GCA_050298595.1 Gammaproteobacteria bacterium | reverse complement strand
GGCTCTGGAGGCGCCATGCGCGCTAATTCCTGCGGACTGGGGAAGTCGGGCGTGAAGCGTGGAGGCATGTCAGGTCGCTTGAACTCTGGAGGGCGCATTGGGGGACGCATATCCTGACCATGCATCATCGGGCCATTCATCATTGATTGGTGCATTTGAGGATGTTGTGGATAGGAGGGTATCTGTTGCTGGGCAGCAAGCGGGAGGTTAAAGCTGATTAGTGCCAAAGTGGTAGTGGATATTAGAGTTGATATTTTCATTATTAGGTCTCCTGTTTTAATCGACTCGGCCTGTTTACAATAACATGGCAGAAGCGCCTAGCCAATGTTGTCCTGTGCCTGATTTAATGAGTATTTGAAGGTTTTAAGCGGGGGAGTATAAGGGGAAAAAATAGCCGTTAAATCTGCTTAGAATTTGTATCAAACGGCGTAATCTGTGACTATACTCCGGGTGTAGAATTCAATCACAACTTTGGAGTTAAAATGACCATTCAGAAAAAGGCTGAAAATGCTGTAGGGCAACTGGAAAACCTTTTGGCCGAACACTGGACCACAGAACAGGAAATAGAAGCTCGTAAAATCATCGAAGATGCCATGGGCAAGGCAATAAAAGAAGCCTGTGCTGTGAGTAAACAGGTTGTTGCAGAATGCTGTGCTGCTGATCAGGATATGGCGCATAAGTTGAATGAAGAAATCAAACTGGCACGTAAAGCATTAATCGCCAACCTTAATAGCCTACGCTAATCACGTTTTAGCCTACTCGCCGGCAGGAATCGGCGTTATAATTTGCGTCGATTCGCTTAACAGGTCCTAAATTTATGACGAATGCCCGCATTGGTCACGGCTATGATGTGCATGCATTTGCCGATGGCAAGGCCATTATACTCGGTGGCGTAGAAATCCCCTTTGATAAATCCTTCCTCGCTCATTCCGATGGAGATGTGCTAATCCATGCTTTATGCGATGCCATGCTCGGTGCAGCCGGTGAGGGGGATATCGGACAGCATTTCCCAGATAGCGATGATCAGTACAAAGATCAGGATAGCCGGATATTCCTGCAAAAGGTGTATCAGATCGTGCAGCAAAATGGTTTTCAGATCGTGAATACCGATATTTCCATTATTGCGCAGGCCCCTAAGATGGCTCCTTACTTATACGATATGAAATTAAACCTCTGTGATGATCTGGAATGCGAACCCTCCTGCATCAATATCAAGGCCACTACTACCGAACATTTAGGCTATATTGGGCGCGGTGAAGGCATAGCCGTGCATGCCGTCGTGTTGCTGGAGAAAGAGCTATGAGCCTGGGACCAGTGATGCTGGATGTCGAAGGCCTGGCACTTACCCCGCAGGATCGTGATCGATTGCTGCACCCACAAACCGGTGGTGTGATTCTATTTTCACGTAACTACGAATCACCCCAACAGTTAGATGCTCTTGTCAAGGAAATACACCGACTACGCTCACCGCGACTGATTGTCGCAGTTGATCAGGAAGGGGGCAGGGTACAGCGTTTTAGAGAAGGCTTTCAGCGCCTGCCCGCTATGGGTTTGCTGGGCGATCTATACGATGAAAATCAAAACAAGGCGATTAGTATGGCCGAGAATATTGGCTGGATTATGGCTGCCGAACTGCTTTATTACGGCATAGACCTGAGTTTTGCGCCGGTACTTGATCTGGGACATAAAATTAGCACCGTTATCGGTGATCGGGCTTTTCATACCCATCCTGAAGTGATTGTGCGTCTGGCCAATGCCCTTATCCGTGGAATGAATCATGCAGGTATGGAGGCTGTGGGAAAACATTTTCCCGGGCATGGCTCGGTGGAAGGTGATTCGCATCATATGATGCCTTTCGACAGGCGTAGCGAGTCGACTATCATGTCGCATGACCTGATTCCATTTCAGCGCGTCATCAATAACCATTTAACCGGGGTCATGATGGCTCACGTCATCTATGAACAGATTGACCCGATGGCAGCTGGTTTTTCCAGTCACTGGATTCAAGGGGTATTACGTGAAAAGCTCGGTTTTCAGGGTGTCGTTTTCAGCGATGATCTGAATATGGCTGGAGCTGAAATAGCAGGTAATTTCAGCCAGCGTGCAGCCGCTTCTTTAGAGGCTGGTTGCGATATGTTACTGGTGTGTAATAACCCTGAGGGTGCGGATGAGGTATTACACTCTCTTAGTGATTACAATAACCCCGTTTCCCAGTTGCGTCTGGTAAGATTACATGGTCGATCTGTTGAAGACAGGAATCTGTTTCGTTCAGCAAAATGGTATGCATCCGTCAAACGCCTGCATGAATTTATGCAAATGACAGAGCTTGCGCAGAGCGTTGATCTGTTTGAGGCAAATTGATAATAAAAAATATGACCAAATATCCCAACAGAAATTAAAGCAGGGAAATGCATTTCTGAACGTCAATATTTACCAGAACCACTAACTGGGTTAAATTTAATGAGCTGAAACTTAACCCGATAGATTAATCCCAAAATCAACGGCAATAACTGTATGCAGATAAATCAGGCACTGGAAGTCCATCAGGAAGCGCAGCAATTGTATAAAACTGATGAAGTTGATCAGGCAATTGCGAATTTAGCAGAAAACATCGCAAAAGATTATCAGGATACATTTCCACTTGTTATGTGTGTGATGAATGGTGGCCTGTATTTCACTGGGCAGTTGATGCGCTACTGGGATTTTCCGCTTACGGTAGATTATGTGCACGCCACGCGTTATCGACTGTCTACGCTGGGTCGTGATGTGTTATGGAAGGCTTATCCGCAAAACATGCTGAAAGATCGCACGGTGATTATCGTGGACGATATTTTTGATCAGGGTTATACCTTACAGGAAGTAAAATCCTATTGTGAAAAGCAGGGAGCTAAAAAATGTATCAGCGCTTTTTTAATTCGTAAATCTCATGACCGCAAAAAAGCGGATATTGAAGCAGATTACGTCGCGCTGGAATGTGATGACCAGTATGTGTATGGATCAGGTATGGATTTACAATCTCACTTTAGAAATGTTTCTGGTATCTACGCAATACCGCATGAAAAGTTAGGCAGGAAACCTCATGAATGATGAAATAAATTCCCTGATTGCCGTCATCGGCGGTACCGGCCTGTACGCTATGATGGATGATTTTGAAATGGTTCGTCAGGAAATAGTGAATACCCCCTACGGAGAACCTTCCAGCCCCTTAGTACATGGAAAATTATATGGCAAGTCTGTAGTATTTCTGGCAAGGCATGGGTTTACTCATCGATTGCCCCCGCATCGAATAAATTATCGAGCCAACATCTGGGTGTTGAAAAAAGCCGGCGTAGATAAAATCCTGGCTGTAAATGCAGTAGGCGGCATTCATCCAGATGGCCCTCCAGAAACGATTATTATCCCGGATCAAATTATTGATTACAGCTGGGGCAGAGAGCACACCTTCTATGCAGAAGATCTGACACGCGTGGTGCACGTCGATTTCACCAGTCCATATTCTGAATTATTACGAAAAACACTGATAAAAGCAGGGAAAAATCGTGCGTTGAATCTGCTAGAAAGTGGAGTTTATGGCTGTACTCAGGGACCAAGGCTGGAAACGGCGGCTGAAATCAAACGTCTGCAACGGGATGGCTGTGATCTTGTGGGGATGACAGGTATGCCAGAAGCTTCCCTGGCACGAGAGATCTCTATCGAATATGCCTCTATCGCAGTGGTCGCCAACTGGGCTGCCGGACTGGGTGATGCTGAAATCAGCATGGACCAGATAGAATCTTCTTTGCAGAACGGGATGGAGTCGGTGAAGTCTCTGGTTGCTGAAACGGTCAAACTATTGTGAATAGACAAAATACCTCAGGCTTATGAAACAGGCTTTTATTTTTGATGTAGATGGTACTCTGGCTGATACCGAACGCGATGGACATAGAGTAGCGTTCAATCAGGCATTTGAAGAATATGAGCTTGACTGGTACTGGGATGAAGAAACTTACGCTGAACTATTAAGCGTAACCGGCGGAAAGGAGCGAATGAAGTACTATGTTGAATCTCACAACAAGGCCGAGCAATCACGCGAAGATCTTAATGACTTAATTAAAGGTCTACATGCATTAAAAACTAAAAAATATGTGGCGTTGTTGCAGCAAAATGCGATTCCCCTGAGACCGGGTGTAAAACGTCTGCTAGATGAAGCAAGAGCCGAAGGTATTCGTCTTGCGATTGCTACGACTACTACTCCTGAGAACGTAACTGTTCTGCTGGAGAATGCTTTGGGCCCGGAGAGTATTGATTGGTTTGAAGTGATTGCTGCAGGAGATATTGTCCCCCAAAAAAAACCTGCGCCGGATATCTATATCTATGTACTGGAAAAAATGAACCTGAGTCCAGATCAATGTGTTGCATTTGAAGATTCATTCAATGGCATTAAGTCATCACGCGCAGCACAACTTGATACCATCGTGACTTATAACGGTTATACCCGTAACGATGATTTTACGGGCGCAAAGATGATCTTGGACCAGCTAGGAGATAGTGGTAATCCATCGCAGGTTTTACAGCAGAGCTGCCAGCAGAATTATCTGACTGTAAAAATGATCAGGCAACTCGTCTGATGAATTTTTGTAGTGTCTGCGGGAAAACAGTCAGCCAGATTATACCCGCTGGAGACAATCATCTT
>JBNKUM010000072.1:0-29474 GCA_050298595.1 Gammaproteobacteria bacterium | reverse complement strand
TAAAATGCCATTCTCATCCAGATAAGCCAGTATCTGATTAACCGCTTCTGCTACCGAAACTTTACCCGAACGAATATGAATCTCTGGATTTTCTGGTGCTTCATAAGGGCTATCGATACCTGTGAATTGCTTGATCTCTCCACGTATGGCTTTTTTATATAGGCCCTTAGGGTCGCGCTCCTTACAGACTTCCAGCGAAGCATCAACAAAGACTTCTATGAACTCACCTTCATTTAGAATATTGCGCACTATGCGGCGATCACTACGAAAAGGTGAGATAAATGCTGCCAGGGAAATTAAACCCGCATCGGCATTTAATTTAGCCACTTCACCTACACGGCGAATATTTTCTTTTCTATCTTCATCGCTAAAGCCCAGATCATTACACAGGCCATGACGCACATTATCGCCATCCAGTAGATAGGTGTGATAACCCTGTTGAGTGAGGATTTGTTCCAGCGCACCGGCGATGGTTGATTTACCCGAAGCGCTAAGTCCAGTAAACCAGATGACTCGTGGTTGCTGGTATTTTTGTTCGGAACGGGTTTGTTTATCAACCGGATGGCTGTGCCATATTATATTGTTGCTCATGATATCTCCTGATTAGTCAGCTAAGTTTAAAATTGGTCAAAGTGTTATTCGTGCAGGCCGCATTCTCTTTTGAGACCGGAAAATCGAGTTTCTTCTTCGCTCATACCGAGTTCCAGTGGCCTGCTGCTGTGGTGATCACCTACCGATACATAGCCTCTTTCCCATAGTGGGTGATAGGGCAGGTTATGCTGTGTCAGGTAGTGATGTACGTCACGGTTATTCCAGTCGATGATAGGGTGCATTTTAAAACGCCCATTCTGCACTTTGAGTACCGGAAGTTCTGCTCGGCTATTCGCCTGTTGGCGCCTTAGACCCGCATACCAGCTACCCACATTTAATTGTGCCAGAGCTCTTTGCATGGGCTCGACCTTGTTAATGTGGTTGTATTGTTTGAGACCTTCCAGACCCTGAGACCATAGCTCGCCGTAGCGTGCTTCCTGCCAGGCAGGGGATAGCTTTGAACGATAGACCTGCAGATTCAGATCCAGGCGCTGTGTCATGCTATCGATAAACTGATAGGTTTCGGCAAATAGATAACCCGTATCGATCAGAACTACCGGGATATCCGGTTTGATCGAGGTTAACAGGTGCAGCATGACAGCACTTTGAATGCCAAAGCTGGATGACAATATCTGTGTATCGGGCAGGTGTTGCAGGCTCCAGTGGATGCGTTCTATTGCATCAAGCTTTTCCAGTTGCTGGTTGATTTCAAGCAGGCTGCTTTCATCATTATCGAATAGCGCCTGAGTCAGTACTTCACTAGTCATGGAAATCCACCACCGGGTCTACCACCCGGGATACGATGTTTTTGCGCACTACAAAATCACCAAAGCGTTCATTTGTCAGGCGATTTTCTGAAAAGTTTTGCAGCAACTCATCCAGCTGTTGCAGGATTTGCTGTTCGTTCAAACTCTCCTGATACAGCTTGTTAAGACGGAAGCCATTGCCATCGCCACCCAGATAAAGGTTGTATCTGCCAGGTGCTTTACCAATCAGGCCTATCTCGGCTACAAACGGTCTGGCACAGCCATTAGGGCAGCCGGTCATGCGGATGACAGTATCCAGATCACTAAGTTTATGTTGCTCTAATAGTACTTCTATCTTTGTCAGTAGATCGGGAAAATAACGCTCGGCTTCCGCCATGGCTTGCGGACAGGTAGGGAAGGAAACACAGGCGATGCTATTTAAACGAACCTGACTATTGTTGGAATCAATCAGCCCATACTGTTCGATGAGTTGTTCGATCTGCGGCTTAGAGACTTCACTGACGCCAGCGATCAGTAGATTTTGACTTGGAGTGATACGAAAATCGCCCTGATGTATGGCTGCTATTTCTCGTAGGCCTGTCATCAGTTTAAGTTGTTCGCTATCCGCGACACGGCCGTTTTCGATGTAAAGTGTCAGGTTCCAGTTGCTATCGCTTCCTTTAATCCAGCCAAATCGATCACCCTGTTTGCTGAATTCAACTGTACGTACAGGAGCGAATTTTACCATGGCACAATTTTCAACCAGTTCACGAAAAGTATTGATGCCCAGTTTATCGATAGTGTATTTCAGGCGAGCATGACGACGACTGCTGCGGTTACCTTCGTCGCGTTGTACAGTAACGATGGCTTCTGCGACCGCGAGTACCTGATCCAGTGTGATAAATCCGAGATCATCGGCCAGACGTGGATAGGTGCTGGTATCACCATGGGTGGTTCCCATACCGCCGCCTGCGAGTACATTAAAACCGATTAGCTCACCCTGATCGGCGATAGCAATAAAGCCCATATCGTTGGTGTAGATGTCGACATCATTATGCGGTGGAATCGCTATCGCGGTTTTGAACTTACGTGGTAGATAGCTTTCACCGTAAATGGGTTCCTGATCGGGTTGTTGCAGCTTTTCGCCATCCAGCCAGATTTCATGATAGGCGCGCGATGAGGGCAGCAGATGTTCGCTGATTTTCTGTGCCCACTCATAGACCCGCTGATGTAAATCTGACTGCTGAGGGTTAGGGTTGCACATGACGTTACGGTTGATGTCACCACAGCCACCAATAGAGTCGATCATGGATTGATTGATCTGCTGGATCAGCGGCTTCAGGTTGTGTTTCATGATGCCATGAAACTGAAAGGTCTGGCGCGTGGTCAATCTGATTGAGCCATTGCCCAGTTGCTGACTGATGTTATCAATCGCCAGCCATTGCTTGCTGGTGCAGACACCACCGGGTAGACGTGCACGCAGCATAAAGCTGTAATAGGGTTCCAGTAATTGTTGGGTACGCTGTTGGCGGATATCACGATCATCCTGCTGATAAAAGCCGTGGAATTTACTCAGCTGCGCATCATCAGGACTGAGAGCACCAGTAATATTATCTTTCAGGCTTTGCTCCAGGGTGCCGCGTAAATAGTTACTGCGTAGCTTAATAATTTCGTTTTCGTTGACTTGCTGATCCATTAGTAAACATCTCTCAGGTAACGGCCTTCGGCGCGTAGGTTATTGACGAATTGCTCGGCCTGCTGGTCATCCCACTGGTTTTGCTGTTGTACGATGTCTATCAGTGCCTGATGTACTGCGCTGTCCAGTTCGCTGCTACCGCAGACATAGATCTGCGCGCCTTTGTCTATCCAGCTGTAAAGCACTTCGGCTTCTTCGAACAGGCGGTCCTGTACGTATACCTTGTCCTGGTGGTCACGTGAGAAAGCCAGGCTAATGCGATTAAGTAATCCCGCTGCACGGTATTTCTGCCATTCCAGCTGATAAATAAAGTCGCGATGGAAATGACGGTTGCCAAAGATCAGCCAGTTTTCACCGCTGGCATTGTCGGCTTTGCGTTGCTGCAGAAAAGCCCTGAATGGAGCGATACCGGTGCCGGCAGCAATCATGATGACGGGTATCTGCCTGTCTTCAGGCAGACGGAATTGTTCGTTCTCGGCAACATAGATGCGCAGGCTGTCACCGGACTGAATATGCTGATTGAGGTACTGTGAGGCACTGCCATAGCGGGTATCACCGTCATTGCTTTGATATTGCAGGGTTGATACCGTTAAATGAATCTCATCGTCGAATGCCTGCTGGCTGGATGCAATAGAGTACAGGCGAGGTTGCAGCGGTAGCAGGGCCTGCACCAGGCTTTGTGCATCAACTGTAGCTGGATACTTAATGACAAGCTCGATGAGCTGGTGGCCTGCTGCAAAACTACGCAGCTGATCGTTGTCTTCGGTTATCTGTTTAAGCTTGTCGTTTTCTGCAATGGTTGCCCAGCTTTTGACGACAGAAGGATGTAGCTGGGTGATTTCCAGCTGTTCTTCTAGCGCCTGTTGTAAGGTCAGTTGCTGTTTTTTGTATTTGACAGTGGTTTCAGCATCTAACTGCAGGTTTTGCAGGATCTGTCCAACCAGAGCAGGGTTGTTGCGGCTCCATAGCCCAATAGAATCACCTGGTTTGTATTGCAGACTACTGGCATCAATCTGTAACTCGATATGGTGTATCTCGGCTATTGCATCATCAGTGGTGATGCGTTTGCTATCCAGCACGGTTGCCAGGTAAGGATTATTGCGATCATAACGGCTGCTATGGTGGGCGGCATTCAGGCTGACCACGTTACTGCTGCTGACAGATAGCCAGTCATGTGATTGCCTGATGACCGTGGCGCGCCATTCGCTTGCGCTCTCATCGAAATCTATATCAGCATCGACTCGGTCCAGCAATCTTTGTGCACCCAGCTGTTCCAGTCGCTGGTCAAAATCTTTTCCGGCCTGGCAAAAATCAGGGTAGCTGGAATCACCCAGTCCAAACACCGCGTAGTTGAGCTGTTTCAATTGTGGGGCTTTAGGCCCGAATACAAACTGTTGCAATTCAAAAGCTGATTCGGGTGCTTCACCTTCGCCCTGAGTACTGATGACCAGTAGCAGGTATTTTTCTTTGGCAAGATCCCGACCTCGGTAATCGGCAGTTGAAATGAGGCGGGTATTAAATCCACTGGCCTGATATTCGCGCTCTAACTGGCGAGCTATGGATTGCGCATTTCCCGTCTGACTGGCATACAGAATAGTGATTTGTTCCAGTTCCTGTGGTGCCTGCTCAGGGTTCTGGGCCTGACTGAGGCCAGCCAGATATCCACTGGCCCAGTTGAGTTGCTGTTGGGTCAGGCCCTGTATCGCCTGCGTCAGGTTTTGACGTTGGGACTGATCCAGGCTATCTCCCTGTGGTAGGTCTATCTGTTTTAAGACATTGTTCATGATGGTCACCCAAAGCTAAAGAATCTTGTAGGGCTGGATATTGAGTCGAATTGGTAATCATGTAAAATGATGAATTATTATTAATAATCAAGTAATGTGATATGGAGTTACGACAATTACGCTCGCTGGTAGCACTCGCTGAAACTGGATTCAATGTCACCGAGGCAGCATCTCAGTTACATCTGGTGCAGTCGGCGGTGTCTCAGCACATGTCGAAACTGGAGGATGAGTTAGGCGTTGTGATCTTCAATCGTCAGGGACGACGCTTAACTGGATTTACCGAAGCGGGTAATCAGGTACTGTTTTATGCACGTAAGGCACTGTCTGATACCTCAAATATTCAGGCTATCGGGCGAGACTTTGTAGAGGACAGTAAAGGTGTGCTCAGACTGGGGACGACACACACCCAGGCCTGTTATATGCTGCCGCCTGTGTTACGTAGCTTTCGCCAGCGTTATCCTGAGGTCGAGGTACAGTTACATCAGGGTAGCCCCAGGCAGTTGATTGAAATGATAAAAAAAGATCAGGTCGATTGTATCATCTGTACCGAAGCACTTGGTGATGATGCCTTGCTTGATTCTATACATTGTTATCGCTGGAACCGTAGTCTGATCGCGCCCGATGGGCATGCTGTGCTGAACCAGAACCCTTTAACCCATGAGCATCTGTGCGAGTATCCGCTGATTACCTATGTATCCGGGTTTACCGGAGCCGGCCATTTTAAGAAAAGTTTTGCACGTCTGGGGTTGAAACCGCGCATCGTATTGAGCGCGGCCGATACCGATGTGATAAAAACCTATGTACGTGAAGGTTTTGGCGTGGGCATTATCGTTAGCTTTGCCTATTCGGAGACTAAGGATCAGGGCTTGCAGGCGCGCGATCTGAGTCAGTTATTTCCCTGGGAAGTTACTCGCATAGCTTATATGAAAGATCGCTACCTGCGCCGATACGAACAGCAATTTATCGATCTGCTACAAAACGGCGTGGGAGATAATGCTCTCAGCCTGTTAAAAGACTGATTACATTAAAAGAATTTAACCACAGAGAACACAGAGGGCACAGAGAGGAAAGATAGTCTGTTTACTCAGTTTTATTACCTGATCATCCTTCTCGAGTCAAAAGAAAGCTTTATAACCTCCGTGTTCTCTGTGCGCTCGGCAACTGCTCCTGCGTTGCTCTAATTACGGGCATCCTAGCCCTAATCTGTGGTTAAGATGTTTTTATTGTTGAAAGTAAATCTATAGTGCCTGGGCTGCGGCTAGTACTTCTTCGGCATGCCCTTTGACTTTTACCTTGCGCCATTCCTGTACCAGTTTGCCTTCGGCATTGATCAGGAAAGTGCTGCGATCTATGCCCATATATTCACGACCATACAACTTTTTCAGTTTTATCACGTCAAACTGCTGGCATAGAGATTCATCTTCATCCGATAGTAGTTCGAAAGGGAACTCCTGTTTCGCCTTGAAGTTTTCATGACGTTTCAGGCTGTCTCGAGAAACACCAAGGATTTCGGTGTTGGCTTTCTGAAAATCGGCATAAAGATCACGGAAATTCTGGCCTTCGGTAGTACAACCGGGGGTACTGTCTTTAGGGTAAAAATACAGAACCAGATTTTTGCCCTTCAGGCTATTTAGGCTAATGGTTTTGTCTGAGGTGGCTGGGCGCGAAAAATTCTTAACTTTTTTGCCGATTTCTACAGCAGGCATGATTTTCTCCTGGATATTTTGACAGTTTGCACACTGTACGCTTGTTTAATAGGGGCAGTCTTTATACCATAGCCAGCTTAATTTTTTACACACAGTTTTTGGGGTGCATAGCATGTTTAAAGGTAGTTTAGTGGCATTGGTGACACCGATGTTGGATAGCGGAGAGATCGATTACGCTAAACTGGAAAAGCTGATTGATTTCCATGTAGAACAGGGCAGTCATGGTCTGGTGATTGCAGGAACTACCGGTGAATCAGCTACGCTTGATTTTGATGAGCATTGTGAGTTTCTTAATCGTTCGCGTGAAATGATTAATCAGCGTGTACCGATGATTGCTGGCACTGGGGCGAACTCAACTTCTGAGGCGATTCATTTGACTCGCTGTGCATTAAAAGCCGGTAGCGACGCCGTTTTACTGGTTACCCCCTATTACAACAAGCCGACTCAGGAAGGGCTGTATCAGCATTATAAGGCGATAGCCGAAGCAGTGAGTATCGATCAGCTTTTATACAATGTGCCAGGACGCACCGCCTGTGACATGCAGGCAGCAACCGTTGCCCGCTTATCCAAAATCCCCAACATTATCGGTATTAAGGAAGCTACCGGTGATCTGGAAAGACTGCGTCAGATTCAGCAATTAGTGGATAGCGATTTCAACCTGCTTAGTGGCGATGATGCCACCACTCGTGAATTTATCCTGCAGGGTGGTCATGGCTCTATCTCGGTAACCGCCAATGTGGTACCTGCTCAGATGGCGGCTATGTGTCAGGCTGCGCTGGATGGCAATGCTGAGCTGGCTCAGCAAATCGATGAAAAGATCGAGATACTGCATTCAACGCTATTTATAGAATCTAATCCTATCCCCGTTAAATGGGCCGTTGCTCAAATGGGCTTATGCGGTACAACCATGCGTCTACCGCTAACTGTATTGAATGAAAAGTACCATGATCAGGTACGTTCAGCATTACAGTCTGCGGGTGCATTATGAGATTATATATGAGATTACTTTTTACTGTTTTCATCGTCCTGTCACTGACAGCCTGTAGTTCCACTGATGAAAAAATTCTCAATTATCGTACTAGTGAAATAACGCCCACGCTTGAAATACCGCCAGACCTGACTCAGGTATCAGCTGAGTCCAACCTGAATATCCCCGGCTCCAAGGTGGGTTTGCCCGAAAACAGAGGGCGTTATGTTGAAACGGGTAATCTGAATGTCGAAATGAGAACCCTTCCCAGAGTTGAAGGTTTAACGATTGAAGGTCATGGCGATTCACACTGGTTAAGGGTGTCTGATAAGGCTGAAGCGGTTTACCCGCTATTACGTAGCTTCTGGGCCGAGCAGGGGTTTACCTTGCTGAAGGATGAGCCTGCTGTTGGTGTGATGGAAACCGAATGGATGAGTGCAAAATCCGGTTCGGGATCTTTTATTGCTTCGATTCTGGAAAGTATGAAAGGCGCTGAGTTTAAAGATCAATACTCAACTCGCATTGAAAGAGCTGATGATAATAGTAGCCTGGTGTTTCTGGCGCATAGAGGTCAGGAGCTTATGATACAGGATCCAGCTAAAAAATCCGTCATACATACGGATCGCAGCAGCGGCTGGCAAATGGTGCCATCTGATCCTACCAAAGAGTATGAGATGTTATCGCGTCTGATGCTTTTCCTGGGTATGCAAGATGATCAGGTTAAGCAGGAAATGGAAAAGATTGGACTTTTTACACCGCTTACCCGTATTGAATTTAACGAAGCTGAGGAACTTACCTATCTTGTGGTTGCGCAGAGTTTTGATCAAACCTGGAATCGTTTGCAGTTACAACTTGACCGCTTAAGCATTCCATTGCTGGAGCGTGATAAGGGCGTTAATAGTGGTCAGGTAAAAGTATTGGCGGCTGATTTACTAGCACTTACTGGCAAAGCAAAGGATGAGAGTAGTACCGATAAAATCTTTCTGGCATTAGAAAATGGGTCTAATGCGAGTCAGACTCGAATCGATATCAAAAATGAGTCTGGCACAATACTTAAATCAGAACAGTCACGTGAAATTCTGCAATTATTACAGGAGCAGTTGAAATAAGCCTGGATAGCAATCTGGAATATTCGTAAATTATATGTGGCTTGCTTCCTTAGGTAGCGGCAGCAAAGGAAATGCAACACTGGTCCGCACAGAGCAGGGCAGTATCCTGATCGACTGTGGCTTTTCGCTAAAACAGTTTGAAAAACGCCTGCAAAATTTAGCTTTAAGCGGGCAGGATATCAGCGCAATTCTGGTGACACATGAGCATGCTGATCATGCCAGCGGGGTAGCTCGGGTAGCCAGTAAATATGCTATTCCATTGTGCATGACGGTGGGTACCGCGCGAGTATTAAATATCAATGACTATCAGGTGATTAGTGGAGGACAGCAACTCCAGCTACTTGATTTGATCATCGATGTAGTAACAGTTCCGCACGATGCGGCAGAGCCTGTTCAGTTTGTTTTCAGGCAGCAGTCACAGGATAGACGGCTGGGCATACTCACCGATAGTGGTCATATTAGCGGACATATGTTGCAGGCCTATGATAATTTGCATGGTTTGCTACTGGAGTTTAATTACGATCCAGAGATGCTGCGTGATGGTCCCTATCCTTATCACCTGAAACAACGCGTTGCCGGTAACCATGGCCATCTTTCTAATCATCAATCGATTGATCTGTTAAGGCAAATCAACACTATACATCTGGACTGTTTAATCGCGGGTCATATCTCACAAAAGAATAATTCTCCTGAGCTGGTTGCCAGTTTGTTGCGAGATCTTGGTCATCGTGCTTCCCCCGTGATCGCCTGTCAGAATCAGGGGTTCGAGTGGATTGAGGTTTAGGGTATCTCTACCATTCTCATATGGACTCTGATACTTTTTAAAAAATAACCTACTGTAAGTGGTCTAATTTTTTTCTGACTCTGGTATCCTTTTGGGTATGAATGGTTTACTGATCATCGCTGCGATATTTGCTCTTTTGTTAGGTGTGGCGGCATGGCGTTTTGTACATCAATTAAAGCGCAGGAAAATTTTATCCGGCCTGTTGTGGAGTGGGCAAAGCCTTCTATTTCTCTCTCTGTTCCTGATTATCCTGTTGATGTATTCCAACCTGCATACCTACCAGCGGCTGACTCAGGAATCACTGGTTGCTGATGTGTATCTGCGTAAACTGGGGCCACAGAAATTTCAACTATCGCTGTCTTTTTCCGAACTCGATGAAGATCAGCATTACTATGTGATACAGGGCGATCAATGGCTGCTGGATGCGCGTATCCTGAAATGGAAGGGCTGGGCCAATTTAATTGGACTAGATAGCTATTATCAACTGGAACGCTTAAGCGGTCGTTACCATGATGTTGAACAGGCTAAGCGACAACTTGCAACCGTGATTGACTTATCACAGGCAGCACGAGGTCTGGATATCTGGAAGTTAAAACATTTGCTACGCGAGAAGTTGTGGTTTGTGGACACCCTGTTCGGACAGGGTGTGTATATGCCGATGATCGATGGCGCTCACTTCAGGGTGACAATGGGGCAGGCCGGATTAATTGTGCGACCAGTCAATCAGCAGGCACAGCTTGATCCGTTTGATTAAGTTTTTACTTATCCTTATCGAATTCAATCATTGCATAGGCGGAATGATTATGAATCGATTCAAAGTTTTCTGATTCCAGAATATAACTGCGTATACGGTCATCGTCATTGAGTTCTCCGGCAACATCACGCACCATGTCTTCGACAAATTTAGGGTTATCGTAAGCGCGTTCAGTGACGTATTTTTCATCAGGGCGCTTGAGCAATCCGTAAAGCTCGCAGGACGCCTGTTTTTCGACCAGATCAATAATTTCCTCTATCCAGACAAAACCTCTGGTTTTAACATTAACTGTAACGTGTGAGCGCTGGTTATGCGCACCACGATCAGAGATGGATTTAGAGCAGGGGCACAGGCTGGTAACGGGTACCAGAACTTTGGTTCGAATCTGGGTTTCGCCATGGTTAATTTCACCGATCAGGCTGACATCATAATCCAGCAATGATTCAACACCGCTGACAGGAGCCTTTTTGTTGACGAAAAAGGGGAAGTGCATTTCGATATAGCCGGAATCCGCTTCCAGTAATTCAGACATTTCCTTAAGCATGTCCTGGAAGGAAGAAACCGAAATTTCTTTTTCGTGATCGTTCAGGATTTTCACAAAGCGAGACATGTGAGTGCCTTTAAAATGATGTGGCAGGTACACAAACATGCTGAAAGTCGCGATGGTGTGTAATAAGCCGCCAGATCGATCCTTGATCACGACTGGGTGACGAATATCCTTGATACCAACCTTATTGATAGCGATTTTACGTTTATCTGCGCTTCCCTGTACGTCTGGGATCTCTGGAGTGGCAGGCTGGTTCATGATAATTCCTCAGTTCTGGGCAAAAGCCCGTTACTGATTGATAACAGGCCTTTAAAGATCGTTTGCAATACTGCAAAAAAGGGCGCTCATTATACTGGTCACCCTGTATTTCGCAATATCGCAGGGGAGTTAACTACAGCCTTTCGGACGAGGGAGTCCAGCAACCTTGTTGGCGCATTTAATCAGACCAGTAGGGAATAATGAATAGATATATTTCTGATCGCTACGGTCTTTACCGAATTTCTGTTTCATCAGCTTGGAAAAAGCACGAGGTTCAGAGACGACGCCATTTTCTGCAAATTGCTCACGCGCAAGATTGATGATGTCCCAATGCTCTTCGGTGAGTTCGGGGATTTGTTCAGCTTTGGCTATTTCATGAGCCAGTTCTGGACTCCATTCGTCCAGATTTTCCAGCCAACCAGCTTCGCTTAATTGAATGGTTTTACCATTTACAATTGCTTCCATTGTTTCCTCTCTATTTAATACCTGACTTAATTAGTCGGTTATTCTATAGAGATTGCCAGATGTTTCCCCGTACTTTTTGTATGGGTATAGCTAAAGCTGGTAGAGAAATTTTACTCAGGTATGACGTTTTCGGCCTGTAAACCCTTGGCACCTTCGGTCACTTTCATAGTGACTTTCTGTCCTTCTCTCAGGGTTTTATGACCATCGGCATTAATTGCGCTGTAGTGTACAAAAACATCCTGCCCGCCATCCTGAGAAATGAATCCAAAACCTTTTGAGTCATTAAACCATTTCACAGTACCAGATACTTGATCAGCCATATTTCTCTCTTTAAGTTTTTATTTATATTTTGACCCGCACAACAACTATGAGGGTCGAATCAATTGTATGCGAGAAATATTCGATTAAGCAATGTTAAAAAAATAAAAACACAAAGTTTTGCAGGATTTTTACTGGTTTCTACCTAAAAACCTCAGCAAGCAAAAGGTCTTAATGAAACTATTTTAACAGTCAGTTAGTGTTTTAGGCCTTTGCAAGCAGCTTTGTTATTTTCTCTGATAATGCTGGCAGGCTAATATGATAATCCTGTAAAACCTGCTGTCTGCTGCCTTGCGCTGGAAAGTGGTCATCCAGGCCATTGATAGAACAATTTACCGATAATTGATTGTGCATAATAAATTCAGCCACCGCACTGCCTGCTCCACCAGGAGCGGCATTATCTTCTATGCAGAAAAATAACGAGTGATCACCAGCCAGTTGGGTTAGCATTTTTTCATCCAGTGGTTTTACAAAACGCATATTGACCAGGGTGGCGTCAAATTTATCAGCAAGCTCTAGCGCAAGGGGAATGAAAGGACCAAAAACCAGTATCGCCAGACGCTGGCCACTTCTTAGTACAACAGCCTCACCCAGAGGGATAGTCTGATCGCTGATCTCAGGCAGTTTTTCACAGTTATCTCTAGGGTATCTAACCAGTGCCGGGCCGGGATATTCGTAGCCGGTATTGAGTAATTGATGCAGGTCTGAAGTATTGGCTGGTGTCATGATGATCAGGTCGGGGATACAGCGGCAAAAACTGATATCAAAATTACCTGTATGGGTGGCACCATCGGCACCCACGATACCTGCGCGGTCAACCGCAAACAATACATCAAGATTCTGTACCGCTACATCATGGATCAGTTGATCGTAGGCGCGTTGTAAAAAGGTAGAATAGATGGCTACCACGGGTTTTAATCCATCAATAGCCATACCCGCAGCCAGTGTGACAGCGTGCTGTTCAGCAATACCAACATCATGAAAACGCTCGGGAAATCTGGATGAAAATTCTACCAGCCCTGAACCCTCACACATGGCGGGAGTGATGACATGAAGCTTTTCCTGCTGATCGCCTTTTTTTACCACCCAGTCTGAAAATGCCTGGGTATAGGGTTGGGTATTGCTGTTAACTGATGTGGCCGAA
Source organism: Gammaproteobacteria bacterium (assembly GCA_050298595.1). Classification (GTDB taxonomy): domain Bacteria; phylum Pseudomonadota; class Gammaproteobacteria; genus JACNJF01. Next base: position 16,605 of record JBNKUM010000072.1, on the reverse strand, counting down.
GCAGCGCCAGTTTCAATATCAAAGGGGCCTGTGCCGTGATATTTACAGGAATCACCCTCTGCAGGTTCATAGCCTTTGCCTTTTTTAGTGACGATATGCAGTAGCCTGGGGCCTTCCATTTTTTTCAGATTCCTTAACAACTGCATCAGACTGGGCAGATCATGCCCATCTATCGGGCCAAAATAAGAGAACCCCATCTCCTCGAACAATGTGCCGGGGGTAATCATGCCTTTGAAATGTTCCTCGGCACGTCTGGCCAGTTCCCAGGCACTGGGGATCTGAGACAATACCTTCTTACTGCCGGCTCGCATATGAGAATAAATACTACCAGACCAGATACGAGAGAGGTATTTGGACATTGCCCCTACATTGGGTGAGATAGACATTTCATTGTCGTTCAGTATTACCAGCAGGTTGGTGTCTATACTACCCGCATGATTGAGTGCTTCGAATGCCATGCCTGCAGACATGCCGCCGTCACCGATAATAGCCACGATACTGCGTTTAATGCCCTGTGCTTCGGCAGCTATTGCCATACCCAGAGCGGCACCAATCGAGGTACTTGAATGTCCGACACCGAAGTGATCGTATTCAGATTCACTGGTTTTTGGAAAACCGGATAGACCGCCATATTGGCGCAGGCTAGACATCAACTGTTTGCGGCCAGTTAGAATTTTATGCGGATAACACTGGTGTCCTACATCCCATACCAGTCTGTCATTTGGCGTGTTATACAGATAATGTAATGCGATAGTTAATTCCACGGCGCCCAGGCCTGAAGCGAGGTGACCACCGGTTTGAGAAACTGACTGGATAATGAACTGACGTAGTTGCTGAGCCAGTTCAGGTAGTTGGTCTACAGGAAGCTCGCGTAGCTGTTCAGGAGAATCAATGGTATCGAGCAATGGGAATTGAGCGGTTGGGCTATTCATAAAATCAATTGAGTCCTAGTGGCGGCGAGAAACAAACCAGTGCGAAATGGCACGTAAGATATCGGCCTCGCTACCAAAATTTTCTATCGCTTCAACTGCCTGCTGGTGTAATTGCATGGCCTTATTCTGAGCTGCCTGTAGGCCAATGATGGATGGAAAAGTGGGTTTGTCCAACTGGGCGTCTGACCCTTGAGGCTTGCCCAGAGTTTCGGTATCGCTGATGACATCAAGTATGTCATCCTGAACCTGAAATGACAGGCCGATTTTTTTGGCGTAGTTGTCCAGCGCCTGTAACTGTTGCTCGTCAGCATGTTGTGCAGAGAGAGCGGCCATGTGGATACAGGTGCGGATTAGAGCACCGGTTTTGTGTATATGCATGGTTTCCAACTGCTCCAGGTTCAGTGTTTTACCAACAGATGCGAGGTCTATCGCCTGTCCACCTGCCATGCCTCGAGAGCCTGAAAATAGTGCCAGCTTTTCAATCATCTTGAGGCGATTAGCGGCATCCGAAGTCATCTCTGGGTCGTGGCTCAGGATATAAAATGCCAGTGCCTGTAGTGCATCTCCTGCCAGTATTGCGGTCGCTTCGTCAAACTGCTTGTGGCAGGTTGGGCGGCCACGACGTAAATCGTCATCATCCATGGCCGGTAAATCATCGTGGATGAGTGAATAGGCATGAATAATTTCTACTGCAGCGGCGATACCATCTACCTTTTCCAGCGGAATGCTCAAGGCACTGGCTGTTGCGTATACCAGGATTGGGCGTACGCGTTTACCGCTGCCAAGTACCGAATAGCGCATAGCCTGGTGTAGGGTCGCAGGATTTATGTCTTCAGGAGGTAGCCATTTTTCCAGCGTCTGATTAACGCGTTGCTGGTACTCGATCAGCAATGCTCCAAATTCTACCTGATCAATCATTGTGTTCTTCGAATGGTATACTTTGTTGTATTCCGTTTTCTTCTATCAGCTGATTGACCTTTAATTCGGCAGAACTAAGGGCATTCTGGCAGGTTTTTGCCAGTTGTATACCTTGTTCAAACTGTTTTAAGGATTGTTCCAGACCCAGCTCACCGGTCTCCATCTTCTGTACGATGGATTCGAGCTGTTGCAGCGATTTTTCAAAGTCTTTGATGCTTTTATCTGGGCTACTCATGGCGTCATACTGCTGGTGAGAAAGCGGGCATTATAAGGCATTCAGCGCGTCAGCCAAGTGGTTGACCGTAATAAGCTTCATACCGTTAAGATCTTTTTTACCTGGTTTGTTGGCGCTGGGCAGGATTACGCTTTCAAATCCATGTTTACTGGCTTCCCTGAGGCGCTCCTCTCCATTCGGTACCGGACGGATCTCTCCAGAGAGTCCAACCTCTCCAAAAACCAGCATGCGGTTGCTTACCGCTTTATCTCGATAGCTGGAGAGAATGGCCAGAATGACTGCCAGATCAGCGCCGGTTTCACTGATGCGTACACCGCCCACCGCATTGATAAATACATCCTGATCATACAGCGGGATGCCGCCGTGACGCTGTAATACCGCCAGTAACATGGCCAGACGGTTGGATTCCAGGCCGACACTGATACGTCTGGGGTTACCCAGGTGGCTTTCGGTGACCAGTGCCTGTATCTCCACCAGAATGGGTCGTGTGCCTTCACGAGAGACCATGATAATGCTGCCTGATACCGGTTTTTCGTGATGTGCCAGAAAAATCGCAGAGGGGTTGGAGACGGTTTTTAATCCGCCATCGGTCATGGCGAAGATGCCGATTTCATTGACGGCACCAAAACGGTTTTTTACCGCACGGATGACTCGAAAACGGGTCGCGCTATCACCCTCAAAATATAAAACGGTATCCACCATGTGCTCGAGTACTCGTGGCCCCGCAAGTTGCCCCTCTTTGGTGACATGACCAACCAGAAAGATGGCAATCTGCTGTTGTTTGGCCAGGCGAACCAGTAATGCAGTACTCTCTCTGATCTGACTCACTGATCCGGGTGCCGATTGCAGGCTGTCGGTATAAATCGTCTGTATGGAGTCAATGACCATTACCTGAGGTTTCAGGCTCATGGCGTGAGCAATAATCTCTTCTACACAGGTGGAGCTTAGTAATTTAAGGTCATCTCGCGGCAGGTTCAGGCGCTGTGCACGTAGGCTGACCTGCTGCAACGATTCTTCACCGGTTACATACAGTGCCGGCATACTCTGGCTGATGTGGGTCAGGCATTGCAATAGAATGGTTGATTTACCGATGCCCGGATCACCGCCCAGTAATACTACTGAGCCACTGACCATGCCGCCTCCTAATACCCGGTCCAGTTCGTCAATGTGAGTGCTAAAGCGCAAGGTGTCGGTGTTAGGGATATTATTCAGTGTCACCACTTCGGTGGTGGTTTTATGTCCTGCCCAGTTGCCTCTTTGACGGCCACCAGGGCTGGATATGGACTGTACTTCCTGAATTGAGTTCCAGCTCTTGCAGTCAGGGCATTGGCCGGCCCATTTATTGAAAACAGTGGCGCATTCGATGCATTGATACTGAGCGCTATTTTTAGCCATCTTTACCCAACACCTGTTGCTGCTGTTCTGGATCCAGTTTAATGCGTAATGTTTTTACCATATTGTTCTTGATTTGCATGATTTCCAACGGGAAACCATCGATCTTCAGGCTGGTACCTGATTCCGGAATCATTTCAAGGTGTTCAAGTATCAGGCCATTAATGGTGCGAGGCCCGCTAGTGGGTAGCTTTATCTTCAGTTGACGGTTGATTTCGCGCACATGAGTACTGCCATCGATCAGATAGCTGCCATCCACGTCGCGGTAGAATGAAGTGAATTTTGTACTGGGGTCACTCGTAAATTCGCCGACGATTTCTTCCAGAATGTCTTCCAGAGCGACCATGCCCTGAATATCTCCATACTCATCGACCACAAACCCCATGCGGCGTTTGTTTTTCTGAAAGTTGAGCAGTTGAGTCGTAAGAGGTGTGCCTTCAGGGATGAAATAAGGTTTGCGTATGATGTCCTTAAGCGTTTCCTGATTGAAGTTTTTAGCCATTAATAATGGCATGATCTTGCGCATCAATGCGATGCCAACGATGTTATCTATAGATTCCTGGTAGATGGGGATGCGGGAGAAAGGTATCTTGGTAATCTGGTTGACGGTATCATCCCAGTTGTCATCAAGATCTATACCCACGATGTCATTGCGAGGGATCATGATGTCATTGATCTTGACCTTTTCCAGATCCAGAATACTGAGTAGCATGTCTCTATGTGAATCTGGAATTAATCCTGCTGTTTCGGTAACAGCTATACGCAACTCATCCGAATTAAGTGCACTCAGGCTGTGTTCTTTTTCCCTGATCTTAAATAGCATCAGTATTCGCTTTACCATCAGGTTGATCAGGAAGATCAGTGGATACAGTATTTTAAGCAAGGGTCGATAAACGTAGGATGCGATGAAGGCAATTTTTTCCGGGCTGTTGGCGGCCAGGGTTTTGGGTGTTACTTCAGCAAATAATAATAATAAGACGGTTAATACACCGGTAGCGATCGCAATACCGGTGTCTCCATACATGCGAAAACCTATATAGGTTGCCAGCTGGGTGATCAATATATTGATGAAATTATTACCCAGAAGAATCAGGCTGATCAATTCATCCGGGTTTTGTAGCAATTCTAAAGCCCGTTTGGCTCCACCATTATTGCTATCTGCCTGATGTTTGAGTTTGTAACGGTTCAGGCTCATTAGTCCAGTTTCAGAGCCAGAAAAGAATGCGGATAGCATGATGAGTATAACCAGCGCAATAAACAGGAAACTTAGAGGGATATCATTCACAGCTTGAGATTAGGCTGGTCGCGTATTAAAGGGATTAAGGGGCCTGATGCAGGAAAAATTCCAGCACCATTTTGGTTCCAAAATAGGCTAGCATAATGAATATGAAAGCTGTAAGGGTCCAGCGGATAGCAACCTTTCCTCTCCAGCCAAAGCGGTAACGACCATACAGCAGAACAGCAAGAATGATCCAGCCGATAATCGACAAAACGGTTTTATGCACTAGATGTTGAGCGAAGAGGTCTTCAACAAAAAAGAATCCGGTGATTAAAGCTGTGCTTAAAAAGATAAAGCCAAAGCCGATCATCTGGAATAGCAGAGTTTCCATATCATTCAAGGGGGGTAAGAAACGGATAAAACCTCCCGGGTGATGCGAGCGGATAGCATGTTCCTGATAGGCCAGAGTGAGCGCCTGTAAAGCACTCAGCATGATCAGGCTATACGCAATGATTGAAATCATAATATGTCCCTGAATTAACTGACTGCCAACCGTGCTTATATTGCTGGCATTGGCAGGGGTCAATACCGCTAACAGGCTGGCAATACCGGTGACAGGAAACATGACAATACCCAGGCTTTGTAAGGGGCGATACAGGCTGCTGATCATGATCTGAATGCTCACCAGCCAGCTAATTAACGCAAATGCGATAAAAAAACTCAGGTTCATAGTTCCCGCTTCAGGGTAAATCAACTGCTTTAAAAGGTAAGTTTCTAATAGTGCTGCAAGCAGAGCGGAAGTGAGTTGAGGCAGACGAGAAGAATGGATTTGACCTATGTTTTTGTAAATCAGCCAAGCAGAGGCACAAAAACCCAGTAGTATTAATATGCTGATAACAGTCACTATGTTGTAGTCGAAAGCTCTGAGAGAGAATGCTGAATTTTATCTCAATTGTCAGAAGAGTAGAAGTAAACCTTAGGCTTCACTTAATATTAATGAGATTTAAATGCAAAGTATGGATGATAACCATATTCATGATATGTCCTTGAATCTAGATTGTGCGCTGTGTTGAGGTTTTAAACTTATTTCGTTGAAATTTGCACTGGTCATGGATTATTGTGTCACGTTACTAGTTACTCTGTTAAACAAAGCTGGCTTAGCTGTTGTTAGAAACCCAAAATGAATATTAAAATTTTAGGATGCTCTGGGGGTGTCGGTGGTGATTTACGAACCACCTCATTTCTCATCGATGATGATGTTCTTATCGATGCGGGTACTGGACTGGGGGATCTTCCGCTCAACCAGATGTCAGGCATTCGTCACATCTTCTTAACCCATTCACATATGGATCATATCGTGGCTTTGCCCTTAGTGGCTGATAGTTTGTTCGGTATGCACGATGAACCGATTGTGGTTTATGCGCAGGAAAAAACCATTCAAGCGCTGAAAACTCATATTTTTAACTGGGTAATCTGGCCTGATTTTTCAGAATTACCGAATCGGGATAGGCCCTGTATTCGATTTAATGTGATGGATCCCGGCGACGTTATCAAGATACGCAAGCGTGAGTTTGAAATGATTGCTGTTAATCATACGGTTCCCGGAGTTGGTTATTGTGTCTCAAGTCGGCGCAGCACAGTTGCCTTTAGTGGTGATACCACTACCAATAACAGCTTATGGGCTCGTTTAAATGAATATGATAATCTCGATCTGTTGTTTGTGGAATCGGCGTTTGCCAACCATGATCTGGAAATTAGTCGGATTTCAAAACATTACTGCCCCAGATTACTGGCAGAAGATTTAAAAAAGTTAAAACATCGCCCCCAGATCTGGTTAACACATTTCAAACCAGGCGAGGAAGACCTTATATATAAGGAGTGTCTAGAAGCACTACCTGATTTTTCTGTTAATCGACTGTCCGGCGGCGAATTATTCAAGTTATAATCGTCGTTTTTTCCAGCTGTGGCTAACCATCATGTTTGAAAATCTATCTGAACGCTTAAGTCGTACCGTCAAAAACCTGCGTGGGCAGGGGCGGCTGACCGATGACAATATAAAAGAGACTCTGCGCGAAATTCGCATGGCGCTATTGGAAGCTGATGTGGCTTTGCCTGTAGTTCGTGGTTTTATCGATCAGGTAAGAGAAAAAGCTTTAGGTAAGGAAGTGCTCAACAGCCTCTCACCAGGGCAGGCACTGGTTAAGGTTGTTAATGATGAGCTGGTCGCTGTGATGGGCTCCAGTCATGATGGTCTCGACCTCAAGGCTAAGCCACCTGTTGTAGTTTTGATGGCTGGTTTACAGGGGGCGGGTAAAACAACTACAGTAGCCAAGCTTGCTCGCAGGCTGATTGAGCAGGATAAAAAGCATGTCATGGTGGTCAGTACTGACATCTACCGTCCTGCTGCGATTGATCAGTTACAGACTCTTGCAAAAGAAGTTAATGCTGAATTTTTCCCTTCTGACCGAACTCAGAAACCGGTAAGAATTGCTCAGGATGCATTGTTGGCAGCACGTAAAAGCAATGCTGATGTATTACTGGTGGATACGGCTGGTCGCCTGCACATAGATGCAGATATGATGGATGAGATAAAAACCATTTATCAGGCTATAGACCCACAGGAAACCCTGTTTGTTGTTGACAGTATGACCGGTCAGGATGCCGCAAATACGGCCAAAGCCTTTGGTGATGCTTTACCACTAACAGGTGTTGTACTGACTAAGACCGATGGTGATGCACGTGGTGGTGCGGCATTGTCAGTGCGCCAGATTACCGGTAAGCCGATTAAATATATTGGTTCGGGTGAAAAAACAACTGCGCTAGAAGCCTTTCATCCAGATCGTATTGCATCGCGTATTCTGGGTATGGGCGACATTTTGTCGCTGGTTGAAGAAGCTCATCAAAAGGTTGATCAGGAAAAAGCCAAAAAACTGGTGCAAAAGGTTCGCAAGGGCAAAGGCTTTGACCTGGAAGATCTGCGCGACCAGTTTAGTCAGATGGAAAAAATGGGTGGCCTGTCGAGTCTGGTGGATAAATTGCCCGGCATGGGCGGGAATATCAGTCAGCAATTACAAAATCCCGAACATACTAAACAAATGAAAAGAATGGTGGCTATCATTGATTCGATGACACCGCTAGAACGCCGCAAACCAGAGCTTATTAATGGTTCGCGCAAGCGACGTGTGGCAAATGGTTCCGGAACACAGATTCAGGATATAAATCGTTTGCTCAAGCAGCACAAGCAAATGCAGAAAATGATGAAAAAGATGGGTAATAAAGGCGCGATGCGCGGAATGATGTCGGCTATGAAAGGAAAGATGCCGCCTGGAATGCCTTTTTAAACTGGAAATTTAAAGCTTAAAATTTCCGTTACCGAAAAAAAATTTAAAATAAACACGTATATACTGTTAAAAACACGTTTTATTTCTTCACAAATGCATCCACATGGGTACAATACCCGGTTTCCTGACACAGGTAGTCAGGCGGTTTTCTATTGTCTGACGACAAATTAGGGGTTTATATAATGGTTTCAATTCGTTTGTCTCGTGGCGGCTCTAAGAGACGTCCGTTTTATCAAGTTGTGGTGAGTGATAGCCGCAGTTCACGCGATGGTCGTTACATTGAGCGCGTTGGGTTTTTTAATCCTGGTGCTGCTGGTGCAACAGAAGAATTTCGTCTGGATACAGACCGTGTGGATTACTGGCTATCTAAAGGTGCTCAACCGACTGATCGTGTTGCCAGCCTGATTAAAGCAGTTAAAAAAGCGGCATAGTATAAGTCGATTCGATGTCTCAGTCTGATGATGACCTGATCTCCGTGGGTCATATTCTTGGAGTGCATGGAGTCAGGGGGCAGGTCAGGGTTTACTCAAATACCAGCCCCAGAGAAAATATTTTAAATTACAGCCCCTGGATAATACGGCATGCGGGTGTTGAGCAGGTTGCTGAAGTAACCGGCAGGCGCCAGGGAAAGAATGTAATTGCCGATCTGAGCTGTATCTCAGATCGTGATCAGGCTGAAGAAATGCATGGTGCCGAGATTTTGATTTATCGCCATCAGTTGCCAGAACTGTCAGCCGGTGAGTACTACTGGAGTCAGTTGACGGGCTTGCAGGTGATAAATCTGGAAGGAGATGACCTGGGTATCATCGATCATATGATTGAGACAGGTGCAAACGATGTCATGGTGGTACAGGGTGACCGGGAACGGTTAATTCCCTACGTGCTGGATGATGTAGTTAAGTCGGTTGATCTGCAAAAACAACAGATTCAGGTTGACTGGAACGTAGATTATTAAGTATGCGCATTGACGTCATCACCCTGTTTCCAGAACTGGTAACAGCAGTGATACAGCATGGCGTAGTGGGCAGGGCCGCAGACAAGGGCTTGTTTGATCTGGTTGTGTGGAATCCGCGTGATTACACCACCGATAAACATAGAACGGTTGATGACCGTCCTTATGGTGGAGGCCCGGGTATGTTGATGAAGGTTGAGCCTTTGCAGGCCTGTATCCGAGCGGTAAAGCAGCAAAGCCCGGATGCAAAACTGATTTATCTTAGTCCGCAAGGTAGTTTGTTAAAGCAGCAACAGATTAATCAGGCTGCTTCGTCAGACCGATTGATTTTTTTATGCGGTCGTTACGAAGGGATTGATGAGCGCATTATTCAACAGGAAGTTGATGAAGAATGGTCCATTGGTGATTATGTAATCAGTGGTGGAGAATTAGCGGCAATGGTGTGTATTGATGCCATTACGCGACAGATACCCGGAGTACTGGGGCATCAGGATTCAGCTCAGCTGGATTCTTTTAGTCAGGGTATTCTGGATTGTCCGCATTATACGCGGCCAGAAGTAATAAACGGTCACAAGGTGCCGGAAGTCCTGTTGAATGGTCACCATCAGCAGATTCTGGACTGGCGTGATAAACAGGCACTTGGAAAAACCTGGTTGAAAAGACCGGATTTACTGAATGGCCTGCAACTGGATGAACGACAGCAGTCATTGCTTCAGGATTTTATAGCCGAGTCTGAAAAGACAAGGTCGAATTGAATTGAAATATGAGGAAACATCATGAGTAATATTATCGCAGAACTGGAAGCTGAACAGTTAAAACAGGATGTGCCAGCATTTGGTCCTGGTGATACTGTTGTGGTTCAGGTTAGAGTAAAGGAAGGTGAGCGTGAGCGTCTACAGGCGTTTGAAGGTGTTGTTATTGCCAAGCGTAATCGCGGCATTAACTCTGCATTCAACGTACGTAAGATTTCAAACGGCGAAGGCGTAGAGCGTGTATTCCAGACCCACAGCCCGATGGTTGCGGAAATAAAGGTAAAACGTCGTGGCAAAGTACGTCGTGCCAAGCTGTATTACCTGCGTGGACGTACTGGTAGAGCAGCTCGTATCAAAGAAAAGTTATAACATTCAGAAGTTTGGCTGTAGCATTTTTTATTGTTGCCAGGCTTTACGGAAAATCTCTTTGATTTTACTTTTGAAGTAACTCAAGGCTTTTAAGAGAAAACCGTTTGAGTGACTTTTAGAAAATAATAAAGGTGTGTATGCTTTTGCGTCACACCTTTTTTTATGCCATGAATTTATGAAAAAATCCTGTCTGTCAGTACTCTTACTGACATCGATCTTTAGTTTAGTATCCGCTAACCAGCAGCTTGATAGCCTGAAGCATATTTCAGCAGCGGGCGCTCCATTTTTAACGCTTAAAATGCTGGAACAGGCTCAACCCGGGGTGGATCAGGATTTGTATGAATGGATACTCTGGGAGCAGGAGCGTTTAAAGATACTGACCGAATGGAAACAGTGGAATAAATTACTGGTACGTATCGAATCCCTGCCCAAAGATCTGCCGGAGCAATTTCATCAACAGGCCAGTAGCTATCAGATACGTGCCTATATTGAGTTGGGACAAAACAAAACTGCTCAAGCCCTTCTACGAGAAAGACTATGGAATGTGGATGCGGGTAGTTCTAGTGAGTATAAAAATTGGCGTCAGTTACTGATAGAAACCTATTTGAATGAAAACCGCATCGATGATGCCCGTATTGCGATGTTGCGTTTTCAGCAGGATTTTCAACAGGGTGATAAAGACTGGATATTATTACGTGCCAGAGTGTTGATGCAGGCGCAACGATATGACGAAGCTATAGATGTTTTATCCAACCGTCTTGGTTGGAAATCTCTGGCGATGAAGTTGCTGGCTGAGTATCGTAATAAGCAGCATACCGCGCAAAGCATGTGGGATTTATGCGAAAAACGAATCGAGGCTGTAAAAGATGACCCTGAGCAATTAGCAACCTACTGGTCGATTGCAGCTATTGCGGCACAGGATATCAACCCCGTAAAACAGGTCGTTGCACTGGAAGCCAGGCTAGGAATTAAAGCTGAAGCAGTCGATAGTCTTTATACAATTACAGCTGATCAATTATGGCAGGCGTATTACGACTATGCTCAACAGGTTGGAAATCGGAGTGAACTATTACGTGGAGATGATGGCAGCTGGTTAGAGTTGGCTCTTAAGGTTGCTCAGCCGACACCTGTCAAATCACGTAGCTTGCTGGTTTTTTTAATGACTGAAAGCAACCAGTCTGAGATTCGCAAACAGGCGGCAATTGCGTTCCTGAAATCACTGGATCTGGAAAAGCCGGAAAATCAGCAATTACTGGATAATCTTTTTAATCGCAGTGATCGCTTCAAACAGGCTTCATCCATTCCTGTTGATATTCGCTTTCAACTGGTTGATCAGGCGCTAAAGCAGGCTGACATCTCTGAAGCAACCCGCCTGATGAGCGATTTGCATAGTGTACCGACCGATACTCGAGAGTTTGACTGGTTATTACGCCAGGCTCGGGTTTTACTGTTGGGGGGCAAATATGAACAGGGTAATCAGGTACTGGATGAGCTTTTCAAGACATATAGCGAAGTAAATAAGGAAGATACCGACCGCATCCTACAGGTGCTATTTGATATGCAAACCATCGGTCAGAATGAGCAGGCAATTGGCTATTTCAGGCGATTGATGAGTCTAAGCATAGAGCCCAGACAAAAACGAGAAATCCTTTTCTGGATGGGAGACTCTTTCAAGGGGCTGGAACAATACGAGCGAGCTGCACTGCTGTATCTTCAGTCGGCCATGTTTATAGGACCCGACGCGATGGATCCCTGGGCTCAGACTGCAAGGTTTTCTGCTGCAGAAAGCCTGCAAAAAGCGGGTCTGGTTGACGATGCTCGAAGAATTTATCAGTCGCTTTTGGCGATTACACAGGAACCAGCTCGGCGCTCGGTGTTACGCCATAATATTCAGCAGTTGTGGTTGATACAAAACACCCATTAACTGTATAACTATCTCTTGAATAAATGTCGAACAACCTCATATTAGGGAGATGAATTCGTACCCCGGCTCAGATGATGTATGGCCGGGGGCAACTCACAAACCTGAAAATTATGAGGAGAACACAATGAGTGTTGAAGCAAACACTGAAACCCGTGGTTTTGAAACCGAAGTCAATCAGCTGCTGGATTTAATGATCCACAGCCTGTATTCGAATAAGGAGATTTTCCTGCGTGAATTAATTTCAAATGCTTCAGATGCCTGCGACAAGTTACGTTTCCTGGCGCTTTCTGACGACAGTCTGTACGAAAAAGATATCGACCTGAAAATTAAGGTATCGGTTAATGCAGATGAAAAGACCATTACTATCAGCGATAACGGTGTGGGTATGAGCAGGGAAGAGGTTATCGAGCATATCGGTACCATAGCCAAGTCAGGAACGCGCTCATTCCTCGATTCCATGTCCAAAGACAAGACCAATGATGCCAATTTAATCGGTCAGTTTGGTGTTGGTTTTTATTCTTCTTTTATCGTCGCTGATAAGGTTACGTTGAAAACCCGAAAAGCTGGTGAAGCTGCAGAAAATGGTGTGTGCTGGACATCTGAAGGTAAAGGTAATTACGAAATCGAAAGCATAGAAAAAGCTGATCGTGGTACCGAAGTCACCCTGCACCTGCGTGAAGATGATGTTGAATTTGCCAATGACTGGAAACTGCGTTCAATCATTACCCAGTACAGCGACCATATTGGCTTCCCTGTGTTGATGGATAAAGTGATCGAGCCAGAAGAAGAGGGTGGTGAAACTACCATTGAAGAGGAAATGGTTAATCAGGCATCTGCCCTATGGACACGTTCCAAATCAGACATCAGCGATGATGAATATAAGGAATTTTATAAACATGTCTCGCATGATTTTGAAGAACCACTGCAATGGTCACACAACCGGGTTGAAGGCAATAACGAATATACCTCACTGTTATACCTGCCTAAACGTGCACCTTTCGACCTGTATGATCGTGAATCAAAGCATGGCATTAAACTCTACGTTCAGCGTGTATTTATTCTTGAAGATTCAGAGCAATTGATGCCCAAGTATTTACGCTTTGTACGCGGTCTGGTGGATTCCAGCTCTTTACCCCTTAACGTTTCGCGTGAAATCCTGCAAAGCAGCAAGGTTATCGACAGCATCAAAAACGGTTCGGTCAAAAAAGTACTGGGCATGCTGGAAAAAATGGCGAAGAATGATCCCAAGCAGTACCAGGAATTCTGGAAAGAATTTGGTAAGGTACTGAAAGAAGGTCCAGGTGAAGATTTTGCCAATCGCGACAAGATTGCAAAACTACTGCGTTTCGCCTCTACACATAGCGATGCTGAAGAACAGAATGTATCTCTGGATGATTATATCTCGCGCATGCAGGAAGGGCAGGACAAGATTTACTTTATTGCTGCCGATAGCCACTCAGCCGCCAAGAACAGCCCACATCTGGAAATCTTCCGTAAGAAAGGTATCGAAGTGTTATTGCTATCCGATCGTGTAGATGAATGGTTAACTTCTCATTTGACGGAATACGAAGGTAAGTCATTACAGTCGGTTGCCAAGGGTGAGCTGGATCTGGATAAGGATGAAGATTCCAAAAAAGAACTGGAAGAAAAAGCCAAGGAGTCAAAAGATTTACTCAAGCGTATGAAAGATGCTCTTAGTGAAAAGGTTGATGAGGTTCGTGTTACCAATCGACTGACTACTTCGCCTGCCTGTATTGTGTTGAAAGATCATGATATGGCGATGTATATGCAACGTCTGTTGAAAGAAGCCGGTCATGCAATGCCCGGTAGTAAACCGATTTTGGAGATTAATACCGACCATCCGATTGTTAAAAAACTGGATCAGGAAAAAGCGGATGATAAGTTCAAAGATCTATCTGAGTTTTTATTCGACCAGGCCATTCTGGCAGAGGGCGGTCAGCTGGATGATCCTGCCAGTTTTGTACATAAACTGAATGAAATGCTGGCGGGAGTCACCGCGTAAATTCATTTTAATCTTTAATATCTCCACCTGACCGGTACCCTTTCAGGGTATCGGTCAGGTGACCTTATCTCTTACTGATCTTATGACAGACTTCTATCTATACTGCCTTGATACTATGAATATTCAGTAAAAGTCTAGCTACAGGCTGGTTCTACAGACCTGCTTTTTGATAGTCTTTTATTGGCCCTGTACCCTATAGCTATAAAAAATCAAACTCTAATAACCAACCTCTGGTAGCGTGGAATTCATGACGATTATTAAGCAAGACGACCTTATTTCTAGCATTGCTGATGCATTGCAGTTTATCTCTTATTATCATCCGCTGGATTATATCCAGGCAGTTGGGCGTGCCTGGGAGAAAGAAGAATCACCTGCGGCGAAAGATGCACTCGCACAAATCCTGACCAATTCTCGCATGTGTGCCGAAGGGCACCGGCCTATCTGTCAGGATACGGGGGCAGTTGTAGTGTTTATGAAGGTCGGTATGAATATTCAGTGGCAGAGCGATATGAGTCTGCAACAGATGGTTGATCAGGGGGTTCGTGAAGCCTATATGAATCCAGATAATAAATTACGTGCATCTATGGTGTCTCCACCTATTGGCGCTCGTATGAATACCAAAGACAATACCCCGGCAATTCTGTATACCGAGATTGTACCCGGTGATCATCTGGAAATTGCACTGGCTGCCAAGGGTGGTGGTTCAGAAAATAAATCTAAGTTTACCATTCTGAATCCAAGCGATAGCCTTGTGGACTGGGTCGTTAATACACTACCGACTATGGGGGCTGGCTGGTGCCCACCAGGTATTCTGGGTATAGGCATTGGTGGCACAGCCGAAAAGGCCATGTTATTAGCGAAAGAATCGTTAATGGGGCCAGTGGATATTCAGGATTTATATGATAGGGGGGCCAAAACGGCTAGTGAACGCCTGCGCCTGGAAATCTACGAGAAGGTGAATGCTTTAGGAATCGGCGCACAGGGCCTGGGGGGATTAACAACTGTTGTAGATGTGAAGATTGCCGAATATCCGACTCATGCCGCTTCCTTGCCTGTTGCGATGATCCCCAACTGCGCGGCTACCCGACATATAGAGTTTACTCTGGATGGAACTGGTCCGGCCGTACTCACTCCACCTAAACTTGAGGACTGGCCACAAGTCACCTGGGAAATCAGCGAGGAATCTAAACGTGTCAATCTAGATACCTTGACGCCTGAAGAAGTACAAAGCTGGCAGCCGGGAGATCGTCTGTTATTAAACGGCAAGTTATTAACTGGTCGAGATGCTGCGCATAAGCGTATTCAGGAGCTACTGGAATCAGGTCAGGGTCTGCCCGAGGGCGTTGATTTCACCAATAAACTGATTTACTACGTGGGGCCGGTTGATCCGGTACGCGATGAAGCCGTTGGGCCTGCCGGACCGACTACATCGACACGTATGGATAAGTTCACCGATATGATGCTTTCAAAAACAGGGCTCATTGGTATGGTAGGTAAGGCAGAACGTGGACTTGTTGCTATAGAATCTATCAAGCAACACAAGGCGGCTTATCTGATGGCTGTGGGTGGCGCGGCTTATCTGGTTTCCAAAGCTATTAAGTCGGCACGTGTTATCGCTTTCGAGGAGCTGGGTATGGAAGCTATCTATGAATTTGAGGTGAGCGATATGCCGGTTACCGTGGCAGTCGATAGTCAGGGTACTTCGGTGCATCAGACAGGTCCTGCTTTATGGAAGCAAAAAATTCAACAGATGACGCCCTAGGGCCTGTTAACACTAATTTAATTACCACTGTTGAGGTTTAAAAACCGCCAATCTAGGCGCGAGAAGCGTGGTTTGGTCACTCCAAATGAGCGACGAGCAAAGCTTCCACTCCTGCTCACGCTCCTTACCTACGTCCATGTAGGCAACAACGAGTGGCGATTTTAAACCTCAACCCGAAGGGCTGGGACCATTTTCCCTCCAGCGGCGTTATCAGTCGCTTATGTAGAATGACTACACAGCACTCCTTCTGCCTTGCTGGAAGAAAAAATGGTCTCCAGCAGTGGTAATTAAATTAGTGTTAACAGGCCCTGGTTTTTTAAAATATCGAAAACTAAAACGCCCAGCCTCATGAGCAGAACTTCGTCTTCTGCTCAATAAGAGAAGTTATTCAAATTGATTTTATGTTAGCCTGGGGAGTCGGTTCACTGGCTGTATTTTTAATCAGCCGGCACCTGCCTGGCGCAGGTATTACTGCTATGGTATGGGGGGGGGGGAAGCTTTTCCAATTCCCTGATAATCGGCTACCCCCCCCCTCGCTACGGGCCTGGTAGAATTCACTGCTATGACACCTTTTCCCTTAGCTCTGTTGAAAGTGCTAGCTGGTCTGTTTGCAACGGTATTCAAAAACCCTCTGATCCTGGCAATTCTAACTGTAGTGGTGTTTTCGATATTCAGTATTGAGAGCGCTGAGCTTGCTATTTCGTTCATAGACCTGCTCTCAAGAATAGTCGTTGAACTGGGTTTGTTTGTCATCGGTGATGAGTGAATGGATGGATTTGCGCTGCG
>JBNKUM010000071.1:0-57814 GCA_050298595.1 Gammaproteobacteria bacterium | reverse complement strand
CGGCCAAAGCAAATGGTCTAACTCCATTCAAGTATCTTAAAACGTTGCTTGAGGAGATACCCAGGCAGCCTGATGACCTGCATGACCTGTTACCATGGAATGTAAAACCAGAAGTATAGTTGTGGTTTACCGGACGCTTACTGTGAAACTCGATAAATCATAGGTGGGATGGCTGGACGCTTACGATTATTGTTTGTCACGAAACTTCCTGAAAGGCATAGCAGGCGACCAGATCTACCTGCTGATGGCAGCTACTGCATGGAATCTGAGGAAATGGCTAATAGCTTTTTTACGCCTGATTTATTGCAGGCTTAAACAGTGCGTTTACTATCAGGAAGCTCTGGATAACGACAGTACCATCTATAAGGGAATACTTTTTCAGGGGTGACTACCTATCTAGTTTTGTAGCTATTATATCAGTTATCTGGTCTATTTCCTTATTAGACAATGTTGGATATAACGGTAAAGATAAACAACCCTGCCAATATTTCTCGGTATTTGGATAGTTTTCCATTTTCAAAGCATACTTGTCGCGATAATATGTCATACGATGCAATGGTTTATAGTGAACAGAAGTACCAATCCCCTGTTGATTTAATTCGTTGATCAATTCGTCACGACTAATATGAGAATTTTCGTTGAGGATAATTGGCATTAAATGACATGAATGCGCTTCGATTTGAACTCGTGATTTCAAAAGGTCGACGGAGTCCAGGTCTTTAAGAGCCGAATAATACTTACCGACACACCTTTGCCTTTCACTTCTAAATTCATTGGCCCGCTCTAGCTGGGCCAAACCAATCGCAGCATTCACATCCGGCAGATTGTATTTATAACCTGGCGCGACCACATCATATTCCCATGAGACGGATTTATTTGTAAATCGGTCCCAGACATCCCGGCTGATACCATGCAACCTCATTCGTTTGACACGTTCAGCTATGCTGTCATCATTTGTCACCAACATTCCCCCTTCACCCGTGGTAATAGTTTTATTGGCATAAAAACTAAAACAGGTTACATCTCCAATGCTACCAACTGGTCCATATTCATCCGATGCAGGAAAAGCATGAGCTGCATCCTGGATTAACTTTATCCCATGTGATTGACAAAAAGTCCAAAGCCCATCATCTCCATCCAGTTTCGCTGACTGCCCAGCAAAATGAACTACAATACAAGCCTTTATATCAGGATATTCTGAGACTGCCTGCTTTAGATGCTCGGTAGTCATCAGGGCTGTAGAATAATCCACATCAACAAAGACAGGATCAGCCCCCAAATAACGAATGACTTCTGCTGTTGCAGTAAAAGTAAGGGAAGGGACAACCACCTTGTCACCCGGACCAATACCGATCGCTTCAAGTCCCAGATGCAGTGCCGCTGTGCAGGAATTAACTGCCAGAGCATGTTCGGTTTGGCATAACGTCTTAAACTGTTTTTCAAACTCAGCAGCCTTGCCAGCGGTAGTCAACCATCCACTTCTTAAGACATCTGTTACTAGCTCAACCTCCCTGTCACTGCATTTAAATTTAAAAAAAGGAATATTCATTTTAACTAGTACCTATTTAAACTATTAAGCCTAATTCTGTAATTCAGTTTCAATTAAATTGGCTTTTACGGCTTCATTAAACTCTTTCGGATATGGGAATTTTTTCTTTCCTAAAGCAATCTGGAAAATTGTCATGACTGTTCTACCAATAATCTCTAGGTCATAAATGAAATTAGCCTTATCAAGGTAGACTTTTTCCAACGACAATTTAATTGAGAGAAACTTACTAACATAATCATCTTCAGAATTCTCACCCAGATACTCTTCGACATGGGTATAGTTGAAAAGACTACCGGGACTGACCACTCCTGGCCTTACGGTTAAAGTAGACATGCCCAGCTCACCATAAAATTTATCCACTATATCCATAGCTTCCGGTCGGGGGCCAACAATCGACATCTGACCCAGAATAACATTAAAAAATTGTGGAAACTCATCGATTTTAGTTTTTCTCAGAAATTCTCCAAAACTGAAGATACGAGAGTCATTTATACCCGTAATTGAACTCTCACCATCAGCCCCCAAATGCATTGAACGGAATTTATAAAGGTTAAAAGGTCTGCCACTCTTACCCGCCCTCTTAGCAATATGCAGAACAGGACCTGGGCTTGATAATTTTATCCCTATCGCAGCCATAACCATTACTGGCAGAATAGAAAACAGAAAAAGAAGGCTGAAAATAAGATCAAACAGGCGCTTTGCCACTACGATAACACCGTCGAATAGTCATAAAAACCTCAGCCGCTTCCATACAGGACTGGTTACCCCATGCATACGCCTTATTTTCCAGGCCCTTGATAGAACGCGGATGAGGATAAGGCCTGAGCTCTGACTCATAACATTCCATGGCTTTGAGTTTTTTCTCAAGAGTTGTTGTGATATCCACCCAGGTATCAGGTATGAAAGACCTGGGATAAGCCCATTCTGTGCTAGAGGCCGTATCAAAGGCATAGACACCATCAATAAAGGACTCAGTTGGGCGAGTAGCCACAAGAACAGCCTGAAATAATAGTTCATGATCCTTATTGACATCCCCACCATACTGACAGTAGATAATATCCGGCCTAAACTCGTCGACCACCTTTTCAATTGGAGTTATCAATTTAGTCAAAGTCAGGGTATCCAGTCGTTGATCAGGAAAAGACAATATCTCAACACATTCCACTCCCAGTATTTCGGCCGCAGCCTTAGCATGATGGGTTCCTTCAGTGCTTTGCTGGACCCCCCTTAAAGATTCACCTTCGCATACAATGATTGAACGAACCCTGTCTCCACTCTCTGAATGTAGAGCTACTGTACCCCCACAACCCAGTAACTCATCATCTGGGTGTGCTGCGATCACAAGTATCTTTTTCTGCTCAGTGTTACCCATTACCAAAACCTTCAAATTCATTAAAAAATTGAACCAGAGCAGTCCCTATAAGTCGACCTTTTCCCTGTATTTCAATTTCATGCAGGTAGATACAGCCTTTAGAACAGTTAATCGCTACAGAACACAGCTCTTCAATAAAGCTATAACAAACTCTGGCCAAGCTTCCTGGCTCTCCAGTGGTTTCATCATCTGGAGACCAAGAAACCTTCCAGACAATTATCTGATTTGAATGATAGAAGGTGAAGGCACCCGGATAGGGTTCCGTTAAAGCACGAATAAAATCATATACCTGAGCTGAACCCTGTTCCCAGCTGATTAATCCATCCTGAGGCCGACGTCTAGCCAATATTTTTTCATCAACCTCTCTCTGAACAACCGGCTGTAATATTCCAGACCGCACTTTTTTGAGTAGTTCGATCAACATATCCGCATTAGTTTCAGCGACTTTATCGTAAAGGCTCTTACAGGAGTCAAACGGGGTAATATCAAAAGCTCGCTGGGCAAGAATATCACCAGAGTCTACACCTTCGGATAGCACTAAAAGAGTATTTCCAGTCTTTTTCTCCCCATTAATTAAAGCCCAGTTTATAGGAGCACTTCCTCGATTATTAGGCAACAGAGAAGCATGCGTCCCAACAACCAGTTCTGCAGCATCCAGTGCTGGCTTTTTTAATATCTGGCTCCAACCTATAACACACATGACTGATGGTTTTAAAACATTCAACAGTTCAACAACCTGATCATCATTGATATTTTTTATTTTATGCAGAGGGATATTGCACTTTTTACAGAAAGCCTCATAACTCCAGGCGCCAGATCTTTTTCTGGTTTCTTCATCATCAAGAGTTAGAACAGCTTTGACAGGAAAACCATTATCGTAGATTTCCTCAAGTGCATAACGACCTTCTTCATGGAATCCTACCCAAACTACTGAAAATTCATGCACAAGTTTGACCTGAATAAATTAACATCTGAGCCGGCAGTAGGAAGTTATCTCTTCTAATTTTATGCTTCATAGCCAAATTTTATTAAAGTTTTACCTATTTCCTCAACAATAATCGTTAACTGATCTTCATTTAATCGATCTTTCCATTTCTCGAGGTTCGTCGCATTTACCGTAGAAGTAAACATGCTGATCACAGCATCTTTATCGGATATACCGAGAAAATCACAGATCCTGGACAATTCTTCAGTACCGCTCATCAGTTTTTCGTAACGAACTTCTAGAATCTGATTTTGATCAATCTGAAGTAACTGTTCATAGCATATTTCAACACATTTTCTCCACTGTCTTGAGCAAACGGTTTCCAACGGCAAGCTCAGGGCTTCGTCATCCATCCCCTTGTATCTAGGCCCCCATATCTGCTGCCCCCTCTTTGCAAACAGATTGCCTTTGATCAAATTTCCAATATACCAAAATGCATATCGATAATTAGACCATGGAAAATATTTAAGCTTTTGCATCAAATATAGTCTGTCTGCAGGCTCCCGCCATAACCTTATTGATGACTCTGTTACGGCCCTGCCATCGCGAATCAGGTGGATAAACCGAGCCTCAGGAAAAACTTTATGCATAAAAGCAGGCCTTAATGTATTAGGCACCGACTTTTCAAGATAATAACGAGTATTCTGATCTTTCTTATCAACCAGTCTGGGGAGTGTTTTTCTAATGTAGGCAATGATTTTTTCATTCACCATGTCTGGAGTAAGTTCATCATGTGGGACAGATTCATTACCATATCGCCATACATAACCCACGTCGAAGGGAATAGCATCAATTTCTGAACTTTGAGACAAAATACTGCGAACAAACTTCGTTCCAGAACGGCCAGCACCCAGCAAAAATACAGGGGAAGTCTTATTGTAATCAATCATTCGCAAATATTCCTTCGAACTTCTTCAAGGCCTGCTCTTTTCCAAAAAACTCATTAGCTAGCGCTTCAACTTTCTTGCGGGAAATTGCCTCTTTTTTGCAGAGTCCTATCATTTTTTCAATAGCTTCAGAGACAACTGAAGTGGAATCTGGAGTGACAGACACTCCTAGTGTATGAGCTTCGATAAAATGGGCCAATTCTGTTTGCTCATCGACCAAGGCGAATATTGGTAACCCATTACCCAGATACATAACTGACTTACTGGGATAAGCCACATTACAGATGCCCGGAGCAAGACTGACTATACCTGCATCAGCCTCCCGCATTGCCATCACAGCTTCTGCAAAGGTTTTTTGACCCAGAAATGAAACATTATCCAGATTTAAACGTTGCTTTATTGCCTCCAGCCTAGATCGGAGTACACCTTCTCCCATAAATTCAAATATGACATCCTTACGCTTTGCAAAAGGCTCTAAAGACTCAAACAATAATTCCAGATTTTGTAATCGACCAAGACTTCCTGCAAACAGGAATTTTACCGTGTCAGAAACTTTTATCTCTTTATTATCCTTAGGAGGGGCTGATTCGAAAATATAATTATTTATCAGATGGATATGCTCTACGGAACTTGTCCTTTTTGCTAAAGTATTTCTCATATCACCCGAAAGGGTTATCACCTTCCAGGCAGCATCAATATTTTTTTTATCAATCTTCCTCAATATCCGATAAAAGATATTTTCATTAATTTCACGATTGATAAGCATGGCCTCAGGATGTATATCCTGACAATGATAGACATATTTGAAACCCCGTAAAAATCCTACCCATCGCACTAAGGCTGCCACTACAATGGGAGGTGTGGTAGCCACCATGACCACATCCTGCCGCCCAAACAATAGCTTATAAAAGACCCACATTCCAAAATAGATCGCATTCAATGCCTTGCGAATCAACTCCTTTTTTTTCTCGGAACCAAGCGTGATGAAGGACATTTTAATGCCGTTATGCTTCATCCATATCAGCCGCTGATTGTCTTCTTGTTCAGTGCCCTGACGAGACGTCATGACCTTAACATCGTGACCCGCGTTTACCAGAGATTCTGCAATATCCTTGAGCATTCTTGCGTAGGGGTAACTCTGTGGCCAGAAATATCGATGTAATATGGTAATTCGCATCCATTAGTCCCAATCATAACGACTGAAGTTGTCTAACCCCCGCCATTCGGGAGTCAATTTGGCTGTCCCCGTAATCAACTTCAGTACACGCAATGAAGTATTCGCCACCTTGTATTCTTCAGGAATCTCTCGCCTTGGATACTCACTCGCCTCATTAACTACAATATCTATAGATTGAAGAAGGGTATCAGGGTCAAGACCAGTCAGAACAATTGAACCCTTATCAAGCGACTCAGGTCGTTCGATTGATTTACGGATAGTCACCGCTGGAAAATTAAGAATTGCTGACTCCTCACTAATTGTTCCACTATCAGATATTGCACAAAAAGCAGACATTTGAAGTTTATTATAATCAAAGAAACCGAAAGGTTCCAGAAAGCGAATATCATGACCTTCCATGTTTTCATCCAGTGCCTCAAGTCTTGCTTTGGTTCGAGGATGAGTTGAGACTACTACAGGGATTTGGTGGTGCGATGAGATAGACTTAAGGCAGGCAACGACTTTCTGGAAATTTCCCCTTGAGTCCACATTTTCTTCCCGATGGACGCTAACAATAAAATACTGTTTGTCTTTCAGACCAAGTTCCTTTAATACGTTTGAATTGCCAATAGATTCCAAATGGTGTTCTAGAACCTCACGCATGGGGGAACCCGTCATATAGGTAAACCTGGAATGCAAGCCTTCAGCAATCAGGTTACGCCGTGCATTTTCAGTATAAACCAGATTAAAGTCCGATAGATGATCAACCATTTTTCGGTTGGTTTCCTCTGGAACATTGGCATCAAAACAGCGGTTTCCGGCCTCCATGTGATAAGTTGGTATTTTCATACGCTTAGCCATAAGAATACCAATCGCACTATTTGTATCACCTAGAACCAGCACCGCATCTGGCTTTTCTTTCAATAAAACCTCTTCAGTTTTTATTAAAATATTTCCCAGTAACTTTCCTAGCGATGAAGTGTCAACATCCAGAAAGTAATCCGGCTGACGAACACCAAGCTCTTCAAAAAATACCTGATTCAGCACATAATCATAGTTCTGACCAGTGTGGACTAGCACATGGTGGCAATGCTTTTCCAAAGCAGACATAACCGAAGCAAGACGGATAATTTCAGGCCTAGTGCCCAAAATAGTTAAAACCTTCAGTTTTTTCACTAAACTTCCTCAACAAAGGTATCTGGGTTGTGCGGGTCAAAAAATTCATCCGCCCAAAAAAGGGTGATCAACTCATCATTACCAATATTGGTAATACTATGCGTGTGTAAAGAGGGCATATCAACAAAACCAGGATGATCGCCATCCACCTCATAACGGATAACCTCATCCGTAAACAGTTTTCGCAATCGTATTTCGGCCTTACCCTGCAACACGAAAAAGCGTTCAACCTTGAAACGATGATAATGATTGCCCCTTGTTATACCCGGATGGGTCGAAGACACGAAGCATTGACCTCCTGATTCAGCTCTGACTGTTTCTACCAGCCATCCCCGGTTATCGCAATGCAAAGTGGCCATCCGTTTACGAGTCTCGTTTGGAATATAGGATCTTAGGGTATTGAAAAGCCTGCGGTCGAATTCATCTTTCAGGTCGGGAATCTGCATCTTATCTAGATAAGTTTGCAACAGATTGCTCAGCCTGGAAACAACCTCCGGTACACCAATCGAATAACCCTCAGCTTTAAATTCACCGTCCATTCCCTGTTTCAACAGAGACACCATCAGCGAAACCAAGTCCTGTACATGGATAAGTTCAAGCTTTCCATTCGGATTGACTTCGGGCCTTTCACCTTTTACTAGTTGATGACAGAAAGTGGCGACACCCGAATTATAGAAAGGTTGACCATACTCACCAAAAACATGAGGAATGATCAGATTAATAAACTTACCACCACAGTGATCGGCCCATTCACGAATAATATCAGTAACTGCTTTTTTAGCCTGCCCATAAACCGTAACCGGATTGGTGGCGTGTGAGGACGAAGAGTACAAAACGGTAGCCGTTGAATCACAAGCCTTCAACGCGGCAACCAGTTGATTGGCAGGTGTTACATTACCTTCCATAAGTTCATGATCATTTGTCCGGTTAACACCCGCCAAATGTACGATGTAATCGAGCCCCTGAGTAAATTTTGCTAGTGTTTCCGATTGAGCAAACACTACTCGATCAGCAAGACGCACTTCACTGACCTCACCTTTAAGCGAATGCAGATAGCACCTCAGATGCCAGGCGATAAAACCATTTGCACCAGTGATACCGATTTTCATGAAGCATTCACCATTTCGAGCTCAGCACGCACCTCTGGTAGAGTTAAAAGCAACTGCTTAACCTGCTCAATATTCAATTGTTCAGTATTATGCGAATGATAATCGTCGAAGTTGACTTCTTCAGCATTGCCATCTGTAAAGTATTTTTCATAGTTAAGATCACGTGAATCCATTTGAACACGAAAATATCCGCCCATATCTTCAGCTGTAACTAGTTCCTCCTTAGACGCCAATGTCTCGTAGAGTTTTTCGCCATGACGAATCCCAATGATCTTGATCTCTGCATCGGATTTGAATAACTCTTTCACAGCCCGGGCCAAGTCGGCGACCGTACAGGCAGGTGCTTTTTTTATGAAAATATCACCTTGTTTACCATGGTGAAAGGCATGGTTGACTAGATCAACCGATTCGGAAAGCGCCATCAAAAACCGAGTCATAGTTGGTTCAGTAATTGTGATAGGCTTATCATTCCTGATCTGATCGATAAAACGGGGTATTACTGAACCTCGGGAATACATTACATTGCCATAACGAACCGAACAAATAACTGTTTCACTATGGTTATCCTGTCGAGCATAGGATTGAGCAACTTTTTCCATCATCGCTTTGCTGATACCCATAGCATTAATTGGATAAACTGCTTTATCTGTACTAAGGCAAACAACTCGTTTAACTCCCTGGGCAATTGCGGAACGAAGTACATTATCACTACCAATAATGTTCGTCTGAACAGCCTGAATAGGAAAGAATTCACAGGAAGGCACCTGCTTTAATGCTGCTGCATGAAACACATAATGAACACCATGCAAAGCACTGTAAATACTTTGGTATTCACGTACATCACCGATATAGAATTTGACCCGTGAATCATTCATATAATCGGTCCGCATAAGATCTTGCTTAGCTTCGTCCCTGCTAAAAAT
The DNA here is from genome assembly GCA_050298595.1 of Gammaproteobacteria bacterium. Classification (GTDB taxonomy): domain Bacteria; phylum Pseudomonadota; class Gammaproteobacteria; genus JACNJF01. Next base: position 48,657 of record JBNKUM010000071.1, on the reverse strand, counting down.
CCGAACTTCGGCAGTATCATCACTTTCCAACAAAAAATTGGTGACGGTTTTTCCGAATGACCCTGTGCCACCTGTAATCAAATAAATCATATTTTATTCACCCTAATAATAATTGTTCATGTCGAAGAATTTCTTCATCATTAAACCTTTTCTTTACAAACTTTGCAGGATTTCCGGCAACTATTGCATAAGGCGCCACATCTTTAGTTACTACTGACCCTGATGCAATAATCGCACCTCTACCAATTGTTACACCCGATAAAATAATTGCACCCAAACCGACCCAAACATCGTCCTCCAGGGTGATATCAAAAACATCCCCACGACCCGAGTTCATCATACTTTTACCCACTACATTATATTTATGGGCATCTCTTGCTATGAATGCACAATTAGCAGCAACCATAACATCGTGACCGATAGAAATATCCGTTTGAAAAATACAATTCCTTCCAATACCTACTCTCCCTTTACAGTCAAATTTTTTGTTAGGGGTAAATATATATACAGATGGATGCACTACATTAAATAAGCTGCAATCTACCCAACGGTATTTCATTTTGAACAAATATATATTTAATATTAACCTCAAATATTTCTTTACATGATATTTAAGCATTGTCGATAATACTCCTCATAAATATTATCCTGAGATTCCCAGCTATAATTATCTTCAAAAATCTGTTTAATACCATCTCGATCAACAGGTTGTGACATCACCTCTAACATTTTTTTAGCTAACGAATCAGCATCGCCAGCCTTAAATATAGAGCCTAATCTTGCTTCATTAATAAACCGTTTATTATTGGGTAAATCACTACCAATAACTTTGAGCCCTGCCGCATAATATTCAAATATTTTAGTTGGGATAGCCATTAAACGTCGTTGACTAGGAAGGTCTAGCACCAGACCTACTTTACATTTTGAGAGCAAAACTGGTAATTCATGGGGCAAGGCATTTTGAAAAAAGGTAATATAAGCTTGTAGTTTTAAATTTTCTATTTTATTGAAAATTAATTTTCGATATTCATCCGACTTAAAGCGGTCAGCCACAAAAATACTTAGTTTTTTATCTGAGCTTTTGATTATATCAACCGCTTCAATTAATAATTCAATGCCATTCTCGCGATATTGGGAAGCAGTAAAAACAAAATCATAGAAAGGCTCTGGTTCAACTGCTACGTTATTTGCAAACACGTTCTTACTGGCATAATTATAAATATATATTTTTTTTATACCTTTGTCGGGTAACCTTTTTTCCTGAGATTCAGAAACCAATACTACATTTTGAATTTTTTTTACTGAAAGATACTGCATAAACCAAACAAGATAAAATAAAGGCTTTCTTAATCTAACAGGTATCCAATATCTTTCTAACATTTCCTCTGGGTAATTTTCATGTATATCATAGACGACAGTCATAAAAAAAGAGAAAAGGGTCATAACGGGTAAAATATCTATATCATGGAAGTGATATAAGTCAGATTTAGCAGATGACATGATAGCTTTCAAAACTTTGAAGTTATTCCTTATCATCCTCAAAGGGCGTTTACCAACCTTTCCATAACTAACTATCTTGATTCCATCTAAAACTACTTCTTTAGACTCAATGCTATCCCACTGACATAACAAAGTTACTTGATAACCTAGCCGCTTACATGTTTGGCAGTGCTTCCATATTCTCGCATCATAATCAGGGTGAATTGAAGTAATGACTGTTAAGTTCATTCATGCTCCATTGATGATAAATTAAATGACCTCCGGCAGAGAGGTTTATTGGGTTACACCCTCAAAGGGCTTAAGTAAGCACCCAAGGTGCCCTATATTCCAGGTCTTAACTAATCCGATACTCATCCTCTTTTCCTGATTCCTAATATACTCAAGAACCATTTATTCATCCAGGCCCACTGTTGAAACATTAAAACCGCACGCCTAGAAATGATCCCCATTAAAATCTCGCTGTCTACCTCGAAATTTCTTTGCTATTGTTATGGCACTTTTACCTTTCAGGTAACCAACTACATTTGATACAGCATATTTGGGTGGAACACTTATACACATTTAGACATGATCTTTCATTAAATGCCCTTCCTCGATCACTATCCCTTTACGTTTAGCCAGTTCGTGAAATGTATTTCCCAGATATTTAGATATCGATCCAAATATCAATTTTTGCCTTTTCTTTGGGATAAACACAACATAGTATTTACAACCCCAATAGGTATGGGACAAACTCTTATAATCTCGCATAGGTTCTTTCCTCTTTACTTTTACTCGAGCAAAGACATTACTATGGCTGTCGTCTCGGTCAAACCTATGCGCCCCCCCAACTGAGCTAGGGATTTACCAATGAATAACTATTTTGCTTTGCTCTCCAGAATGTTAGCTACTCAGTTGAAACAGACTTGGCAAAACATTATTTGATTGAATTAAAGCCCACACAACAAGCAGACAGGTATTAAGTGAAATACACACGCTTCGCATAGCTACATATCTATTCGCAGCAAGCTGCTGTTAGTACCCCCCAAGAGATTTAACACTGAAAACAGGCCTCGTACTCAAATTCCATAAATATAGTCTCAGATACAGTTGCTCATGAGCGTAGCTAAACAGAAGAAACTAATCACCACCTTAGAACATCTCAATGAAAAGAAAATCTCCTCATATTAACTCCAGATGAAGAGCCCACCAAAAACAACACTAACAGTGCTATTATAATACCGTGTGTTAATAAGGCTGTAGTCAAATCAGTGTTCACGAGTTGAATAATAGCAAGGCCTGAAATGGACAAACCAAAAGCTTGCGGCACATATTTAGCCAAACTGTCAAATAACTTCAATATTGCACCTAAAATCATTGAATACAGCAGCACACCCGCAGCCCCTAAATGCGAATACCCTGAAGCTATAAAACCCGCATTAGCAAATGCATCAACCCCTTCTTCATAACGCCCAGAACCTATAATCGCAGCTATTGGTTTATTATAACTATAAGTATAGAAAGGATTAAAAAAACTATTTGTCCAAAATACAAAGTCATTGGTTTGAAAAAAAGTATAGTAGTCAAAATGATTTTGAGCAATTGAATAAAAAGCTCTCGAAATTAATGATATTAATATTATATTCTCGCTTAAACCACCTACTAGAAGACAAAGTAAAGTTATCAGTAGTATTGAAAATAAAAACCATTTTTTAATATCCCCTTGTTTAGATAGTACATAAAAGACAAAAAAAACAAACATTGGGAAAAGTAAATGCGCTTTTAAAGTTGTCATAGAATACTCAAGTACCTGTAAACCAAACAGCAGCGCCACTAAGTAGAACTTACGTCTGAGAAGAAAATAAGCAATCAGCGCAGGATTTATTATCTTAGCGAACCACGCCATGAAATAACCGGTGTATCCATTAGCCAAGTTAGAATAGAAATAATCACGCCTATCATAAGTACCTTGAATAGAAAAATTAATATGGTTCAATCCGCCTTTGGCAATAAGCGGAATAAAAAAAGATAATGTAATTACAGCTGCAATAATTAAAAAGAAAAATCTTCCATTCTTGACTTGAGGCAGTTTCAGGTTTTTTCCCGATACCATAAGCCTTACTACAAAAATCGACATTACTACTATATATAACATCCCATTCGTTTGGTTATTTAGCGCCCACAACGAGGTAACCGGAATTACGATAAAAGTCGTTAAGATCAATATTCCGAAAGAAGAAGGCGACAAATCATCTTTTTTGATTATCGCAGCGACCCCTAATAAAATAAAATACGACCAATAAAGCTTCGCGAAATTTATATTCAATTCAAGTCCCGCATAACTTAGATGAGGACTAATTAAATAGATGTAGTTAAGATCAAGAAATAATCGAATTACCATTATCAATAAGACAAATGTAAGTAGCGATTTTACATTCAATCGTTTCATATCTGGCAGATAAATAATCTAAACATAAGCTTAATCAATCTATATTTATGATATTAATTAGTGCAAATATCATGATATAGATTCTTAGCTTTTTCGTTTGGAAATGAAGAATTATGCCAAAGTAGGACAAAATCCCCATCAAATGATCTACATATTTTTTTCATTTTTTGCATGCATTTCAATGCTTCGTCTGACACTCCCATTCCCATATATGACGCACTAAATAATGTCACTTCCATCACAATAAGAGGACGCTCCTTTATGCTCAGCTCTTGCCTATTGACAAGATCATAAAGGTTATATTCATAACATGTGCCACAACGGAACCCTACCTTTTCAGCATACCCTAAACTTGAATCAAATTTCATGTCGAAACTGGCCCAATTTCTTGCAGTTTCACTAGGATCCCAGCGCAAGTAATGCTGCCTTCCCCCGAAAATACCCTGCTGTATATTCTCTTCAAGTAAGGCACGCCTTAGAATAGAAACCTCCTTTTTTAACTGTTCGAAAGATTTATATGTATGATAACTTGGGTGCAATCCGATAGAATGCCCACGGTGATTAATTCTGCATAACAATCTTCTGATAACGGATTCATCCATCGAGTAACATCCATCCATTTTTTCATCCGAATGATCCGTAATAAAGTAAAAATCCATCCTGTTTCCTGCCTTCTCATTTATATCCATCATCCAGTCAAACATACTTAACTGATGATCAAACCTGAAGTCATCGCGTTTGGCATTGAAGTAATTTATTGCGCTAAAAAATGCTTTTTTAATGCTTTTTTTCTTTAACAAATCACCTCCAATTTGCTTTAATTGTCTACTTAAGCTTTTTACTCCAGCATTGTACGGCTGATCGACATCTACAGTCACTCTAAATTGAAACTCTCTAGGTTTACGCTCGATATTTGGCCATAAATATTTACAACACGACCACAGTATTTCCAAATACTCATTCACTAGAGGGCGACCTAAAAAGTCCTGCTGAAAAGCTACAGAAGACGCTGCTGGAAATCTATCATGTTTGTCGCGATCCAGGCAAATTAGTTCCTCATATCGAGATAGCATAAAAAAACATGATCCGAAAATATCAATTCCAATATCACAACCTTTGCTGTTTAAGATTAGACTTGGTAAGCCATACAGAACCGGCACCTTGTTCTCTACAAGATTTATATCTATACATTCAACATCGTTAGTCCAGTATTCTAGCGGTACTTTAGGCATAGATATCATATCCAGCCATTTTTTTTCTGCTATTTTAAAAAAACTATCATCTATTGAAATATTTTTTCCTTCGAAACTTAACTCAATATCACTTCGGTCTTCATAGATGAGCTCAAACGAAAAGCCAAGGAAATCATGTAACAATATTCGAAAAATATACTCTCTTTCATTTTTACATCCGTGAGAGCTTTTAATCCTAATCATTTGCCAATTGCCTCTTTACACTTTAGTATAAACCTTAACAACTTTGAATTGATTTTACTCACTGTATGATATGATTTTTGAACAGCACCAAAACCCCTACAAAAATTCTCAACCGATTCAAGCATAGAGCCTTCAAAATCGAAAGCTTTTGTCACTCCTCCACAAAATTTTATAGCCTCCCAAATAAGAAAAGCTGTAGCGCCACTATTGCGTAACTCAGGATCGCCCCCTCCCATCAGATAATATGCGGACTGCTCATCCCAAATAATATATATAGCTGCATGGATACGACCATGAGAATCTTTGGCTAGAAAAATTCTTCGACAGTCATTGTCCGTACAGGCAAAATCAAGCTTTTTTACAAATTCATTGCTATATAGAGCTTTAATTCCCTGTCGTGAGAACGTCATTGCATTTACTCTTAAAAAATCATCAAGATCAGAAGAAATAACAAGTTGTAACCCAAATTTATCAGTTGCTTTTCTAATATCAGTCTTAATTCTTGATTGCATATTCAGCCAAATATCATCAGTGTTCGACAAATCTTCTATGACATATGTATATCGAGTTGTTTGAGTAAATCCGAGCCAATAGAAAGGCAACCAATTTTGATATTTATAATGAAAACTCTGTCTATACATTGAAAAATGAGGAAGTTTACCTACCAATGAACTAATGATTTTTTTTTCATGGGATAATTTTTTTTCATATTTCTGATTTTCTGGATATCGTATCCATGGCCCTAAAACCTGAGTTAACTGTGGTTGAACCAGAAGTGTAAACATGAACTTTTGTTTTATCATATAAGGCATGGAGCCAAATATTATTCCTCCTTTCTCAACAAGTACGACATCCCAATTTGAATCTCCACAAGCTGCATTTAACCACCAAAAACGAGAAAAAATTGGAATTGAGTCCTCTAATTCACATAATTTTTTATACTTTTCTTTATTCGTTAACGCTTTCATTGACAATTTCGAATAGTGTTCACTATTAGCTCTAAATTTTCTTTACCCATATTCTGGTGTATCGGAATATCTATTCCAAAATTTGCCACTTTGTCAGCATTAGGGAAAAGCCCACCGTTAACACCGATTAACTTTTTCCAATTATAATTCCCTACTCTTAACCCCTTATTTTTTAGATTTTTTGATATAAGAGTCCCACTATTTAATCTATTAGGAAGAATTTTTTGTTTTAACCATGCTGGTTGTATACCGCTACCTACCCACCATGTAGTGTACTCACCTTTGCTTTCAATTATATATTTAGAATTTTTATGGCGTATTTGAAGTATTTCTGGATAACGTTTTAATTGCCAAATTCCTAATTCTGCACGTAGCCCTCCAATCCCTACAGAAGGCAGATTAAAACTCACAGCTTTCTTAACACGTAATTTTCTAAGTAATTTAGACCAAATCCTATCATTTGTTGGGATATTTAATCTCCTGACCTTCATTACACGTTGAAATTCCACTAGTTGTTCAAACTCACAATCCCTTGAAGGTATTTTAATACTCACTTTAGAAAGAGAATCTACAAGTGACGGATTATTCACCAATAATGCACCTCCCCAACCTAGAGAAATGGGTTTATCATAATTAAAACTAAAAATAGATGCATCACCAAGAGTCCCAGCTTTTAATTGGCCGATTTTACCACCCAAAGTATGGGCACAATCTTCGATTATAAATATTTTTTTCTCATGGCACTTTTCAATGATCCGTCGAAAGTCAACAGGAACACCAAAGAAATGGCTGATAATAATTGCGCCCACATTTTCATTTAGAAGCTGTTCAAGTTTAAATTCATCTATCCTTCCAAACTCGTTAGAAAAATCATAAGGGGCAATTTTAAAACCTGATTTATGTATTGCATCGGCTACCACACTGCAATTAAAAGCCGCAGCTAAAACAAATTGTTTTTTTTCAGTTTTAATTGATTTTAAAATCCACTCTAAAGCAAATCTACCACTAGATGTAAAACTCAGCCTACTCACATCTACATCAAGATATTGAGCAAATAAATTTGAGAATTCAATTATAGAATTATTGTTTGCTTTCACCCTGCAACTATCGATCACTTGCCTAGTCCAAAACTCTTCCACCGTATCTTTATGACTTAGCAGCATACTTCTTCACTTCATTTAACAATTCAGAGGGGATCGAATATGTTTTTCTAATATCAAATTTTTTAGGTACTTCAAATAATCTAGTAACTTTTACATTATTATCTTTAGTAAATTGCTCTATCTTATCAATCATATCGTGCACATCATCACAAAACTCTTCATAGTTAACATGAAATACCCGTTTCTCATCAACATTAAATCTTTTAAACTCACTATTTATTAAGTCATGAATTTGTCTAATTTGCTCAATAACTTGATGCGCGGCTGGTAATTTCTTCAGCTCATTAATACTTGGAGGCTCCATTGACCACCAATGCTCATAATTACTGTATATTTTTTTTCGTACTTCTAATAACGAGTGGGCATTTTCCACTTCATCTCGATGAATAACTATAAAAAGAGCTTCCGGTATATATTTAAGTATTGGCTCCAAGCGTAACGAAACAAACATATTTTTAAATAAAACAGGTCTTCCACTAGCCTCAACAAATCTTGCTAAGGAGCTTCTAAACATGAGCATATTCTTATGAGACACAGCCGACAAAGGGGCGTACAAAGGATTTTTAGGAAAAAAACGATACCAGTACTCACCACATTCTGAGGGAGAAAAATACCCATCCACCAAGCCATGTTTCGAACTATAAGAAGATTTTTTTCGTTTTTTTCTAGAATATAAAAATTTTTCCACGAATGCTGGCGCCCCAAAAAAAGCATTATGTAAATTTGACATATATCCAAAATCGAAAGCATCTGTTAATACTTGCATTAACAATGTGCTACCTGAACGTGGTGCTCCAATTATAAAGAGCGGTGGATAACTTAGTTCTTTTCTTTGTTTACTAAATTGACAATCGATTGGGTGTATTACTTTATGATTAAAAAACTTACGTACTCGGCTTTGTACGCCATTAGATATTTTTTTAAATGATAATTTCATCAATTTAGCTCACTTATAAATCTTTTATACCACAATGACAAAGCCGTTAAATGCCAGATTTTTTGATATTGCAATCTTCCAACATAATAACTTGCATACCATTTATCAATCGTTTCAGATTCAATAAAATCAAGGCTCTTCAAGTCATTTATCTCGTTTTTAACAGTTCCTCGCAAAGGCCCTTTCATCCATTTACCAAGTGGCAAACCAAAACCTTTCTTTTTCATGCTTAAACACTCTGGAGAAATATATTTTTCAGCTACTTTTCTCAATACGAATTTATGAATATTCCCATTTATCTTTAGATGGCTGGGAATAGAAAAAGCTGCTTCAACCAACTCATGATCCAGAAATGGAAACCGTCCCTCTATTGAGTGCATCATTGTAAATTGATCAGAACGATGAACATGATGATTTCCAATATAATTAACTAAGTCCATATAATTAAAGGCTTCGATATCATCACTAAACTCCAAGCCATCAGCATACATTTTATGTACGTACTCAGCAGAATTCATATATTTCAACTCAGCAACATCTGTAAAAAGCTGATGTAATTCAGAATCACTAAATTTTGAGAATAATACAGAATGTAATCTATCTGCAGTTTTCACATTAAGTAAAGAATTTAACTTTTCTTTATACTTACCAGAAAATGGGACAAGAATCTTACCTAATGGCTGAACTGCCATCAACATTTTCCATGTTGATATACGACCATACCAACCGTATCCAGCAAAAAGTTCATCTCCACCTAACCCATTTAAAACTACTTTCACATCGTTTTCTTTCACCAGTTTTGATATTACATAATTTGCAGCAAGCCCTTGAAAAGGCTCTTCATACCCTTCTATCCATTTATTTAGATCTACTAGCGAGTCCATGGGGTTTACTCGGTGAATAATATGCTCCATAGGGTGTAAACTAGCAGTAGAGATTGCTTGGGCTACTTCATCCATCTCTGGAACCGTATTTTCATACCCCAAGGTAAATGCCTTAATTCCAGGATGTAGTCTAGAAGCAATTGAAGAAACCGTTGTTGAATCAACGCCACCACTCATAAAAGTACCGACAGGAACATCAGCAACAAGCCTTCTCTTAATAGAAGCAGTTAAATGTTCATCCAATAGTTCAATGGATTCTGCCTCTTTCATATATTTATTTTGCGTTCCAATTGGAATAGACCAATAACGTTGCTTTTGAATTGCCCCATCAAGTTTTACTTGGAGCCAATGAGCCTGCTCAAGTGCAAATATACCTTTGAATGCAGTCTTGGGTCTCGGAGCCATACCAAAAGCCATCGCAAGATAAAGCCCTTCCATATCTGGTTCAGGTATATACAGACCTGAAGCTATTAGTGTTTTAATATCAGAAGAAAAAATAAACTGCCCATTTTGTATCGTATAGTAAAAAGGTTTAATACCGATACGATCCCTTGCGCAAAAAAGTATTTTTTCCTTATTATCCCAAATAGCAAAAGCAAACATACCATTAAATTTCTGCAAACATGCTTTACCCCATGTGGCGTAAGCATTAATAAGGACTTCTGTATCACTATGCCCCTGCATCCTTATACCTTCAACTTCCAACTGTTTGGCAATTTCCCTAGAATTATAAATCTCTCCATTGTAAACAATCCAAAACCGTTTATTCGCCGTGCACAGCGGTTGATGTCCATACGGAGAAAGGTCTACAATACTTAATCGACGATGGCCAAATGCAACTTGACTAGCCATTTTTAAAGCTGACTTTATATGCTTACGAGGATAACCAATTACATTTTCACTGCTAAGAGCGTTAACGGGAGTATCATCACCTAAGAAAGGCTTGACCCAGTTATCTTTACCCACCAGTAGAAAACCCTCATCGTCAGGCCCACGATGAACCATTTGGTTAGTCATCCTCTGCAATGCTTCTACTTGCGGTTTTTCATTACCCTGAAGATTTATAATTCCAGCTATTCCACACATTATTTATGAGAGTTCCTCGGCAAACCAGCAGCTTTCCAGATGAGCCAGTAGTAAAAAAAATACAGCATGACGTCCATTATGACAACGTATTTGAATAGTTGCACAGGTTGAACTTTTGGTGCGAATAAAGAATAAACTAAGATAGTGATTATAAAAGCAGCTATCTTCCATAAAAAACCCAAGTGATTATTTTTAGTGGCTCCTAATGTACTGCTTAGGGTTGATGCTACAAAGCGTACGGCTATTGCTGGCATCAGTATCTGCACATATACACCTGCTTCCCGCCACTCACTACCAAAAATTCTTGCAAATAGCTCAGGAGCAATTAACATAAATAATATAGATGGAGCTATTGCTACCAAACATAATATTATAGTAAGTTTCAGCAAGTAAGGTCTCACTGGCATGCCGCTATTTACTAAGTTTACAATTTTTTTTAAATTAACCTGAGAAACAGAAGAAGAAATAAAAGATAAAGGCGAATTTGCAACTCGAGTGACTAAAGAAAAATACCCTACAATTGATTCTGGATAAAAGTGCGTAAGGAAAAATATTGGCATAGCCAAGGTAACTCCATCAAGTAAACCACCACTTGCGTTTAACAATGGATAATCTATATATCTTTTTACGAGTAAAGCTTTTGACTTCCCCCAAAGTAGAGCATGAGATGTTAGCTCTCTCTTGTAGAGATAGAAAAGGTAAAGTGAAGCTAAAGAAAGCCCCGCAAGATTTCCGAGCAACAGGCCTTCAAACCCAAACCCCATCACTCCCAGCCCAATATTTAAAGTTACAGCAATCAAAGACTGAATCAACTTCGATTTAGCCATTCGATTATAATGTTGATATCTGTTGGAAAAATACCCCATCGCTAAAAAAAAACCTGTAAGAAACAAAGCAATTGGTGCCAGATAGACCCACCTTCCAAGCTCCGAAACGCCTAGAGCTTTAAGAAGATCATCTTTTAAAAGTATAATTAGAATCAAGGAAGTTACAGATACTACAAACGAAAACTGAAGAGAAACGCCAAGAAGGTGCCTCCCTTGCACCTGACTTCTTGGCAACAACATCGCCACCTCATATTTTCCGCACACTATGGGAGTAACACTAGAAACAAGAGCCATAAATACAGCCAAAACACCAAAATCAGCAGGGGTATATAGCCGAGTTAAAACCGGACTTGCCAGCACTGGAATAGCCTGCGCAATCGCAGTGCCAGTAGCTAGAATAGCAACACTTTGGGCAAAATGACTGTCCTTTATTCTGGTTACAATTTTCAACCTCGAACCTCTATTTTCAAATCAACTGCAACATTTCTGTACTCAACACCTATGGACTGAAAGTCCATAGGTTGCATCTAAAACGGACTAAGAAACTGCGCTTAAGAACACAGACTTGCTCTATGCCCTCTATAAGTGAACTTAAATGCCAACCCTCGTAGAAAGTTGGTTAACCCGCCCCGATTTCGACAATTACCCGAGATTCATCTGAATCTGTTTTTTTTGGTTTTTCCTGATACTTTTCATACTTTCGCATCATGTCAGCATCTATACCTACGATATCTACACTGCACTCCATGGCTCATACATTAATTAAATCACTAGATGAAAGCTACTCGTCTAAGGACGAGAGTTTAAACCTTTAATCATGACAAATTAATCCGCCAATTCCTTTTTTAGCGTTATTAAATACTCAAGTTTCGGCGTTCAAAATGCAAAAAAACGTGTTCAACCTGACATTACTCGTACTCCAACCGCATCGTAAATACATCCAACTGAAAGCTGCGCACAAAAAACATTTCTACTCTTTCATCAATCGCCGGCATAATAGTGTTGACCGAGCAAACTAGCACTGTTTCTAACTCATTAAACGTTCCAGATATGATGGAGCGAAATATTTGCCATAACTTTCCTGCAAAACTCAGCGTATCCATTTGCTCTTGTATCTGTGATCGAATATCTCCGATACCTGTCTCCTGGCCTTCCAGCACATTATGTACCAGCATTAAATATCGAATAGCGCATAGGTGTATCGATGCAGTATGCGATGCAAAAGTGAATGTCTGTTCCTTGAGGAATCCAGGATGTTGCTTCGCTTCCTTGAAATAAACTTCAATCCCCATCGCAATGCATAGGCTTCCAGTATTTTGCTCATGCTCAGATTAACATTTGTTGTTAAGAACAATGCCCAATCTTTATCGCTGGTCTCCGCTTTATTGGGTTTATTTAATCCCCTAACAAACAACAGTCGTACGGGTTGCCACCACCGCGATTCCTTTTTATCTCCCCCAGATATATCCAGCTCTACGTCCAGTATCACGGCACGCCAGGGCAAGCCACGTACCTTTTGCCATTCCCGTTTTACCGCTGTGCTATACAGCTCTTTTGCCTCCAGCAGATGTTTGGATGTTCAGTTCCCGCCAGTTGATCTCTTCGCGTTTTAGCAAATCATACATGACTTCTTTTTGGGACGTTGAAAACAGGCTCAATGACTTCCGGGTAAACACCGCTATAGACGACATGTTGAGCCACTTTCATAACAGGAGTAAAAATATCACCTCCGTTAATTCGGTTCCACTTCTTTTCTTGAAGCCAGCTCCTTTAATCAGTGAATTTAAATTCAGCTTTTTCCATGTGTCTGCAAAAAGATTATCGATATAGTGTTTTTTGTTGGTCAGTATATGACTCACTAAGGGTGGCAGTGCATCTGATTTTGTGTCATTCTTCAATGGAGCCTCCAGATGGGTTTATTGTCTGGATTTGAATACAAACATTTTACCATGTATGAGGCTCACTTAGTTTTTATATCAATGACTTAGGCTCTTTTTAGGACTTAATTTGAACTCCGAAACTTGAGTTAAAAAAAATATTAATTTTCCTCGCGACTTCTTTTATGCTGACCACGTCAAGATGCTCCCCAATAGGCAAACTTAATAATTTGGTATCCGAATTATTCGTAAACATCGGTTCCTTAGCCAGTCCAATATATTCATAAGCCTTTAACTTGGGCAAAGAATTGGGATAGTGAATTCCAGTTTGAATACCTTGTTCTTGTAAATAGTTTTTCAGTTCATCTCTTCTTTCACTTCGAATAACAAAAAGATGATAAACCTGCTTTGCCCAATCCTTTCTTACAGGCAAAATAATGTTTTTTTCATCTTTTAGTAGGTCCAGATATAAATCCGCAATTTTTATTCTTTGTTCTGTCCATTCATTTATGTGCTTTAGTTTCACACTTAAAATTGCTGCTTGCAAACCGTCTAAACGTGAGTTTCTTCCCTCAAACTCATGGTTATATTTTGCTACACGACCATGATTTGCAATCATTCTAGTTTTTGTGGCTATTTCGTCATCATTTGTTGTAATAGCACCACCATCTCCATAGGCACCCAGATTTTTGCCCGGATAAAAGCTAAACGTTGCAATATGCCCAATACCACCTACTTTTTTTCCTTTATATTCTGCACCATGCGCTTGAGCACAGTCTTCTATTATGTACAGGTTATGTTCTTTAGCAAGATCAAATAAAGCATCCATATCGCACGGGTGTCCATATAAATGAACGGCCATAATAGCTTTAGTTCTTGGTGTTATTCTTTTTTTAGCGTCTTCAATGGAAAGCACATAGGAATCAATGTCTACATCGGCAAACACAACTTTATGACCTTGCCTTGTTACAGCCTCAGAACTAGCAATAAATGAATTGGCTGGCACGATAATTTCAGAGCCAGCAGGCATTTCAAGTGCCTCAATAGCAATCTCTAGAGCATCTGTTCCATTACCCACTCCAACACAATGTTTTACATTGATATAATCTGAAAAATCCTTTTCAAATTGTTTTACGTATTTTCCACCTATAAAAGCTGATTCGCTTATAACAGCCTTGATGGCCTGGTCAATTTCTGGCTTGATTGACTCATATTGAGCAGATAGGTCTAAAAATTTAATCATTTTTTTCTTCTTTGTTCATCATTTTTCTTGCAGGGTTTCCAGCGTAAACTCCTGGCTTGAGTATATCTTTCGTTACTACAGCACCTGCTCCAATAACAACGTTGTCACAAATTTCAACTGGTAATATAGTTGCATTACTGCCCACAGATACATTATTTCCTAATCGAGTTTTCTTCCAGAGTTTTTCATCACCGCCTGCAGGGCCTCCATTAGAAAAAAGATCATTTATAAACATAACTCCATGGCCTATAAAACAATCACTACCGATAGTTACCAACTCACATATAAAGCTATGTGATTGGACTCTGGTGTTTTTACCAATCTCAACGTTTTTTTGTATCTCTACAAATGGCCCTACAAAAACATTATCTTGCAAAACACACCCATAAAGATTGAGAGGCTCTATTAATGTTACATTTTCACCAAAAATTACATCACGAACGGATGCAGAGTACTGTTTAAAATTAGACAACATGTTGACCCAATCTACATCTTTCTGGCTTAAAGCGTAAAAAAACTTCTTTACCAGTTTCTACAGACTCATAAATAGCAGAAATCAATTCGATGCTTTTACGCCCCTGTAGGCCATCAACAAGATTTTGATTCCCACCATTAACACATTCTACTACATGCTCATAATAAGCCTGGTGACCAAATCCATACACATTCGGCGGGTTTACTGAATATTTTTCTAGCACCTCATTATCGCCTTCATCTTCAGTTTCAAATTTCCAGGTAAGCATCTTGTTAACAGCAAAGCCACCTATAACTACGGAGCCTTTTTCGCCCAAAATAGAAATTGAACCTTCAAGATCATCAGGTCTGGCTGCGGTAGTCGCTTCAATTATTCCCAACGCCCCATTCTTGAATTTCACGGTCACCACAGCAGTGTCTTCTGCTTCAATATTAGCCAAAGCAGTAGTTGATTTAGCAAAAACACTTTCAACATCTCCCATCATCCATTCCAGCATATCTACATGGTGACTGGCCTGATTAGTTAACACTCCCCCGTCCATAGCCCAGGTCCCTCTCCATGCGGCCTGATCATAATATTGCTGGTGCCGAGCCCATCTTACTCTGACCGTACCTAACACGAACTTTCCAAATCGACCCTGCTCAACCGCTTTACGTAATTTCACTACCGGAACATTAAATCGATTTTGTTTAATGACAAAAAGTTTGCAACCGTTTCGGTCACAGGCATTTATCATAGCATCAGCATCATCCAAAGTAAGAGCCATAGGTTTTTCAACCATGATATGTTTACCATACTTTGCCAAATTGACCGTATGTTTTGCATGCAAACCACTGGGTGTCAAAATGACCACAACATCCACATCAATGTTTTTCATCATTTCATCCATATCTGTAAATGATGGTACATTGAATTGTTTAGATATTTTGTTTGCGCTTTCTTCTTCAACATCACAAACACCTACTAATTCAGCACCGTTTATTTGCTTTTCACCCAGTAATTCAGAGTGCCTTTTAGCAATTCTTCCACATCCTACAATTGCAAACCTAAGCATATTTTTTCCCAGTAAATTCAATCATTTTAAAAATTTTCATAGTATATCTAAGCAATCACTGTAACTGAATTTTGAAAACCATAAGTATAAAGTCTCTTTTACAACTTAATTTCCAAATCACGAATATCAACACTTTCAAATTGACACTAATGACTCCAAATTGCCCGCATAGGTTAAGCTATCAAGATTTACGACCTCATGTCCAAGATCATTAACAAGATGACGTATGACGGCAGAGCCAATAAAGCCAGCTCCACCCGTGACTAATATTTTCATAAAAACTTATAGTCCTGCTTCCGATTTAAGTAGACTAGCCTTATCGGAGCGTTCCCAGCTTAGGCCAAGATCATCACGACCAAAATGACCATAAGCTGCAGTATCTCGGTAGATGGGATTAAGCAGATCCAGCCCGGTAATAATACCCCACGGACGCAGGTCAAAGTGCTCGCGAACCAAATCGACAATCATCTTGTTATCGACATGATTGGTCTCAAAGGTTTCGATGCTGATCGAGGTCGGTTTGGCTACGCCTATAGCGTAACTGATCTGGATTTCACAGCGGTCAGCAAGGCCTGCCGCGACGATATTCTTGGCAACATAACGCCCCGCATAAGCTGCAGAGCGATCCACTTTGGATGGGTCTTTACCAGAAAAAGCACCTCCACCATGACGTGCCATGCCACCATAGGTGTCGACTATAATCTTGCGTCCAGTCAATCCTGCATCTCCCACTGGGCCACCAATGACAAAATTGCCCGTGGGGTTGATATGGATCTGTGTATCTCCATTAATCCATTCTGCTGGAATGACCGGTTTGATGATTTCTTCCATCACACCTTCCTGAAGGTCGGATAAAGAGATATCAGGTGAATGTTGGGTAGAAAATACAATGGCGTCTACTGCTACTGGTTTGCCATCCTGGTATAGAAAAGTTAGCTGACTCTTGGCATCGGGTCTTAACCAGCCTAGTGTTCCAGCACGACGCACATCAGCCTGTTTTTTTACCAGTTTGTGCGCATAACTGATCGGGGCAGGCATAAAATTTTCAGTTTCATTGGTCGCATATCCAAACATCAAACCCTGATCGCCAGCCCCCTGATCCTGGTCGATACTGCGATCTACACCCATCGCAATATCCGGGGATTGATGACCGAGAGCGTTAATCACAGCGCAGGTTTTGCCATCGAAGCCGACTTCTGAGTTATCGTAACCAATCTCGGTCACGGTTTTACGCACGATCGATTCAAAGTCGATATGTGCCGAGGTAGTTAACTCACCGGCCAGAATGATCATACCGGTTTTGGCTAGCGTCTCGCAGGCAACCCGCGCGTGTTTATCTTGCGCCAGAACCGCATCCAGTATCGCGTCTGAAACTGCGTCGCATAGTTTATCTGGATGGCCCTCTGAGACGGATTCGGAAGTAAAAATAAAAGAGCTAGACATTAATATTTACTTAAAAAAATGAGTACAAAAACTAGATCGAAAGTTCGCTAATCACAGCCAAACAAATCCCGCGTATAAATCTTATCGGTAACATCCTTAATTTCATCAATCACACGATTCGCTACAATCACATCAGACATCGCTTTGAAGTCATCCAGACTTTGCAATCACTTTAGGGTTAAATATATGCCTCTCGCCATAAAGATCTTCAATATATGAGTTTGCAGCCATATCATGGCGCGCGTAGTCTACACATTTACCTTTCACAATTCGAGAAAATAAATCTCATTTCGATATAATTATAATTGCCTTTCAACCAGGAAGTGGTAAAAAAACCACACAAAAAATGCCCCCCCCTGTTCGCTTTCTGAAAATTTATTTACCCCTGCCACCACCTTCAAATTGACGGCACAGATCATAGGTGCCTAGTTTCTTATTGTCCAGTTGTGCTCGTACACTGCCCCTAAAACAGTCTTCTCCACTACGAACCACTGCCGCAAGCACCAAGACGAAGTATAGATCTTTGAATATGGCATTAATAATCCGGCTGATACAGGTTTTGGTATGTAGCTCGAGCTTATCTGCCCCATTATGTGGGAAGAATTCAGGACAACAGCTTGATATCTATGCAAACACCATTTTATAGCAGCTAATTCAGGCTAAAAAACCGGCCTGAAATGCAGAGTCTGCAGAGCAGCTTATTAAGAGACCTTTTTCCATCTCGACACTTCACTAACAAATAGATAAATGGAAAGTAGCCTATTATAATTCAACATCTTCCAACCATCATCCTGTTTATTTTGAATCTCAAGGAATCTACTTCACTCGTTGTCTGGCTACATCGGCTACTAGATATATTAATACCTATTACTAATTTATACCTACTGACACATTTATACTCTCTGGAATGGACAGAAAGATATCAGATGATTGCCATATTAGGCGGATTGCTACTGTTGATATTCAATCAGGGTACTGGTGCTTATACTCAATTTCGTAGTGATAACGCACTTCCTCGTTTCAGAAAAGTATTACAGGCCTGGATTTTCACCTGGCTTGCATTGCTCGCTCTGACCTTTTTGATGAAAAACACTAGTGTATATTCCCGTGTTGTTGTCACAGGCTGGATGCTTACAACACCTATATTATTAATTGCTTATAGGCTAATACTGAGCTTCGCCACTAGTCGATTCAGGAATCTGGGCTTTAACACAAGGAAGATCGCAATTTTAGGGGCTGGCTTACTAGGACAGCGACTGGCTGCTTCTGTATTTGATAACAAGGCCCTGGGCTATAAGACGGTTGGATTTTATGATGACAATATTGAACTGATCGGCCAAAGTATAATGGAAATTCCGGTACTTGGCAGCATTGAAGACTTTTTGAAACACCCCCACCCGGAAGATAAAGTGGATGAAATTTACATTACTCTCCCCTTAAGGGCTGAGCATAGGATTAAAACCATTTTAAATGCGCTTGCTGATAGCACTATTACCGTTAAATTTATACCCGACTTTTTTACCTTTGACTTGTTGCATTCCCATTTAACGGATATAGGGGGGCTACCTATTATCAGCATCTATGATACCCCCTTGAATACCATCACCAACAAGCTTATCAAACGATCAGAAGATATCATTTTATCCAGCCTAATTCTCATTTTAACTTTTCCTGTATTTATTATTATTGCTATAGGTATAAAGCTAACCTCAAAAGGCCCTGTTTTTTACCAACAGAAGCGGATTGGATGGAATGGCAAGATCTTTTCAATGTATAAATTCAGGTCGATGCCTGTAACAACCGATACTGAAGCACTCACCTGGGGCTCGGCTAAGGATAAGATAAACACTCGATTTGGCGCATTTATTCGTAAAACCAGCCTGGATGAATTACCTCAGTTTTTTAATGTTCTGCGAGGCGATATGTCTATAGTAGGCCCCCGCCCAGAACGCGAAGTTTTTGTAGAAAAGTTTAGAAAAGAAATCCCTCACTATATGCAAAAGCATATGGTAAAAGCGGGTATTACCGGCTGGGCACAGGTAAATGGTTGGAGAGGTGACACCTCATTGGAAAAACGGATCGAGTTTGATTTACTATATATTGATGACTGGTCGATATGGCTGGATCTGAAGATTATTTTGATGACTATCTTTAAGGGATTTAAGGATAAGAATGCCTACTAACTTCATTTTTCAGGAAAAACCTAAAATTTATCGCTTGAGGAGAACCCCCGAATAATTTTTTATCTAGGAGCCTGTCAAGTTTAGGTGATCGTAGGTAGCGAGGGAATGGATTTTGAGTCAATTATTTCGATCATTTGAGGAGAGTAGTGAGCCAATTTAACGAAAATGATCGGATTGTTGGCTAAAATGCCTTTTCCGCAGTAGATTCATCCTAAATCCGACAGGATCCTAGCCTCTTCGATTATAAATAAGTATCTATAAGATTAAATTTATTGCTAAATATTTATGCTCAGCTAAATTTGTTTTTGATGATCTAAAAACCATTTATAAGTAGTCTCTAGACCATCTCTCAACGAAATTGAAGGACTCCACCCCATAGAATTTAGACGGGAAACATCCAGTAACTTTCGAGGAGCTCCATCCGGCTTAGAGTTATCGAATGTTAAAACACCCTTGAAGCCAGTAACTCGAGAAATTTTATCCGCCAGTTCTCGAATTGTGCAATCGACACCTGTCCCAACATTAATCTGCGACAACATTTCATCTGTATGCTCCTTGTATTTTTTTTCATCTAACTCTAGTACAAATAATGAGGCGCTTGCCATATCATCAACATGTAAGAATTCACGCATTGGCTTACCACTACCCCATATAATGACTTCTTTCTCATTATTCTTTACCGCATTATGAAAGCGCTGAATTAACGCTGGAATAACATGTGAGTTTTGAGGATGAAAATTATCTCCGGGCCCATACAAGTTTGTAGGCATTACTGAACGAAAATCAGTTCCATATTGACGATTGTATGATTCACATAATTTAATGCCTGAAATTTTAGCTAAAGCATAAGGTTCATTGGTTGTCTCAAGTGCTCCTGTCAATAATGCCGTCTCCTTCATTGGCTGTTCAGCCAACTTAGGATAAATACAAGAACTCCCGAGAAACAGCAATCTTTTTACACGCGACAGATAAGAAAAATGAATAACATTGGTTTCAATCATCAGGTTTTCATAAATAAACTCAGCGGGGTATGTATTGTTTGCCAGAATACCTCCAACCTTTGCAGCTGCCAAAATGACATACTCGGGTTTTTCCTGAGCAAAAAAAGTCTCTACCTGTTGCTGATTAGTCAAATCCATCTCACTATGGTTTCGTGTGATCAGATTTGAGTACCCCCTCGATTGAAGCTGCCTGATTAATGCAGAGCCCACAAGTCCACGGTGACCAGCAACATAGATTTTTGCTGATTTATCAATCTTACTCATTGTAATCAAAGGCTCGATACCCATGTTCTTTTACCAGGGAATCTCTTTTGGCTAAGGCCAGGTCGTGCTCCATCATCTCATGCACCATCTCATCGAATGTAATTTCGGGCGTCCAGCCCAACTTTTCCTTAGCTTTCGTAGGATCACCTATTAATGTTTCAACTTCAGTGGGTCGGAAATACCTGGGGTCTACCGCCACAATACATTTTCCAGTCTCGGAATCAAATCCCTTTTCTTCAGCCCCCTTACCTTCCCAATGTATTTTTTTGTTAAGATGATCATATGCCGCATTACAAAAGTCTCTGACTGAATATTGCACTCCCGTAGCGATACAAAAATCATCTGGCTGATCCTGTTGCAACATCATCCATTGCATACGCACATAGTCTTTAGCATGCCCCCAGTCTCGTTTGGCATCCATGTTCCCGAGATACAGACAATCTTGTAAGCCCAAGTCTATTCTTGCAAGAGCTCGTGTGATCTTTCTAGTCACAAATGTTTCCCCACGCACAGGTGACTCATGATTAAATAGAATACCATTACAGGCAAACATACCATAAGCTTCTCGATAGTTGACAGTTATCCAATAAGCATATAATTTTGCTGCCGCATAAGGTGATCGAGGATAAAACGGTGTGGTTTCTTTTTGAGGAGTTTCCTGCACTAAACCATATAATTCAGAAGTTGATGCCTGATAAAAACGCGTTTTCTTCTCTAGCCCCGATATTCGAATTGCTTCCAATATTCGTAGCGCTCCAATCCCGACACTATCGGCTGTATATTCAGGTGTTTCGAATGACACGGCAACATGACTTTGGGCACCCAAGTTGTAAATTTCATCAGGCTCAACTTGCTGGATAATACGAACCAGATTCATAGAATCAGTAAGATCACCATAGTGAAGTATAAAGTTCTGATTTTTAACATGTGGGTCCTGATACAGATGATCAATACGATCCGTATTAAATGATGAGGCTCGGCGTTTTATGCCATGCACTTCATAGCCCTTATTTAACAGAAATTCGGCCAGATAAGCACCATCTTGCCCAGTTATACCAGAAATTAATGCTTTTTTATTTTGCTTTACTGAAATCATACAAACCATACGTTTTCATAAGAAATTATAAATTATTTAGAAAAGCGCAGAATACTAACAGTCATTAATCTAGCGACCAAAACTCTATTCCAGACTCTCTAACCAGTTTTCTTGTTTTATGAGTTGGACTCACCAGGAAGACTTTCTTTGCCAGATGCATCATTGGTAAGTCTTCATGATGATCTGTAAAAAAAATATCACAGCCTGAATCTCCAAATTTATCCAAAAAATTGTCAACCTTTCCTTCACCATGGTTTTCTATTAACTTACCCTTTTCAACACGACTGGATAACACCGCATCAAACTTTAAGCCTGCTACTTGTTGAAAATAAGAAGAGTAGTTCACTGGCGCAGCGGTAGAAAGCACAAGAAAAGGTTTGTCTAATGCTTTCAAAGCATTTACAACATTTAAACGAACTTGATTCATCAACTCTCTAGCAAACTTGATATCGTATTCAGATTTATACTGTAACATCATCATTTGTTTTTTGAACATTTGATGGGTAATACCACCCATTTTTCTCCATAGAAGCAACTTAAGCACCTGAAGGCTTAATGTAAACTCCCCATCCAATGCGGTTTGTTTGAAGATATAAGCAACCCAACGCGGATAACTATTAACAGAAATTAGAGTGCCATCAAGATCAACAACGACAATTTTTTTATCTTGCATCAGCTGACCAGGGAAAACGAACTAGCAATTGACTGTATACCTGAAAGTCAGGTTTCAATACAGGTTTTTTCCAGGTTACTGTAATTACAGCAGTTTTAATCTCTAAGGATTTATTGATTTCGTGAATGCGCTCAATTACCGAATAAAGTGTAATACCGCTATCAATCGCATCATCAACAATCAGCAGGCGTTTTGCTGCTTTTATTAAAGAAGTAGATTCATCGGACATCTCCACAGTTCTTTTAGAATTTTTTTTCAGTGCCAACTGCCGAAAATTACTCTCCAAAATACGTAGGTAATTATTGACCCATACGGGGAACACCTTTAAGACTTTTTCCAATCCAATTTTCCCTTTCACCTTTGTCAATGGCCTTCTTGATATTATGGATATAAAATTAGTTCTCTCAAATTTACCTGAATTTTTAATTTCGTTAGCAACAATCATACCACCAGTTGCTATACCCACAATTAGATCAGGACAATAATTCGACTTTACCACCATACCCCCGAGTTCATTACAAACCTGGGAAAATTCAATATTGTTCAGCTCAAGGACATTCATAATGTTAACTACAGATAAGCCAATATTGAAACTGAACAAATCAGCCTATTTCAGTTTTAGTAAACTTGATCAAGACATATTGATTCCACGAGTCAAGCATATGTCGCTGACGAAAAAACTGCTCAAATTTACTCCCAACATTAAGTATAAAGTTATCTGGTCGATTCGGCATAATGACAGAGGTGAACATGGCTAATGGGGCTTCCAACAAACCACAGAAAACATACTCAACATCCCAGCTAGCAATGGTTTTATATTTCATCAAATCATTTTTAGTAAGTGGCCTCTCATCTTCGGTTCGAGCACTTGGAGTTAAAATTCGAAATAGTTTTAATAGCGGATTATCAGCCAACGGCTCAAAAAAGATAGCCCTGCCCCCCTTATTAAGCACTCTATAAATCTCTAATAGTGCTATGTGCTGATTCAAGTGGTGCAATATTCCATGACCAATAATAAAATCAAACCTGTTATCTTCAAACTCCAAATGATGTGCATCCATCACTGTAAATTTAAATCGATCATCATCATATCCTAGAGTTTCGGCTTTGATCTTTGCAGAATCCACGTGTTTATTGGAAATATCGATACCATCGACATATGCACCAGCAGAAAGATATTTAAAACTTTCGTCACCCCAGCCGCAACCATAGTCCAGCACCTGCTTACCCGTCATATAATTAAGTAAGTCATCAATATGCTTTTGCATCTCATTTCTAGAGGGGTAACTCCATATATGTGAAAAACGATCTTTTAATTTATAACTATTCTCCAGCACATTGTCTGAATCATGGGCTGTAGCTTCACGAATAACCCTCTGCTTGGTTTCATTATCAATTTTCACAATTTAAACCTGCATCAAATTTAAAATGAACTTTCCTGACCAAATTTGTTGGTATTTGATCCATTTTAGAAAGAGAAAAATAACGTGATAAAAAGTAAATCAACCCAGGTAAAAATATAATTAGCGCAGATGGAATCATACGCTTAAAAGTACTAAATAATGATTTATACACGGGCATTTTCAAAACTTCATACTTAACTTTAAAAAGCTCTACAGATTTCTTTTTAAGTAATTTATATGAACTACCACCAACATGGAAATTAGACACAGGATAATCCATAGAGATGACATCAATGCCGTCACAAAAACCTTGAGCCATCCATTCATAATCAGCCAGTAAAGTATAACTTGTATTATAGGGCCGTTGTTTAAGCAGTTCACTTTTATACACTGTCGATTGATGAAAGGCAGGTAGCCCGCAAGTGATCCAGGTTAACGGCTTAGGTGTGCGATAGGCTATCCAGTCATCGAAAACCTGTCTCGTCCCTCCCAAAAAAACATCCGTAAATTGATTATCCTGAATGACTTTTAGAATAGTCGAAACTACTTTTTCATCAGCAAAGGTATCACCTGCATTCATAAAAATAATATAATCACCGGTACAGGCTTTTATTCCTTTGTTCATGGCATCGTATATACCATCATCTTTCTCTGAGATAATCGTAAACATATAGTTCGAGTTTTCTTCTATAATATCTAGCGTCCCATCTTCAGAGCCGCCGTCAACAACAAGCCACTCCCATTCGCAGGTATCTTGTGAAATGATACTACCAGATGTTTTTTCAAACCCTATCTTATCGTTTAGAACAACAGTAACTATACTCAACTTCATTTTTGAATACTCAACATAAGCTTATTTAAACCTAAAATACAAAGTAGGTATATTACAAGAAGTGAATAATTTGATAAGAAAATATGCATATCTATAGAGTTATATAAAATTGCGAACTGGCCTATTACTCCTAAAAACGAAATCAACTCGAATGGTATAATTTTTAATACAGGCAAACTTTGAGTATGAACACTAAAATATAAAACCCTTGGGAGACGTATCAGCGATAATCCAAAAAAAGTGTCAATATCGAAGCCCCTTAATATAAAAAATTAAAAATATTGTAATCTTGACTATAGCGAAAAATTGGTAATGCCGAAAAAACTAAAGACGTGACCCAGGGAAATAAAAAAAGTTGATGGCGATAGCTATCCATAGCGAGACCTGTAAGAAAATAAAAAAAGAATAACAACAGCAGAGAGAATAATAGATACATTAAATTATTCCCAATTTCTAATTTAACATAACTTAAGAATTCAAGAACTCTTTCAAAGCTATTCTTGGGAAAATCTCCAACTTTCCACCTATAGTTGAGTTCACTATCATGCCACCAGATGCTTCGAAAACCTCTCGAGCAAGCGTATATGCAATTTCACTTTGAACAAGGTCTGGTAGTTGCCATTTCATACCTCCTGAAAAGTAATTAGGGTCAAAGTGTGAAGCATCAGTTTCACCCGAAACAACTGTTTTATTCGCAGGGCCTGGGGTAGCAAAATTATGATCACAACCTACCAAAGCTATCTCTCTAAATCCCATATGATATGCCAATTGCAGTGCTACATAAGTTACAGTTCCTCCCTGAAAGATGCTACCGGAGCAATCTCGTGCAAAGGATTGCTTTCCTACTGAATGTAGGTAGGTGATATTTTTTTTATAGCCAACATACTTAACGCCATAAGAATCCAGAAACAGGGGGATGGGAGTTTGTTTATAGAACTCTGCATTCTGTTCCATGACCAACCTGTTCACAGCTACAATAAAACTTGGTTTAAAGTTTTTCTTATCAAAAAGTAAGTTTATTTTATTTAGGCCAAAAGTATAGACATCTTGCAGCAACTCAAAATCAGTTTCCAATAAACTCGGACCATTGCAAAGTATGACGGCTTTTTGTCCTTTATGAGAGTCCTTTAACTCTCCCAACATTTTATGAGATGTCCAGGCAACTGGTCGAATATCCCATAACAGTCTTGTTAGCAGCCATTTTACAGGCCGTCCAACATCCATTATTAGATCCTTATAAGGTGAAATAACTTCACTTTTGTAACGATTATACGTCATTTTTAACACCTGTTCGTTTTAGTTCGACAATAAAACAAGACTAATCCCCGCATATCCAAATAAGAGTATAGCAGGCCCTAATGTCGTTGTTTTCTCAAAAGAGATTACGTCAATACCTGATAATGAGGAATGAGATTTGGATCCAGCATACCAACTATAAAAAAGCGTATAGGCTAACAACATACTTATTGGAAACGCCATGGCTGAAAGCCAGGGATATAAAATAAAAAACGTTACTACCCAAAGAGTCCCAGTTATTCCATTTGCAATATGCCATACAATTTTATCAGTAGTGCTGTAAATCTGAATATGCATACCTCCGTATCGCTCCATAAAATATGCCATAATTAAAACAGACCAGAATAATGGTGTAGTAAACTTCGTATTGCTATCAATATATATTAAGAATTTTGGGGCTATTAACCCTATAAAAATCACACATAGCACATACACCCATAGACTTCTATTCATGGATATACTAGCTATTTTTGATAACTGAGGCATATCATTATTAACTCTGTATCCGTTCATCAAAGGTAACTTAGAATAAAATGGCGCTTGAGAAAACTGACTAATAGTTTGCACGATTCTTAAACTCAGCAACACACTAGACGACTCTTTAGCTGGCAATAAATTTGCTAATACTATAAACATTCCCTGACTAACCCCCAAGCTCATTAATACACCCAGTCCGCTTCTCCATGCTGATGCCCACATAGTGCTCAGCAGCTTTAAACGACCTGTATGTTTATAGATAATGCCCACAACCCTACTATGTCGATTTACAAGTTGACCATTGATAAGGACCTGGGTAATAACCCAAAATTGCATACTAAGAATCAAGATCAATAAGTTTGAACCAATTGATACAATCAATATCTGCGTAAATAAACTACAAACATTAACCAGCAATTCCCATCTTTTTAACAAATCAATTCGGTTAGCCCCAATCAGATATGAAGAATATGAATTCCCATATACAAACATTCCGACACCTGCGACCACTACGACCCAGGCTACCCAAATATAGAAAGGATTGCTTGTTGACGCAATAGGTTTGGCCACGGCAAACGAACCAAGAGAAGCTAAGCAGAATATGGCAAAAAGCGTCAGGCGACGATAAACCCATATCATGGTGGAAACTACATCTGTTAGATAAACAGGATCAATAGATGTTCTCTTTTCGTCGGGCAGAGGTATTGATCTTTGTCCATCTTTTTGCTCATTTATTCCGCCACCAGCAAACCCATAAGCTATTGTTCTGGCAAAAGTTTGGCTAAAGCCCATATCGGCAATTAATTGCAGACTGGATATAGCTGAAAACAGGAGCCAAACGGTTACATCAGGTTGAGAATAATTCTTTAGAACCAGAGGCAAAAGCACAGCAAATCCTAATAATCTTACAGATAGTGCTAACCAGCTCATCCAGGTTGCTGAAAACCATACCTTCTTCACAATCATTTAATTAAAAATACCGACGGGTATATATTTTGGCTCCCACTCACCCCAGGGCATACCGTTAGCACCCGATTTTTTGTAAAACCCGGCAAGATTTTTTTTCAAAAATTCTGATTTCTGATATTTTTCGAGTATCTTTTCCGGATCAACATCATTAAACTTTTCTGCATCAAAAATATCGGGGATTTCAAATTCAGAGAAACAAAGCCCCCGTGATGGCTCATGAAACCATGTCTCAGTCAAATGAGTTGCAGATGTAGTTATTGCGTATCGAGCACCCGGTTTTAATACTCGAGATATTTCTTGCAGGGCATCATTCAAGTAATCTTTAGGGATATGTTCAATAGAAGAAAGTGAAACTATTGCGTCGAATGATTCTTCCTGTATCTCAGGTATACTACAAATATTCCCCATAACCCATTCTATAGTACCAACAGGTCGAGAAGCTTCTACATATTTAGCTCTCCAATTTTGATGTTTATTAAAATATCGTGAATAAAGAATATCACGCAGAACTGGAAATTCATTTATTGAAGCGTACAGTTTTTTAGCAATCGCTCGGTAGCGTCTTAACCCTTTCAGATGATCTGAATATTCTGTGGCTTGATAACTATTTAATCTATGTAGTTGAGTTTTATACCTTTGTTGATATATATACCTGATTCTTGCCGGTTCAAGGTCAATATTGGTAACATCAAATCCTAACTCGGCTAATAAAAACTGGATTGGGCCATGCCCCCCACCCACATCAAGAACCTTAAAAGATATTGGCCACGTCTTAACCCATGAATACATCCAGGTAAGGTCTACAATATAATGCCACCCAATCTGGGTTCTTCCAGTCTCTTTCAGAAACGATTCGATTACCCTAAAGTCATCTGAATCTAAGATTTCTTCAGGATCGAGGTATTGAAATTTTTTAACCATATAATTAACTCTTTATCTCAATCTGGGTCATGTAATTTTGATCCGATCCCACCATCAAGATTAAACTGTACTCGATTAAAAAGATGATTTTTCTTCGACCAGATACAATGCAATTCTAGCCACTTAGCTACTGGTTCCTATACAACCACCTGGATGAAATTTTTCTAGTCTGGAAAAAGCTTCTGGATTATCCTGAAACCCAGATTTCAACATTGACGTTAACAAAGCAGCCGGATTACGGATCATTTCGGCATTTACCCCTACAATATCGACACAATACCCCCTGGCCCAGAAATGATTGCCCCAATAGGGCTTTTCCTTTAAAAAGGGAAATTGCTTGAATACCAGCCCTTCCTTTTATCACACCCATCAGTTTCGATATGGAAATATTTGGTGGGACCTTGACCAAGTAAGTGGATATGGCCCTCCTGTACATTTAATTCGATAACCTCACACCCTTCCCTTTCTGTATACACTCGGATGGTTTTCATTACCTCAAAACCAATCCTATCTTTTAACACCCGATAACGGTATTTTGGCACCCAAACAATATGATACTGACAATACCATATCACATGCGATAATTTACTGAATCTACTCATGCTTTTGCTCCTATCTAGTCTGTTGTGGCGACAACTACGATAGGATGCATGAGTAGAGTTATTATGTCCTTTAGGCAGAGACTTCGGACCAACTCCACGTCCTCAGGACATGGTTTTATGTATTAATAAAAATAAATGGTGCGTGTAAATTCACATGTAAAGAATTTTACCAGCCCATAATCCGCCATTTGCCAGAGTTATAAGCACTGAAAACCTGGACATCAATCTATCCCAAGAAAATCATATAACTTCCTGATAGCAATTTCACTTGTCCGCTGAACGGCATCACTGGTATTTGACGCATTATGCGAACCAAAAATACAATGGGAATGTGATCTTAAATAAGAACCTGAAGGTAATGGTTCTATTTCAAAAACATCAAGTGCAGCAGAATAAACTTTTCCGGACTTTAGAGCATCTTCTAAAGATCTCTCATCAATAACGGGGCCTCTTCCTACATTCACTACCCTCACTCCATTTTTTACGATTTCAAAAACTTCCTCATTGAGCATATGTTTACTTGATGGCGTTAATGATGCTGTCACAACTATGAAATCAGCCTCATCTATTCTTTCTGGCCAATCGGCAAAATCTACATTTAGCCCACTCATATTATTTGCATTTGGATCATAGGCAATCACCTTCATATCAGCAGCAAGTAATCTTTTTGCGGTACTACTACCAATATCACCAAAACCGACAAGGGCAACGGTCTTACCTGATAACGAAATACCTCGTGGTTTATCCCATCTCCCATTACGTACACTCCGGTCTATCTCAAATGTCTCACGAGCTAATGCGATTATATAACCTACTGTAATATCGGCAACTTCACCGCCAAACATATTTGGTGTATTTATTATGGGAATGTCAAAATCTTTACAAGCATCGAAATCAACATTATCAACACCAATCCCCCATTTAACAGCAGCTTTCAGACGTCCTTTTTTTCCAGCCTCAAACACTTCCCTCGTAGCAGGATCATCACCAATAATCCATCCATCGTGCAAAGGCACAATTTCTTTTAGCTCATTAACTGATAGTGTTTGAACTACTTTCGGTGCCGTTAACTCTACACCCTTTTCTTCAAAGAGAGGCTTGAAAGAATCGATCATCCCTAACATTGGTGGGCAAGTTACTAAAATCTTCATATCTAATCTCAAATACTTTTTTCATGATATTTTGCTACTACTAAAGCAAAATTCCAATCTTCAGGTTCGTCAATATCAATTACTTCATACTTTGGCTGCTCAAACATAATAGGCTTCTTTCCTATTCGAGCTTTTGTTGATTCAAAACTGTTCTTTGTGAAAATGTATAAATTTGAGTTTTCTTCGTACCAAGGTTCTAAATCCTGAGTTCGGATAAGGTTATTGGGATCATGATTTACGGCTGAAGCATCCTCTCGATAGAATCTGGTTTGTATTTTATTTACTGTAAAAAGTGAATCCGCACTACCACCTTCAAATGCATTTTGAAATTTGTGAATAGCTTGCCGGATAGAATTCGCACTCAATAATGGATTCGTTGCATGAGTCATTAAATAAATTTCAGAGTCCACATTCTTGACATCATCTGACAACACCAGATTCATACTAACCATATCGCCACAAATTTCTGGTTTTCGATCTCTAACCATCACTCGATCAGAATCCACCAAACCATTAGTGGCTAGAATAGCCCTGGCATCCGTATTAATAACAACTAGATCTATTTCTTCGATGCTAAGCAGAGTGTCGAGTATCC
The DNA here is from genome assembly GCA_050298595.1 of Gammaproteobacteria bacterium. GTDB lineage: Bacteria > Pseudomonadota > Gammaproteobacteria > JACNJF01. Next base: position 17,873 of record JBNKUM010000071.1, on the reverse strand, counting down.
ATTTAAATAAAGGTTTACCATTGAAGTCTCTGAAGTTCTTACCCTTAACTCTTTCACTATTTGCTTTTATCGGCAATAATGCCACTATCTTTTTTTTCATGCTTCCCCTTATCTAAGTCTTTTGGATAAAAATATTTATATTTCAATTCTTTTGAGAGCTTTCTATGTTCATGATTACCGATATAGGTACCATAGTAATACATAAATCTAAATAAGAAAATATCTTTGAATTCAGATAACAACCTTTTTTCACGCACAACAATTTTGCAATCTTCAAATACACCTGCCATAAAATATCTAAAAAAATCGACTAGATTGAAATGAATTTCAGGCATAATGATTTTTAGCGCATAAGCTTCTCTTTCATAACGATGTTTTACCTGTTGCCAGGTTTCATTATGGACATGGAAAACAGGTGCCTCAGCTATGTACCCAATACCATCACCGCTAGCAACAATTTTTTTAGCAAGATCCATATCCTCTAACCCTGACAGTTCTTCATCAAAAAGAAATTGTTCCCAGGTAGATTTCGAAATAGCAGCGTTAGCGTTATTACAAAAAAATCCGATTTGCGGTATCTTCGAATATTCAGGGAAGTGTTTATCAAATAAACGGCATTCTGAATATTTTGTTGATTCATAACCTAACTGACGACCATAAGTGTAAGCACATGAACCATTGAGAATAGGAGCGATTAACTCTTTAAGCCAAAAATCTGTCGCTGGAATACAATGCCCACTAACAAAAATAAACACATCACCCCGTGCATATTTGCACCCAACATTTAGTGATCTTCCAAAAGAAAAATCCCTCTTTTTTATAAAAGTTACCCTACAATTGTTGAGTTTAGCTATTTCCAATGTGGAATCTGTTGAGCCGGAATCAACGATGACTATTTCCACCTCATCAGATCCCAACCTCTGCGATCTAATTCCATCTATTAAGCGCTGAAGATATTTTTCTTCATTATAGGTTCTGATTATTACGCTAACTAACATAAAATGATCTATAGGTTTAAGTTTATACTTAGAACTGGACCAGAACTTGGGTAGTTTATTAACTGATTCCTGTCTAAACTTTCTGTAGCATTAGTCACAAAGAGAATATTTTTATCTTTACCACCAAGAACACAGCTGGTAGGTCTTAAAATTGGAAAATCGATATAATCTATTATATTTCCAACTTGATCATACTTTTTAATCATCGCCCCATACCAAATTGCATTTCAGATATTATTTGTTTTTGAGACAGTCATTCCGTCAGGTAAAAACCCTGTAGCACTCATATCATGGAATAATCGCTTATTTTTTATTTCTCCACTTACTTTGTCATAATCATATTTGTAAATTAACTCAATATATGACTCTACTATAAACAATGCAGTGCAATCCAGATTAAATACAAAACCGTTAGGAATACAATATCCACTATTCAGCTCCTTTACGGTTAGATTCTCAGTATCTATAAGATAAGTTTTCCCGGTTTTTTATTTCCAGCATTACTCATTGCGCCAAAGATAAAATTTTTCCCGCCGTCTAATTTAACATCATTATTCCTATTAGACTCGACATCTTCTTCAATACCTACTAAATTTTTAAAACTTTGATTATTCGGATTAAATCGAACAAAACCACTCTTTGTACAGCCATAAACATCTAATCCTATAACAAAAAAACTTTTTAATACTTCAAGTAAAGAAAATTCAAAATATGCTCCGTTTAGAGACTTTCTAAATAGCTTCATTTCAAGAATATTAATCCAAAATAAGGATGAATATTCTTACCCCCCCCAGCAAGTAGGGAGTTTGACTTATGAAATATATCAACAATCATAACTTAAGATTGGGTCAACCTAAATATTAATAGTTTAGATCCCAGCTTCCGATTTTGGCAGGTCTGCCTTGTCAGCACTTTCCCAACTCAAATCCAGATCATCGCGACCAAAATGACCATATGCCGCAATATCCCGGTAGATGGGATTAAGTAAATCCAGGCCAGTAATAATACCCAATGGACTCAGGACAAAGAGTTTTCGTACCAGATCGACAATCATCTTTGTATCGACATGATTGCTCTCAAGGGTTTCGAAGCTGATCAAGATCGGTTTGGCTACACCAATGGTATAACTAATTTATATTTCACAACGATCCGCCAATCCAGCGACAATAATTTTCTTGGCAACAGGCACTCCCCGCATAAGCTGCAGAGCGATCCATCTTGTATGTGTCTTTGCCGGAGAAATCACCACCATGACGTGACATGCCGCCGAAAGTAACGACGAATAATCTTTCGTCTGGTGCTGCCTGTATCACACGCAAGTACACCAACCAGGAAATTGCCGGTTGGTTTGATGTGGATTTGGGTGTAGCTGTTGATCCATTCAGCAGGAATCACAGGGCTGATAATTTCTTCCATCACGCCTTCCTTAAGCTCGGGTAGAGTGAGACTCTGGTGAATACTGGATAGATAATACATTGGTGTCAACAGCTACTGGTTTGCCATCTTGGTAAAGAAAAGTCAGCTGGCTCATGGCATCCTAGTCCCAGCCAACTCAAAATTCCAGCACGGCGTACGTCGGCCTGTTGTTTTACCAGCTTGTGCGCATAACTGATCGGCGCAGGCATCAGGTTATCGGTTTCAGTAGTGGCATAACCAAACATCAAGCCTTGGTGTTTGACTCGCATGACAAAATGATCATACCGCCAGTTTTGGCTAGCGTTTCGCAGGTAACTCGTGCGTGTTTATTCTGGGTCAGTACCGCATCGAGTATTGAGCCTGAAACTGTGTCACAGTATTTATCCAGATAACCTTCTGGGACGATTTCAGATGTAAATATAAAGCTATCGATCATATCTTTATCTCTTAGTACCCATATTTAATTAAATCACTTGATTTCAGATCAGGAATCATTACCAAACAAATCCCGCGTATAAATCTTATCTCTGACATCCTCAATTTCGTCAGTAACACGATTAGCAACTATTACATCTGACATTCCCTTAAATTCATCCAGATTCTTGATGAGTTTAGATTTGAAAAACTCATCTTCCTCCAGCACTGGCTCATACACAACTACTTCGATACCTTTTGCTTTTATACGCTTCATGACGCCTTGTATAGCTGAAGCCCTGAAATTATCTGAACCACTTTTCATAACCAGGCGATAAACACCAACTACTTTTGGATTTCTCTCCAAAATCGAAAACGCAATAAAGTCTTTCCGGGTGGTGTTTGCATCAACGATTGCATTGATGATATTACTGGGAACATCTCTATAATTAGCGAGTAACTGTTTGGTGTCTTTAGGCAGACAGTAGCCACCATAACCAAATGATGGATTATTGTAATGCGAGCCAATTCTAGGATCGAGGCCAACACCTTCAATAATCTGCCTGGCATCCAGCCCATGTACTTCTGCGTAAGTATCCAACTCATTAAAGTACGCCACACGTAAGGCCAGGTAGGTATTGGAAAATAGCTTCACCGCTTCCGCTTCTGTTGAGCTAGTGAACAAAACATCTATATTTTCTTTCTCTGCTCCTTCCACAAGTAGATCAGCAAAAACTTTTGCGCGATCTGATTTCTCACCGACGATAATTCTTGAAGGATGTAGATTGTCATACAACGCTTTTCCTTCGCGTAAAAACTCTGGTGAAAACATGATGCTATTACACATCAATTTTCTTTTTATCCCAGCAGTAAAACCAACCGGCACCGTTGACTTGACAACAATTACGGCTGTCGGATTGATTTCCATTACATCCTTAATCACTGATTCTACTGTCGAGGTATTGAAATAATTGGTCACCTCGTCATAATCGGTCGGGGTGGCGACAACAACGTATTCTGCACCTTTGTAAGCTTCCTGCTTGTCCAGTGTCGCTTTGAAGTTTAAGGGTTTGTTAGCCAGAAAGTCTTCGATTTCAACATCGACTATAGGAGACTGTTTCTTATTCAGCATTTTGACCTTTTCAGGTACCACATCCAGTGCCACTACTTCATGGTGCTGGGCTAACAGCATGGATATTGATAAACCAACGTAGCCGGTTCCGGCGACAGCTATTTTCACAAGGACCTCTTTTTCATTTTTTTTCAGATTAGATTCTGGTTGATTGTAATATCACTAAAGGTTAGTGTAATAAAACGCTCATTCCACTTAAAATGCGCGGGGATTATAACCCCTCATACATATCAAAAACACCATGCCTTGCTAGCTCTGAGCCATATATCACAAATTCTGGCCATATCGGTATGAGCTTTTTTAAAGTACTGAAAAATCACGCCTTATCGTCTTAGCACCTTGAACACCGCATCAAAGTCGATTTTTGCAGGACAGCTCGTACCCTCGAAGCTATAAGTCTCTTTGGATAAGTCGCCCTGTTTCGAGTATTTGTTATTTTCCAGTTTATAAATCTTTGCCTTTAAATCGTCCGGGTAGACAATAATATAAAACAGCACTTTCTCTCTTTCGTATAATTCGAACTTAAAAACCTCATCCCTTTTTGCCGTCGATGGACTGATAATTTCAACAATAATTTCCGGCGCTTTGGTGATGTATTTATCATTTGGCTCATCACAGATCAACACAACATCAGGCTTTATTACGGTATCCTGGCTTATTTTCCAGTCTTGCTCAGCTAACACCAGGCACTGCTCACAATCACCAATCGAATTCATTAATTGATTGAGTATTTTAGCGGAAATAGCCTGATGGCTGATCACAGGTGATGGCGTCATCGCCAATGGAGCCCCCTCTATCAACTCCCACTGTCCTTCCCACTGACAATAGTCATCATAAGTATAATGCTCAATTGCATTTATGGGACACATGACCAGCCGACCTCCTTAAAAGATTACAGGTTATATTATCATGCCTTCAAGGTTATTGAGATAGGTCTTTTAACCCGCACTAATCGCTGACAGGAATAATTACGTTTACATCATACAACTCCTGTATAGCACCTTTTAAAGCCTGTTTCGCATCATCATCGCCATGCACTATACGAATTTCCCGGGGTTTGTGCCGAATACGTCGAATAAACTTTAACAGATCAAACTGATCTGCATGGGCTGAGTACCCGCCCAGCGTATGAACAGCTGCCTGGATATCGTAGCGCTGCCCATCCAGCTCAACATATCCATTTTGCGGACCATATTGCTGTATGTCACGCCCGGCTGTACCTCGCGCCTGATAACCTACAAACAAGATATCGTTTCTTTTATCAGGCAACAGTGCTTTTAAATAATTAACAACCCTGCCTCCGGTACACATGCCACTAGCCGCAATAACTATTGCTGGCCTGGCTGTTTTTGCCAGATACTTAACCGTTTGTAAATGCGTTGCATGGTCATCTATGGTGAGCAACTGTTCGAAATTAAGCGGATGACGCCTTGCCTTCACTTTTGTCCTGGCTTCGGCATCCCAGAAGGGCTTCAGGTTGCGATAGGCTTTATTAAATTGAGCTGCCAGCGGTGAATCGACTATTACCTCAAGGTCCTGCCAGTTTAAATTTTGCGTTATTTTTTGCCCGTATAGCTTGTGAATCAGGGATTCAATTTCATAAAGCAGCTCCTGCGTGCGACCTATACTAAATGCCGGTATCAAAATAACCCCGCTATCCTGCAAAGCAGAAATAATGATGGCCTCTAACCTTTTTAGTCTTGTACGCCTGTTTTCATGAACTTTATCACCATAGGTGCTTTCGATGACCAGACTATCTGCTCGATACGGTGATTTGGGTGAGTTTAAAAGTGGTGTATAAGGCGGCCCCAGATCACCAGAAAAAATGACTCGCTGGTTGTTTTTGCCTTTGGTCACAGAGAACTCTATATAGGCCGAGCCCAAAATATGCCCCGCTTCTTTCAGTTTTACTTTTAACGAGACTTCCTCACTGGAGATAATTGCATGCCAACGGTTAAAGTCCAGAGCCACTATTTGATCCACAATTCTTGATAAAAAGGACTCTATCAATCGTTCATTACGTGTAAATCCAATTTTCAGTGCATCTTCTAACACCAGCGGCAGCAATATGGCGGAAGCCCTGCTACATATTATCGGCCCGCTAAAACCAGCTGCCAGTAGATACGGTATGCGGCCAACATGGTCTATATGTACATGCGTTACGACAAGGGCTTTAATATGGTGAACCGGAAAATCTATCTTGAGCTGATCCAGTTCATCGCTGGCACCCGTAATTTCTGCACCCTGAAATAATCCACAATCGATTAGCACACCCTGCCGACTATCACCCTGCTTGATTTCCAGTTCATGACAGGAACCTGTAACGCCATTAACCGCACCGTGATGCTTTATACTAAAAATTCCGTTTTCAATTTCTGAAGGCATAATATTGTAAGGTTAAGATTTTTACATGGATAAAAACCACTCACTTCACTGTGTAATCGGGTCCAGGCACAGTTTTATTTATATTTTTTTCCATGTGTTAATCGCTGCCTTAACTCATCTAACAAAGTGGTATTATTTAAGAAAACCACCTGGTTTCCTGGATATAAATAACTTCACAAATATTATCTAAGGTATGTATCAGAATGGGATATCATCAAATCCATCATCTGCGGGTGGTGCATCAAATTGTGAGGATGGTTTGGATGCAGGTTGTTGCGGTTTGAAATCCGCTGTACCGCCAGAGCTATCTGCACGCCCGCCGAGCATTTGCATTTCGGACGCCACGATCTCAGTTGTGTAGCGATCCTGACCATTTTGATCCTGCCATTTTCGGGTCTGTATCTTACCTTCGAAGTAAACCTGCGAACCTTTTTTCAGGTATTGCGCAGCAATCTCGGCCAGCTTGCCGAAGATGACTATACGGTGCCATTCGGTTTTCTCGACATTCTCACCCGTAGTCTTATCTTTCCAGGATTCATTGGTTGCTACCGAAATATTCACTATTGCGCTACCACCAGCCGTATATTTGACTTCCGGGTCGCGACCCAGAGTGCCTACTATGATTGCTTTATTTATGCCTCTTGCCATATTGATCCCCTGAGTTATTCTGATGCCGCAGAATTAACGGCGCGCATAGTCTACACATTTAGCCCTCACAATTCGAGGGCGTTAAACTTATTAGGTTATAAACGGTATTGCCCCAGATCAAACAGCCCGAAATGAGTCAAAAAACAGCTCTCTGAAACGTTCCAGTTCAGACTCTGGCAACTCATTAATACCTGCCGCTGCTTTACGTCCACCACCACCTTCAAACTGTCGACATAGCTCATCTGCACCGGTTTTATTATCCAGCGGCGCTCGAACGCTTACTCGGTAGCTATCTCCCTCAAATTTCACCAGAACCGCATGGGCTCGCGCGGTAAAGTCTCGCGCCAGATCATTTGAAAACACTCCGTTTACGCGCCTGGCCCAGGCTTCGTTGGGCAGCACGAAGATCGCTCCATTATCTTTCTCATGTAATGCATTTAATTCACGGGTATGTTTCAGGTCATTCTGATAGGCATTCAGCAGGCGCAGGTAATGATCGGTTTGAATAAAATCCAGTGGATTTTCAAAGGATTGCAATAGACGGTACAACTCTGCTGGATGGTAGATCAAATCGTCGAGGGTAAACCCATAGCCGTTATAATTAAGCACCGTACCCAAAAGCTTAAGCGCTTCACGATCATTAACATCAACCTGCATACGATCAGCAAGCTTATTCGCAGAATCATACAGATTATCGCCATAACTACCGGCAAGCGCCCAGGCATAATAACGATCTTTCAATAATGAATTGATAATCAAGCTAGTACAGGTATCTGTATCGGTATGGATATGTAGATCGAGAGCATCCGACTCGATTAATTCGCCAGCAAAATGATGATCAGCATAAAAAACACTAGCACCCGCATCCACAGCGGCCTGTACACCTGCTCGATTTTTATCGAAAGAGATATCCAGTGCAGTAATTTTATCTCCTGCCTGGGCCTGGATTTGGGAAAACAGGTTGATATCGCGTTTTAGCCCGGTAATCAGCTGGGCTTTAAGTGGTGAATGCAAGCGAAGTTGCTGCAATGAACAGATGCCATCGGCATCACCATTGAATAGGTCGAAAGCTGTCATGGGGCTATTAAATGAAAAAACCAGCGTATTGTAAGTGCTAGTTAAATCAGGTACGAGTACTAATGTTAATTTCGGGAATAAATTTGAAATTAAGGCACTTCTGACCAATTATGTTGTATCTCTGGGTCAGAGGTGCCTTAAGCATCCTTGCCGTTACTGCTCCACCCTGCAATTATTTCAAAAGAATATCATTTTTGTTTTTTTCATAAATGGATGAACCAATACCTTTTACCTGCACGATATCACTGGCCTTTTTGAATTCACCCTTTTGCTGGCGATAAGCGATTATCGCCTCGGCCTTGCTCTGCCCAACACCAGTTAAAGCTCCTGCAATCTCGCTGGCTGATGCGGTATTGATATTGACCGGGGAAGCAAAAATATTGCCTGAAAAAATTAAAAGTGAAGATACTGCGATTTTTGAAAATTTCATTATGACTCCATGTATATTCAAGTCCGATTGAATCTGTCCGTTAGGACTCCTACAGGGAAAACTCTCCTGCCCTGAAAAGATTAACTTTAAACGATTGAATTGCAAGCATTATTTCATATTTATCGAGCTACCCCAGCAACAACCGATCCAAATCCTCATCAGCGAACAACTTTTTATCTATCTTCAAATAGGCCATACGATCATCCAGATATACGGAAACCTCCTGTACACCTGGCAATATTTCAACCTTCTGGCGAAAACTCTGTAACGCCGAATCATCCATACCCTGCAATGAGACGATACGTGAGGTGAGCGCCTTTGGGTTCTTCATAAACAGGGCCACAGCTACCCAGAGCAAAGCGATCAAACCCAGCTCGAAGAATGCAGGTTTCGATGAATCGTAGGCCAGCATAGTTCCCCCTAGCAGGCCACCACAGAACGCGCCGAGAAATTGCGAGGCCGAAAACAGCCCCATTGCTGAACCTTTCATATCTGCAGGTGCAATCTTGGCCACCAGAGAGGGCATAGAAGCTTCGAGAAAATTAAAACCGGAAAAAAACAGCACCAGCATGGCAAATACCAGGCCATAGCTATCGAACAGGTATAGCCCGAATTCAGATAAAGCCACCAATGATATTCCGATTACAAACATGATCTTCATCTTGCGCCTTTTTTCCGCCGTCAAAATCATGGGCATCATTAACACTATGGACAGGATAAAAACTGGTAGATAGGTTTTCCAGTGTTCATCCACATGCACATTCAGGTGGTCACGCAACACCAGAGGAAAAAGTACAAAGGTCGCAGCAAGTATCATATGCAACACAAATACACCAAAATCCAGGCGCAATAACTCACGACTGGCGATCACACGTGACAGGTCGGACAGGGATAATTGAGCATCACGATGAAAGCCCTGCTGTGGTGGCGTAGGTGTTATGCTGAGCACCAGCAAGATACTCAACAAGGCAAGACCTGCAGTCACCCAGAATATACCCGAGATACCAATAGAACCGGCCAGTACAGGCCCCACTACCATTGAAAACATAAAAGCCAGGCCGATAGACATACCGATTACCGCCATAATACGCATGCGTACCTCTTCACGCGTCAGGTCGGCTGCTAGAGCCATCACTACGGCTGCTATAGCTCCCATGCCCTGCAGCCCTCGTCCTGCGATAATGGCATAGATAGTATCGGCCATTGCGGCCAGTACACTGCCTGCACAAAAAAGGAGCAAACCCAGCACGATCATTTTTTTTCGCCCTACCCGATCTGATAGAAAACCAAACGGCAACTGAAACAATCCCTGGGTAAGACCATAGATACCAATTGCCAGCCCTACCAGCACCGGTGTTGCACCAGTATATTCCTGCGCATATAGCGAAAAAACCGGCAGGATCATAAACAAACCAACCATACGAAAGGCATACACCAGCGCTAGCGAGAACATAGCTCGTTTTTCAGTTTTCAACAGCATGAACATAAGAGGCGAACAGAAAAAAAGAGTTCAATGTTAGCACAAACATATCGCCCAACGATATTAGTGCCAATATCAATTGGACAGGTACATTAAAAATAAAACTGGTTTAGAATAGTGAGTTTTTCACATGTTGTAGATTTATGGATTTCATCACTATCAGGGGTGCTCGAACGCATAACCTGAAAAATATCGACCTGACCTTGCCGCGCGATAAACTGATCGTCATTACCGGACTATCGGGGTCAGGAAAATCCTCGCTCGCCTTCGATACTATCTTCGCCGAAGGTCAGCGGCGTTATGTTGAATCGCTATCAACCTACGCGCGTCAGTTTTTGTCTGTGATGGAAAAGCCCGACATCGATCATATCGAAGGCCTGTCACCAGCAATATCCATTGAACAGAAAACCACCTCGCATAATCCGCGTTCAACCGTAGGCACCATTACCGAAATCTATGATTACCTGCGCCTGTTATTTGCGCGTGCCGGAACGCCACGCTGTCCGGATCATGATATTGCACTGGAAGCGAGCACCATCAGTCAAATGGTGGATCAAGTGATGCAATTATCTCCTGACTATAGATTGATGCTACTGGCCCCAGTAGTCAGTAACCGTAAAGGTGAACACGTTCAATTGCTTGAAACCCTGCAACGCCAGGGTTACCTGCGTGCGCGTATCGATGGTGAAGTCTACGAGCTGGATGAACCTCCCAAACTTGATCTGCGTAAGAAACATACTATCGAAGTCGTTATCGATCGCTTCAAGGTGCGTGAAGATATCAAGCAACGTCTTGCAGAATCCTTTGAAACCGCTTTGCAGATGACCGACGGTATTGTTCGAGTCGCATCGATGAGCGCAGATGACAAATTCGAAGAACTGACCTTCTCTGCCAACTTTGCCTGTCCGACATGCGGATACTCGCTCACCGAACTGGAGCCGCGATTATTCTCATTCAACAGCCCCATGGGTGCCTGCCCTGATTGTGACGGGCTTGGTACTATGCAATTTTTTGATCCCGACCTGGTTGTAAAATCGCCTGATTTAAGCCTCGCCGGTGGCGCCATTCGCGGCTGGGACCGACGTAATGGCTACTATTTCCAGATGCTCACCTCGCTGGCCAAACATTATAAATTTGATGTAGAAACACCCTATTCCAAGCTCACTAAAAAAGTCCAGAATGTGATCCTGAATGGCTCCAGCGAAGATATTCGCTTTGTTTACATCAACGAGCGCGGAGACCGTAGAGTTCAGGTACAACCATTCGAAGGCATACTTCCGAATATGAAACGCCGCTACCGCGATACCGACTCCAACGTGGTGCGCGAAGAACTTGCCAAATACCTGACCGATACCTTCTGTCAGACCTGCGAAGGTAAAAGACTTAACAAATCCGCTCGTCATGTTTTTATCAATAAGATCACTTTGCCGGAAATTGCCGACTTACCCATAGGAGAAGCGTTGGAGTTTTTCAACAAACTCAAAATCAGGGGCAGCAAAGGTAAGATCGCCGAAAAAATCACCAAAGAAATCAAGGAGCGACTTAGCTTTCTGGTCAATGTAGGACTCGATTATTTATCGCTCAGCCGTAGTGCAGAAACCCTGTCTGGCGGTGAAGCCCAGCGCATCAGACTCGCTAGCCAAATAGGTGCCGGACTGGTTGGCGTCATGTATATTCTGGATGAACCTTCGATAGGCCTGCATCAACGAGATAATGACCGTCTATTGAAAACCCTGACCTTCCTGCGCGACCTGGGCAATACGGTTATTGTGGTTGAACATGATGAAGATGCCATAGCCTCAGCCGACTACATCGTCGATATAGGCCCCGGAGCGGGCGTTCATGGCGGCGAGGTTATCGCCGAAGGTACCGCAAAACAAATCGCTAACAACCCCAAATCACTAACCGGTCAATATCTAAGCGGCACTCGATCCATTGCTATTCCGAAAAAAAGAGTGCCCTTTAATAAAGACCAGCTAGTCCATGTCCATCAGGCCTCCGGTAATAATCTAAAAAAGGTACATCTGGAACTACCTGTCGGCCTGTTCACCTGTATCACTGGTGTCTCAGGTTCTGGTAAATCCACCCTGATCAACGAGACCCTGTACAAACTGGCAGCCATAGAAATCAATAAAAGCGCTCTTCATCCGGCGGCACACGGCAAGTTTTCTGGCTTTGATCATTTTGACAAGGTCATAGATATAGATCAAAGCCCCATAGGCCGCACTCCAAGATCCAACCCAGCCACCTATACCGGACTTTTCACCCCGATTCGTGAATTATTCTCAGGCACCCAGGAAGCGCGATCTCGTGGTTACAAACCGGGGCGCTTCAGCTTCAATGTTAAGGGTGGTCGCTGTGAGGCCTGTCAGGGTGACGGCGTAACCAAGGTTGAGATGCACTTCCTGCCCGATGTTTACGTCACCTGCGATGTCTGTAAGGGCAAGCGCTACAATCGCGAAACACTGGATATTCTATTTAAAGGAAAAAATATCCATCAAGTGCTGGAACTGACTGTAGAAGATGCTCTCGATTTCTTCAAATCCATACCGGTGATAAAGCGCAAACTGGAAACACTAATGGATGTAGGGTTAAGCTATATTACACTGGGTCAAAACGCTACTACCCTGTCAGGGGGAGAAGCACAGAGAATCAAGTTGTCACGTGAACTTTCCAAACGCGATACGGGTAATACGCTGTATATTCTGGATGAACCAACCACCGGACTGCATTTTCACGATGTGGAACAATTACTCAAAGTCCTGCATCGACTGCGTGATCACGGTAATACTATAGTCGTCATCGAACATAACCTGCATGTAATAAAGACCGCAGACTGGATCATCGATCTGGGGCCAGAAGGTGGCGGAAAAGGTGGTGAAATAATTGCTACAGGTACACCAGAACAGGTTGCAAAAGTTAAGCTGTCGTACACAGGTCAGTATTTAAAAGAGATACTCAAGCAATAACTCCTTTTCTCTGAAAAATTTAAATTAACTATCAGGAAAAACATATGAATCAAACAATCACCTGCTTCAAAGCCTATGACGTACGTGGCAAGGTGCCGAGCGAACTGAATGACGATATCGCCTATCGTATCGGTCGAGCTTATGCCGAATATCTAAAACCACAAAAAGTCGCCATCGGGCGGGATGTTCGCCTAAGCAGTGACGCCCTTTTCGATGCCCTCAGCAAAGGCCTTATGGACAGTGGCGTTGATGTACTTGATTTAGGAATATGCGGCACTGAACAGGTCTATTTCGCGGCATTCCATCTGTCGCTTGATGGCGGCATAATGATTACCGCCAGCCACAATCCTGTTGACTACAATGGTTTCAAGTTCGTTGCTAAAAACGCTAAACCACTGAGTGGAGATTCTGGGTTAAAAGATATTCATCAATTAGCAGAGAAGAATATTTTTAGTGAATGTGAACACAAAGGTGAAATGATCCAAACCGACCTGAGTGAAGCCTATATAAAACACTTATTATCATACCTTCGTTCACCAGAGGGTTTGCAACCATTCAAGGTTGTTGCAAATAGCGGTAATGGCATCGCAGGGCCAGTTTTAGATCTACTGGAAAAGCACCTTCCCTTACAGTTTATTAAAATCCAGCACGAACCTGATGGCCGTTTCCCGAATGGTGTACCCAATCCTTTACTGCCTGAGGGGCGCGCTGCAACCATAGAAGCCATTATTGAGCATGGTGCAGATTTTGGTATAGCCTGGGATGGCGACTTCGATCGCTGCTTTCTGTTCGATGGAAACGGTCGCTTTATTGAAGGCTATTACATCGTAGGTCTACTAGGCGCACAAATGCTTCAACAGCATCCTGGTGAAAAAATTGTTCATGACCCACGTCTGATCTGGAACACACAGGATATGGCTCTGGAGAATGGTGGGACGGCAATCCAGAGCAAATCAGGGCATGCATTTATGAAGGAAACCATGCGCGAGGAAAATGCAATCTACGGCGGTGAAATGAGCGCCCATCATTTCTTCCGTGATTTTGGATATTGCGATAGTGGTATGGTGCCCTGGATATTACTCACAGAAATGATGAGTGAGCAAAATAAGAGCCTTGCGCAACTGGTCGACGAGCGTATAGATGCCTACCCAGTTAGCGGTGAGATCAATTCAGAAGTATCAGATGCTAAAACCGTGATTGAAGCAGTGTTAAAATATTTTGAAAGCGAGACTTTTGAATTAGATGAAACTGATGGAATTGGAGTCAGCTTTGAAACCTGGCGCTTTAATATCCGTAGTTCAAATACTGAACCCCTGTTAAGACTGAATGTAGAATCACGCGGAGATATCGCGTTAATGGAACAAAAGCGAGACTTATTGTTAGATCTAATAAAGCAATATAGTTAATCAGATAAAAAGCTAACTGAATACATAAAAAAGGCCGCTTAAAGCGGCCTTTTTAATAAGCAAAACTCTAAAGCTTAAGCCTCAGGGCGATCCACCAGCTCTACATAGGCCATAGGTGCTTTATCTCCAGAACGGAAGCCGCACTTAAGGATACGCAGATACCCACCAGGACGAGCCTTATAGCGAGGTCCCAGATCTGTGAATAACTTACCCACTACTGCTTTATCACGCAGACGACTAAAGGCCAGGCGACGATTAGCAACGCTATCTTCTTTAGCCAGGGTAATCAGTGGTTCTGCAACACGACGTAATTCTTTCGCCTTAGGCAGAGTTGTTTTAATCACCTCATGGTCGAATAAGGACGCAGCCATATTCTTGAACATCGCTTTGCGATGAGGACTTTTACGGTTAAGCTGACGACCGCTTTTACGATGACGCATTTCAATAAACCTCTATTAACTTTCTAACTGACTAACTTGCTAATTTGTCGCTTTCAATATTTGGTGGCGGCCAGTTTTCCAGACGCATACCAAGTGACAGTCCATAAGAAGCAAGTACGTCTTTGATTTCTGTCAGGGACTTTTTACCCAGATTAGGTGTTTTGAGCAATTCAACTTCTGTACGTTGAATCAAATCACCAATGTAATAAATATTTTCTGCTTTCAGACAGTTTGCTGAACGAACAGTAAGTTCAAGATCATCAACTGGACGTAACAGGATTGGATCAATCTGTGATTCAGGCTCTTCCTGAACTTCTTCTTCAGAACCTTCAAGATTAACAAATACAGAAAGCTGATCTTTAAGAATACTACCCGCAATGCGAATGGCTTCTTCAGGATCAACCGAACCATTGGTTTCAATATCTATAACCAGTTTATCCAGATTGGTACGTTGCTCAACACGAGCAGCTTCTACCGAATATGCAACTTTGCGTACTGGTGAGAAAGAAGCATCTAACTGAAGGTGACCCAGAGCAGTCTCTTCTTCAGATAATCGGCGTGTATTAGATGGCTGGTAACCACGCCCCTTAACAACATGTAGCTCCATTGAAAGCTCAATATCTTTATTTATGTTAGCGATAACATAATCAGGATCGACCACTTCAATATCATGATCTAACTGAATATCAGCTGCAGTGACAGGGCCAGGACCTTTCTTACGTAAAGTCAGAGTGGCCTCGTCTTTTGTATGCATGATGATACCGACACCCTTAAGGTTCAGCATGATATCGATTACATCTTCCTGAACACCATCGATAGTAGTGTACTCATGTAACACACCGTCGATTTTAAGATCCACAATCGCACAACCAGGTACTGAAGAAAGTAAAATTCTTCTTAAGGCATTACCTAAGGTATGCCCAAAACCTCTTTCTAAAGGCTCTATAGAGACCTTTGCATGGTAGGTTTGTTGTTCTTCAACTTTAACCTGACGAGGTTTAAGTAATTCAGAAAGTGTTTTAGATGACATAGTCGTCCCGTTAATTATTTAGAGTAAAGTTCCACAACCAGAGACTCATTGATATCTGCTGGTAATTCACTACGCATAGGCAGTGCTTTGAATTTTCCTTCAAATTTACTGTGATCTACTTCAATCCAGTCTGGAAAGCCGCCCTGTTCAGCAAGAGCCATAGACTCACCGATACGAGCTTGCTTACGTGATTTTTCTCTAATGCTGATAACATCTTCTGGCTTAACAACGTAAGAAGGGATGTTTACTGACTTACCGTTAACCAGTACAGATTTATGACTCACTAACTGACGAGCTTCAGCACGAGTTGATCCAAAACCCATACGGTAAACAACGTTATCGAGACGAGTTTCTAAAAGCTGTAGAAGGTTTTCACCCGTTGAGCCTTTTAGACGTGAAGCTTCCTTATAGTAATTCCGGAATTGCTTCTCAAGAACACCATAGGTTCTTCTCAGTTTCTGCTTTTCACGTAACTGCAGACCGTAATCTGACAGACGAGGTTTGCGAGCAGCCGCACCATGTTGTCCAGGGACGTTTTCTATCTTACACTTGGTATCCAGAGCGCGACGAGCTGATTTCAGATTGAGATCAACACCTTCGCGGCGCATCAGTTTACATTTGGGACCAATATATCTTGCCATGATTTACTCCAAACTAAACGCGGCGTTTTTTCGGTGGGCGACAACCATTATGAGGAATGGGTGTCACATCATCGATACGAGAAATTTTAAATCCGATCGCGTTTAAAGCGCGTACGGCTGAATCGCGACCAGGGCCTGGTCCTTTGACCATTACTTCAAGGTTCTTCATACCCATTTCCTGAGCTACCTGCCCAGCACGCTCAGCTGCAACCTGAGCAGCAAACGGTGTAGATTTTCTAGAACCACGAAATCCTGATCCACCTGCAGTTGCCCAGCTCAGAGCATTACCCTGGCGATCGGTGATAGTAATAATCGTGTTATTAAACGTAGCGTGGATGTGAGCAACTCCATCCGATACATTACGTTTAACTTTCTTTTTAGAACGTGATGGTTTATCAGCCATAATAAAACTCGTTATCTCTTAATAGGACGTCTTGGACCCTTACGCGTACGCGCATTGGTCTTGGTGCGCTGACCGCGAACGGGCAGACCACGACGATGACGGATACCACGGTTAGTACCAAGATCCATCAAACGTTTAATATTCATTGAAACTTCACGACGCAGGTCACCCTCAGTTGTGAAACCATTAACCTGATCGCGAATAGCATCGAGCTGTTCTTCTGACAGTTCGCGAATTTTGGTCGCAGGATTAATACCTGTAGCCTCACAGATCGTCGACGAACGAGTGGGTCCAATACCATAAATGGATTGGAGTGCAATCACTGTATGCTTATTGTCCGGTATATTTACACCTGCAATACGAGCCATATAACTAAAATCTCCTGAAGGATTAAGGCCGATAAAAAAGGGCGCAGATATTATCTGACAATCCCATTAAAATCAACCTACACATCAATATCAATTCAATAATTAACCAGCAAGACTAGCCTTGACGCTGCTTGTGACGGGGATCTTTACAAATCACACGCACTGAGCCATTTCGTCTAATAACTTTACAGTTCTTGCACATTTTTTTCACGGATGCTCTGACTTTCATAACAACACCTATTTCCTATCGACCTGGGCCGTTTTTGCCGTAACCTTTAAAATTTGTCTTTTTCATCAGGCTATCATATTGATGACTCATCAAATGAGCCTGAATCTGCGCCATGAAATCCATCACGACCACTACGATAATCAGTAATGAGGTACCACCAAAATAGAATGGTACATTCCAGAATAAGATCAGGAACTCAGGTAATAAGCACACCAGAGTGATATAAAAAGCACCTACCAGAGTCAGGCGTGACAATACGCCATCTATATAGGTAGCTGTTTGCTTACCCGGACGTATACCCGGAATAAAAGCTCCTGATTTCTTCAAGTTATCTGCAGTTTCTTTAGAGTTGAAAACCAACGCGGTATAGAAAAAGCAGAAAAATATAATCGCTGCTGCATAAAACA
>JBNKUM010000070.1:0-69759 GCA_050298595.1 Gammaproteobacteria bacterium | reverse complement strand
TAATCCATCGCAGGTTTTACAGCAGAGCTGCCAGCAGAATTATCTGACTGTAAAAATGATCAGGCAACTCGTCTGATGAATTTTTGTAGTGTCTGCGGGAAAACAGTCAGCCAGATTATACCCGCTGGAGACAATCATCTTCGCCATGTTTGCGATGGCTGTGGCACTATTCACTACAGTAACCCGAATAATGTTTGCGGCGCAATTCTAACCCATGGCGGTAAAATTCTGCTGTGCAAACGTGCGATAGAACCACGTTATGGCATGTGGACACTTCCAGCAGGCTTTATGGAAAACGGTGAAACCGTTACCGAAGGCGCTGCACGTGAAACCTTGGAAGAAGCCAATGCATTCTCACATAACCTCAGGCTATTCGGTGTTTTTAGCCTGCCGCATATCTCTCAGGTTTATATGATGTTTAAGGGAGCGTTAGCCGATGGAAGGCATTCACCCGGTAGTGAAAGTCTGGAAACAGAGTTATTCGCCATTGATGACATCCCATGGGAGCAACTTGCGTTTCCAGTTATTGACTACAGCTTGAAATTATTTGTACAACAGCCTGAATTCTCAGGTGTTCATACTGCTACTGCCGTTCGGCATGCTGATAGAAGCGTTGAGTGGGTTCAGCGCTAGTTTTATCTTCATCATAAAAGATCTTCAGGCTGTCATCCCAGGTAAACGTGCGCTATAACCGTTTTCGGTTGCCTGTACATTGATCAGATTTTTAGAAGTTTGCTGATCAAACTCTAACTCTTCAATTAGGTAGTCCTGCAACCTGTAGGCAAGCGATACTGTATATCAAGTCCCTTCCAACGAGAGATCACAGGCTTATGTCGAACCCCGCCATCGGCGCTAAATCCAGGGCCTGTGGGGAAAATCACAGAGATGACTTTCTTAACTCTGCCCTCCGTCTGTCGGAAAAAAATTAGAAAAACTCAGAAAGTCAAGAGGAATATACTTATACTCGAATAAGAAAAATCCTACAAATAAAGCAATAAGGGGGTAGTAATGAACAATGTTCAAATATTCTCTCATTTAATACTCAGAATTTTGGTATTGATTATGCTGGCTGCGGCTAATCAAATAGCCCTGGCCAGCGATGATGCTGGCGGTGGACATGCGCTACACTGGGGATATACGGGGGCTGCAGGACCGGAAGAGTGGGGGAACTTATCTCCCAAGTATGTTGTTTGTGGTAGTGGTAAGCGCCAGTCACCAGTAAATATCTCGAACGAAGTCCCTGCAAATTTATATTCACTGCGCTTTCAATATCAAGCGATTCCTTTACTTGTGTTAAACAATGGTCACACGTTACAGGCTAATTACAACAGCTCTGAGAGAGAAGCTACCGTTAAGATTGGCGATGAGTCATACCCGGTACAAACTAAAACTACCTATAACAGCACATTGATGGTTGGTGATGTGCCTTACGAGTTGCTCCAGTTTCACTTTCATACTCCCAGCGAACATGCACGTGAGGGTAGACGCTACCCTATGGAGGTCCATCTGGTGCACAGGGCTGGAGATGGCAATCTAGCTGTAGTCGGTGTTTTCTTCAAGCGCGGTAATGAAAATCCTACACTGGCAAAAATACTTAAAAATGTTTCTCACGAAATCAATAAAGTATTTCGTGTTCAACATGTAGAAGTCAATGCGGCCGATTTACTACCCGACAACCGTCAGACTTTTCACTACTACGGCTCACTAACCACGCCACCTTGCAGTGAAAACGTCAACTGGTTTGTCATGAAAACTCCGATAGAGGTTTCGGGTGATCAAGTCAATCAGTTTGAAAAGCTGATTGGAAAAAACGCTCGTCCGCTGCAACCCATGAATTGGCGTTCCATGCTGACATCCGAATGAACTCTTAATCAATGAGTATACGATCATGAAAAGTTTGCTAAATAATTTATCCTTAAAAGTTAAGCTGATGAGTTTTTCTGGTTTATTGATCTCTTTGCTGATTGTCAGTTCTATTTACTCTATCTATTCGATGAATAGTATTGGTCATGAGCTTACCTCCATTGCAGAAGAGGATATCCCGCTCACGGAAAAACTGGCTCAAATTACCACTCATCAACTGGAACAGGATCTGAACTTCGAACGCGCAGTGCACTATAGCGGCCTTTTAAAGACAGAAGATGCCGCTGTAGCCCATTTCCAGGAAGCGATAAAAGGCTTCGATGAAGGTACAGAAAAGATCGAAGATGAAATTCTTCAGGCCGAGAAATTTATCGAGGAGGCTATGATACAACTGTCAGGTGATGAGCTTAAAGCGTTTACAGAGTTGGATAGTTTACTAAAGGACATTGAATCAGCGCATAAAAAGTTTGTGGATCACGCTCATGCCAGTTTAATTGCACTCACAAAAGGAGACATTCATCAAGCAGAGCAACTGATCGCAGGTGTTGAGCGTGAAGAGGAAGCTCTTGATAAATCCCTTGAATCCATGCTGACCAGGATCGGTAAATTTACCGAAGAAAGTGCCATGCGAGCTGAAATGCATGAACAATCAGCGATTACCACATTGATCATCATTGCTCTAGTAAGTATCGCCTTCGGTCTGATTGTCAGCTGGATATTCGCCTCTTCCATTGTTAAAGCTGTTCACCAGGCAACGGTTACTGCATCCGGTGATCTCACGCACGAAATCGAGGTTGATAGCAAGGATGAAATTGGTGAACTACTGCATGCAATCAATGGTATGCGCCACAAATTACTCAATATGTTGTCAGACATATCTGGAACCACCGCCCAGCTTTCCTCAGCCTCTGAAGAGTTGTCTGCGATAACCGCTCAGACTAGCGGTGCGATCGAGAGTCAGCGTATGGAGACTGAGCAGGTGGCCACAGCGATGAATGAAATGACAGCAACCGTTCAACAGGTATCTGACAATATCAATCAAACGGCCGATGCGACTACTGATGCAAATAATCAGACCAAAGCAGGTAGCCAGGTTGTGGAGAAAACTATTGCCCAGATCAACAAACTGGCCGAGCAGGTTGAGGTCTCTTCAAAGACTATACACGAGCTTGAAGAACAGACTGAAGCGATCAATGCGGTGCTTGTGGTCATTAAAGGCATTGCCGAACAAACTAACCTGCTGGCGCTGAATGCGGCGATTGAAGCCGCTCGTGCGGGCGAGCAGGGAAGAGGGTTTGCTGTAGTCGCTGATGAAGTGCGAACACTGGCGAGTCGTACCCGTGAATCGACTGACGAAATCAATGAAATGATTGAAAAACTTCAGAGTGGTTCACGCCATGCAGTCACTGCTATGGATCAAAGTCGCTTAGAAGCAGAGTCTGCAGTGGATTTTGCAAGACAGGCTGGAGATGCACTGGCGTCTATTACGCGTGCGGTTTTACAGGTTAACGAGATGTCGACCCAGATTGCAAGCGCAGCAGTAGAACAGGGCGCAGTTGCGGAAGAGATCAACCGCAATATAGACAAGATAAGTAATATGTCTAATCAGACCGCTGAAGGTGCAAAGGAAACCGCTATAGCCAATCAGGATCTTGCACGTATGGCAACGAAACTTAACGGGTTAGTTGGGCAGTTTACTGTTTAGCTATCTCACAATATGCTATCGAGGCCTATCCACAACTGTTAGTTTCGGTAGTGGATAGGGGCACAAAAGCGCCTCAAAGAATCTAACCATAATTCACGGCTGTAAGTTTGCCTCGGTGAAATGAAAACTATGGAGGTCCTGATTATTCGACTTTTGGCAATATTTTTTTCTGTTTCAACGCTTCTTCTTCAGGAAACATTTCCTGCAATTCTTCATGCCCGATAAATCGATTGATTTCTTTGTGCAAGTCCCAGATTTTATCCCATTTTTCATCGGTTAATTCAAAGCCTTGCGGCAGGATGCACACGGCATCGTTGTTGAAGTCGGTGAGTACTTTGGGTTCTTTTAGTTTATGCGCCATAACTCGAGATCAGGTTTTATTTTCAGCGTTATTGTAATGGCTGTTTTCAATTACGGTATCAATTATTTTCTGTTGCGTGCCATCTATATCTTCGTACACGATGCCATGGCGCTGAGAGTGAATTTTGATGATTTTCTTTTGTTTACTTTTGATATGTTCATACAGCAGGTTGACACTGGTTTCTACCACAACGGGATCTTCATCGGATTGAAAGAATGTGACCGGACAGGGAATGTTAGCCCGTTGATGAAATATATGTTCGATGAGCTTTTTTAACTGATACAGAGCTCGGACGGGGATATGCGCATAATTAACGTCAGGGTGTTCGGTATCGTTTGGGCGAAAGGGCATTAAACCTTCTTCGCTGACCCAGCGTGAGATTTTATTCGCATGATGCAGTATTGGTATGAACTTCATATTTTTATTGTGAAATTTGACGGGGGCTGATATCGATATCACAGAAGCAAGTTGGTCGTCGGCTGATTCGATTGCCTGATTTAAGGTCAGTAATCCTCCCGTAGAAAATCCAACCATATGAACATGTTCACTGTAGGCTGCGGCAATTTTATAACCTCGTTTGACTGATGCAGCCCAATGTTGCCAGTCCTGATCACGCAGGTCCCAGGGAGAGGTACCATGACCTTTGAGTCTTATACCAAACACATGGAATCCCTGTTGATGGAAACGATCTCCCAGGCTGCGTAATTCGGCTGGGCTTGCCATGAATCCATGTACCAGAAGAACAGCTTCAGCATTCCTGTTGTTGCTGAGCAGACGAAAGCAGTTGCCATCCTGAGTAAAAGTTTGCTGTTGATTGATTTCTTCATGACGCGGTTTGTTATATTTATGCTTATCCCATTCATAAGCGCGTAGTTCATCGTCAAATCGATATTCTGCGATCTGTTTTTGAGTCACCTTGTCGATATCTTTTATTGTTTTTTTGATAATACTGGTAACCGAGGATAATGGACCGATTTCGTTTGCGTATACATTAATCAGGTTTTCTGTTCGTATCTCATCAAACTCAAACTCTTTAATTAGTTTGTCCTGTAGCAGGTAAGCATCTGATTGAGTGCTTAACAGTTGCATGTCTATAACCGTTTTTAGAAATTGCTGCAAGCGGTTACTGCCGCCATCGATTAAACTGGTATATTCCTCTGGGTTCTTAAGACTGCGATGCAGGTGTATGTCTAGTGGCTGTATTTTTTTAATGCAGATATAAAGTGCTTTATGAAACAGTTTGAATGGTATTGAACGTCTTTCCACTCGATAGCAGTTAAGGATGATATAGGAGGCAATATGACTCAGGTTGACTGTAACTGCCTGATACATGGATTCCATATAATCATCCCTGACTCGGTTTGATTTAGCCATCATACCGATGGAGTGAATACGACCACCCCAGTGGCCTGATTTTGGTGTCAGTGTAAAAAGTTCATCCAGACTTTGAAAGCTATGCACTACATTGGGGAGCAGATATTTTTCCCACCACTTCCAGTATCTGGACATGATTAAGGGTTTGGCAAAGCGGATATCCATATCGGTATGCTTAAATAACAGATTACCCTCAATAATCAGCTCTTCCGCAAAGCGTTTATTTATCCCTTTATTCACCAGGCGTGCGGCCTGATAGAGAATGTTATCTTTTACTCTTAAAGGATAGAAAGTAATGTTGCAGGGTAAGATAGTGGTTGGTTTTATCGCCTTTAATAACAGGGCTTCGGATGAATCGAATCCCAGCTGCTCAGCCCAACGTTCGACATTTTCGTAGTTGCCGGTGGAGTGATCACGCAATAGCGCTGTTTTAAAAGCATCCAGAGCCAGAGCAATGACGGCTGCACCCCGGTGGTGTTTGCGAGTTTCTAGCGCAGTACGTGAATAAATGCCGAACTCACCCTTGTCATTGACAACGCGTTTATCCTTTACCATGCCGCCTTCCGGGAAGATGATGAGTTTACGCCCATGTAGAATCTCGTGTGCCATCAGGGGGAAAAGAGAGGGTAAGGTATTCGGAATCACTCCAATAGACCTTAGAAAGGATGCAAACCGCTTATCATCAAAAAATTCGCTTGATGCTATGGAATGGCAATAGTCCCCAGTTTCTTCAAAAATTAGATATTGAGGGATAAAGGTTTCAAAACGGGCGAAATGATTGAACAGGAAAATATCTCCCTGCTCGATAGTTTTGCGGCAGGGCTGACTTAAATCATCATGCAGTTTTATATTGAGTTTAAGTAACTTACGAGTTGTACGAAATGCCTTAACGCACCAGTCATAAGTGCTAGTGATTTGAAATTCATTTAATAAATTAATTTTTTCTGGCATGCTTGCCATGGCTTTATTCTCTATACTCGCATAAGTATAAGACAAATTATTTTATAAAAAAGTATTAAAATGAAACTACATTTATGGGTGATATAAGAGAATTAAGGGTTTTTTACTTAAAGTTTGAGGTTTCGGGACGATAACATAATAAAATTGAGAGAAATTTGAATGCTAAGGAAGCTGTTAAAATTTACACTCTCATGCTTGACGATTTTTGTATTAAGCGCTCAGGTATGCAGAGCTCAACTTGATGATATTCGTATAGTAATCGATATCTCGGGCAGTATGCTTAAAACCGATCCTCAAAATCTGAGGCAACCGGCGTTACGCATGATAAGCGGCCTGATTCCAAGTGGAGCCAGTGCTGGAGTGTGGACTTTTGGGCGTTACACCAATATGGAAGTCAAATGGGGTAAGGTCGATGAAAGCTGGCGACAAAGCGCAGCAAAGGGGGCTATGGCGATACACTCGCGAGGCAAGTTCACCAATATTGACAGTGCCCTTAATCGGGCTAGTACGGGTTGGGAAAAGCCTGATCCTGACACCAGGCGTAATCTGATCCTGTTAACCGATGGAAAGGTTGATGTGTCAAAGAATGCATTAAAAAACCAGGAATCACGCGACACATTGATTTCTAAAACCATACCCCAGTTAGTAAAAAAGGGGGTGATTGTGCATGCCATTGCTTTATCTCAATTTACCGATGAAAACCTGTTAAAAAGAATCGCTTTTGAAACAGGTGGTGCATTTGAGATAGCCAGATCAGCTGATCAACTACAGCGCGTATTTCTTAAAATCTTCGAGCGGGCAACCGTACCCGATATGGTTCCTTTAGTGGATAACCAGTTTACTATTGATAAAACTGTCAATGAAATGACCTTATTGGTATTTAATAAATCGGGTAAAAAAATTAGTCTTTCTACACCGGATAAAAATACTCTTACACAGGACAGTCATACAAGTCAGGTAAAATGGGTGAATGATCAGGGCTATGATCTAATCACTGTAAGCAATCCTCAGCCAGGTGTATGGATGCTGGATACCGAAATAGATCCAGATAATCGAGTCATGATTGTGACTGACCTGAAACTCATGGTTGATAATATCCCAGCCTATCTGATGCCGAACCAGGCAGTTAATTTAAAGGTTGAGCTGCATAACGAAGGCAAAAAAATTAGTAAAAACAGTTTCCTGAAATTTGTTAATTTTTATGCTGTTCATAAGGATAAGAAGAGTACTGAAAAATTACCTCTGGAGCTTAAAAAATCCCTTGAGATTGCTGACAAGGGGATCTATCTGCACACCATAGCTGCCCCATTAACTGAGGGATTGCATGAGATTGAAGTACATGCAGATGGTTCAACCTTTAATCGCAGTAAAAAATATAGTGTCAATGTATATTGGCCAATTGAGGTTGATATTGCCGAAACAGATAAACAGGGTATTTATGAGCTTAGTCTTACTCCCCACGACGAATATATAAAGCCTGAGACGGCCAATATAACGGTCTTTCTGGAGCATCCGGATAAACAACTTCAACCTCAGGTTGTTGTGCTGCAAACAGAGGGCTGGTCTGTGGAGTTAGAGGCTAATCAACAGGATGGGACGCATCGTGTTTTGATCAAGGTAGAAGCCCAAACTCATGATGGCCAAACTGTGGCATATGAGCTACCCCCGTACCCCATTGAGGGGGTTAAACAGGCAGGGGTGGAAAACACCCCCCAAGTTGTAGAGCCTGAGAAGCCAGTAGTTGAAGAGTCGGTCACCAATGATGTAGATATTCCAGAAATAAAGACTCAGAATGATCAATCGCCGAGCGATCTGTTTTTTAATATCATGATGATAGCTATAGCGAATGTAGCGATTATCATAATCGGGCTCGGGGTATACTGGTATATACGTAAATCAAGGCATAAAAATTCAATAAGCCTGTTGGATGAGGAGAATAATGATGAAATAGGGGTGTCGATAAATGATTGAAATTTCAGCTATTGTTTTTTCTCTGTTAATTGAAGCCTATGTCATTTTATTCATCGGTGTAATCACCTGGCTCTATTTTACCTCTAAAAAGAAAAAAAAAGACCGTGATGCGGCTTTAAAACTGGTTGAACAGATTAAACATCAGACGGAAGCCCGCCACACTTTGACTGGCTCCTATCTTAAAAAAATATATAACCTGGAAGGGCCCCAGTTAAAAAAAGCTATTAATAAGATAGATAAATCAGAAAAGCGTTTTTTCCAGAAAGTTATCGACCTGTATTTAACACGCGATTATGAAGCCCTGGGATCTCTGGATGCTGACGTTGCTGAGCTGATTGATACCTATAGAAGTCTGATTCCTGTAACGACTGTAGTTGAAAAAGAAGATACTGAGAAAGACGAACAGATAGAACTACTACGAACAGCGAATGCTCAATTATCTGAGGAGCTAGCCATAACCAATAAAACCATGTCCGATATGATCGCTGAGTTTGGCAATATGTTTGGAGGTGGAAGTAGTCATGAGCTGGAAAAGACTGAGGTCGTAGAAAAGAAAGTTGAACATCATCAGGAAGATGAAAATGATGAGAAAGAGACCCTATATGCGGATGATGTCGATATTGGAGTGATCGATTCAGAGAAAGATGAGGTTACCTCAGAGGAGGATATTGATGACATACTTAACGTAATTATTTCTTCTGATAAGTGAAGTATAGTCGTTCAGACCCAATCAAACTTCAATAATCGGGCTCATTGCCGGTTTTCCACTTGATATTACAACCGAGGCCAGGAAGTTGTTGCTCTGGAGGGGCTTTCTCATGTAGCAGATTTTCAATTGCCGCTCTTAAGTCTCGACCATCCACAGGCTCTTTGTTACCAGGCCGTGAAGCGTCAAACTGACCGCGATAAAACAGTTGGTGCGATCGGTCAAACAGAAAAAAGTCTGGTGTGCAGGCAGCTCGGTAAGCTTTAGCTGTCTGTTGGCTCTCATCGAAAAGATAGGGAAATGAAAACTGATATTGGGTACTTAATTCACGCATTTTCTGCGGGCTGTCATCCGGGTAATTACTCACATCATTGGCGTTGATCATCACTGTAGCCAAACCCTGTTTTTTATACTCACGCATCATGCCGCAAAATGCTTTCAGAATATGCAATACATAAGGGCAATGATTACAGGCAAATACAACCAACAGGGGTTCAGCTTGATAATCAGAAAGACTCACCATGTTATCGACGGTATCGGGCAGGCTGAAATCTGCTGCAGCAGTGCCCAGATCAAGCATGGTTGACGCTGTTCTAGCCATTAGTAACTGCCCCATGAATCCTGTTTTTTCCAACGAATACGGGTCACGATAATACCGATTAAAAATGCGGCGAAAGATACTCCTGCGCCTCGAATAAACCAGTCCATAGCGTTCCTGTCTTTATATTTCGCATTCTCGTCGGTTAGTATTTTCTTTTCGTTTTCCAGTACATTTATGCGAGTTTGCAAGTTTTCATTCTGTTCCAGTACCCGTATTGTATCGCTGGTATCTTCTCTGAGTTGTTTCAGAGTTTTCTGGGTTTGAGTTAAATCCTGATTCAGCTGTTTGATATTCTGGTCGTCACTTATTTTTGTGTCTTTAAAGTCCTTAAGCTGTTGCTTTAACTCTGCAATGGTTTTTTTGAGTTGCTCGCTTTGTTTTTGTAAAGCATCAAAGCGATCGCGTCCCGATGCCTGTTGGTCGAGATAGCGGGTTAAAACATAACCTTTTTTGCCATCAGCAGTTTCTACAAGAGAGTATTGGGTTGCTACATCCTGTTCTATCAGTTTAACCTTTTGCCCGCTCTTAAGCATAGAGATAATGCTGTTAGAGGTACTGGAGCCGCTACGCAAAGTCACCTCAAACTGGTCGGTAATATACAGGCTCTCTGCCAGGGTTGAACTGGAAAGTAATACGGCAGAAAGAAATAGTGGTATTCGTAAGTGTTTTGAAGTCATGGATTAGAATTTGTAAAAGTAATCGAGAAAAGCCACATTACCTGTGACATCCGGGTTGTCTGAAATACCATAGTTCTGACGCTGGTATGATACATCAATGGCGTGATGACTATCTATGGAATAGTTTGCACCTATGCTCAGAATAATGTTATTAGAGTCGGTATTGACGTCTGCTCCGCTGGCTGATGAAGGCCAGTTGGGGTTGGGTGCTCCAGATTCTGCTTCATATTTCATGTTAAACAGGTCAACCATTTTTCATTTAAACGTTTATCTGAGTTAACAAATACTGCTGTAATGTTATCGTCTTTTTCATCGCTTGATTTTTCCGAGTACTGGATACCGAGTGTCATGCTAAGGCTGTCGTCCAGTCGCAATAAAACGGCAAGGAACAATGATGTTCGACTAAAGTCTCGTTGTGAGTCATCGAATGATTCAAGCTCATGACGTACTCCTATCATGTAGGTGGGTTTATCGAATCCGGTTGTTGGTAAGAAGCCATAGATTGATTCCAATAGTAATCCATCACTGTCCCATTGATCAAAATTATTATAGGCACGGGTATGAATATCCGCATTCAGGTTGAATGCTGAGTTACGAGATATTCCCAACTTTGAGCGAACCGAGCCGGTCACCTTTTTATAGCTGTCTTGTTTACTGCCCCCAAAATCTTCACTCGAGAGTGTAAGTTGTAGGTTAAACACTGGATCTGCAGCATGTAAATTAAGTGGCAGAGTAACAGCTATGCAGAGTATGGCAATAAACTTGGTTAGAGTCTTCATTATGAGAGTCTGCAAATTCTGGTTCTGTGGGACCTAGTTTGCCTGTTTAAGCTAAAAACAACAAGTTGCAAAAGAAATAGATTGATGCATTCAATTTTTTGGATGAATTAGGGAACCTCTGATTAATTCTGGCTCGAGCGTGTGGTGAGATGAAATAGTTCGGATCAAGGCGAAAAGTGCACGTAATAGCAAGCTATTGCGAAACTTTTCAACGCTGAGCCGGATTGTTTCAGCCACCACACACCGATCCACGAATTGATCAGAGGTTCCTTAGGTTATGCTAATTCGTAAAACCTATCTAAAGTAGAGTTATGAAGCAATTGCATGGTGACCCAGAAAGAGAGTTTTTAATCAGGACTCTTGGCCTGGGTATTATTTCAGCTGTAAGCAATGCAGCAGGTGATTTCAAAATATCATGATCAGCCGTTGTACATACTGCCGGGTAAAGGTGATCAGGTGATCCATCCCGCCCCTTTTATCAAGCACACTGATGCTGAACTGGCTTTGATAGAAGATCTGGTCAGGCGCACCCCTTCATTTATTATCAGTATTGATCTTACTAATCGCCTCGCAAACGGCCTTATTAATCCTTGTCAGGTTTGTTATCTATAAAATGGGCGATGAGCCGCTTGCTGGCTCTTTCTGAGGTGTTGGTTATGGTGCTGCATAAGGCGTTATCAATACCAGCATGCCAAACTCAGGACTGTCCAGGTAATGTAGTTTTTTGCTGCGCATACGGCGCTTTTCGTTAAGCCCATAATTGAGCAATAACTGCCCTTCAATAACCCGATTCTCATCCAGCAGTTCGGGGTTGGAATTTTGTTGTAATAACTCGACCGGTGTTGCTGGTTTTCTCAACACCAGTTCTACCTTGGTGTGCAGATAGCGTAACAGAGTAATGGTTATCTGGCCTTCTAGTTCGTACAGGCCTTTTGGAGCTATGAGCTGTTTATCCGGGACTGAGTTTGCCACCCTTAACGATTCGTTTTGAAATTCGTTTGTTGGGGTGACATTTTTGATTTCTCGAAATTGATCTATAGATGAATAGCCATCGCTATATACCTTGCCTCCTTTAATCCATACGGGAATGCTGTCTTTTTCATCAGTTCCAGGCTGGCGCCAGCCGGTATGCAATAACAGGCTATATCGACTGGATTTAATGATCCCTGTTACCTTATCAAGCAAGCGCAGCTCTTCGGGTTTGAGTGCAGTGTACCCTTTTGCTTTGGCCTGTTTAATACTCTCTGGTCTTGATAAATCTAGTGCATTTGCAGCTACGGTAGCTGATGGTGTTGGCAGGTTGAATTCGTGACTGCGTGGAACGTTGTCGTTTCTGAAGACTATGATTTCTACGTCGTAGTACTTCAACGCAGGATCTTCGCTTTTATCCTGTGCGAACAGGTTATGGCTGAATAATAAAAGCGAACCCAGCAATAGAGGGTGCAGGATCTTAATCATGAGTAGTGAATCCTTTGAGTAATTGTTGCAATTGCGTAAATCGTTCATCCAGGTCTTCCTGCAGTTGTAAAACGCTTAAGGTCTGTTTGCCGTCAAACTGGTATTTTTGAGGGTATTTTTGAATCAGCTGAATGATTTTCATCGGGTCGATATTGGGTTGTTGGCTAAAAATTATTTTGCCTGATACTGCCCCAAAATCAATTTTTTGTATACCGATAGAGCGAGTGATTAATTTCATTTCCGAAATACGGAACAGGTTCTGCAAGGGTTGCGGCAGCAAACCAAAACGATCGATCAACTCCATTTTCAGGTTTTTAATTTGATTATCGTCGCTGGCGGTTGCAATGCGTTTGTATTCGATTAAACGATGGTGTACGTCGGGTATATAATCTTCGGGAATCAGCGCCGGGATATGGAAGTCAATCTCGGATGCCCGCATCAATGGTTGATCATCACCCAGACTCTTATTTGATTTGAGCGACTTTACTGCGCGCTCAAGTAGCTCTGAATACAGTGTGAAACCGATTTCACTGATTTGTCCACTTTGTTCATCGCCCAGCAATTCACCGGCCCCACGAATTTCAAGGTCGTGTGAAGCCAGGGTAAAGCCCACTCCCAGGTCTTCCAGTGATTCTATCGCCTGTAGTCTTTTACGGGCATCGCTGGTCATGGATTTGGGGTGTGGCGTGATCATATAAGCAAAAGCACGATGGTGTGAGCGTCCTACACGTCCGCGTATCTGATGCAACTGTGCCAGACCAAGTTTATCCGCACGATTGATGAAAATTGTATTAGCTGTGGGTACGTCGATACCGCTTTCGATGATAGTAGTACACACTAGAAGATTGCAGCGGTGATGGTAGAAGTCGAGCATTACCTGTTCCAGCTCTTTCTCTTTCATCTGGCCGTGGGCAATTCCGATACGCGCATTGGGTATGAGTTGTTCGAGTTCGGACGCGGTTTTTTCAATGCTTTTCACTTCGTTATGCAGGAAGTAGATTTGGCCACCCCGTTTCAGCTCACGCTGACAACCTTCGACAATGGTTTCTTCATTCCATTGTGCGACAAAGGTTTTGATGGCATGGCGCTGCATCGGTGGAGTAGCTATGATCGATAGATCGCGCATGCCTGATAAGGACATATTCAGAGTACGCGGAATAGGTGTGGCAGTGAGTGTTAACAGGTCAACCTGAGCTCGTAAGGCCTTGAGTTTTTCCTTGTGGCGTACCCCGAAGCGATGCTCTTCATCGATGATCACCAGCCCAAGGTCGCGGTACTTTATCGCATCGGAAAGTAATTTATGGGTGCCGATAACGATATCGATGACACCGCTCTGGATTTGCTTCAATGCTTCATCCAGATCTTTTTTAGCGGTGAAGCGTGAAAGTAGAGTGATTTTAAAAGGCCAGTCGGCGAAACGATCCAGAAAGTTTTGAAAGTGTTGCTGTGCGAGCAAAGTGGTCGGTACCAGAACGACAACCTGTTTGCCTGCATTTGCTGCGATGAATGCTGCACGCATACTGACTTCGGTTTTACCGAATCCGACATCACCACATACAATACGATCCATGGGTTGCGGAGAGGTCATGTCATCGATAATGGCCTGAATCGCACTTTCCTGATCGGGGGTTTCTTCAAACGGGAAGTCGCTGGCAAATCGTTGATACTCATCCTTATTCAGTTGGAACTCAAATCCTTTAAGCGCAGCACGTCTGGCGTGGATCTCTAGCAGCTCGGCTGCGATATCATGAATTTTTTCCTGTGCCTTGCGACGTACTTTTTGCCAGTGATCGGTGCCTAACTTGTGCAGAGGTGCATTCTCTTCACTGGCGCCGGTATAGCGTGAAATCAGATGCAGCGATGATACTGGAACGTAGAGCTTGTCCTGGTTGGCATACTCAATACATAGAAATTCGGTTTCAATATCAGCAACGGTCAGGGTCTTTAAACCACGATATCGACCAATACCATGGTCTTCGTGAACTACCGGAGCACCTTCACTCAGGTCGGTCAGGTTGTTGATGACCGATTCGCTATCTCTTGTTTTGCGGTATTTGCGTCGACGTGTCTGACGTGCTCGTTCGCCAAAAAGCTGGGATTCAGTGATTAGTGTAACGCCGTAATCATCCAGCTGAATACCGGTTTCCAGCGGTGAAACTGTGATGAACAGGCCCGCGCTGGTGTGCGACATAAAGTCGATATAGCTTTTAACTGTGCTGGGTCGAATGCCATGGTGCTGCAGCATTTCGATCATGAACTCCCGACGCCCGGTCGACTCAGCGCAGAACAGGATTTTATGATCAGTAAGCGAGGCCAGGTAATTTTTTAACGCCAGTAGCGGTTCATCCGAATGCTGCTGAATGGCTAGTGGAGGCGCTGGCTTCAGGTCAATGTTGACAGCGTCGGGCTCGTTTTCCAGATATTTACTGGATGCGTACAACGATAGTGGAAATCGACAGGCCTGTTGCTGAAGTTCCTGTTTGCTAAGAAATAGGCGCGAGGGTTCAAGCAGGGGATGAGAGATGTTATAACGACGTGATTCGTATCTTTCATTCACCTGTTGCAGGAACAGGTCGCAGCTGTCATATGCAGTCTGATCCATCAATATCTGAGTTTTTTCTGGTAGATATTCAAACAGCGAATCCAGCGGATCAAAAAACAGGGGGAGATAATATTCTATACCAGGTGAGGAAATGCCCTGGCTCACATCCTGATAAATTGGGCAGCTATTGGGATCGACCTCGAAGGTTTGGCGAAAATTCTGGCGAAAGGTTTTGATGCCTTCTTCATCTAGCGGGAACTCTCGGGCAGGGAGTAATTCAAACTGATCCAGTTTGTTGATCGAGCACTGTGATTCAGTGTCAAAACTTCGAATTGATTCCACTTCATCGTCAAATAATTCTATGCGAAATGGGGTTGCGCTTCCCATGGGGAATAAATCGATGATTGAGCCGCGTACGGTAAATTCACCATGTTGTTCAACCTGCGAGACCGATTGATAGGCTTGTTCTGTTAACTGTTTCTTAAAGCTATCCAGATTAATACGGTCTCCGGTAGCGAGCGATAAGGATCTGCCGGAAATGTACTTACGCGGAGCGACCTTCTGTAGCAGGGTGCCTATAGAAATGAATAATATGGCACGACCGCTTGAACTCGGTAGCACTGAAAGACAGCGTAAACGCTCAGATATAATATCCTGATGGGGTGAAAAGTGATCATATGCCAGGGTTTCAAGATCGGGAAAGTGCAGTACATTCAGGCGGTCTTCACGAAAAAAGTGGATCTCTTTTTCCAGCTGTTCTGCTTCGGCCATATCCGCAGTAACGACGACAGAAAGGCCTTTAAACTGTCGGATCTGTTGTGAAAGAAACAGGCTTCGACTGCTTCCATAGAGTTGACCGGTTTTATGCGGGGTAGCAATTGCCGGAACTGGCCGCTGTAACATGATAAGTTCGGTGGATTAAAAGCGAGGGATTTTACACGCTTATGCTCGGCAGATAACCCCCCTGATTGATATCAGTCAGAAATATACGATTAAGCGCAGGATTTCAGGTATAAAAAAGCGACAGCCAGGCTGCCGCTTAAAAGTCGGTTTGCAATGCTCTTAATTGGCTGCTTTAACCGTAGTCAGACCCAGAATTTCCCAATCCTGCATACCACCGCGATACCACTTAATCTTGTGTGCAGGGTAGCCGAATTTGAGTAAATTCATAATATTGTTAGGAGACTGTCCACACCACATGCCATTACAGAACATGACCAGTGTTTTAGCATCTGAGTAATCCCATAGACCTTCCAGGTTTTTGGCGTTGAAAGAATCTGCCAGAATTTCACCGATTGAGATCGGATCAGCACCTTTGTCAGGGTTGAGTTTAGTCCATGGAATATTGACTGCTCCGGGGATAGTACCTTTAGCTGCCCAGTCTGGTGTACGTGAGTCGACAACCAGGATTGTTTTATCTCCATCATTCATCATTTTCAGATAATGAAGGACTTCGTTTTCAGCAATGGTTTCAACTCCAGGTGCCAGTGTCGATGGCTGAATGCAGAAAGGAGGGCACTGGCGTGAAGTTTTAGCATACGCTGGGTTCACGGTGTTCTTTTCATTTTGATTACGCATGATGGTGACAGATTTGCCACCATGCATAACAGCAATGCTTTCAAGGTCTGGGGTGATATTGACTGCCGCAGAAAAGGCTGTACTGCTGAATATCAAGCCTGCCGTTAATGCGCAAGCTGCTAGAATTTTAGTTAGTTTCATTATGTCTCCTCCTTAATTTTAAGGATTCTCAGTAGTGATGATTTTGTTATATGGCACCTTGAAAGATTCAGGGGCTAGTTTATTCTTACTCATGCGATTTTTTTAAATATAAAATCGCATGGGAGGGAATCTTGTTAAATTGTGATTGATGGGATTAATCACATTCTGGTTCTATTTCTTCTGGTAAATCGTCATTTTCTTCTCTGTTTCTTTATCGCATACCAGCGAAGAATTTAGTGAATCAATAGATTGATCGGGGAAGGATCTGGTGGCGGCGGAGGTCTGTCCAACGAGTAGTGCCAGCAAAGCTGTAAGCAATACAGCCAGTAATTTATTCATACTATTACTCCACGTAGTTGCTAATTTTTTATTCCATATTGCTAATTGTTTTTTAGAACTAATTGTAACGATGTTGAGGTCATATGCAATGGAAAAAATATCCTTAAGTTATTGATATTCTATAGAAAACTTGAAGATACAGAGAATAACCATAATTAATTTAATGAATATTAATAAAAACAGCTATATCAATCAGTTCTAAAGTTATTTGGGCATGATAAGAGTAGTAAGGTCTACAGTATGCAGAACGATGTTATATTCAAAATAAACGCGAAAATCGCCGTAATCCCATTCTGAGATTGGTGGTTCACCAACTGCAGGTATTCTTCTTTCCGGTTCTCCAAAGTTGGCTAGCACCTGCTCCATTGAGCTACCGCGTTTAGGCATGACTGTGGTTGAGTTTGTGTCATAGTGACCCGGGATAACCAGCCTATCTGCCTGCAAATTGCTGGATGCAATAAATAGCAGAGCAATAAATATTTGTTTAACTATTGACATGACCTTCGATCTCCAGTGGTCGGGTTTATTTTATTGATGTAACTATAGCATGACAAAGCGGATCATCAACTGTGAAAAAAATGACGCCGCTGTTGGAGTTAAATAGCATTCGTGCTTTAATGCCGCCCATGAATTTTCCAGTCGAATTACTTATCGGGTTACGCTATACCCGAGCCAAGCGTCGCAACCATTTTATCTCTTTCATTTCAATGATATCCATGTTGGGAATCATCCTTGGAGTGATGGCGTTAATCGTTGTGCTTTCCGTTATGAATGGCTTTGAAGAAGAGCTGAAAGGGCGCATTCTTGGTATGGTGTCGCATGTCACCGTGACCAGTTTTGACAATAAGATCAAAGACTGGAGGGCTACCAGCGAAAAGGTAATGGAAGATAAAGAAGTGGTAGCAGCAGCGCCTTATGTCGATGCTGAGGCTATGTTATCTAATCAGGCTTCGGTTAGCGGAACTATCGTGCGTGGCATTATACCTGAACTGGAACCGGGGGTTTCAGAGATTCATAAAAACATGCAGTTTGGTAAATTGACCGATCTGGTCGCTGGCGAGTACGGGATTATTCTCGGATCAGGACTGGCTGCGAATCTGGATGTTTCACCCGGTGACCGGGTGACCATGATCACGCCTCAATCCAGAGTTTCCCCGGTGGGGTTCTTACCCAGGTTACGTCGTTTCAAGGTGGTCGGTATTTTTGAGATAGGCGTGTATGAGTATGATCGTAGCTCGGCATTGATTCATGCTGAAGATGCTTCTAAATTGTTTCGCATGGATGGTGCCATGTCTGGCCTGCGCCTGAAAATAAACGATATGGATAGAGCGCCTACGGTACGCCATGATTTGCGCGAGATACTCGGTGTTGAGTACTGGGTGTCTGACTGGACACTGCGCCATAGCAATTACTTCAAGGCGGTGCAGACTGAAAAAACCGTGATGTTTATCATCCTTTCACTCATTGTAGCGGTAGCGGCTTTTAATATCGTATCGACACTGGTGATGGTGGTTACTGACAAGCAGGCTGATATCGCCATACTGCGTACGCTGGGTCTATCGCCCTCATCGGTTACTGTAGTGTTTATGATTCAGGGTACCTTGATTGGTTTGTTCGGCACCCTGCTTGGGGTGTTTTTTGGGGTTATAGTCGCTTCCAATGTCAGCGTCATAGTGCCCGCGCTGGAACATTTTTTTCATACCCAGTTTTTACCCACGGGCGTGTATCCCATTACTGAATTACCCTCGCAGATGGAAATATCCGATGTGATAAGAATTGGTGTTATGTCTTTCGTGCTCTCTATACTGGCTACCATCTATCCGGCTTTACGCGCGTCCAAAACCCAACCTGCGGAGGCTTTACGCTATGAGTAATGATGCTGCAGTTTTACAGGTTGAAGGGCTGAGCAAGACTTATCAGCAAGGGGAGTTATCGGTAGAAGTTCTCAAACAGGTGGACTTCTCTGTGGGCGAAGCTGAGCGCCATGCGATTGTTGGATCTTCTGGAGCGGGGAAAAGTACTTTATTACATTTACTCGGCGGGCTGGATCGGCCCAGTTCTGGCAGTATTCAGGTGATGGGGCATGCTATGCAGCAGCAATCGGAGAAGAAACTGGGGCAATTGCGTAATCGTTATCTGGGATTTATCTATCAGTTTCATCATTTACTGCCAGAGTTCGACGCGCTGGAAAACATCATGATGCCCTTACTGATTCGGCGTACTAACCGGGCTGATGCTGCAGAGCAGGCGATGCAGCTATTGCAGAAAGTCGGCCTGGAGCATCGATCCCGACATAAACCGGGCGAATTATCCGGTGGTGAACGTCAACGAGTTGCGCTAGCCAGAGCGCTGGTTACTAATCCAGCCTGTGTTTTAGCTGATGAGCCAACGGGAAATCTGGATGAGAAAACAGCGCACAATATGCTGGATCTGATGCTGCAATTAAATGAATCGAGCCGCACGGCGTTGGTTATAGTGACGCATGATATGAAGATTGCCGCCAGTATGCAGGCGCAATGGGAGATGCATGATGGAGCTTTGATCCGTCAGAGATAATCCTGTTTACAGGCTAGTTATCGCCCTTTGATATTCATTGATCAGGCTTTGGGCATACGCCAGCATGACCGGTATTTGCAGGATCAGATAACTCACATCCGTAACCATAGTCTTGCTTCCCGTCACTATATATCGATGATCGATATAGCTTGATACTTTATCGATTATCCATCGGTTGGCCCAATAGCTAAGGATGATGAGGGCGAGTATCTTCATCAAATTATGCAAATCCGGGATAAAACTGACGACCTGCTCAGGTGTCAGAGTAAAATAACTATTTAATAGAATGGCGGTTGCAATACAGCCCAGTACAGGCATTGCAACTGCAGGGTGGTTGAGCAAAGGGAAGAATGAAAAAAACAGCCCACTAACCATCAGGATATTCATCATATTGGTCAGGTATTGCCTTTCTACAAATAAGTCCATCACCTGCTGATAGTTGGCACCCTCTACTATTAATGGAAATAACAGCAGGGTCATACACATCAGGATTAAGGTTTTAGTGATCGGGCAATAGATGTGTTCAACCAGCCATTCTCCTGCGGTAACCTGAAGCAGATGGCTATGCAAATAGGCGCAGAAAAAGCCTATAACAATGGATAAGGTGACGATTAAACAACTTATCCAGATAAATTGCAGACTGAAAAAGATATCCAGCATTAGCCTTGATTACGGGTTTTCCGGTATCTTATTTGTTTAGCAATTTGATAACGCCACAACAGACGAACTGCAGAGAAACCAAGGATTGAAGTGATTGCACCAACAATAAAGCAACCCAGTAAAAACGGTTGCCAGATGTAGAGCAGCTCATTAGCCAACCAGTGAAAAGATAGCTCGAACTGGAATCCTTTATCTTTCGTGTTGAGTATCCATAGCCCAACCCGATAACAGAAATAAAATAACGGCGGCATGGTCACAGGGTTACTCAGCCACACCAGGGGCACCGAAATCAGGATGTTGACGCGAAACAGGATGGCTCCAACAGCAGCGATCAGCATTTGAAAAGGAACCGGTATAAAAGCACAGAATAGACCCAGTGCAGTAGCCCCGGAAACGGAACGACGATTGATATGCCAGATGCTGGGATCCTGTAGACGAGGACCGAGCTTACGAATCCACTTATTTTCGGTGATATGCCTTGGATGAGGCATAAATTTTTGAATAAACTTTTTGGGCATAAAACAATGGTAATTAATCAAACTATAAATTAAGTTACATTTACTTTAATAAGGAAATGGAAGCGATGGTCTCTGCTGGGATTGCTGTGTTATCAGGTGTCATTCTAGCCTGTTTTCAAACTCAAAGTATCGATATTTACTGGTTGTCTCTACTTCCAGTGTGTATATTTTTCAGCTTTTTTAATCGTGGTGGGAGGGTTTTCTGGCTGCTTGGTGCCAGTTTTTTATACGCTTCGCTACATATCTATCAACAACTCGAGCAAACACTGTCGGCGTCATTCATCAATAAGAGGATTACGCTGACGGGTGAAGTGGTCAATATTCCCAGTTATCGAGGCAGCTCAGCGCGCTTTATTTTGAAACCTGATCAGAAAACAGAAGCTCCAGAACTGCCTCAGCGCATCCGTCTTTCCTGGAAGAATCCACCAGAAACCTTAATGGCAGGCCAGCAGTGGCAACTGACAGTTAAGATAAAACCAGCCCATGGTTTTCAGAATCCGGGCGGGTTTGATTATGAACGCTGGCTTTTTGTGAAGGGGATTCATGCCACGGGATATGTAGTGAAAGATGACAATACCGAGTTGCTGGGGGCTAACAGGTTATCGATAAATAGATTGAGACAGGGGATAAATGGATGGATCCGTTTACATTGTAGTGATTGCCAGCATCCAGGATTGTTACAGGCGCTATCCACTGGATATAGGGGTAACCTGAGTGACAGCGAAAGAAGTTTATTTAAAAATACCGGCACAGCTCATCTGATCGCCATCTCTGGGCTGCACATTGGTATTATCGCTGGCTTTGCCTTTTTCCTGGCGCACAAAATATGGAACCTGCTGGTTTATAAAACGGGCATTACTCGCAATGATTTCTGCTGGTTGATGAGCTGGATTGCTGTATTAATGTATAGCCTGTTGTCAGGATTCGAACTGCCGGCTCAAAGAGCTTTTCTGATGTTCACGGTACTTGGGCTGATGTTTTTACTGCGTCTGCCTTTTAATTTACTTCACAGTGTAATGGCAACACTGATAGCAGTGCTTGTTTTTTCGCCCCTGGCAGTACTATCCGAATCCTTCTGGCTTACCTTGTGTGCCATGGGCATTATTCTATTGGGCGGTTTTATATTGCAGCATCAGCGCTCTCGTTGGCGACAATTGCTGACGATTCAATTGCTTTTTTCGTTTTTGTTTATTCCTTTGACGTTGCTAATCTTTAAGCAAATACATACGGCCAGTTTATTCGCAAATCTGGTCGCTGTTCCCCTGATTAGCCTGATCATCGTACCGGTCAATTTTATGTTACTGGCACTTTTCTGGTTACCGGATAGCTGGCTTAATAGCGCCTATACACTGATGGATGGGGTGGTTGGTTTGCTGATTGATTATCTTCAGTTATTGCAGCACCTGGGTTTGCAGGCCATACAGATGAATTCAGTTAATGTATGGCAGCTGGTACTGGTAGTGATCTGGCTATTGCTGCTGCTTCTGCCTCAGGGGGTACTGCGAATAAGAGGGTGGCTGGTTTTATTGCCTGCGGTTATTTTTTGGCCTTCCAACCAAAACGGTAGTGAACTGCTGTCTTTAACTGTACTGGATATAGGTACGGGCAATGCAGTCGTAGTACAAACTCGCGAGCACAGCCTGATTTATGACTTTGGTCCGGGAAATCGCTCAGGTTTTGGCATTGGCGAGTGGGTGATTCAACCTTTTCTAAATCATCAGAGCATAGATCAGGTTGATCAAATTATCATCAGTCATAACGATCAGGATCACTCAGGCGGGCTGCATTCGGTGATAGATGATTTTTACAAGGTACCGGTGCTGTCGGGGACTCCTGAAGCCGTAAGACAGCGTTTTCCGGAGCTGTTATCTATTCGTGACTGTCATGTTATTAAGCCCTGGCGATGGGATGGCGTCAGGTTTGAATTTTTGATGACTGCGCAGGATAGTACACAGTCTGATAACAACCGTTCCTGCGTATTGCGTATTAGCGTCAATAATCAGCACTTCCTGTTAACAGGTGATATCGAACAGGAACAGGAGCGAGTGTTGCTGAATAACTACAGTGAAAAGTTGAAGGCTAGTGTTTTATTAGCGCCGCACCATGGCAGTTTAAGTTCTTCGACGCCGGAATTTATTCAGGCAGTATCACCAGAACACGTCATATTTTCCAGTGGCTTTCTGAATCACTGGGGGTTTCCAAAAGCTGAAGTACTGGATAGATATCGTAAAATTGACGCTCATCTGTATCAAACAGCTATGGATGGCGCTATCGAGATTCATTGCGATTCAGGCAGTTGTCGAATAGAAAAATTTCGCCGACTTTATCCCCATATCTGGTACTGACAAACTCAGGCTTTATCAGTATCATGCCGCTCACGTAAAAAGTATCTGAAATCCACTCAAATATCGGGAGATTTAATGTGTTAGAACTTGTTCAAGCAGGCGGATGGTTGATGTATCCCATTTTGCTATGTTCAGCGATTGCAATGGGTATTATTGCTGAGCGCTTATGGACGTTGCAGAAACGCAAGGTAATCCCTGAAAAATTGATGAATGGTATCTGGACCCTGCTAAGAAATGACAAATTGACCGATAAGCATATCCAGGAAATCGAAAATGGTTCACCGCTTGGCAAGGTACTCGCTGCTGGCCTGATAAATCGCCATTTATCACGTGAACTGGTGCGCGAAAGTATCGAAGAAACAGGGCGCTTTGTCGCACACGAGATGGAAAGGTTTATCAATGCACTGGGTACTATCTCAACCATTGCACC
Organism: Gammaproteobacteria bacterium; assembly: GCA_050298595.1. Lineage (GTDB taxonomy): Bacteria > Pseudomonadota > Gammaproteobacteria > JACNJF01. The sequence continues at coordinate 46,195 of JBNKUM010000070.1, read as the reverse complement.
TTTATTAGGATTGCTGGGTACCGTAATCGGCATGATCAAGGTATTCACTACCATCACTGCTGTTGGTGTGGGGGATCCCGCAACGCTTGCAGGCGGGATTTCTGAAGCATTAATCACCACAGCCGCCGGATTAACCGTTGCCATTCCAACGGTCATATTTCATCGTTACCTTAAACGTAAGATCGATGAGCTGGTGATGAGCATGGAGCAGGAAGCGATGAAGCTGGTCGAGGTATTGCATGGTGAACGCCATATAAGTAAAAAAGAGGCAGCCTGAGCTATGCGCTTTCGCAATCAAACGGTAGAAGATGATAGCGGCGTTAACCTGACACCTCTGATAGATGTCGTTTTTCTGTTACTGATTTTCTTCATGGTATCGACTACCTTTGACACCACCTCCGAACTTAAGATCGAATTGCCTGAGGCTTCGGCAAGAAATAAAACCCCAGACAATGAAAAGCTCACTGTCATAATCGATCCGCGTGGTTTTTATTACATCAATGGTAAACGACTGAAGAATCAAAATGCCGAACTGTTGTTGCTGGAACTGCATAGAGTTGTCGGAAAGAACAAAGCTATGCCGGTGGTGATTCAATCGGATGCAAATTCGCCTGTGCAGTCGTTGGTGACCGCGCTGGATATCGTCGGGCAGATCGGAATGACTCATCTTTCAATCGCAACCACAAAGCCACTGAATTAGGCTTCTATAGTGTCATTTTCACTCGAAAACTCATCAGGGGTTAAAGCCTATCGGAGTCTTTTAGCGCTTGCATTCGAATATAAACGCTATTTTGTTTTTGCGATTATTGGCATGGTGATTTTTGCAATCACCGAGGCTGCGTTTGCCTATTTGATGAAACCGATGCTGGATGAAGGGTTTGTCAATCGCGATGAATTCATTATTAAGATGGTGCCTATAGCCATCATTCTGATATTTATCGTGCGTATGGGGGCGGTCTTTCTGAGAAACTATTGTATGGCTTATATAGGACGTCAGGTTATCAATAAGCTCAGAAGCCAGATTTTTGAAAAATTGTTGACCCTGGCTTCTTATGAGTACGACGAGGCCTCTTCTGGTGAGATACTGTCCAAGTTTTCCTATGACATTGAGCAGGTATCCAGTGCTGTTTCTAGTTCGTTAACGGTACTCATACAGGATACTTTACGTATTCTTGCATTGCTCAGTTATATGCTCTGGCTTAGCTGGCAGTTGTCGGCCATCTTTCTGGTGGTCGGGCCACTGGTATTTTTGATCGTAGTCAAAGTATCTTCGCGCTTTCGCCGTATTAGTAAGAATATTCAGCATTCAATGGGCGAGGTGTCGCATGTCGCTCAGGAAGTGATTGACTCCAACCGTGTGGTCAAAATCTTTGGTGGTAATGACTTTGAACGTGAAAAATTCTATCAGATCAATCGACGTAATCTGAAACTGAACATGAAAATGACGTCTGCTCAATCCATCAGTATGCCATTAATTCAGTTGATTGTTGCGATGGCTTTTGCAGGTATCGTCGCATTTGCCATCTCGGATTCGATGCATGGAGTGATTACTTCGGGTGATTTTCTATCGTTTATTTTTGCCATGACCAGTCTGTTTGCCCCCATGCGTACCCTTTCTGCGGTGAATGTGAGTATTCAACGCGGCATAGCTGCGGGTGAGAGCGTTTATTCTTTCCTGGCTAAACATAGTGAGCCCGATGAGGGTGAGATATCCATAGATACATGCGCCGGAGAGATTGAGTTTAGGAATGTTTCATTCCATTATCCTCGACACGAGGCAAAAGTATTAGATGATGTCAGTTTAGCAGTGAAGCCCAACCAGACGGTCGCTATAGTAGGCCGCTCGGGTAGCGGGAAGTCGACTCTGGTCAATCTATTACCACGCCTGTATGAATTATCTGCAGGGGAAATACTGCTGGATGGCATAGAGATTCGACAATATCAACTGGCCGATTTACGCAGACAGATTGCCTATGTTGGTCAGGATGTGCGTCTTTTTAACGATACTGTGCGCAATAATATTGCATACGGCGTGTTAGGCAATATCAGTGAAGAACGTATTATTGAAGCTGCACAGAGGGCTTATGCCTGGGAATATATCGAAAAGTTGCCTCAGGGCCTGGATACACAGGTTGGAGAAAAAGGTGTATTACTTTCCGGTGGACAGCGCCAGCGTCTGGCGATAGCAAGGGCGCTATTAAAGGATGCACCTATCCTGATTCTTGATGAAGCCACTTCGGCTCTGGATACAGAATCCGAACGTCATATTCAAAAAGCGATAGATAACTTAATCAGTAATCGGACCACGTTGGTCATTGCACATCGTCTGTCAACCATAGAACATGCCGATCAAATTCTGGTCATGCAGCAGGGTAAGATTATCGAACAGGGTAATCATAGTCAGTTAATTGAGCAGGGTGGTGTCTATGGTAAGTTGCATGCGATGCAATTTAGCGACCACCAAGACTGATTATGTTAAAACGCTATAATGCAGCATCCAGCCCATCTACTCACAATGGCTGGTGGCTGTGGCGGCTGAACCCGCTGGCCTTAATCCTGTGGCCATTGTCATTGATTTTCTGTGCACTGGTTGTTGTGCGACGTCAGCTTTATCAATTTGAGGTTTTGAAACGTACGGCCTTATCCAGACCTGTTTTTGTGGTCGGTAATATCTCTGTAGGTGGTAATGGTAAAACGCCTATAGTGGTCAGTCTGGTCAAGCTATTGCAGTCGCGCGGTTATCATCCCGCTATTCTGACTCGAGGTTATAAGAGTGATCTGGAATATGGCTGCCAAATTCTGCAACAGGGCCAGACCAGCGATAAAGCGGGTGATGAAGCGAATATGTTATCCGAAGTCTGCGGCTGCCCTGTCGCTATAGGCGCAGACCGGGTCAAATCAGGTCAAATTTTACTTGAACAGAATCCTGATATTGACTTGCTTATCTGTGATGATGGATTACAGCATTATGCTTTAAAACGAGATGCTGAAATCATTGTGAGCCGCGAGCTCGCTTTGGGTAATGGCTTTTGTCTGCCAGCAGGTCCTTTGAGAGAACCCATCGGCCGTCTTAAACAATGTGACCTTTTGATTGATCGAGAGGGCAGGGATGTTCAGCAGCAACTGGGGCTTTGCTGGAATTTACTCGATCCTCAACAGACCGCAGAGCTGTCATCGTTTGAGGGGCAGGCATTATATGCCTTAGCAGCAATTGGTTTTCCAGAGCTGTTTTTCGAACAGCTAAGGCAACATAAGCTGGATATTATCGCCAATGCTTTTAGTGATCATTACACTTTCACCCAGCAGGATATAGATGGGTTTGCCGATAAACCGCTGCTGGTTACACATAAAGATGCCGTGAAGCTGCGCGGCTTCGCCAGAGATAATATTTGGGTTGTTCCTCTCGAATTGACCTTGTCTGATCATTTACAATTAAAATTTCTCAACTTAGTGGAGTCCAGACTTAATGGATAAACATTTACTCGATATTCTGGTTGATCCGGTAACCAAGGGTCCATTGGTGTATGACAGAAAAAATCAGGAACTGTTATCGCGCAGCTCTCGTTTGGCGTACCCGATTAGAGATGGCATTCCTGTCATGTTGCCAGAGGAAGCGCGCGAACTGAGCGCCGAGGAAATGGAAAGCCTTTAATGAGCACCAACTGATGCACCAGGATTTTAAAATTGTCATTCCGGCACGCTATGCTTCCAGCCGTTTGCCGGGAAAACCATTAATCGATATTCATGGCAAGCCCATGATCGAATGGGTTTATCAGGCTGCACTACAAAGTCATGCTCAACAGGTGGTTGTGGCAACCGATGATGAAAGGATATTAAAGGTCGTTGAAAGCTTTGGCGGGGATTACTGTATGACTCGCAGTGATCACTCAACCGGTAGTGACCGCATCGTTGAGGTTTGTGAGAAACAGGGATGGTCAGATGAGACGATTATTGTTAATTTACAGGGCGATGAACCCTTAATGCCTGCCCAAAATTTGACTCAGGTTGCCCAAAATCTGCAGCAATCTGGCTATGATATGGCTACTCTGCATAAGTCCATCGACCAGCAATCAGCACAAAACCCTAATCTGGTGAAACTGGTTCACGACCAGTATGGGAAAGCGCTCTACTTCAGTCGTTCGGCCATACCTTTTCAGCGCGATGAGCCCGTTGCGCAATATTACGGACACATAGGCCTGTATGCGTATCGAGTTGGTTTTTTGAAAACCTATGCCACTTTATTACCCTGCATGATGGAGCAAAGTGAAAAACTCGAACAGTTACGTGCTCTGTATTATGGGTACAGCATACACACCGAACTTGCTGCATTGACGCCAGGCATTGGCGTTGATACCAGAGAAGACTTGCTAGAGGTGACAGAAATCCTTAAGGATTATCTAACATGAATTACGAATGGAAGGTTATCGACCAGCAGGTCGTGTTCCAGGGCTATTTCCGCATGGAAAAATTTACCTTACAGCATGAATTATATGCAGGTGGTGTTAGCGAGATCTTTCACCGTGAACTGTTTGAACGGGGTTCAGCGGTAGCTGTGCTGCCCTACGATCCAATACGTGATGAAGTGGTATTAATCGAGCAGTTTCGTGTCGGTGCGATTGGAACTCAGTCCAGACCCTGGCTTAAAGAAATTATTGCTGGAATTATCGAAGATGGTGAAAGCTATCAGCAGGTGGCCGAAAGGGAAACCCTGGAAGAAGCTGGTTGTGAGATTTTGCAGCTAGAAAAAATCACCCAATATTATGTTAGCCCGGGAGGAACCAGTGAGCAGTGTGTTCTCTATTGTGGTCGGGTAGATACTCAAGGCGTTGGTGGTATACATGGCCTGGACCATGAGTTTGAAGACATTCTGGTCGAAGTAGTGAGTCTTGATCAGGCGAAACAATGGATTGAAGATGGAACTATCAATTCGTCTCCAGCGATTATCGCGCTTCAATGGCTACTGTTGAACCGTAATTTGCTTCGTGAAAAATGGAAGTGAGCGCTCAAAGTGGTTAGAATCACCTAAATACACATTTATTTTGTGGTATTTGTCGGAAAGATAGTAAATAGCGTACTTTTTAACTTGATAATCAGGTTAAAGCTACTATATTAGCAAAACCTAATATTTAACATAGATAAACAAATATGAGCCAGGATCTAATTTCAGAGCTTGAATTCGAATTTTCGATCAAGCCTTCGGAGATGGAGGATTTATCACACCTGTTGATTGAGTTTAACGGGCAGGCCATTTTTTGGGGTGATGATGCTGAAGAAAGAGTCATTGCTAAACTGAAAGGACATCGAGTCGACTTATCCGTTGGACGCAAAGTATTTAATAATATCCAGGAGCTATTCGATTCAATTTCTCCAGAGATTTCTGATCTGGGTAATCATATCGTGAAAAACAATACCTGCTATGTGGAATGCTGCAGTCGAGATGAAGAAGAAAAAACACCCTGTGGCAGTCTGGTTTATATCGACGAGCTGGTGGTAGAGCCAGAGTTTCGTAACAAAAGTATTGGGACCGAAATGCTTAAAAGGATGAGCGAAGTTGTCGATATGAATAAAACCCTGGTGGCGCTAAAAGCTTATCCGATTATCGATGCTGAATCTGAAGAGCGTACCCCTGAACTTAAAAAACAGTTGAAGCGTTTTTACGGAAAGCTGGGTTTTCGCCATTCTGGTGACCATTATATGGTAAAAGATGCACGTGATTGTCATGCGCAACGCCGACGAGCACTGGCTGAAGCGGGTATAGAGTTTTCAGACGATTGCTGATTGGAGAATAATACCTGCCACCACCTGGCGATTTTCTGCAACCAGAATATTAAAGGTTCTACAGGCGGCGCCCGTATTCATGACTTCCAGGCCAAGTCCAAGCTGTGCAAAGTAAGCAATAATTTCGATATCAGGAAAAAGCTGTTTATCACCGGTTCCTAGCAGTACAACCTCAGGCTTTTGATCGACAATAGCCTGTAGATGGCCAGGGTTTAGTTCGTCTATATGGGTGACAGGCCAGGGGCTTATAATCTCAGTTGCAGACAGGATCAGGCTCTGAGGGTAATTTCTTTCGTTGATTGTAATCTGATCAGACTGATAGGCCTGGATACTGTTACGACCAGTAATTAATTCTTCGGCTAATGGCATGCGCGCAGGTTATCTTAAATCTCGCGCTTTGACCAGATAGCCAATAAAATTTCAGATATCAGATTGACAGTGACTTGAGCACTGTTTATCGTTGCTGACCTTTGTTTATTAACCCAGTGAGACCCCTGTCTTGAACGACGATTTCCAACGTATAAAACGCCTGCCTCCGTATGTATTTAATATCGTAAATGAATTAAAAGCGGCAGCACGAGCGCGTGGTGAAGATATCATTGATTTTGGTATGGGTAACCCCGACCAGCCTACACCCAAACATATTGTCGACAAGCTTTGTGAAGCTGCTCAACGTAACGATACCCATCGTTATTCATTGTCCCGTGGAATTCCACGTCTACGTCAGGCTGTGTGCAACTGGTATAAGCGAAAATACGATGTTGAGCTGGATCCTGAAACTGAAGCGATTGTTACCATCGGTTCTAAAGAAGGCCTGGCTCATCTGGCGATGGCGACGGTGGCTCCCGGTGATGCCGTGTTGGTACCCAATCCTTCGTACCCCATTCATCCCTATGGTTTTGTCATTGCAGGTGCGGATATTCATTATGTGCCACTAACCCCTGGTGTGGATTTTTTCAGCGAGCTAGAAAAAGCGATTAAGGATAGCTGGCCCAAACCCAAGATGCTGGTAATCAGTTTCCCGGGTAACCCAACGACTCAGTGTGTAGAGCTGGACTTTTTTGAAAAGGTGGTTGCTATTGCTCGCGAACATAAAATCTGGGTCGTGCACGATCTTGCTTATGCCGAAATCACCTTCGATGGCTATATTGCACCCTCAATTTTGCAGGTTGAAGGCGCTAAAGAAATAGCCGTTGAATTCTACTCCTTATCTAAAACCTATAATATGCCGGGGTGGCGTGTTGGGTTTATGTGTGGAAATCCCACGTTAGTCGCAGCATTACAGCGTATTAAATCCTATATGGATTATGGCATGTTCACGCCAATTCAGGTTGCAGCTGTGACTGCGCTGGATGGAGACCAGTCTGTCATTGATGATATTCGTGATATGTATCAAAGTCGTCGTGATGTTCTGTGTGGTGGACTCAATGCACTGGGCTGGAAAGTAACACCGCCTAAGGCCACTATGTTTGTGTGGGCCAAAATACCCGAACCCTTCCGCCATATGGGGTCTCTGGAATTTTCAAAACTGATGCTGAAAGAAGCAAAAGTAGCTGTTTCACCAGGTATTGGATTTGGCGATTATGGTGATGATCATGTACGCTTTAGTCTTATCGAGAATGAGCATCGTACACGTCAGGCGCTTCGTGGTATACGTGATATGCTGCGTAACGCATCTGGTGCTCAATCAGAATCATAATATTGTTTAAAAAAACTCATTTGTATCACAGAGGTAAATAGTGGAACCGGTCAAGATAGGTTTATTAGGGTTAGGGACTGTAGGTGGTGGCACCGCTAGAGTATTGCTGAGTAATGCCGCAGAAATAGCGCGTCGCGCTGGTCGCGATATTCAGGTGATACATGCTGCTGCGCGTGGCTTAAAGCCAGGTGAAAAACCCGAAGGCACAGAACAGGCCATTATTACCGAAGACGCTTTCGAAGTCGTAAACAATCCTGACGTTGATATTGTGGTGGAATTGATCGGCGGCGACTCTCCCGCGCGCGAACTGGTGATGGCTGCGATCAACAATGGCAAACATGTGGTTACGGCCAATAAGGCGATGATTGCAAAATATGGAAATGAAATTTTTGCAGCTGCCCAGGCGAAGGGTGTTGTGGTTGCTTTCGAAGCAGCAGTAGCTGGTGGCATCCCAATTATCAAGGCGATCCGTGAAGGGTTAAGTGGTAACCGAATTCAATGGATAGCGGGCATTATAAACGGAACAGGGAATTTCATTCTTACCGAAATGCGCGATAAGGGACGTGATTTTAACGATGTATTAAAGGAAGCTCAGGAGCTGGGTTATGCCGAAGCAGATCCTACCTTTGATGTGGAAGGGATAGATGCGGCGCACAAGCTATGCATCCTTTCTTCTATCGCATTTGGCGTGCCCCTGCAGTTCGAAAAAGTGTATACCGAAGGCATCAGCAAGATATCTCAGGATGATGTCACCTTTGCCGCTCAACTGGGTTACCGCATTAAACACCTTGGTGTTACCCGAGCCACAGAAAAGGGTATAGAGATGCGTGTACATCCTACCCTGATTCCTGAAAAACGATTAATTGCAAATGTCGATGGCGTGATGAATGCCGTGCTCATTATGGCGGATAAGTTGGGGCCATCGTTATATTATGGTGCAGGTGCCGGGGCTAATCCAACTGCATCAGCAGTAGTGGCTGATATCGTTGATGTGACTCGTTCGCTGACCACCGATCCGGAGAACCGTGTACCTCATCTGGCATTTCAACCCGATCAGCTCAATGATATTCCTGTCCTTAGCATGGATGATGTGGTGACGGCCTATTATTTACGTTTGCAGGCGCAGGATAAGCCTGGAGTGATGGCTGATATCGCCCGTATTATGGGTGAGAATAATATCTCGATTGAGGCAATTTTGCAGAAAGAGCCAGCAGCTAACGAAGCAACCGCTACTATTATCATGTTGACTCAACGTATTCAGGAGTCTCAGATGAATCAGGCAATAGCTTCTATTGAGGGGCTGTCATCGGTGAGTGGTGAAGTAACCCGCATACGCGTGGAAAATCTGGATTCCAACTAAGGGCTTTCGCTGAAATTACCATAAAGGCTGCATTTGTAGCCTTTATTTTTTTGGTATGCTTATTGATCCAGAAAAGCCAGAATTTCAGTTTCAATATCCTGTTTGTCAATCACGATATCCTGGGATACAGGTTTATTGAAAAGCTCACGGATTACCTGAGGGATTTCAATATTTGCAGTTGCTGCAATCGATTTCAAAGCATCCTGGTCATGACCATCACGCTTTCCTGTCAAGGCAAAATCGATTACAGGTGAGAATTTGGTCCATTCAGCCGTTGAATAAACAATCGATTTCAGTCCGCTGTTACGGTAGCTCTGATGGGTCTTAAAGCAGGTTGCTGTGTGAGGATCCATCAGATAGCCGTCATCAAATGCCTGCTTGATAAATGCCTGCCCCTCATCATCACTACAATAATCGGCGGCAAAATATTGCTGCAACAGGTTTAGCTCATCAGGGGTGAGTTGATAACGCCTTTTTTCAATCAGTTGCTGCATCAATTCCTGTGTACGAGTAGCGCCCAGCAAGTCAAACAAAACGCGCTCTACGTTAGATGAAACCAGGATATCCATGGCAGGTGAGGTAGTGCTGATCAAGGTTCTTGAATTCAGGTCGTAAATGCCGGTATTAATCAGGTCGCTTAATACATTGTTTGCGTTCGATGAAATCAGAATCTTTTCTACCGGTAGTCCCATTTTAACGGCATAGAAGGCACCTAACGCATTACCAAAATTCCCGCTGGGGATATTCAGATAAATCTTCTCATTCGCTTGAATGGCTTGTTGTCTTACCAGTTCGAGATAGGAGTGAATATGGTAGATAATCTGAAAGATAATGCGGCCAAAATTGACCGAGTTGGCTGCGGAAAGCGATATACCCTTTTGCTTTAATTTATCCTTGAAGGCAGCAGAGCCTAGCAGTGTTTTGAGTGCTTTCTGAGCATCGTCGAAATTACCCTTGATACCGATCACTTTCAGGTTGTCGGCATCTTCTGTGACCATCTGCAGGCGTTGTACATCCGATGTGCCTCCATCCGGATAGAGGCAGGCAACACGTACGTTAGCGCGGTTTTTGAAAGTCTCCAGTGCAGCTGGCCCGGTGTCTCCACTGGTTGCTGCCAGTATCAAATAGTTTTCATGTCGCTGTTGAGCTAGTGACGATAACACCGCACCAAAAGGAAGCAGTGCCATGTCTTTAAATGCTCGGGTCGGTCCGTGATACAGCTCGCTGACATAAAGATCTTCATAAACCCGGTTAACGGGTACAGGGTTTTGCGGATCATCGAATTGACCATACAGCGATAATGCCTGATTAATAACGGCTTCATCAATATCGATCGCGAACAGTTCAAGAATGGACCGAGTCAGTTGCTGATAGTCACTCGCTAAATGGTTTTCTAAAAAACCACTGGGAAATGTGGGAATAGATTCAGGACTGTAAAGTCCACCAAAGGACGCAATAGGGTTTAAGATGGCCTCGGAAAAAGGAACAGAGAGTTTATGCTGGCCATCATTGCCACGGGTTTCGATGAAATTCATTAAAATTGAGTGTTATTTGGGCTTAAGAAATTGGGCGTATTATAACGGTAATGAGTCTCTACGGAAGGTCTGTATCCAGCTCTAACCGTGCTGGAGGCGTTTTTATACAAAATGTGGGTATTTTTTGCATCATTTCAGTCAGGATACCTTCTGTTATGCGCTAAACACGCGTAAAATCAGTCGATTTTTATAAACCATAAACGAGAGCACTAATGAGTACCGAAAGAACCCTGTCTATTATCAAGCCTGACGCAGTTGCCAAGAACATTATCGGGCAGATTTATAGCCGCTTTGAAAACGCAGGTCTGCGCATAGTCGCAGCTAAAATGATTCAGCTGGATCAGGCGAAAGCTGAAGGATTTTATGCTGTTCATAAAGAACGTCCTTTCTTCAAAGATCTGGTCGATTTTATGACCTCTGGCCCTGTTATGGTTCAGGTTCTGGAGGGTGAAGGTGCCATCGCTAAAAATCGTGAAGTTATGGGCGCGACCAATCCTGCGGAAGCGGCTCCAGGTACAATTCGTGCTGATTTTGCTAGTAGCATCGATGAAAACGCTGTACATGGCTCAGATGCTCCAGAAACTGCACAGGTTGAGATCGCCTATTTCTTCTCTGACAATGAATTGTGTGAGCGAATCCGCTAAGCAATGAGTCAGCCATCCTTGCATAACCTGTTAAATATGGACCGGTCGACTATGGAAGCATTCTTCCTGTCTATCGGCGAAAAACCGTTTCGTGCCAAACAGGTTATGCAATGGATACATCAGCGTGGAGTGACCGACTTTGCGCTGATGACTGACCTGGCCAAAAGTCTGCGCAGCAAACTCAGTGAAATTGCGGAAGTAAGATTGCCGGAAGTGGCTATAGCTCAACACTCTTCGGATGGTACACGCAAATGGTTACTGCATATAGATGGGGTAGAGAATGCCGTCGAATGTGTACTCATACCCGAAGATAACCGTATGACTCTGTGTATCTCGTCTCAGGTTGGGTGCACCTTAAACTGTTCATTCTGCTCTACCGCCAAACAGGGATTTAATCGCAATTTGACGACAGCTGAAATCATTGGGCAGTTGTATCTTGCGCATCATTCACTGGTCGCGGATGGGCGTGAAAACGGTATCACTAACGTTGTGATGATGGGCATGGGTGAGCCATTACTCAACTATGATGCGGTGATGTCTGCGCTCAATATTATGTGTGATGATTTTGCCTATAGCTTAAGCAAACGCCGTGTCACCATCAGTACAGCGGGCGTGGTGCCAGCAATTATGAAGTTAAAACAGTCAACCGATGTCTGTCTTGCAGTATCATTGCATGCTGCAAATGATGAGCTTCGGGATCAACTGGTCCCATTGAATAAAAAGTATCCAATCCGTGAGTTACTAGCAGCCTGTCTCGAATATGTAAAAGATCATAATCGCCGACGTATAACCTTTGAATATGTTATGCTCGCGGGTGTCAACGACAGTCTGGAACATGCGCGTGAGTTGGTTAAAATTCTTAAACCTATACCCAGTAAACTAAACTTAATACCCTTTAATCCTTATCCTAATGCCATTTACCAGTGTTCTGATCGTGAAACTATTAACCGATTTCGCGATTATGTGCATAGCAAGGGCATAGTAACAGTAACCCGCAAAACGCGAGGTGAAGATATCGATGCGGCCTGTGGTCAACTGGTTGGAAAAGTGAAGGATAAAAGTCGAAGAAGCCTGAAACATCAGGTCTCATTAGAATCAATAACAGGACAAATGTAATGTTACGAATTAACCTGATCTGGCTCATGCTATTTAGTTTATCAGCCTGCGTTGTGGTCGATGAGGGGCCGTCACAAAAAGAAAAGGCCAGTGATATCAACGTCCAACTGGGCATGGGTTACTACCATCAGAATAACCTGGAACTGGCTAATGAAAAACTGCTCAAGGCGCTGGATCAAAACCCGCGTAACGCACAGGCACATCATGCTTATGCCGTTTTGCAAAATCGTTTTCAGGATAAGGAAAAAGCCGAATTCCATTTTAGAAAAGCGATTGAATATAACGATAAAGACTCAGAAGCATTGAATAACTTCGGGGCTTTTCTATGCCATGATCACCGACCAGAAGAAGCTGAAAAAATGTTTCTCCAGGCACTTAAAAATCCCTTATATAAATCTCCTGAAGTGGCTTACACCAATGCTGCAAGTTGTTTGCAACAGAATAATTCAAAGCCTGAGATGGTTAAGGAATATCTGAAGAAAGCACTGGGAATGCGCAATAATTACCGGCCCGCACTCATCATGCTGGCAGAAATCAGTTTCGAAGAAAAACAATATCCACTAACAACCATCTATTTAAAGCGTTATCATTTGGTAGGTAAATCGACGGCACGTAGTTTGTGGCTGGAAATCAGGAATGAACTTGAATTAAGTCACCGAGATGAGGCTTATAAGCTAGCAGAAAAACTCAAGACTGACTTTGCCGATACCCCTGAATATCAATCCTGGTTAAGACTTTCGAAATGAGTGAGACATTACAAGAGGAGACCAAACAAGGTCCTCCAAGCCTGGGTCCTGGAGATCGCCTGCAGGCGGCAAGGATATCTATAGGACTAACACTGGATGATGTAGCCAACAAAATGCGCCTCTCTGCGGCAATATTGAGTAGTTTGGAAGAGAATGATTTTGAAGATATTACTGCACCCATATTTGTAAAAGGTTATCTACGCTCGTATGCGCGCATAGTGAATCTTGATGAAGAAGAGATCATTAAACAATATTCTAAATTTTACACCCAAAATGATCCTCCAATTTCATCTACCAGCAACACTTCTCCTGAAATTAACTCGGGTGATGCTCGAGTGAAAGGCACAACCTGGCTGGTGATTATCATATTGATAGGCCTGTTATCTTTCTGGTGGTGGAATCGATATCAGCAGCCAGCGCAAACAGTCAGCCTTGATTCTACCGATTCCACTGAGATTATCGCTAACTCAGGTGATTTTTCCGACTCTTCCACGATTTCTCTTCCGCTTTCTGCAAATGAGACAATGGATAGTGTTTTGCAGGAAGACGTTGAGGCAAGCGCTACTCAAGAAATAAATAATTCAACAGATGTTACGCTTGAGCAGGTAGCTAGAAACGAGTTGAACAGTATTAATGAAATCCTTCCTCAGACGGAACAGTTAGAACCCCAGGCCCAGACAGGATTAGAAAGTGACTCAGAGCCTGTACCTGAGCAACTGGAAGATACAGGCAAGGCGACGGATTCAACGGATCTGGTGATTATTGTAAATGCCGATACCTGGGCTGATATCAAGGACGCAGATGGGAATAGGCTTGTTTACGACCTGTTGAAAAGTGGCCAGAATATTACCCTGACCGGTAAGGCACCATTTAAAGCTTTTTTGGGTAATGGACATGGCGTCAGCATCCGTTATCAGGGTGAAGACATAGATCTTAGTAAGAAAATAAGAGCGGATAACACTGCCAGGTTGAAAATAGGGCAGTAATAATGGTTCAGCAAATACAAGTAATACGTGGTATGCACGACATACTGCCTGAAGAAATCGGCGTATGGCAGCAACTGGAAGATGGTTTTCGTAACCTGGTCGAAAGCTATGGCTATCGCCAGATTCGTACACCCATATTAGAGAAAACGGGACTCTTTCATCGCTCTATCGGTGAAGTGACCGATATCGTCGAAAAAGAAATGTACAGTTTCGATGATCGTAATGGAGATAGCCTGAGCCTGCGACCAGAGAATACTGCCAGTGTGGTTCGTGCAGGAATCGAACATGGACTGCTGCACAATCAGCAGCAACGCCTTTGGTACAACGGTCCCATGTTTCGTCATGAACGTCCACAAAAAGGTCGTTATCGCCAGTTTCATCAACTGGGCGCTGAAACCTTTGGTATGCAAGGTGCCGATGTCGAAGCCGAATTGATTCTGATGGCTGCACGTCTTTGGAGATTACTCGGTTTGCAGGATATCTCTCTACAACTCAATACACTGGGTACCAGTGAAGATCGAACGGCCTATAAAGAGGTGCTAGTAAACTATTTTACTGATCACCTTGATCAACTGGACGAAGACAGTCAGCGTCGTCTGGGTAGCAATCCATTACGCATACTCGATAGTAAAAATCCTGATATGCAAGGGTTAATCGAATCTGCGCCTAAGCTACAGGATCATTTATGTGATGAATCCAGAGATCACTTCAATCAGTTATTAGAGATTCTGGATTTTGCTGGACAGCCTTATAGCATCAATACACGTCTGGTACGTGGGCTCGATTATTATTGTCATACTGTATTCGAATGGGTTACCGACAGTCTGGGTGCACAGGGTACTGTCTGCGCAGGTGGTCGTTACGATGGTCTGGTTGAGCAACTGGGCGGTAAACCGACCTTCGCTGCAGGTTTTGCAATGGGTGTCGAACGCCTGGTATCCATGTTAATAGATCAGCAACAGGCCCAGGCTGCGGCAACCAGCGAGATTTATTTCGTCGCGGTGGGAGAAAAAGCAGTCAAAAGCGGTCATAAACTGGCAGAACATTTACGCGATCAATTACCGGGTATAGCACTGGTGCTACATGCTGGTGGCGGTAGCTTTAAAAGTCAGATGAAAAAAGCAGATAAATCTGGAGCTTTACTTGCCCTGATATTGGGTGAACATGAGGTTGAGAAGGACATTATTAATGTCAAGTTTCTACGCGATAATCGGGAACAACTGACCCTCTCTCAGCAAGAACTGGCGCAACAGGTAAGACAATTATTAAACGAACAAAATAAAGGTTAGGCAATACAATGACTGAATATATGACAGATGAAGAGCAGGTTGAACGCATCAAAAAATGGTGGTCCGATAATGGTAGTTCGGTAGTAGCTGGACTGGTTATCGGTATTGGTGGTTTGGCTGGATGGCGCTTTTATGTTGACTATAAAACGACTCATGCTGCCGAGGCATCCGCGTATTTTACTCAAATGATGTCAGCTCTGGATGCTAATAAATCCGACGCAGCCATCGAGCAGGCTAATCTGGTACTGGGTGATTATAGCTCCACGCCCTATGCAGACCTTGCGCAGTTTGCCCTGGCCAAGGCATATGTCTCTTCTGAAAAATATGAAGAGGCTGCACAAACCTTACAAAAAATAATCGGTGATTCATCTGAAACGACCATCCAGGTCATCGCGCGCATGCGACTTGCAGCTGTTCAGCAACAACTCGGTCAGCTTGATCAAGCACTGAAAACCCTCGAAGTGGAATATCCGCAACAGTTTTCTGCAGCGGTTGAAGAATTAAAAGGCGATATTCTGGCTGCTCAGGGACAGGCAGAGCAGGCAAGAGCCGCCTATCAAAAAGCCCGTATGGCCAACCCACCTGCAGCTAACCCACAATTCCTTCAGCAAAAGCTGGACAATCTGGGTGTGTCTAGCCTCAATAGCTAAACATTGAAGCTATCATTTTAAGGATCAAAGCATGAAGTATATGCCCCTCGGCCGGTTAACCCTGATCATCAGCCTGACATTATTAGTGTTTGGCTGTTCTACGCCGGACAATAGTGACCCCCCTGCCGAATTAACAGAGATTGAAAACCCTGAGTATGTGCGTGAACTCTGGACTTTTCAGACCGGGAAGAGTTCTCTGGTCAATTTTTTTGATCTGGCTCCACTGGTATCAGGTGACAAAATTTATACCATCGATTTGAGTGGTCGTATTTATCAAATTGATGCCAAACGAGGCCGTGCTAACTGGAGTTTTGAAACTGGTTTGCCGGCGATTGCCGGGTTATCTGGAGATGATACTCATCTGGTGGCTACTTCACGAGATGGTGAAGTGGCTCTGTATGAAATCAAAGATGACTCATTACTGTTGAGCTGGAAGAAGCAATTAAGTAGCGAGATTCGCACACAGGCCGTATTGGACACTAACCAGGTCTTTGTACGCACAGGTGATGGCAAATTATCTGCGCTTGATGCCAGCAGTGGAGAAATTCAATGGACAGTAACACGTCGTGTTCCAGCTCTTTCTCTGACTGGGAATAGTAGGCCTATACCCATTGACGATCTGGTGATCAGCGGATTTGATAGCGGTAAACTGGTTGCCATGGAGCGTAGCAATGGCTCTACAGCCTGGGAAACCACCATAGGCAGTCCACGAGGTCGTACCGAAATCGAACGTCTGGTAGACATTGATGGGCAGTTTGTCATACGTGATGGGGTTATATACGTCAGCTCATTTCAGGGAAATCTTGCAGCGGTGACCGCTAATACCGGACAGGTTATCTGGTCACGAGAATTTTCCAGCTCGAAAGCTATTGCAGTAGATCAGGAAGCACTGTATCTAGTCGATGATCGTAGCCATCTATGGTCGATTGATAGACGAACTGGCAGTTCTTTCTGGAAACAGGACGTTCTGAATGCACGTAAAATCACTGCGCCAGCCATAATAGGAGAACGTCTGATCGTTGGTGATCTGGCAGGACATCTCCATTTTCTACGAAAATCAGATGGAAAACTAATGGCTCGTACAAGGCCAGCCGAAAGCCGTTATATTTCTCAGCCAATCAATAGCAATGGTGTTGCGTATGTCATTGATGTGGCAGGAAACCTGACAGCCGTTACCCAGGAAAAATCTAAGTGATTCCAGTTATCGCACTGATTGGGCGTCCAAATGTCGGCAAATCAACGCTATTTAATGGGTTGACCCGTACGCGTGATGCTATTGTGGCTGATGAGCCAGGGCTGACCCGGGATCGTCAATACGGTATCGGCAAGGTCGGTGAAAAAAAGTTTATCGTCGTTGATACTGGCGGCTTAAGTGGCGAACAGCAAACACTGGATGACCTGATGGCGCGTCAGACTCTGTTAGCGCTTGAAGAGTCTGACCGGGTTCTATTTCTGGTGGATGCACGTTCTGGCATAACCAGTGGCGACGAGGTGATTGCGGAAATGATCCGAAAGTCTGGCAAGCCTGTCACTGTGGTGATTAATAAAATTGACGGGGTTAATCCGGAACATGCTGAATCCGATTTTTATTCCTTAGGTTTTCCCCATATGTCCATGATTGCGGCCTCACAACGCAAGGGCATTACACTAATGATCGAAGATGTGCTCAGTGATTTTGAACAGACGTCGGATCAGCATGAGTCAACTGATGGTCCTTCCATAGCAATAATCGGTCGCCCCAATGTAGGTAAATCAACCTTAATCAATAGGCTGGTAGGTGAAGAGCGTGTGGTCGCTTTTGACTTACCTGGAACTACCCGTGATTCGATTCCCGTTCCCTTTGAACGGCACGGTAAACACTATACGCTGATTGATACCGCAGGTGTACGCAGACGCGGTAAGGTGAATGAAACCGTAGAAAAATTCAGTGTTATCAAGGCGCTGGAAGCGATAGAAAAATCAAATGTCGTCGTTCTGGTGGTAGATGCTACCGATGGGATCACAGATCAGGATTTGACTCTGCTTGGATATGCACTAGATAGTGGTCGAGCCATGGCGCTGGCGATCAATAAATGGGATGGTCTGGAGCCTGAGCAGCGCGAATACAATAAAACTGAACTCAGTCGCCGACTTTCATTCATCAATTTTGCCAATCAGCATTTCATTTCGGCCAAGCATGGCACTGGGGTAGGCGAATTGATGAAATCCATCGATCAGGCGTATGACTCAGCTTTCAAACAGTTCAATACCAAGGCGCTTACTGACTTGCTGGAAGAGGCTGTTTTTAAACATAATCCCCCCTTGTCTAACGGACATAGAATTAAATTGCGCTATGCGCATCAGGGGGGAAGAAACCCGCCCATTATCGTCATCCATGGATCGAGGACTGATAAATTAAACGATGCCTATAAACGTTATTTGATGAGCTTTTTTATCCAGAAGCTCAAGCTTAAAGGTACACCAGTGCGTATAGAGTTTAAGGTTGGGGACAATCCCTATGCTGAAAAACGTAACAAGCTGAGTAAACACCAGGTGGATAAAAAGAAACGTCTGATGAAGTTTGTTAAGAAAAAGAAATAATAAAAAGATACCAGGGCCTGTTAACACGTGTTAACAGGCCCTGGTATTATCGTCTATTTTTTATCGGCCCAAACCGCATAAACCGGGTCAGAGAGAAGTAAACGATCTGCTAAGCTGTCATCTTCTGGTCTGAATAACCCTCTCATTGAAAAGCTATTAAACTGACTGAAAGCATTCGAATGCTGTAGATAACTCAAAACAAGTGCGGTGCGTTCAAATTCATGCAGTTCAGTCCAGATTTGTACTGTTTTTTGTGTAACCGAGCGATTACTGAAGCTGATGATGATTCGTCCGCCGGGCTTCAATATTCGGGCAATTTGCGACATTAAATGATCTGGTTGAGTTGCATATTCAATAGCCGCGTGAATCAGCACCGCATCAAATAGATCCTGCTCATAAATCGCTAATGCGTCTGGCTCATTAACGTTGATTTGATCACATTGCGTACAAATCGGGTTGGCATCAAGTTCCTGCGGATTTAAACCAGCACAGCTCAGGCTGGCAAGCTGAATGTTGGAGTTTTGCAGAGGACTATGTGCGCCAGCCATCAAATCAAGAACATGCATGCCATCTGACAATAGATCGTCATATAAAGAAGTTACAACAGATAAAGCAGAGTTATCCC
Organism: Gammaproteobacteria bacterium; assembly: GCA_050298595.1. Lineage (GTDB taxonomy): Bacteria > Pseudomonadota > Gammaproteobacteria > JACNJF01. Next base: position 27,187 of record JBNKUM010000070.1, on the reverse strand, counting down.
AGAAAGAGGTGAAGTCAGGAATACCGAAAAAAGCAACATCATCTGACTCATCGATTCTTGAAAATGCATGTTCATGCCTGAATGCTGTATCAATTCCCTTTAATTGAGATTGCATACCCGGACCGTAATCACAGAGTAAAGCGGGGATATCGTTACAGCGACCACCGCGCTCAGAAGTTGATTTCTTTATTAGATTAATTTTAAATTCCATATCAATCTTTTTGTCAGCCAGTGGGTGATTGAAGTCAACTGTAATGCTTTCATTGTCCATTGCAATGATGCGGCAGGGTGACTTATTACCCTGGTAAACTCCATCTATACCAGTGAAAAAATCTTTAGGATAAAAACGTCCTGGCTGAGGGATAATAGAGAGTAATCCTTTTGGCTCGGCTTGAAATTGTTTAAGGGAAACCTTTTTGATCAGGTTTTGCTGGTAACTCTCAACCAGTTCACCTTCTTTAAAGGAATGTTTAATTAGCGCGCCCTGAGATTGTCCAGGTAACTGAGATTCAATTTCAACAGGCAGGTAATCACGCCACAGGTTGATATTAGGGAAATAGCGCCAATCACTGAAGCGACAGTCCTGAGACCGCCAGTGGATGGCGACATTGGCATCTAATATGGACCCTTTTTCAACCTTATCCAGCGCAGTTGGATTACCTGGTGCTGTGGAATGTAGTGTGTTATCAGGTTGCATAAATGACATCAGATTTAGAGATTGGTTAAGAAAATTTGATTTTAGCCGATAAATATAGGTACAGAATCCCTATTTTGAGGAAGGAGATCTGTATTTCATTGACAGATACAGAATCATCAGCTAAAGCTTACTGAAACATTTCGGAAAATCACGAGAAATATTAAGACATGACTACCCAGAGAATTTTGATTGCAAATGCCAAAGGCGGTTGTGGTAAAACTACTATAGCGACTAATATCGCCTCGCATTATGCAGCACAGGGTAAAAAAGTCCGTCTGTTTGATCATGATACACAGGGTTCTTCACTCCAATGGCTCAAAAGCAGGGGGAATAGTTTTCCTGTCATTCATGGTGTAGATGCTTCACGTAGGCCTGATAATCATATGACAAGATCATGGCAGCTTAGAATACCGCCCGAAACAGATGTAGTCGTGCTTGATACATCGGCAGGTATCGATGTTTCGGAACTGGCAGTAATGTTTCTTGAAAATGATTGTCTGATCATTCCTGTATTACCTTCTCCCATCGATATCCATGCTGCGGCACATTTTATCAAGGATATTTTATTAATTGGAAAAGCCCGAAAAAAACAGATTCGTATGGCGGTAATTGCTAATCGAGTGCGCAAAAATACCCTGATGTACCACGCGCTGGAACGCTTTCTGTTTACGCTTAAAATTCCTTTCGTCACCAGTCTACGCGATACGCAGTTTTATTCGAAAGCAATAGAACAGGGTTGCGGAGTGCAAGAGCTAAAACACCCTCAGGTTAAACAGGATCAGCAGCAGTGGGCACCTCTATTCCGCTGGCTTAATACTCCGATTGAAGCTCAAACTGCCCAGGTGCATACACTGTTTGCAGGTAATAGTTCAAAATAACCAGCTATTATCTTTAAAACAATTTCTACAGAAAGCGAACCATATTTAGTAGCCCCTGTGTTATTATATGTACTCTTTAAATTATCTTTAAAACCCATGAAATCTTTATTGTTCAGTTGTTTAATCAGTCTAGTATTTTTATTCCCAGTCACTTCCCGAGCCAATGATTTTGAGGCCGCTGTTTCTTCTGAAACTGCACAATTTACCTTTCGTTCAGACTCCAGTCTGATTGGATGGGGCGGGTCAGAATTGGGGATGGGTATTTTTTATAATGAAGCGGATGATTTTGTAGCGCAGATGAGCCTTATGCAACGTCGTCAGGCTTCAGTAAACAATCCTCTAACTCTTGGAGTTGGCGCACGTCTTTATCTGGGAGATCTTGATCAGATCAATCAAGGTATTGCTGCATTGGCTATTGGTGGTGAGATACGTTATACCTTTCCGGGTGTCATGCCAATGGCGGTTTATCTGACAGGTCATTTTGCCCCAAAGATAACCAGTTTTTCAGATACCGAAGAAGTACAGGATATTAATCTTGGTTTTCAGGTAGAGATTTTGCCACAGACTACTGCTTTTGTCGGGTATCGTAGTTTGAAGGTTGATGTTGATAAGGCAACTGGTTACGAACTTGATGATGATCGGGTTCATGTTGGGGTTCGGTTTACATTTTGAACCAGTTTAGGAAGAAAGGTTTTCAATACGTGACCGGTTATTGTTTTACAAACTCTAAACCGGTCATCCAACCCAGACCCTTATTCCAGGATAAATAAAGCGGGATCCACCCAGCTACCATTCAATCCCACACTCCAGTGCAAATGTGGGCCAGTTACTCTTCCGGTAGCACCAACGCTACCAATAACCTGGCCCTTTTTAACCTTTTGACCGACTTTAACGTCAATGCTTTCAAGGTGGGCATACAATGAAATCAATCCTTGCCCATGTTGTAGAAAAATCATATTACCGCTAAAAAAGAAGTCTCCGCTTTCTATCACTATTGCATCACTTGGAGCGATTACTGGTACGCCTTTGTCGGCGGCTATGTCCATACCGCTGTGCGGTTTGCGCGCCTGTCCATTGAATACTCGGCGTTTGCCGTAACTTCCAGTAATTATGCCATCTACCGGAGTAAGAAAATCTAGATCGGGTTGGTTATCATTCCAATCGGCTGTCGCTTTTTTCTTGCGTTTTGATTCACGCGCAATACGATCATAATCGCGCTTTTCCGGGGTCACTTTACGTTTGTCCTTTATCGTAATGTACTGTGTTGTGTACTGTTTATCCTTAACTGTAAAGTATTTTCTAAGTAGCGATTTATCATCGCCTATGTAACCAGAGATGGAGTATTCCCCTGGTTTTATATCTAACGGTAATCCGACCACAGCAATACTCTGTCCCTTTTGTCGAGTAATGATTAAGGGTTTATTCCTGAATTTGAAGGTTGCTTCAGGGATATTTTTACCTAACGGAATTAAAGCGATTCCGCCAGGTACTCGAGATTCTTTTGGAAAGCAAAAGGCGGTTACAGAAAACAGGCAGAGCAATATAAATATCAAATGACGCATGATTTATTTTTTAACATTGGGATAATGAGGAAATAATAAATGAATTCAAGGATTTTTTCATTGCCTGAAATTTCTGCTATCCCTGCAATATTTATTTGATGCGGCCTGAAATCTTCAACCTGGAGTCCGCAGTTGGACGAGTTGTAGTGCGTTTGCGGTGGTGTAGATCAAGGCGTGACGACGCACAATAGCGGGCTATTCCAGAGAGTCACAAGGCTTCCGTGTCCTGCACACGACCTTTACCGGTGAAGCACTCTCTGCATCGCATACACGGCTATAGGTGAGGGATGAGAGTTGGATATCCAGTGTTCCGAGTTTGTTTAGTATGGAATTCATGGAATCTTCCAGGGCTGCATCCCTCTCTTTTCTAAAGGTTTGTTGTGGTATATTGTTAAGATCTATTTCACAAAAACTATGCAAATAGAGAACAAGCTCTCACGAACGTCTAAAATACCCACGAAGTACTACAGAGTTTTACACATGAACCAGGCATACAACAGCGTTAGTATTCAGGCCCAGTCCATCGAAGGAGAACCGATCACTGATGGAGTGACCAGAAATAGATCTCAGGTGGTCGCCATTGATAATCAATTTTCTTTAGTGGGTATAGCTGAAGACAAGGCCGATCAAACAGGAGAAGCTGCTCGATTATCGCTAGAGATCTTACTGGACGACATTCAGACCAACCTTTCTTCGCGTGAATATGAGCAGGCAAGTGATTATAACAAACATGTGCTGGCGACTCGTTGTATTCAGGAATCTTTCGAAAATATTAATGACTACCTGATAAGTCAGGGCAATTCAGGCGTATCTGCTGAACACAAAGGTGTTGCTATGAGTGTGATGCAGGTGATTCATGGGGAATGTAGCTTTATCCATGCGGATGAGCATTGTTGTCTGCATTTTCGCGAAGGAAAGCTGATGAATCTGAGTCAAACGAAAAGCACTAAGGATAATCCTGAAAACCTGCTGGGTATTACTGAAACCCTCAATATCAAGATTAATCAACTATCGATTACCTCTGACGACCTGCTGCTTATCTGTAAGCATGATTTGTTGCAGCACATTACTCCAGAGTACCTTAGAGTGACCCTGTCGCGATTTCAGGATAACCCACAAATGGCGATGCGTCAGATTACCAGCAAAGCACAACGCAGCGCAATGCAGGACAAACCTCTGCTGGTAATAGTGACCTTGAATCAGATGACAGAGAAACCAAAAAGCTGGTTTAAAAGATAAATTCTAGATTAGTTTATTTTATATTAGCTGACATAGGTTGATTTTATGCATATGAACGGTCTGGTAAAGCATCTAAAAGCAGCTAAGCTTTGATAATTCTGGGAAAAACTGTGTTGATTTGAACAAAACTGTAAAAAGTTCTTAGTTTATAACCGAAACCATTTTTCCCCATAACCTAAAATAATAGATACAGGCTGTAATTCCGGAAAAACTATGTCAACCAACGAAAGAACAGGCAATGTAATCGCTTTTGGCGGTAACACAATGGTATACGAATCTGTAAAACGATTCGCATTAAAAGGGCTATCCGACCTCATTCGGGTTTTAATGGAAAGCATAGATGATGCTTTGTTCGAATTGACTGAAAAGGTTGAGAGTGACAAAGAGCGTAATATGTATTTCGACGCAATGCGTGAAATCCGCCTCAAACGCAAACAAATTCAGCAAAACTTCGATATGGAAATGCAGTCCTGCTTTGATCGTCTGTTGCTGGAACGTTCAAATACTAAATATTCAACCCAGCAAGAGGAGCTCAGTCTGGTAGAACAGGGAGACATGGAAGCTCAGCTGGCGATAGAAAATATGATCAGCAAGGCGCGCCCTCATTTTGAAGATGACCTTTATGCCGTGATAGAAAGACTCAAGGTCGTATTACACCGTAAACAGATACCTGAAGATTTAAACCCCCTGGATCCTAAGGCCATTTGCGAAAGCTTTCATCTTGCCGCTAAAGAACTGGAGTCGGATATCCACGTACTCCTGATTTTCTATAAGATGTTCGATAAGTTCGTGATGTCCAGGCTTGGGGGGTTTTATATGGAATTAAATAATTACTTCGTCAATAAGGGCGTACTTCCAGAGTTCGAAGCATCTAAGGAGCGGCAGAAATTTACTTCGCGCTTCATGTCTAACAAGATTTCAAAAATTGATACCAAAAAACCGGATGCAGTCGATCCTGGCCATACTACCGGTACTCAAGCGGCATTAGAAGGCAATGTACTGGCGATGTTGCAACAGGCGTTTTCTCCAAACCCCACATCCTATGCCACTGGTGAAATGCCCCCGGTTTCCGGGCAAGCAGGTGGTTCGTCTGAGGGCGCGGTAATGCCTGTTTCAGGAGGAGGGTCATCAGTATTAATCCATCCAGAATATGCAGCCGCGTTAAGTGGATTACAAACAGTTTTACGTAGCAATCAACCTGTACAGAGCATTGATCCTGTCCAGTATAAAACCGAATTACATCAGCAGCTTACGGCCTTTAAACAGCAAAACGGCCATCTCAGTACGAGTTCTGATAACCAGATTATCGATATCATTTCGATGCTGTTCGATTTCTTCTTCGATGACGCATCCTTACCCGATCCCATCAAGGTACTTATCGGCAGGTTGCAAATTCCGATACTTAAAGTTGCGATGATAGATGTCAACTTTTTTAATCAGAAAAAGCACCCTGCGCGAAAATTACTCGACTCAATCTCCAAGGCCTCGCTCGGATGGAGTTCCGATGCAGAGCTGGAACAGATACTGATTGATAAAATTGAAAAGATAGTCGATTTTCTTATAACCGAATTTGAACAGGATGTATCCGTTTTTGAAACCGCGTTAAATGATTTTAATCAATTCCTGTCATCAGAGAACTCCAAGGTCGAAATCAAGTTACAGGAAATCAAACAGCAGGAAAAGGAAAGAGACGAAGAGGTACAGCACGCTCAGATATTGGTAAACGACTTCATTCAGAAAATGCTCAACAAGCATGAGCTGGGATTTTCCGTCATTGAGTTTCTGGAAGGCATCTGGATGTCTGTATTGTCGAATACACTGGCAGCGCAGGGTGCAGACTCAAAATACTGGAAAAACCTCAAGCAAATAACCACCACGCTAGTGTGGTCCTTAATTCCAAAACACACTGAGGAAGACAAGCGTAAATTACTCAAAACCTTACCTTCATTACTACGTGCATTGTCGCGAGGTATGGAGCTCGTCAAGATAGATGTGGAGATGCAGAATAAGGTGTTTAAAATGCTTGTACTTGAACACTCCCGAGTGGTCAAACAAACCAGTAAAAATATAGTCACTCGGATAGATGATAAAACTGTCTGGCCAGAAGATGGGCCAGAAGCAGCATTTGCTGCTTTTACTGAGATTGATGACCTTGATGAAGTGGTAGATATTCAATTCAGCAAGGATGATACCGGTGAAATTCAGGTAGTTGAAAACGATCTGGACGAATCTCAGGAAAGTGAATCAATTACCAATGTAACAGCGATTCCCACACAGCAGGTCGTATACAACCTGGAAGAATTCGCCGAGAGTGTCAATCAGGGCAACATATTGATAGACGAAGAGATAATCCTTGATACTGCCGCTGCCCAATACGATTCTTCTCAGGAGCAGGATGAAAGTGATATGAAGGCACGATCTATCGAAATTGGAGATTGGATTGAATTTATTGAACATGGCAGCAAGGCGGTGAATGCCAAGCTATCCTGGAAAAGTAATGTGACCGGGAAATATGTGTTCGTAAATCGGCATGGCGTAAAAATCAAGAATATAACCGTCAGTGGTTTAGCTATGGAAATTAGAGCAGGGCGGGCTAAATTAATCGAATCGGTATCGGTGTTTGACCGTGCGATCAGCTCATTTATGAATTCTATTAAGCACTAGAAAAGCAGAAGAGTCGCCATTTGGCGGCTCTTCACTGATTTTTACAACGACATCTCCAGATCATCCAGTACCGCATCGATACCAGCCTGAGCGCATTCTTCATCGGTTTCACCAGCGGGTGCACCACTCACACCTACAGCCCCCACCAGCGAACCACTGACCACAATCGGTAATCCTCCTGCGGACATCAAAATCATTGGTGCACGTCCAACGGGTGAATTGGCTCTATCACCCAATGCCGAGGTTGCACTGTTAAAATTGGCCGCCGTATAGGCCTTGCGATGGCTAATGGGCACGGTGATCTGAGCTGCTATGGTATCGCGCAGGGTCACCTGAATAATACCTTCACGGTCAACCACCGTGACACCAATCTGAATGCCTTTTTCGGTGCAGTGGTCTATCGCCGCCTGGGCGACCTTCATAGCCGTGGGTAGCGTGAGACGTTTGGTACTTACCATCGAGATATCATCATCGGCAAAAACGTTGTTAAGAAAGAGTAAGCTACTGATGGCGGGTATAATTATTTTTTTCATTTTATCCTCTCCTCATTTAGAAACTACTTTATAAAACGAAAAGCTGAATATTGCTATACTGAGGACAAATAAAGACTAACGCAAACACGAGCAAAATATGAATAATAAAACTATCGCCTGCACCTTAAGTATTTTGGTAACCATACTGATGTTAAATGGCTGTAGTCAGCTGGAACCTGTGGTAGAAAAGGCTAAACCGATACTGGATGAAGTCAAAAAAGCGGTTGAGAGCAAAACAAAAGACTCCTCTGGCGGCATGCAGATTACCACTCAACAAATGGCTCAGGCTATCAAAGAGGCTCTGGCGCAAGGAGTAAACGATTCCATATATCTTTTGGGTGCCCTGGAAGGGTTCAACCTGAGTGATCTTTACCATATTCCGATCCCGCAAAAACTCACCAAACCTGCCGAGCTGTTACGTAATCTGGGCCAGGGTAAAAAAGTTGATGAATTCGAACTGCGTTTAAATAGATCAGCGCAACAGGCAGTAAAACAGTCGACAGATATTTTCACCTCGGCCATACAGCAAATGACGGTAACAGATGCTCTGAATATCATGCAGGGTGCAGATAATGCAGCCACCACCTATTTTCGTCAGCGTACAGAAGCCTCGCTGCGTAAAAGGTTTATGCCCATCATCAGCAAGGCAACCGATCAGACTGGATTGACCAGCACCTACAAATCACTCGATCAATCGATTAATAAAATCTATCCAGCCAATACCTATACCATCGATATCGATGACTATGTAATGGATCATGCAATGGGTGCGCTGTTTGATAGGATTGCAGTGGAAGAAAAACTGATCCGTGAACAACCGCTTAAGCGCACTACTGAGCTAATGAAAACCGTGTTTGGGCATTTCCAGAAATAAGCTGAATTTTGTTGTGTACATTTTTGTTACTAAGGGATGAATTCTATGGCTATGAAACGGTTAACCTTCATTTTGATTTTGCTGCTCAGTCACACACTACAGGCGGCAGAATTCCAGCTGCAGCGACTGGTTTCTGGACTCGACGTGCCCTGGGGTATGACCTTCGTAACAGACTCACAAATACTATTTACGGAGCGTAATGGTAAAGCAGGCTTACTCAACCTTGAGGATAATTCGGTACGCTATTTATCTGGAGTGCCACCCGTGCTGTCTGAGGGGCAGGGGGGACTACTGGATGTAAAAACCGAACCAGATTATAAGCCAGGGGGCTGGATATACTTTACTTATACCAAAGCTATCCAGCAGCGCGGTGTCACTGTGCTCGGTCGAGCTCATCTAGAAGGGGGAAAACTGACCGACTGGCAGGAAATACTGGTCACTCAATCAGCTACCAATACCACCAGGCATTACGGTAGTCGCATTGCTTTCGACGATAAGGGATTTTTATATTTCGGCGTAGGGGATAGAGGTAAAAGACCCAACGGGCAGGATCTCACCACTCATGCTGGATCTATCATGAGAATCTATCCTGATGGACAGCTGCCCTCAGATAATCCTTTTATCACCGATAAAAGAGCCAAAGCCGAAATATGGAGCTACGGTCATAGAAATCCACAGGGTTTAGCCTGGGATAGTCAACATAAGCGCCTGTATGAAATCGAACATGGACCGCGCGGTGGAGATGAAATAAACCTGATTGAAAAAGGTCAGAATTATGGCTGGCCAGTCATCTCATACGGACAGGAGTACTGGGGACCGGTAGCGGTAGGAGAAGGAACCAGCAAACCTGGTATGCAACAACCAGTAAAATACTATGTACCCTCGATTGCACCTGGCAGCCTGCTATATTACGATGGTGACGCCTTCCCTAAATGGAAGGGAAGCCTGTTTGCTGGCGCGCTTAAGTTACAGCATCTCAACCGCATTACGTTGGATAAATGGGGCAGGGTTGCAACTTCAGAGGAACGACTATTAAAAAATCTGAGGGAACGCATTCGCGCATTAGTACAAGGCCCCGAGGGCTGGATCTATTTTTCTACTGATAGTGGGAAGATATTTGTCATCAAACCTTGAACTTGAATCCCTGATTGAGCTTTAATCAAAATATTACTTCCTGTAATGTCACGAGAACATTAACTATAACTCCCTGATTTCAAAACTATATGCTTGAGCCTGAAAATAACGAGATGCCTGACTTCCAGAATTTACCAAAAATCATTTGGATTTACTGGGATCAAGGTGAAGAAAATGCACCTTTTTTAGTGAAGCAATGCATTGCTTCATGGCGATTTCATAACCCCGAATGGGAGGTTCGCGTATTAGACAAGGTATTGTTACGAGATACTATCGATTTGGAGGGACTGGACCTACGTCCAGACATCACCTTACAGGCTCTGTCTGACGTTATACGGGTAAAAATTCTGCTTGCTCATGGAGGTGTCTGGGCTGATGCGAGTCTTTATTGTGTGAAGCCTTTAAATGCATGGTTACAGAATTATTATGTCGATCACTTTTTTGCTTTTGCCAGTGATAGAAATGACCGTCTGATGACGACATGGTTTTTGGCAGGCAGTAAGCAAAGTCGAATTCTAAGTCATTGGGCTCAAGATATGATCGCGCTCTGGAAAAACAATCAATTTCGACAATACAGCTACTGGGGTAAACAGGTCCTGCGAAAACTTACGAGTCTGAGGAAACGAAATATTATTTCCAATAATGTCTGGTTTTCGCCAATGATGCTGAAAGTTTTTCGACTGTTTCCCTATCCCGTCAATATGTATATATTTGAGAAGACGCTTGATCAACATCCCGAACTCAAATCACTGTGGTTTGATCGCAGTTTTCTATACGACACGCCAGCAGAATATTTACAGAATAAACTTGGCATGAATTCACCTAAAACCGATACCTCGATTGATTTCATTACCCAAACTGATACACCTGTTCACAAGCTTAACTGGCGACAGGATGCAGGTTACGCCGCTACAGATTCAAACCTTGAATTTCTGATAAGCTTTAATCAATCTTCACAAGCTAAATAGTGCAATGAGCAATAGCAATACGCCATTCTTTACCATTTTCATTCCAACATACAATCGTGCCTATAGTGTAGGCGACACGATTAAGAGTTGCTTTAATTCATCCTTTAACGATTTTGAAGTACTGGTCATTGATGATGGCTCAAGCGATGATACAGGCGCACTGGTTAAGCAATTGCAGCAAGATCTATCAGCAGATATTCGTTATGTATACCAGGAAAATCAGGGCAAGCATGTTGCTTTTAATACTGCAGTAGCTTTAGCGAGGGGAACACTTTTTCTTACTCTGGATTCAGATGATACGCTTCTAGAAGATGGCCTGAAGGATCTCTATGATCTTTGGCAAGAAATGAGTGAGGAGCAAACAAAAACCTTTGCCAGTATAGAGTTTAGATGTCTGGAAAATGGAGTTGCATCATCTGCTTACCCCGAACCTTATTTAGATTCAACCTATGTAGAGAAACGCTTAATCTGTGAGTCGCGAGGAGAAAAACGCAGTGCATATCGAACAGAGGTGTTGAAAGAATTTCCGTACCCGGTGTTTCCCGGTGAACGCTATTCAAGACCTGGTCTAATTGACATTCGGATAGCCAGGAAATATAAGACCAGATTCTCAAATATTATAGTTATAGACGCAGGGCACTTTCCGGATGGGATAGGCGCCAATCGAAGACAGGTGATTAAGAGTGCACCAAACGCCTATCGTCAGTACTTTCTGGAAGAAATTACCGATCATGCTAAGTATCTTACAAGAAAGGACCTGAGGAGTTATTACAAACGTTATTCGAGATCATCATTTAATGCAGGAATAGGCATCAGGCAACAATTCAGCGAAGTGCCAGAAAAACTGACACTTTTATTGACCATACCCGAAACAATCAGCAGTAGCTTTATTGATAGAAAGCTAAGCTGGCTCAGAAAGTAACTCAAGGAATATTCTGCAATAAGAGTAGATGTTCCTGTGTGGCTATATCCACCGAGAATCTACTGTTGGCGTAATTCTTCAGTGCGGCTCGATCAGGATCATCTTTCAGTTTTTTAGATAAGGCCTTAACAAAACCCGATTCGTCATCCTGGTCAATAATCAGACCTAATTCAGGCGTAGCCAGAATTTCCTCTGGCCCTCCACAGTTAGTGCTAACCACTGGTGTTCCGCAAGCCAGGGCTTCAACGACTACATTACCAAAACCCTCATATATTGAAGTCAGGGCAAATACCTTCGCCTTTTTCATATAAGGAAAGGGGTTTGATCGGTGGCCCAGTAAATGGATATCACTCTTGAAATCGCATTCTTCAACCATCTGTTGAATGGTTTCCAGTTCTTCACCATCGCCAACTATGACCAGTTGGCATACCTGTTGTTTTCTAAGTGCAATAAACGCACGCACCAAAAATGGAATGTTTTTCTGGTAAGTGAGACGCCCCACAGAGACTATGGTCTGTCCGCCAATTTCTTCTGGTATTGCCTCGTTACTCAGTACTTCCAGATCGGGAGTGGCCACAGGGTTATAGATCACCGAGATTTTCTCTAGCGGCATGCCTGTTAGCCGTGAAAAGTCCAGAGCGACTCCATGAGAAACAGCTATCACCGCATCAATCTTTGGGTAGATTCTGGTAAGCCGCTCGATACGTTTACGTCTTTTTTTGTCACTTAAACGCTTAAATGCTGTGCCATAGAAATTATGTACATGGGCAACTAATGCTGTTTTGGTATAACTGAATCTTCGAGCGTAGTACATCAAACGGGTCATGCGCTCATTTGAAGTAAGAACAACATCCGGAGTATCGCTAATTAAAAGCCAAATCAATTGGGGCAGGCCCAGGATGGCATGAGTTGTAGCCAGTTGCTTAATTTGAACATTGCCTGAAACTTCCTGAACATATTTAGTATTAATATCATCCAGCCAGATCGATACCTTAATACCCTTTTCAATAAAGGCTTCGCTTAAACGAATAATGTTCCTTCCAATACCTCCATCTAACGAGGTACATAGAAATACAATATGTGAAAGCTTGTCTTTCGTCTCAGTCATTGATTAGCGTAACCGTGTTTATTGTTAAAATTAGCAATCTTTGGGGACAGAGTTGTAGATATTCAATATTGTAAAATCCCATGCTAAAAACAGCTCCATTTCTGAGGAATTGAAAACTTGCTTGATCTGGTTTAGATGTCAAACTGATAATCCAGTAATTGTATATCCTGATCAAAATGTCGGGCAACCAATTCGGCAGTCTCATCGCTGTAATAGGATCGGTAATCCTTTTTTCTATCTTTCGCTTCACGCTTATGGGGTAATGTAATTTCCTTAATCCCTATGCTGCGACAGGCTTGAGCAAAGTCTTCCTGTAAAGATTCATATTTGCCAATATAGTCGACGATTAAATTACCATGCAGATCTATTAGATAATCAGACTGTAGCTGCAACGAGGTATCGATATGAAATTGATATTCACGCTCTGGGTCAAACTTGAATTTCATAAAACTCTCGAAATCCTCATGACCGAACAGGTATTCGGGTCTTTCGCGTCTGATATGATGAAATGAACTGACCTGGAGATCCCAGGGGTTGCGAACAAAAGAGAATTTAAAAAGTGAATCAAAAAACTCTGTTGGTAGCATCTCTTTTGCCGCAATGATCTTGGAGTGGCGCGGAAATTTACTGCCGATGCGATGCCCGGACAAATGGCTAAAACGCGAACACAGAAACATCGGTAGATACCAGGGATCACGCCAGCGTAAACCTTGCAATGATGTCCTCACGCTGGTGCCACCTGTTTTGGCAATATGTACAAACAGGAACTTGTACTTTATGGAAAGAAGCATGATCTCAATAGACTGAAAATGATGGGAGATTATACAGCATAGAAGTCGAGTTGGTATTCAACATAACAGGTTTAGATATGCTTTGGCTGCTATGGCTGGATGATAATCAGCAACCGCACTTTTTATATGATTTTTATCGATGGGATTTTGCATTATTCGAATCGCTGAATCTGCTATGGCATCGACATCATCCACTGCGACCAGAGGGGCAATATCACCCTCCTGCAGTAATTCGGATGGACCACTGGGACAATTGGTTGACACGATCTGTGTTCCCAGCGCCATCGCTTCGGTCAGTGCATTGGGTGAACCTTCCCAACGTGATGACAGGATGAAAAGATCTACTGCATTTAGATACGAATAAGGATTGTCACTGAAACCGGGGAAATCAACCCTGTCGCCTACACCCAGTTCCTTCGCAAGATCTACCAGCTCCTGGCGCTGATTCCCGTCACCCAGAATGATCAGGCGAGAATGTATTGTTTTATTGATCAAAGCAAATGCACGGATCAAGGTGTCGAAGCCTTTTTGTCGTGTCAGGCGTCCTATACCCAGAATGACCGGATATGTTTTTTCAACCAGCCAGGGATGAGACGGTGGAACCTGGGAGAGAGTCAGCAGCTTGTCCGTTATTACTGGATTGTGGATAACATGAATCTTATCCAGCGAAACGCCACTGATTCGGTGCGTATCCCTTGCCACGCCATGAGAGACCGCAACGATAGCGCTAAAGTGTGGGTAAAAAACGCGTATCGATTTAAATCTGATGAAACGCGCAAACCAGGACTTGCCCTGCATGGCGGTGGCAAGGTTGGTGCCCAGGCGTAATACCACTCTGGAACTTTTACCCGCGAGAAAACGTGCGATTAGAACCGATTTACCCGCTCGCTCCTTGGCCACCAGAATCGCATCTGGATGATTGTTTTGCAGATACCTTTTGATGGGAAAAATACTGGTTGCTGAGTGCTTGCTACCCAGTTTAATCTGATTGACCTCAGGTGAAAGCAGCTTTAGAAAATCACTACTATCACGTATCAGCAGTAAATCAATCTTCAATTCTGCATTGATAGCCATCTGATTGATCAGATTCACCATCATTTTTTCCACGCCTCCATTGCCGGAGAATGACACGACTATTGCCAGGTGTTTTTTCTTCATTAGAGCCAGTCAAAGATGCTTTCATTGCTCGAAGGTCTTTGCCTGAAGGCGTTGACCGACATATTGTGCCATATGGCAAATTGCATAAGACACATAATATGCCTGCTGTATTTTTTGATATGACGATCATTCTTAAAAAGCTGATTGATTTTATCGGTGTCGAACCAGTTTTGTATCGCCTTATTACTCAACAGTTTCTGTCTAAGATGTTGTTGTAGTGAGTCCTGGGTTAGCCAGCTATCGATAGGCACGTAAAATCCGCGTTTTTTTCTGTGCAGATAGTCAGGCGGAATATATTGCTCAGCCCATTTCTTAAGGAAGAATTTCCCTTTTTTATCCTGATATTTAAACTGATCGGGTAAGGCCAGGCCAAATTCAATGACACGATGATCGACAAAAGGAACTCTTCCTTCCAGGCCAAAGGCCATCAGCATGCGGTCGGATTTGACCAGCAGGTTATCGCTTAGCGCTGTTTTGATATCGGTGTACTGGGCTTTCTGCATAAAGCTCCAGTGTTTCGGGCAGGACTTCCATGCAGTTTGAAAATGGTTACGAAAGTCTGACTTTTTGGGTATTGAGCTATCCCTGAAAAATGGTGCCAGCGAGCCCAACTGCCCTCGTGTTCTAAACCCCTGAGTTCCGGGGTAGATCAGGCTCTTAATCTGGTTCTCAAAACCACGCGGGTGGTAGCGTCTGTAACCAGCAAAGGCTTCATCACCCCCTTCACCCGAAAAAACAACCTTCAAATCCTGTGCGGCGTACTCCGCTAAAGCCAGCGTAGGCAGGCTGGCATAATCACGCATCAGGTCATCTGCAGACCAGGTCATCAATGGTATTCGATTGAAGATATCGTCACTGTCCAGCAGTAAGGTATGGTGGTTGCTATTGAATTTATCAGCAATGTAACTGGCATCATTGGTTTCATTCTGTTTATCCCGGCCCTTGAACCCCACCGAGAAGGTGCTGATAGGCTGTGCATGAAACTGGCTCAACATGGCTAACAAAATAGCCGAATCGGCACCACCTGAAAGAAACAGGCCAAAGGGAACATCGGAGCGAATATGTTGCTCGATTACAGTATTGAACGAGGTATTAAACTCAGCATAGATATCATCTCCAAACTCGAACTGATTGACGCTGGCGATGGGATCCCAGTATTGCCTGCGACTCATCTCCAGCGCAGCATTAAATTCAATGATTTCACCTGGCAGCACCTTATAGATGCCCTGATACATGGTTTCTCTGCCAGAGATAAACTGATTCTGTAAAAACTGCTGCAAGGAGTCATCAATCAACTCGGGTATAGAACCCAGCGCAGTCAGTATTGCCTTGATCTCAGAAGCAAATAATACCCGGTCATTTTGCACGGTATAAAACAGGGGTTTAATACCGAGCCGATCACGTGCCAGTGTCAGGGTCTGGCGATTTGAATCATGCAGGGCAAAAGCAAACATGCCATTCAGGCGCTGGACAAAATCCTGTGTATGCTCAGCGTAAGCATGCAGTATGGTTTCACAGTCTGAATGTGTTTTGAATTGAGCTTTATGTTTTTCAAGCTCCTGTCTTAGCTCGATAAAGTTATAAATCTCGCCATTAGCGACCAGCTGAATGGATTCATCATGATTAGATAGTGGCTGATTACCATGCTCCAGATCAATGATAGACAGACGTGTATGTACCAGAACCCCGTTTTGCAGTTGATATACGGTAGTGTTATCCGGGCCACGATGCTCCAGCTGTTGGGCCATTTTTGCGCCATCAGGAGAGTAATCTCCAGCGCTTTTAGCGTATATTCCTGCGATACCACACATTGGTCAAATTAGGTGATTGGTGTACAATTGCGAGACGGGAAACGAAGTATGACAGATAATATACCGACCTCCAAACTTCCTCTTCTCTAAACTGCGTGATACTTAATAAATGCCTGATACTATTCAAAAAGCAAGGAGAACTCTGGTTATGTTTTCTCTATTTTCCTTGCATATTGAAGTATCGAATAGACCGCTTTATGGATTTACGACAACCTGGCAGACCTGTGTTGATTTTCCCGTATAATTCCCTTTTAACCTTCAAGTAAAAGAGCAAATCATTGAAGTCAATCTTGATCATACGCCTAAGCGCTATTGGGGATTTTGTTTTTACCAGCCCTTTTGTGCAGGCGTTACGGCGTAAATACCCTGATGCAAAGATTACCTGGTTATGTGAGCCAGCCATTAAGCCATTACTGGATGCCGAGCCCGCTATCGATCAGGTGATCACCTGGCCCAAACAGGAATGGCGTGGCTACATCAGGCAGGGGCAATTCATACGCCTGTTCAGGGCATGGCGCAGGCTTAGAGCAGACTTAAGGGCGCTGGATGCAGATCTGGCGATAGATCTCCAGGGCTTGTTAAAGAGTGGTATCTGGGCCTGGCAGAGCAATGCCAGACAGCGTATAGGTCTGGGTTCACGCGAAGGCAGCCAGTATCTGATGACACAGGTGTTTGCCAAGGGTGGTGAAGCAAGTTTGATCAGTTCTGAATACCGCTATCTGGCCGAGCAGATGGGTCTGTCTAGCGAACAGCTTGACCTGCACCTGTCAATTGATGATAAAAGTCACCAGCAGGCGGAAGAGATTATCGTTTCCAATGAGTTGAAAAAAGATATCGCTGTTATATTGCCATTCACCACACGTCCCCAGAAACACTGGTTCGAGCATAGCTGGCGTGAGCTGGTATCGCATTTACAGAGCAAAGGTTATGACGTTGTGATGTTGGGTGGTCCGGCTGATAAAGCAGCCGCCGAAAAGATTGCAGATAATCTACCAGAGCTGCGTAACCTGGTTGGTGTAACCTCATTGTTAACGGCAGCCGCGATAATCTCCCGGGCCAGTATCGTGATTGGCGTGGATACCGGTTTAACCCATATGGGACATGCTTTGCAACGACCCACAATTTCAATTTTCGGCTCTACTAGTCCCTACCTCGACCCCAGCAATCCCAACGGTAAAGTCCTGTACCATAAACTCTGGTGTTCACCCTGTCGGCGTAGACCTCAGTGCAATAATGAATTCAGCTGTATGCAATTAATCACGGTGCCCGAGGTGATGGCTACAGTAAAGCAAATCAGCCCCGGATCAGTTTGACATGAAGGTACTGCACATAGAAACCGGACGTCATCTATATGGTGGCGCGCGTCAGGTTGCCTATATTATCGAAGGGCTGCATCGTCGTGACATAGAAAATATCCTGGTTTGTCAGCAGGGCAGTGCAATTGCTACAGAGGTAGAAGACATGGCCGATGTGCATCAGCTTTCGCTGCGTGGCGATGTGGATTTTCGCCTGATGTTTAAATTGCTCAAGCTGATCAAACAACATCGGCCTGACATCATTCATAGTCACAGCCGACGGGGCGCGGATATCTGGGGAGGACTTGCAGGATCCATTGCCGGTATTCCAACAGTGTTGTCCCGACGTGTGGATAACCCAGAAGCGCTCTGGTGGGTCGGGCTAAAATATCGCCTCTATGATCGGATCATTTGCATATCCGAAGGTATTCGTCAGGTCTTGCTGGGGGAGGGTGTCCCGGCACAAAAGGTCATCACCGTACGTAGTGCCATTGATGCCAATGGCTGGCAAAATCGATGCGATCGCAAAAAATTCAATGAAGAGTTTGATACCCAGACAGATCATGTCGTCCTTGGCATGGTGGCACAACTGATACCTCGCAAGGGGCATAGCCTGGTATTGCAGGCCATGCAACAACTGGTATCGAGCTATCCGCAATTACGCCTGATCTGCTTTGGGCAGGGGCCGTTAAAGGACTCGCTGGAGCAGGAAGCCCAGGAACGAGGATTGCAGGACCGAGTGCAATTCACCGGTTTCCGTCACGACCTGCCAAACTGGCTGGGCTGTATCGATGTGCTGGTACATCCAGCGTTGATGGAAGGATTGGGCATCTCGCTGATCCAGGCGGCTGCCTGTAGTGTACCGGTAATTGCCAGCCGTGCTGGCGGTATGCCCGAGATCGTGTACGATGAAGAAAATGGTCTGCTGATTGAACCGGGTGATCTGGCCGGACTGGTGCAGGCACTCAAACGACTGATCGATGAACCGCATACCCGACAGCAATTCGGAATGGCGGGTCGTCAACTGGTAGAACGGGAATACTCTATCGAGGCTATGGTTGAAGGTAATCTGGCGGTATATCAGGGCTTAATCGAAAAGGGAACGGCTAATGGCACTGTATAAGCTGATGATGCACCTGCTACTACCGTTTGTGTTTATACGCCTGCTATGGCGTAGCCGACACAATGCAGCCTATCGGAAACGCTGGAAAGAGCGCCTGGGTTTTTGTCAAAGCCCACAAAAATCCGTGATCTGGGTACATGCGGTATCTGTGGGAGAGGCCGAAGCCGCAGCTCCGTTGATTCATACTCTGCAGCTTCAATATCCAGATATTCCTATATTGATAACATCAACCACACCTACTGGCTCGGAACGTGTCCGTCGTAAATATCCCTTCGCGCTACATAGCTACCTGCCGCTGGATGTTCCTTTTGCGGTAAAGCGCTTTTTGCGTAACTGGCAACCGAGAGTGGGCATTATCATGGAAACCGAAATCTGGCCGAGCCTGATTATGGGCTGCCAGCAACAGGCTGTACCAGTAGTGATTGCCAATGCACGCCTCTCCGCGAAAAGTGCAGCAGGTTACGCACGGTTTCAAAATATGCTTAAGCCGGTATTTGCTGCCATCCATGTGGCTGCAAGGTCCAGTCAGGATAGTCAGTATTTTCAGCAACTGGGAGTAAAGCGTTTAGATGTTATGGGTAACATCAAGCTGGATGTGCATCCAGATCCTGCGACTATTCAGGCTGCTGAAACATTAAAGCAAAGGTTTAACCGTCCATTGTGGGTGGCCGCGAGTACCCACCGTGGTGAGGATGAACTGGTGCTGGCCGCGCAACGCAAATTGCTGGAGGCAGGGGATGAATGCACCCTGATCCTGGTGCCAAGGCATCCTGAACGGTTTGAAGAAGTAGCCAGATTAATAGAAAAACAGGGCTTTAGTTATCAGCGTTTCAGTGATTCTGAAACCTGTCATGATAGCGATGTACTACTGGGCGACACCATGGGTGATCTTCTAAAGTTCTACCAATTGGCAGATCTGGCATTTATTGGTGGCAGCCTGGTTCAAACCGGCGGACACAATCCCTATGAAGCATTACTGTATGATGCCGTAGTGCTGACCGGCCCCCATGTATTTAATTTTTCTGAAGCCTATGCCGAGCTTGAGCAACAACAGGCAGTTGTTCTGGTCACAGCAGAAAACCTGGCTACAGCATTGAAAAACCTGATGCATAATTCTCAACAGATCCAGACCCTGATAAAACAGGGACAGAGTGTCTTGCGCAAAGGTCAGGGGGCAACCACAAAGCTGATGCAGATTATACAAAGCGAGATCGATGAAAAGCCGCGCACCTGAAAAACTCGAGCTATACCATTACCTGGCACCAAAGTACTGGCTGATGTGGGTATTTATTGGTCTGTCTCATCTGGTGGCCTATCTGCCGCTGCAGCTCAGCCACGTATTGGGCAGGGGGCTTGGTCAGGTGTTTTATTACCTGTTACCTCAGCGAAAAAAAATATCGCTCACCAATATCAAGCTGGCATTTCCTGAACTGGATCAGACTCAACAGACCTATCTGGTAAAGCGAGTTTTTTCGAGTATGGGGATGATGCTTATGGAAATGCCTCTGGTATGGTGGGGATCAAAAAAACGGCTGCAAAAAATACCGGTCGATTTTGAAGGTCTGGAATACTTCGAGCAGGCCCTGTCCAGCGGACGTGGCGTGATCATGATGGGCGGGCATACCTTTGCGATGGAACTGGGTGGGCGCCTGCTGGCAAAGAAATATCGTTTTAATATCACCTACCAGAAAATGAATAACTCGCTGATGGATGTCATGGTATATCGCTCACGTACACAAGCCTATCAACGAGTGCTGGAACGCATGGATATGCGCAATATGATTCGATTCCTGAAGCAGGGTGAGGGTTTATGGTATGCGCCCGATCAGGATTTCGGTCGTCGTCGCAGTGTATTCGCGCCATTTTTCGGGGTACAGACAGCAACCCTGACCTCGACCTCGCGGCTTGCGAAATCTACCGGAGCGGTGGTCATACCCTTATTCTTTTTTTATCAAACCAATGGTCGTTACCTGGTGAGATTTCTACCGCCGCTGCAAAATTTTCCATCCGGCGATGATAGCCTGGATGCACTACAGATAAATCAGGTGATTGAATCTCAGGTCGCGCAATATCCTGAGCAGTATGTATGGGTACACCGGCGTTTTAAAACCCGACCTCCGGGTGAAGCAGCAGTCTATTAAATCTTATGTCTTGATCTTTGTATCTATATTACAATCCACCGATGTCAACCAAATTCAAGATAGCACTGCTGTTCAATATTTTGTCATCTATCCTGCTGATTCTTTATCCGCAAATTGATATACAGATCACCTCTTTGTTTTACACTCCCGAACAGGGGTTTTATCTCAAGGATTCATGGTGGGTGACACTACTCTACAACTCGGTGCCGATATTACTTAAAACGGTTGTATTCGGAGTGCTGGGTCTGTATCTTTTTAATAAAATTTTTCGACGCAACCTGCTTAAGGTCAATGGCAGGATAACCCTGTATTTATTGATCGCATTGATTGTCGGTCCAGGCCTTATTGTAAATAGCTTATTCAAAGACCATTTTGGTCGAGCGCGTCCACTCACCGTCACAGAGTTTGGTGGGGATAAAATATTTACACCAGCCTTTGTAATCAGTGATCAGTGTGAAAAAAACTGTTCATTCTCTTCGGGGCATGCGGCAGGCGCATTTTTTGTTTTGGCGCTGGCTTTTCTGACGACCAGAAAACGTGGGTGGTGGGTCGCTTTAGCAACACTATATGGCTTTAGTGTAGGGCTTGCCAGAATTACGGCAGGTGGGCATTTCTTCAGTGATGTTTTTATCTCCTATTTTGTTGTTCTGTCTATTTGTCAACTGTGTTACGAGCTTATAATCAGGCAAGACAGTCATGTGTATACATACCTTCAGCAGAAGCTTAGATCTGATTCGATAAAATCGAAAATATAAATTCTTTTTTCATAAAGTGCTAACAGGGCCTGGCAATCAATTCATTGAGTAGATAAATATTATGAATAACTCCTCGACAGAGAGCATGCTCACCGATGCTGATTTAGACTGGCTTGAAGAAATATTAGCCAATCGAATTATCGACGATGAATCTACAGACGACAAGGATGAAGGGATACAATGTATCTCCGAGCTAGATGGTTTTTTCACCGCGATAGTCAGTGGCCCGAAAATGATTTCACCTATGCAATGGCTGCCATTAGTATGGGGAGATTTTGAACCCGAGTGGGAAAACGAAGAACAATTCGAAAGAATATTCAGCATCATGATCGACATCATGAATAGCATTGTCTTTACGTTGATGGAAGAGCCGGAAGAATACCAACCTGTATTTGAAAAAAATATCGTAGATGATGAAGAATATCTTGTCGTCGATGAATGGTGTTTTGGCTATATTCGAGGCATGTCCTTATGTCTGGAAGACTGGAATATCGAAAGCGAACCCATGATCCAAATGCTTATGCCAATAGTGATTTTTGGTAGTGAACAAATGTTTGATCTGCTCGACAGCCTCGACATGGATGAGATTCATGCACTGCAACAACAGATCACACCCTGCGCAAAAGAGATTCATGCCTACTGGCTTTCGCAACGCGAAAACGAGACCCCAACATCAGGCCTGGGGTTCGATCCAGAGACCGATGAACTACCCGAATATAACAATGACTATTTAAAAACTCTAAGCGAAGCCGAACTGATTGAACTCATGATCGACGACGAAGACCGCGTACCACGTAACGTCATCGACGAATGCGCCAGTCGTGGAGAAAAAATGGTAGAGGCGCTGGCACCTATTGCAGACCCAAATGAAGGAGAGCCATTTGAAACTTTAGGCCGCTGGTGGATGCGCTTACACGCCATTATGATCCTGGGGCTAATCCCGAGTGAAAAGGCAGGTATGATGTTACTGCCATTTATCGACTATTTGAGACTCAGTGAAGACGGCGAAATCCAGGACTGGTTCGCCGGCTACTGGCCTGCGCTGACCCGCAACAAACCCGCAACGGTGATCCACAAGCTGCGCGAACTATGTGAAGATACACAAATTGACTGGTACACCCGTATAAATCTGGTTGAAGCCGTTATCGCCGACGCGAAACAACAGGGCGGGCAGACCCTTGAAGCGAGCCTCGACTGGCTCGCAGGGTTTGTTTCCGATGAGAATGAAGACTGGGAATTCAGGTTTCCGGCGGCAGGTTGCCTGCTCAATTTTCCCCGTGACCGCTATCGTGAGCTGCTCGGCCATATGGCATCGTTACAGGATGCATTTGACAGGATATTCGACAAACACGATATCGAAGCTGCATACCGTCTGGACATCGATCAACCAGAATGGGAAAACGAAAGAGAACCCTGGGGTTTTTATCAAATATCGGCAATAAAAGCGCGTCATCAAAGCTGGTCAGAATCTGAAGCATGGGAAGCTGAAGACGAGATAGATTATGAGGATGAGCTATTCGGCGAACCAGACAGTGATTTCAACTGGGATGTACAGCAACCCTTTGAACGAGAAACTCCCAAGGTTGGAAGAAATGATCCTTGCCCCTGCGGTAGCGGCAAGAAGTTTAAGAAGTGTTGTTTGCATTGATTTTATAACCAGTGACGATAAGGCCGCTGGTTGATAAAGTTTATATCTAAGCAAAACTAGCGGTTTTGATATTCTCAAATCAAAGCTTCTGTTATGAATCAAGAATCAAGGGGGGCTGAAAGAATCAACAATTCTGCCCCTTTGATTCTACGAATATTGAGATCTCATTAACAAGCTTACAAATATAGCCATTGCCTATCGTGATGGTGAACAGCTTAGAAAACAGATCGCACGAGAAATCGTGTCGTTTATAGCTGTAACGGAAGAAGTGAAATGTAGTATCGATGGGTATCCATGCAAAACCGGGGTGACTTGTCCTGAGTGCCAGGATTGACCTGTAATGCGTTGTATTTGATCTAACTAGTGTGGATCAGTGCTTGATTTTATCTCACAAATTTCAGTTAAGCTGACATTCGTTATTCCAGGTGCTATGGGCGCTTTCGGCCCGTTGCGGTTATTTGGAAACAAAATTTCAAAAGTAGGTCTATCGCAATCAAAACCCTGAAGCTCTAATCATGATACCGGAAAATCATCGAGCCTGACTTCTACACGTAACCCAACGAGGGAACCGACGTAATAACAGTTGGGCTAAAAGACGTTTTCAATGGCTTTTAGGTTTTGTTATGGGCTTTTATCTTAAACCAAACTCTGCATTCATAAATGTATTAAGTCTTTTTTCAAGGCTATTCCATTACCATCTTAGTATAGTTTTCTAGTGCAAAACCATACAGTTCTGACCAGCTTTTAAAAGGTGTTCTGCCAACTAATGCTTCCTTTTCCTCGTCACTTAACTCATCGCCTCTTGGAACGATTAATGAGATAAAAGCTACATGGTCTTTCAACCTTTTCTCTGGTCTTAATAGCAATCCTGTTAGCGTTTCATATAGATTAAGAACAGCAATACCTTCTATTTCTTCAGTTCCCGCAGCTGCCATTCCAAAGTCATCTGTTTCAGCCAAATCCACTTGAATACCTGTGTCTTTGTGATTTACTTTCGAAACGATTCCTGATCTAACAGTAATTGTAAACTTTCCAGATGCCGCAAGAAAATTCGCAGCAATTATGGGGCTCGGCACTAAAACATCTATATCACCGGGCAACTCTAGCACACCTCCACCCTGCATGGCTTGCGCCATACTTCCTTGCAGCTTGTAGGCAACGTTCTTTGCACTAAGTATATCGTGTACTTCGTGTAATACGATGTCATAAAGCCTCATTTTCTCCTTGTTTTCCTCTGAGTTGTCAGCTAAATCATATTCACGTTGAACCACTCCTTTCTGCATTTTTCTAACATATGATTCTTTGCTTTTAGTATGATTTGGCGACATCACCTGTGGATTTTTGCCTATCATCTTTTGCTGTTTTCGCTGAGTAATACTCTCAGGTCGATTATCAACAAATTGAAAAGTAGCCCGATTACCACTCTGCTTTTGAGAAACAGAATGAGCTACCGATTGGCTTTTATTCTCTTGAGTCTTGACAGCATAAGTATTCATAATTTTCCTTTCCAGGTTTTAGTCTATTGCTTATAAAAACGCGAAAAAGCACATCCAATGGACTTTATTTCGACTATATCTTTTCTGACAGTGGCTCTTTATCACCGAAAATAGCCGTTAAAGACCCATCCTCACTATTTCCTATCTCCCCGTTCCGTTTTGTAATTTTGCTAACTTGTTTGGATCAATAGCAGCTATAGCCACTGATCAGTGTCTAATGTGTACATGTCACCAGTTAATTTGATCCTAAAAAGCAGAGCTGATCGACTGTACCAGCCATTCCACCCAGTCCAATAGCAGAAAGCCGAGGGCTCCATGCCATGCCGTGACCAGCTGGTAGAGAACCCACAGCAGAAAAGCTGGCCCAACAAAAGCAAGCAGTGGCCCGAAGGTGATGTAATAGAAGGCATATCGGCGATAATCACCTCGGGGCTTGGTTTCTTCTCTGACCGTTTCCGGAACATACAGAACGCTAATTGAATCTTCGGGCCTCAGGCTTGCGACCATCTTGCGGCGTAGCGATTCGGGCAGTACAAGCACCAGGGCCATGCCCGCGATCATAAAATGAACCAGAGTGGGAACAAGGGTGGAAAGCATCATGAAATGTATCCACCAGTAATCAGTTGCCAGGGGGGTGTGGCGTAGTCCGGCGATGAGGCCGTTCAGGTCCAGTAGGTTGGCTCCGGTGATGTGGAAAGCCAGTGTATTAATTATCGCCATTACCGAAGTGGTGAGGCTGGCAATTAGCAGAAGGAAACTAATCGCCAAAACCAGGTCCGCAAACGCCCAGGCAATGGCTTTAGGCGGGCTGTGGTCGCCGCTTTTTATGGCGTACAGCAGGCCCCGGGTAAAGCCGAGTGACAACCAGTCGACAGGCGCATTCAGCAATGGAAGTATGCAGAGAAAAACCGGAAGCAGGATGGGCTTCACGTGCTCAGCGCTTCCATAACGTAGCACCAGATATATGCTAGCGAGGGAATACAGCAGGAAATACAGTGTGAACGCCCACCAGTAAATACTCTCCCGATACGGTATACGATTCTCTTTTTTGGCATAAAGGACAGCGGCAATGACAGAGACAACAAGAATGGTAGCGAAGGTGGCAGCGAAAGCGGCATTGTAAGAGACAGCGCTAGCGCCTTTGACAACGACTAAGACAGTGAAAGCAAAGACTGCAGCTAAAGCGACAGCTAAAGCGCCAGCGCTATAGGCAGTGACAGCGGCAACGAAAACGATAGAAAAAAACAAAGCGAAATTGGCAAGGAAAAGGCGGGTGGCAGCGTCAGTGGCAGCGTCAGTGACAGGGAGAACGAAAGCGAAAGCGACAGCGTAATAAATAATCATGGCAGCCCATGTATTTGCCACTCTGAGTTGATAAGAAAAAAAGATAATGCAAGCAATTCCTACGTTCGCCCAGAGCCTGTCAAGTCCGCTCGCCTGATCATCCAGCACAGGCAAGGTGGCAAATTCCCCGCTTCCTCCCATACCCCATGACAAAATGAACGCGCCCAGCGGATACACCAGGGCCAGGCGTAAACAGAATTGATAACTGCCGGGAGTAAACGGATTTACGCCAAACCAGTGCCGCGTCCAGCCTTTGGATGGACTCAGCAGTGATCCCTCATCCCTGGTCCACTTTTGCGCCACCTTGTCCAGGCCCAAGGTTAACTCGTGCAGGTAACGGTTTTCGAATGACCGGGAATTGATCAGGTCGATTCGGTTGTCCAGATCATTCTTATGCTCGGCCCTCAGTTGCTCGCTGTCCCCAGGGTTGCCGAAAAAGATACGGTAGTTCACCTTGTAGCGGTAATGGACATAAGCGAGAAAAATCAGCCCAGGCAAGCCAAACGTGTTGGCGTGTTCGGTAATCCATGACAGGAGAGGGGAGAAGAGATCCATGTGTTATTGTTAGCTTTTTCCCAATAATGCAACAATTATTGCAGACCCACAACAGAGAAGTCAGCTGTTCAAACCCGTAACCCGGAATTGTAGGTTGTATATGGAACGATGCCTTCCAACATTGGCTTGCCTTTGAGTTTGCCAGAGTGCTTGTGTTGTTTATGTCGGATGGCGCTTTGCTCGGCAACTGCGTCCTGCGTTGCTCTCGACAATAGCGTCCTGCATTGTCCTACCTTCGACCGTCCATGGTCTCGTACTCTCTGACATCCCTGCCAGGATTATCCGACATACGACTATCAAAAGCGGACATTAATTCTTTGTATTCATTTGGCAAGTTCGTGCCAAAAGCTGTCATTGGCCTTCCTTGGCCGCTGATCAGATTTACGTCATATTAATCACTTTTAAGTCTATCTAATGGACTACTCACGTTCTTATGATCAGGTTTTACATGGGTATAAATCATGGTTGTTTGTAAGTGACTGTGCCCGAGA
>JBNKUM010000069.1:0-9765 GCA_050298595.1 Gammaproteobacteria bacterium | reverse complement strand
TGCTGCCAGATCAGGATAAGGTCTGAAAGACGCTGCTGTTCTGCGCTATCTAGCATTTCATCTTTAACAAAGCGTGAAGCCAGTGCCTGTCCAGAGAATAATTCCAGCCAACGAGTGCAAATTTCAACATCAGACCAATGCTGAGCCCGATCTCGGTCTATGTGTAAAACCACATGATAGTGATTGGACATTACAGCATAAGCTGCAACATCGATAGCAAAGATCGTCGAGAGTTTAAGGATACGCTCCTCAATCCATCCTCTACGGTGTTCATAGTCCTGACCGCTACTCGCATCCTGCCCACAGAGAAAGGCTCGACGGACACAGCGTGAGGTACAGTGGTAATACGGGGTGGATTCGATAGCGATTTGGGTTTTCCGTGCTTGGGGCATAACTCACTCCTTTGAGATTAATGAATGCGTTGAAAATAGAAAAGAAGGGCTGTATTGTCAACTTTTATTTATGGGTGTCTAAGAGTTTTCTAAGAGTTTTTTATCTAAGAGTTTTTTTTTCTTTGCTGTTTGATCTGGTGCATTCGCAATGTGCATTGTTGATATTCGAAAACGACCCCATCGTTTTGTTAAATGATTCACTTGATCGGATTGTAGATGAAAACTTAAGGCGGTTAGTTCTTGATGAACTCAAAGTTAGAATTGGTGATTTTTTGTACAACAAATTGGACATCGATTAGTATAAGTAGATGTTCGATAACTAAACAAAGCACATAACAAATTGCTTCACAGGATTCGCTCACTACGTTCGCACACCTGTGAGCATAGGCGTTAAGTGTAAAAAACTATGAGTAAAATAATCAAATTTCCAACAAAATCTGTTAGAGAGTGGAATTCTATAAAAGCCACTATAATTGATACTTTAAATGAAACTTCGGCATCAGAGATGTTTAAGTCTGAAATAGTTGAAAAAATGAAAATTGCATATGACGAGCACGATTTTTCATATCCACTCTCTTTAGCTTTACCCGAAGAGTATGCCCCAGTTATCACGTCTGGACTTACTGAATTTACTACTGCCTTGCAAAGTCATAACTCAAAACTCATGCTAAAAAGGTTAAAGTTAGAGATAGAGCTGGCAGTTGCTAAAGGTCTTTAATTATTGTGATAAAAACACTTAACAATGGCCTTCAAAGGACTCGCGGCACTGTTCGTGCCGCTTCGGTAAGTGCTGTGGCGCTCACCTTTGAGGCTGGGCGTTATAGTTCAAGGAGAGCCTAGTGGGCCGTCTGAAAATTGCAGTAGCTCAAGTCCCGTCAATTAGGGGAGACGTCGCTGGCAATCTCCTTACTCACCTAAGTGCAATTAGGAAGGCCGCAACAGAAGGTGTGGATTATTTGGTTTTCCCGGAATTGTCATTAACGGGATACGAGCCTGAGCTTGCAAGTTCTCTTGCATCCACTCCATCTGATGAACGCTTGGCCCCCTTCGTTGAAGCTGCACAAGAGAGTGGCATATTTATCGGTGTAGGCGTTCCATTAGCAGGTGAAGAGTTACCTAAAATTGGACTGGTCGTTTTTTCTCCTGCCGGTTCCGTTGAAGTATATGAAAAGATCTATCTTCATCCGGGAGAAGAAAAGTACTTCTCTCCTAGCCTCACTCATCATTTTATGAATATCAATGGC
The DNA here is from genome assembly GCA_050298595.1 of Gammaproteobacteria bacterium. Taxonomy (GTDB): domain Bacteria; phylum Pseudomonadota; class Gammaproteobacteria; genus JACNJF01. The sequence continues at coordinate 8,129 of JBNKUM010000069.1, read as the reverse complement.
ATTAAGATCGCCAACGCAATCTGTGCTGATACAAACAATCCAAAGCATGCTGAATTTTGTGCGGGCGAAAAAGCAACTGTTTATATGGCGGGGGTGTTATTTACAGAACAGGGCTATATGGCTGATGAGGAAAAGCTTTTAGGTTATGCCAGCAAACACAATATGCTTGTTGCTATCGCCAATCATAATGCAATTACCGGTGGCTGGACGCCTTGTGGAAAGTCTGCAATCTGGTCTGCCTTAGGAAAGGTTGCCGTTGCAAATGACGGGCAAAGTGCTTTAGTAATTGCAGAATTGCAAGATCAAGCTTGGGTGGGGTATATCGTTGAACTATAACAAAGGCCTTGCAGTCGGACCAAAGAATTTTGTCATGCCTTTTGCTTGCGCAAAAGTCACGCCAATGAAGTAAATGAATAATAGACACCTGAATAATAGACACCCATTGAATAGAAAAACTCATCGACAGGAAAATCGAGGTATAGTGTTCAGAGATAATTGGGCCAAAGTTGCCTAAACAAATTGGTTTTGGTTGTTCGATTAGAGTTTTTAGGGTGAGGTCTTTGATTTGATTTATGATCAAGAATTTTCGAGTATTACAGCTCACATTCATGTTTCCTAAACGGCAGCTTAGGGGCGATACCAGCGAAATCAACTAAAACAACTAATGTCTCCTATGAGTTTGTGCGTCGGGTCTGGCCTCATTTTTAATAGTCAAAGAATCATAGAATCAAAACCCATTTAATCCAATTCACATTTTTCCCTTTATTAAGATTTCAAACTCTGTTTGAAATCTCTGGTTTGTTTTTTCGATTCTTTTAACCCCCTTCAAGCCCGCGGCAAAAGTGCGGTCAAATCGTGGTCAAATGGCAGGGATGCCATTTGAGGGATAGCCGCGTCGGGAACGCGTCTGGCCCGACCGCGATTTGGCCGTGCTTTTGACGAGATAAGGGATTGTGCGGGGCGGCTTTGTAACTCCGGGCATCCAAGCCCTCCGCCCTGCGGGCCAGCAGAGCTGTTCAAAATTGATCCTGTCAATTTTGTGGTCACTTCTTTTAGCTGTTGAAAAGAAGTGACTCGCACGCCTGCTAGAAAGACACTACGGAGCAAGGAAAGCTAAGGCGTGTGAAACAATATTCCGGGCAGGCGCTAGATTTGAAAGAGATTACATCCCTTGGTTCCGTAAACGCTACTTCCCTGTAGCACTCCTGCCACGCTAACGCTCGCAATGAACGCAGCTGCTAGTCAGTCCTTTGATTTTTGATCAAGATTTTATAAGTAATGTGGCCCACTGTTCTGTTTCCAAAATGGCCGCTTTGGGTCGACTCCAGCCATTTGCTCTAATGAATAAAATGTCAGCATGTTGACAAACTAAAAAGTTGACCAATTTAATAAAGGTCAAGAATTGCCTCTGTAAGATTGAGTTCAGACTAAATATCTTTAAACTAGAATTTATATCTTTTTATCGTTGTTTCATTATGTTTAATTTATGGATGTTCAATTTATCTTGAAGTTTGAGTAACCTCGTTAAATATCAAGATAAACATTTGAGCCTCTGTGCACCTGTGGTGAAAAGATTCTAATTAATATCTTCAAATCTTATCCTATATTTTTCGAGTAACTGCTTTACTCGATGGGAGTCATTACTGGATTTTCTGGTTTCTCTGCTGATATTAAAAAGCTTGCGCCCAGCCTCTGCCATAGAGCGGGAGTTCTGGCAGATGTCGATGATACTCGCGAGTTTAATCTGCTCATAATAATCCATTGACTCGCTACTACCCGCACCTAGAACACGATCAATGAGGCTGCTGGGTGCTCCATGAGCTTGAGGCGCTGTTCGCCACTTGAGCCTCAGGCGGCTGATTTCATCATCAACCACGGTAGTGGTAATGCGGCCCCCATCAGCCAGAGTACCCATGCGGGTGATGCTTGCATTCAGGTCGCGAAAGTTTGCCGACCAGATCGCTTCTGCGGAGGTGCTGAACTTCAGGTATTTTTCTCTTGCAGCCTTATTGAAGCTTACCAGATAACCCGATTTGTCTGAGAAGGCATCCAGCTCGTAGTCAATATTAGGTTGCAGATCTTCAAGACGTTCTTTCAAGGAGGGTAGGCGGTAGGTCCATAAATCGATGCGGGCTAACAGGTCTTCTCTAAACAGGCCTTGTTGGGCAAGTTGAGACAGATCTTGATTGGTACCGGCAATGAGCTGGAAGTCACTGCTGACTTCCTTATCCATGCCGAAGGGCATAAAGCATTTTTCCTCAATGGCTTTCAGCATCATGGCCTGTTCGTCCAGACCTAGCTCTCCAATTTCATCCAGAAATAACAGGCCACCATTGGCTTCCATCAGTAATCCGGCGCGATCACTGGCGGCACCGGTAAAAGCGCCTTTTTTGTGGCCGAATAGTGCTGACATGGCATTCTCACCTTTAAGGGTTGCGCAGTTCACAGCGACCAGTCGGCCTTTGAGTTTGCCGCGTTGTTTTCTTAATTCGAAAACGCGTTGAGCCAGTTGAGATTTGCCCGCACCGGTTGGGCCGGTAATGAGGATGGGTTCATTCGAGCGGATAGAAACCTTTTCCAGCTGTTCGATCATGCTGTTAAATTGAGTGCTTTTTGTCTCTATGCCCCCTTTTAGGTAGGTCGTACCTTCCTGATGTTCTTTTTTAAATCGAGAAGCTATCTGATCGTATTTAGACAGGTCCAGGTCAATGATCTGGTACTGGCCGGGCAGATTACTGCCGCGAGGAGCAGGTGAGGTTTGTAGTAGCTGCGCAGGAAGATAACCGGCTTCGGTTAGTAGATACAGGCATATCTGTGCTACATGGGTACCGGTGGTAATGTGTATCAGATACCTGTTTTTTTCTGAGTCAAAGGAATAGCTACGCGCAAAGTCCAGCAGGTCGCTATACACCGTTTCAAAATCCCAGGGATCGGCAAAGTTAATGCGATGATGAACCACTTCGGTTTCAGGAGATACGCGCGCGATATCTTCGGTCACCTGAGCAGCCAAACCCTGCGAATGATTGTCGAATAACAGCTCCAGTCGATCGATCAATAAATCATCGTGCTGGCACATGGAAATGGTTGGGCGCCACTTATCCCAACGTTTATCGGCTTTGCCACGTCGATCCATAGTAGTGCCAAGAATGCTGATTGCTACCGTTTTCATACTATCTAAATTATTATTAAACTATCAATAAAGATATATTAATTCGATAGCTTTTAATATTGAAAATTACATGATATTGCTTAGATAAATAAAAATACTTTTTAAAACAAAGAGTTAATAATTAGTTTTGAACAAAATCAAAACCTGGCATCGTATTCGCTATAGCAATATCAAGATAAACGAAATCAGATTATTTAAAGAGAGATAGCAATGAGCCAATTATCATACGAAGTGATGCAGGAAGGTGGCGTACCGATTAAGTCATGGACCCTGGGGGTGCCGTTTGAGCCTGAAGCCAGACAACAGCTGAAAAATATTTCAAAGCTGCCTTTCATTCATAAATGGGTAGCAGTAATGCCTGATGTGCACCTGGGAAAAGGAGCAACGATTGGAAGTGTAGTGCCAACCTTAGGGGCGGTAATTCCAGCTGCGGTAGGTGTTGATATCGGTTGTGGGATGATGGCAGTACGCACCAGTATTCAGGCAGCACAGTTACCCGATAACCTGGCTGCAGTACGTTCGGCTATCGAACACGCGGTGCCACATGGTCGATCAGGCCGGGCTCGAGGAAGTCGAGATAAAGGAGCCTGGTCCAATGTGCCAGATGATGTGATGAGTGCCTGGTCACCCCTGGCTGAGCAGTTTGATGTGCTGAAAGCTAAGCACGCGGTATTAAAGAACACCAACAACATTAACCATCTGGGAACTCTGGGTACCGGCAACCACTTTATTGAAATGTGTCTGGATGAACACGGTAGCGTCTGGTTGATGTTGCATAGCGGATCACGCGGTGTCGGTAACCGTATTGGTACGCACTTTATTGAAAAGGCAAAAAAGGATATGGAACGTTGGCATATACATCTACCTGATGCTGATCTGGCTTACCTGCCAGAGGGTAGCGAGCATTTTGATCAGTATGTGGAGGCAGTTGAGTGGGCTCAGAACTTTGCCAGAATCAACCGAGAAGTCATGATGGCTAGAGTGATTCAGGCGGTACGAGATAGCTTCGGGTTTGAATTTGAGGCGCGTATTGAAGCGGTTAACTGCCACCATAACTATGTATCACGTGAAAACCATTACGGAAAAAACGTACTGGTAACCCGTAAGGGAGCGGTACGTGCCCGTGAAGGAGAAATGGGGATCATCCCGGGAAGTATGGGGGCAAAGTCATTCATTGTAAGAGGGCTAGGTAACGAAGAAAGCTTTTGTAGCTGTAGCCACGGGGCAGGGCGGGTGATGTCACGTACCAAGGCGAAAAAACTGGTTTCTCTAGAGGAACATTGTCAAGCAACAGCGGATGTTGAGTGTCGAAAAGACTCGGCTGTGATCGATGAAACTCCATCGGCTTATAAGCCAATAGAGAAAGTTATGCAGGCACAGAAAGATCTGGTTGAAGTGGTTTATACACTCAAGCAAGTGGTCTGCGTTAAAGGGTAGGTAGTCAGTGGAGACTGACAGATGGGAATGGGCAGGGATGCCCGATCTGGAAATAATGAAATGAGTATTGATACAAAAGAAGTAATCACAATCGATGGTTCTAAAGGTGAAGGCGGAGGCCAGATATTTCGAACCTCTCTGTCCTTAGCGATGTGCCTTGGGCAACCTGTGCGCATTGAAAAGATTCGAGCCGGACGAAACAGGCCAGGTTTATTGCGCCAGCATATGGTGTGTTTAAAGGCTGCGCAGGAAATCTGTGATGCAAAGGTGAGCGGTGCTGAACTGGGTTCATCAAGCGTGACGTTTATACCGGGGACAATAAAAGCAGGCCAGTACCGCTTTGCGATTGGTTCAGCAGGCAGTACCACACTAGTATTTCAAACAGTATTGATGCCGCTGTTGTTAGCGGATGATGAGAGTGAGCTTTACATAGAAGGTGGCACTCATAACGGTATGGCGCCAAGCTATGATTTTATTCAACAAAGTTTTCTACCACAAATGGTAAAGATGGGATGCCGGATAGAAACAGAGCTGGAAAGCTATGGGTTTTATCCTGCCGGTGGTGGTGCCTGGAAAGCCAGGGTTTATCCGTTACAGGAAAAAAGATCACTGCATCTGATGGAGTGTGGTGAGCTTAGAAGGCAGTCAGCGGTTGCTACCTCATCGCGTATCCCTGCACACGTAGCAAAGCGAGAATTGAGCATGGTACAGAAAAAGTTGTTATGGCCGGAAGCCTCACTGCATGAGCGTCAGGTGCAATCGAGCGGGCCAGGGAATTTGGTTTCTCTTCGAATAGAAATGGACAATGTGACCGAGGTCTGTGAGTCGGTAGGTGAACGAAATGTCAGTGCCGAACGAGTAGCTGGCCGGGCGATTCGAGATTTAAGGCGCTACCAGTCAGCAGAAGTCCCTGTAGGGGAATATCTGGCGGATCAGTTGCTACTACCTATGGCTCTGGGAAGAGGAGGACGCTTTCGAACTTTAAACCCAAGTCAGCATTTGTTGACCAATATAGAGGTGATTAAGCAGTTAACGTCTGTTGATATTCAACTAACGAAGCTGGACGTAGATAGTTGGGAGGTTGCGGTAATTGTTTAAGAAATGAGTAAAAAATGGGCACGCAGGAGAGATGGGAGTGCCACCACCTAAAACGAATGACGTAAAGGTGGCCGAGTAAAATCGGTGACAATCTAAGTGCTTCGATACGCATGGTTGAGGATGCAGGCTCGATGCTCTAAAGCGGGTGTCACCTGGCGCGCGTATTTTATTAACCCGGCAACTAAGTATATCGCATTCAGCTAGTCAGAGCCTGTTCGCGTCAAGACATCAGACTGCCGCAGTAGTCATCTACTGCAAGGACAGATAACGCTGTCCGTGGGCAGGCTCAGACTAGCCTAACTAGCTCTAATTCAAATAGGTTAGGGGCTACAAGAAATACCTACCCAGCTCAGCGTTGTAGCTTTTGCCAAGGGAGCACCATTCGCGGCAAGCGACGCCTTGATCTGAGCATTTCTTGAATCCCTGAATACGAAATACTTAGTAGCCGGGTTAATACGTATCGGGGTTGCCAGAAGTAATGCTCTGGTTGTTGTTATACGCGGGTTCGAATCCCGTCGTGTCCACCAAAATCAAAAGGCCAACCGTTTTCGGTTGGCCTTTTTATTGTCTGTGTCCGTACTACCGATCTGCAGATAACAACCACTAACCCAAAAGATGCAAACTCGATATTTAAGGTCATTCCACAATAAACGTTAGGACTGCAAGGGGCCAGGGGTGCGAGTTCAAGGATGGCGAAGGTAAGACTATGCAGGACGCCTACATAGACGTAAGTGGTAGGGCGAAGCAGGATGCCAGGGCCGAGCTATTGTCGAGAACAATGCAGGAGTAGGGAGGGCAATGTTTTTTTAGGAAAATAAAAACCAAGATTTGCCTCTAACATTCCAGATAGCAGTCATTCAGGAAATTGGTGTGTATGGCCGGTGTCGACCCAAGCTGTGTGAAAACCCGCTTCAATTTGATGACACCAAAAACATTTCCCACAACGGGGTAATTTTTCAGGAATATACAGAGGCCAATTTCCACAAATTATACGAAATTGATTCTATATAAGCACCCATATTCCACTTGAAAAATTGTAAAATAGTTTTTACATAGCCTGGACCCGAAGCGGACAACCAGTGGTTCTGGTTAAAATTTAATCCCTTCGTCCCCTTTACGTCCCATTGAGATTGAGTGCACTGCCGAACCGCTGGATCAGCGTCACCGCACCGGTCTGTGCGGTCTTTCGAGTGAATCCAGCCTTCTGAATCAGATGAGATGATATGGCCCGGTATACGATCCCCAGTACCCGCCCCATCAGCTGCGGGCGGCTGGGTTATCCTATATTGTAGAAAATGGTTAGGCTATCCATTCAATTTACCAAACTTTATTTTTAGTCGTGACATAAAAACAATAAATAATCCAACAATAAACAAAATAACCCCTGGCGACGCATCAATTACGTTGGATTCAAAGCCTAATAATTTTGCAGACCATGATGAAGAACCAACAACACCAAAAATCCCAAGTAGTATTCCGCCGATCATAATAAGTGCGCCGATTATTAGCCCTGTCATAGCATATTTGTATTCGCGGTCTATGGCTTGTTTTATAATGTCGTGAGAATAAGATACGCGCGGTATTACCCGGTCATCAAAAGGTTTAACTTTAGGCGAAAAATTCACAGTAGAGGTGCACATGGCGTAATCTTCATTATCCGTAGACGAGGGGAGGGCTTTACTCAACTTTTCTATATCCTTTTTAGAATTTAGATTGCCTTCTGTTCTAGGTTTATCTAGTGTACACATTGCCATCTGTATCCCTCCTTTAGAAAGTTGACGGCATCTATTAACATAAGGCTGCCGGATTGTCAATTTAATTTTGACGACACCCAATTTCTTAGTCTGACTAACCGTTGCAGCCTAGCGTTAGTAGGGTATTCTGGGGACACAATAGAATGGCACTAAGTTAAGCCCCTCCAGCAGGATTTTTACCGCGATGCGGCGTCTCCTCCATTAGATGCCTGGGCTTAGTCATTCGTTGATAATTTTTCGGTCGTCTTTTAACCGCCCGAGGCTCTCTTCTACCAGGCCGGTCGGGAGCGATTTTCTGTGCTATGAGTTGGTACAACCGATGCAATAATTCCCACTTGTTCGTTTCAGGCTGCTGAATTAAGTGTGGCTCCCATTGTCTGATCGCTTGGATGCTGGCTTTGAAGCTAACGCGCCTTACTTTTGTTTTAGACCATTCAGCTGATTCCAGCATTAATTGCCGAATAGCGTTATAAGCTATCAAGTTTATGACGATCTCTTTACGAACCATCTCGGGTGTTTTACAGCAAACCGGGGTCAGATCACAGTACTTGCTAATATACAACAGTAGAATAACTAGGGGCCGCGTTAAAATATCCGCTCCTGGCACCTACTTGCCTATTGCACCGCACAAATAAATGTCTGCTTTCAGACTAAATCAGAACTGCTTTCTG
>JBNKUM010000068.1:0-49638 GCA_050298595.1 Gammaproteobacteria bacterium | reverse complement strand
CTGGCAGACTCTCTGGGTGGAGGTATTGGGACGAATAATCAATTCACTTTTTCGATGACTCAAGCCCTGGCCGATAAGGTCGTTTTATTAACCGAGCCACAGATTGCGGCGGGTATGCGCCATCTATTCTGGCAGGAACGTCTGGTTAGCGAAGGTGCGGCTGCTGTTGGTGCCGCGTTATTGATCGACCCTGACCTTGAATTACGTTATTCCAGTTTAATCGGGCGCAATGTTGCGCTGATTATTTCGGGTCAAAATATAGATATGCAACAGTTTATGCAGGTGATTAGCGACGGCTATGATTAAATTAGATGAGCGTGATATTCAGATCTTATCCATTCTTCAACGTGAAGGCCGGATTACCAAAACGGAACTGGCTCGACGTGTGAACCTGTCGCCCACACCCTGTTGGGAGCGATTACAACGCCTGGATAAGGCGGGTCTTATTGAAGGCTATTGTGCAAGTCTGTCTGAAGAGCTGGTCAGAGATCTTACCTTTATTATCATGGAAGTAGAGTTAGAGAGTCACAAACAACAGGACTTCGATCGCTTTGAACAGGCTGTGCAGGCACGTACAGAGGTGCTGGAATGCTGGGCTGTGGGTGGGGGCATCGATTACTTTCTAAAAATCGTAACGGCGTCGGTGAACGATTATCAATGCTTTGTTGATGATTTACTGAATGCCCAACTGGGGCTGAAACGTTATTTCAGCTATATTGTGACCAAACAGGTTAAACACTCCAGCGCTATACCCGATAAGCTATTACGCAATCTTTTTAACAAGGATTAAATAAGTCTGGGATTTGCCCTTTTCATTTAATCACTCAACAAGTACTATACCGCCTGAATTTTTCAGGCATTAATAACTGAAACAGGTTTATGGTGACCGGCATCGGTTCCCCCGCGACAACCAACTGTAAACTCCGCCAGGCCCGGAAGGGAGCAACGGTAGCAGGGACGTTGGGCGCCGGGGTGCGCTGGTGTCGGTTGCCACCCATTTACTGCCTTATCAAAGCTGCCGGTCATTAAAATACTTATCCAACCATGAGCTATCAGGTTCTTGCGCGAAAATGGCGCCCTAAAAATTACACCGAAATGGTGGGGCAACAGCATGTGCTACAGGCATTGATAAATGCTCTTGATGCTCAGCGGCTACATCATGCCTATCTGTTTACCGGCACCCGGGGTGTTGGTAAAACCACCATAGCTCGAATCTTTTCCAAGTCGCTCAATTGTGAAACCGGCATTAGCTCCATGCCCTGTGGTACCTGCGGTTCCTGTCTGGAAATCGATGAAGGGCGTAGTGTTGACCTGATCGAAATCGATGCTGCTTCACGTACAGGTGTGGATGATATGCGCGAGTTGCTGGAGAATGTGCAATACGCACCGACTCGTAGTCGATACAAGGTTTATCTGATCGACGAAGTACACATGCTCTCCAAGCATAGTTTTAATGCTTTGTTAAAAACCCTGGAAGAACCACCCGAGCACGTCAAGTTCCTGCTCGCGACCACCGACCCACAAAAGCTGCCCGTAACGGTGTTATCTCGTTGTTTGCAGTTTAATCTAAAGCGTATGATGCCGAGTCAGATCCAGCAGCATCTGGCTGATTTGCTTCAGCAGGAAAAGGTAGAAACCGAAGATCAGGCGCTGATGCTACTGGCCCACGCTGCCGATGGCAGTATGCGTGATGCATTAAGCCTGCTGGATCAGGCGATAGCCTTTGGCGGCGGCGCTGTGAAGACTGAAGCCGTGGAAACCATGCTGGGCGCGATTTCGTGTGATTACCTGATTCGTATTATCCAGGCTTTGATTGCTCAGGATGCAACGGCTTTACTGCAGGAAACCCGCACTTTGCTGGAACGCAATCCAGATTATCAGCGCGTGTGTAGCGACTTTATAGAAATCTTCCATCAAATGGCCCTGTATCTGAGCCAGGCAAAGATTCAACCAGCGGATGGTCTGATGCAGCAGGAAATTATGCAATGTGCCGATCAGTTATCTGCAGAAGAAGTTCAGCTGTATTACCAGATCGTTTTACAGGGCAGGCAGGATCTGGAATTAAGTCCTGATCAGTCCATTGGGTTTGAAATGTTGATGCTACGCATGCTGGCGTTTTCCCCAGCTCTGGATACTGATTCACCTGCGGCGGAAAAAAAAAGCCTGTAGTTCAGGCTAAAACCGAGCAACAGACAGGCTCACTCCATTCTTCTTCAGTCACTGAAGTAAAAAAACCACCACCGATTCTATCTCCGGCAATTCAAGCTCCGCCAGTTAACCATCAGACTGTTGCTCCAGTACAAGCGGTGGTAGAAAGTGTTAATCGCGCAGAAGAACCTCCTCGCCCTGAGCCTGAGAGCGCGCGGGCAGAGTTGTCACTGGTCAAAAAACCCGAGCCTGTGGCTAATAAAATGGATGTCAAAAAAGACCAGCCACAACAGGCACAAGATGAACTTAACTGGTCAAAAACTGCGCATGAACTAGATCTGGATGCGCTAGCCGGACAGGTCGTGATCAACTGTATCGTCCAGTCATGGCAGGACAATCATTTACAACTGGCATACCTGCCCGAGCTTGAGTTAATGATTAAGCCCGGAATTAAAGATCAAATTAAGCAAGCGATAGAAAGCAAACTTGGGTTAGAATTAAAACTCGATTTTATCAGTGTACCCAGGCTGGATGCAGAAACCCCTCAACAGGCGCGTATACGTCTTCAACAGGAGGAGCATCAGTCCGCTATCGCAGCGATTAAACAAGATCCTGTGGTACTAAAACTAAATTCGCTCTTCGGAGCGAGATTAATTGAAAACAGTGTTAAAAAAGTCAAAGAGTAACGAGGTATATCTATGAAAGGCGGTTTGGGTAATATCATGAAGCAGGCGCAAAAGATGCAGGAAGAAATGCAAAAAGCGCAGGCTGATCTGGCAAATACTGAGGTAACCGGTGAATCTGGCGGTGGTATGTGTAAAGTGGTTATGCGTGGCACCCATGAAGTTACTCGGGTCAATATTGATGCCGCATTAATGGAAGATGATAAAGAAATGCTGGAAGACCTGATCGCTGCTGCGATCAACGATGCGGTGCATAAGATTGCCAAAACCAACAAAGATGCTATGGCGGGAATGACTGCCGGCCTTAATCTACCCCCAGGCTTTAAACTGCCTTTTTAAAATATATTAATGTCTTCCTCACCGTCTCTAGATGCACTGGTCGAGGCCCTAAGCTGTTTGCCAGGGGTAGGGCGTAAATCTGCTCAACGCATGGCATTGTATTTGATTGATCGTAATCGCGATGGTGCTGAGGCAATTGCCCGAACATTAACTAATGCACTGGAAACGGTTAAGCAGTGCGAGCTGTGCCGAAATTATTCAGATCAACCTCGCTGTACTATATGTAAAGATCATAAGCGCGAAAACGGTGTGCTATGTGTTGTTGAAACCCCGGCAGATGTGCTTGCGATAGATGCATCAGGGAGTTTTAATGGTAGATACTTTGTTTTGCTCGGCCACCTGTCTCCTATCGATGGTATAGGCCCGCAGCAACTGGGACTGGATTTGTTAGAAAGTCGCCTGAGTAGTGAAACTATAAGCGAGGTTATTCTTGCCACCAATCCAACCGTTGAGGGTGAGATTACTGCGCAATATGTCGCCGACATCGCGCATCAATATGATATCAAGGTGAGTCGTATAGCTCATGGTGTGCCAGTAGGTGGTGAGCTTGAATATGTCGATAGCGGTACTTTAAGCAAAGCGTTTAGCGGTCGGCAGAACTATTAATAAGCAGGAGCATAAAATGTCTGAAACTATTTTTAGCAAGATCATAAATCGAGAGATTCCCGCCGATATACTATTCGAAGACGATGAAGTTCTAGCCTTTAGTGATGTTAACCCGCAGGCCCCAGTGCACTTTCTGGTGATCCCTAAACAAGCGATTGCTACGATTAATGATATCCAGCCGGAGCAGGCACATCTGATAGGGAAAATGGTGTTAACCGCACAAAAGCTGGCAAAAGAGAAGGGGGTTTCAGAAAAAGGTTATCGTCTGGTGATGAACTGTAATGAAGATGCTGGACAAACGGTTGCCCATATTCACATGCATGTATTGGGGGGGAGATCTATGACCTGGCCTCCGGGTTAAGCTACCAGTCAACGTCGGCTTCATAATTGTGCGTGATTTCTTCATCTGGCAGGATATCACACAAAGCCACCACTGATTTATCATCGTAATAACAGGCATTTGGATCGTCTGAGTGGTTGATATATTTAAGCTTACCGCTCACTTCAAAACCGGTTTCGCCATTTAACCAGAGTACATACATGCCATCTTCCTGGGTAGGTTTGCCATCAAGATAGCCGATAATTGTGTCTTTTTTGATGCTTTCTGCAGCAAACAGGCCTTTACCGTGGATGCCGCTTTCGGCTACATAGGTGGTGGGTTTATTGGACATAGAGAAAGTTGATGTAAATTACCTTGCGAAAATGTTGTGTATTAAAAACTTTGTATAGTATCATTTTGAAACTAATAAAAATAATATGCATAAAACTTGTATTAATAAAACCTGGAGAGGATATGACAATTCACCCGAACTTAAGACGAACTATTGTGTCGTCACTGCTAACTGCTACACTTTTCCCCACGCTTGCATCTGCATCTGGTTTTGCACTTATTGAAACCAATGCCCGTGGCCAGGGTAATGCCTATGCCGGGGCTGCAGCCCATACACCCGATGCTTCAACCATATTTTTTAATCCTGCTGGTATGACACAGATCGATGGCGATCAACTGACTATCGCAGCACATTTTATATCACCCAAATCTGATTTTCACAATGACGGGTCAACTGCCTCTTCATTATTTGGAGGGACTCCATTTGCCAGTTTAAACGGTGAAGAGGACGATGGAGGCTCTCCAGCATTTGTGCCTAATCTTTATTGGGTGAAGACTCTTGATGAATCGAGTAAGTTCGGTGTAGGAATCAACTCACCATTCGGTCTGGCAACAGAATATAACGATGACTGGGTAGGTCGCTATCACGGCGTATTATCTGATCTGAAAATTATCAATATCAACCCGAGTTATGCCTACAAGGTCGATGATCAGCTTTCTATTGGTGCTGGCGTTGATGTGATGCTGGGAACTGTAAAATTGACCAGTGCAATTGACTTTGGAGCGATTTGTGTGGCTTCTTTTGGTGTTGATTATTGTATAGACACGGGTACTTTACCGCAACAGGCAGATGGTATGGCTCTTCTGGAAGGTGATAACTACGATGATATCAATCTTGGCTATAACTTCGGACTAACCTATAAACCAACCGAAGAAAGCACGATCGGTGTTGCTTATCGATCTGAGGTGGATATTGATGTTACCGGTTCAGCTGATTTTAAAGTACCTGCTGCGGGTACTTTTGTGTATGCGAGTAACCTGTTTCTGGATACAGGTCTGAAGGCTTCAGTCACCATGCCCGCCAGTTTATCTTTGAGCTATGCACTTGAAAGCGGCAAAATCACTTATCTGACTGATGTCACCTGGACTGGTTGGAGTTCTTTTCAAGAGTTGAGAGTTAAATACGATAACCCCAGTCAGCCTGATACGGTAACTACCGAGGACTGGAATGATACGATGCGTTATTCCTTTGGTATTGACTACCAATATAACGATGAAACCATCTATCGAGTCGGTGTTGCTTATGATGAAACTCCAACCCCCAATAAGGAGAGAAGGACTGCCAGACTCCCAGGCAGTGATAGAACCTGGTTGTCTTTAGGTGTAAGTAAACAGCTTGATACGGATATGAGTGTCGATATCGGATACTCACATTTATTTGTGGATGATGCGCCCATTAATAATGAATTTGAAAGTGAGCGTGTTCCTACACTTAGGGCTAATTTAAATGGCGAGTACACAGCGTCAATCGATATTTTCAGTGTTCAGCTGAACTGGCAGTACTAGGAGGAGATGATAATGAATAATATTAAATTGTTAATGGCTGTAGTAGCCGCACTGGTAATTTCAGGATGTGGAAGTGATGCGACGACGAATCTTGAGGATTCTATTGTTGATGTAACTCCTGCTGAAGTAGTAACGGCTCCTTACGCTAAATTTGATCCTTCCAATGAAGTGCTTCCTCTTCCAAATAATTTGTTATTTGCTGGTACAACTGATTTAACCTTGAATATTCCTGTCGCGGATGCGACTGATTTTTCTGATCCAAAGGTAGCGATGAATGCGTTGGATGGTTTTTCTACCGTTGCCCCAATGACTACAACTTTCAGTACTGCGATTGATGTAAGTAGTATCAGTGGCAGCTCGGTGAAACTGTATGAGGCTACACTCTATTCATCGCAAACTCAACCTATAGCTGGGCCTGTTGTTGCTGTAAGCGAACCGCTGACTTTTGGTGTTGATTACGTTGCAACACTTTCGTCATTAGATACTTCAAACTCGACCCTGACTATCGTCCCGCTGAAACCACTTGCTCCTTCAAGCTCTTACATGGTGGTGATTACCGATGACCTGAAAACATCGGATGGAAAAGCATTTAGCCCTTCAGTAACCTATCGTCTGTTCAAGAGCCTGAGTAGTCCACTGGATTGTAGTTTCCCTATTGCCGCGGATTCCAGCAACTGCAAGATTCCGGGAGCGTTAATCACTAAACTTAAAGACATTGACAATGCGACAGAATTCAATGCCACGTTAGCTTCGCTAGAAGGACTGCGCCAGATTATCTATACCAGTAATTCAACCGTTGCGACTGCCGATGCAACTATATCAACCAGCGATATTATTTTGAGTTGGAGTTTTACTACGCAATCCATTGGGGCTATTTTAACCAAAGAACAAGCTGATATCAGTGGAGGGGATGTTCCAACATCGCTGTTGGCTGATAGTGGGGCAGATTCGCCCTATTCTGCTGCTGATATCTATGTAGGTACTGTTAATGTCCCATATTATCTGACTGCAGCAACTAGTACTTCTGACTCATCTATATTAGGTTCAGTATGGAAGAGCACAGATGGTGCGGATATTACTCCATTAAGCCCAGATGCGGTTCCGACTTCTACTCAAACCATTCCGTTGATGGTATCTATCCCTAAAAATGGTGATGGAACTGCTGGGACAGGTCAGTACCCAGTAGTTATCTATCAGCATGGCATCACTACTAATCGTACGACCATGCTGGCCGTAGCCGATGCAATGGCGCAAGCAGGTATGGCTGTGGTTGCAATCGATTTGCCTTTACATGGATTAACAGGTAATGAGACTAATGGTACAGAAGCTTTTAAAACTGATTTTGAACGTACATTTGACCTTGATTTGGTGAATAATACTACTGGTGCTCCTGGAGCAGATGGTGTTACCGACCCCTCTGGTAAACATTATATAAACCTGGTTAACTTATTAAATATGCGAGATAACATGCGTCAGAGTGTCTCTGATCTATTCGCTTTGACCAGGTCTCTTGAAAACATGGCAGCTGGGGCTGCGACATTTGATACCTCAAAGATTTACTTTTTGGGTCACTCTTTGGGTGCAATTATAGGTACCACCTTTGCTGCTTTAGAGCCTGGCGTTAGAGATACTGCTTTCGTTTTTGGTGGGGGTGGTGTGCCCAAAATTCTGGATGGCTCGGCTACATTTTCTCCTGCGATAGTTGCTGGCTTAGGCGCTAATGGAGTGAATAAGGGAACAGCTGATTATGAGTCTTTTGTTGGTGCGGCCCAAACCGTAGTGGATACAGCTGATCCGGTGAATTTTACTTCAAAGCTACTGGATAAAAATGAAGGTATCCTATTCTTCGAAATCGTTGGAGGTAGTTCTTCACCATCTGATCTGGTAGTGCCGAATACTGTTCCAGATGGCAATGATAGTGGTAACACTGTTCCATCCCCACTTTCAGGTACTGAGCCACTGCTGGCCCTGTTGGGCATAAGTACACCTGTAAATACTGATCAGGGCCCCGGCACTACAAATCTGAAACACAGTGTCAAATTTGTAGTTGGTAATCATAGATCGTTGTTAAGCCCTGCTGCTGATGAAGTCAATAGTGCCGAAACTAACCTGAAGGTGACTACGGAGATACAATCCATTACAGCAACATTTCTTGCATCGGACGGAGTTTATTTAAATATAAATGAAACTGAAGCCGGGAATTTGTTAAAAGCACCAGCTCCGTGAGTTTTATAATTATCTATTAATGTTAAACTGCAGCCTCTCTATTAGAGAGGCTGTTTTTTTTTTCATAGATATCCCATTTATCAGGTATTGCCTATACTCGTAACGCAGTGGGTAATTTTTTCTTAACAAATCAAAAGCCCTGGCCTGCTGAGTACTATCAAGAGCGTTAATCGATAACAGGTTTTGATAATCCTGTTGTACCGGGTAGTGCTGCTGAAATAGTGACTCCAGCAAATCAACCGCATCACCCTGATCAAGCAGTTGAATGACTTGCTTTTCAGGTAGATGTTCCAGCATTTTCCACTCAGCTTCCTCGCCAAAATAATCACAGCTTGCATCCAGAATCATTTGTGTGCCGCGTAGTTTGCCTTCGTAACTGTATCCTGCAATATGCGGGCTGCCGAAGTCGACCTGGGATAGTAGTTTTAAATCTATCGATGGTTCGCCTTCCCAGGTATCCAGAAAGACGGTCAGATCTTTTCTGCGCTGCAGTAATTCTGACAGGGCCTGATTGTTAATCACTGGTCCG
This sequence comes from Gammaproteobacteria bacterium, assembly GCA_050298595.1. GTDB lineage: Bacteria > Pseudomonadota > Gammaproteobacteria > JACNJF01. The sequence continues at coordinate 40,931 of JBNKUM010000068.1, read as the reverse complement.
CGTGCGGCATTAAATAAAATACATCCGGGCATTAATTCGTCCAGTTGCTGCTGGTCCAGTAAATGTCTGGTTGCATATTCGCCTGTGTTGGTTAAGGGTACATGCAGTGTGATGAAGTCACATTCATGCAGGATGGTTTGCAGGGAGACATAGTTTTCTCTGTCATCACCGGCATCCTGTTTGGGTGGATCATTGATCAGGCAGTGGATGCCCAGAGCATCCAGTTTCTGTTTTACTCTTGATCCTACATTGCCACAACCGATAATGCCTGCGGTTAGTTCAAACGGGTCAAAGCTTTTTTGTTGTGCCAGGTAGAATAAAACATTGATGACGTATTCAGAGGCAGATTCGGCATTGCAGCCGGGGGCATTGGCAAAACCGATTCCCTGTTGTTGCAGATAATCGAGATCAATATGGTCGGTGCCGATTGTGGCAGAAGCCACAAATTTAACTGCTGTATTCTCCAGTAACTGTTGATCCACGCGAGTGACGGATCTGACCAGCAGGCATTCGCAGTCGATTAAATCCTGTTGACGCATTTCTCTGCCGGGCAGGGTGGTTATGCTTCCGAGTTGCTGAAAGGCTTCTGTGGCAAAAGGAATGTTTTCGTCAGCTATGATTTTCATATTTTATAAAGGAATAAAAAAACGTGGGGATTAAAATTATGCAGTGTAAGTTGAATGAGTCAACGGTGCTTTATGGTAAATTCATTCAATACAGAATCGAGCAATCAGTTTTTCCAGCAATGCAATAGTCGGTTTGATTTGCTCTGCTGGCAGGTATTCATCGGGCTGGTGTGCCTGGTCGATTGAGCCGGGTCCAATAACGATAGTTTCACAGCCCAGTTGATTATAGTAGGGCGCTTCAGTGCCGAAGGCGACCGTCTTGCTCTGTTGATGGGTAGATTGTTCCAGAAATCGATTGATCAGGCTGTTTGCATCGGTCGACATTGCCGGTATTCCATCAAATAGCACCGTAAAATCAACTTTCAACTGTCGGCGTCGTGCCACCTGTCTTGCCAGGTCGCGTAATTGTTCGCGCAGATCTTCATAGCGCATGCCGGGCAGGAACCTGAGGTCGATATGCAGTTCGCACTCTCCGCAGATACGATTCGGGTTATCACCGCCATGTATATGTCCGAGGTTCAATGTAGGGCCGGATACCTCAAAGGCTGGATTACTATGCTGCTTCTGAAGCTGTTGCCTGAATAGCATCAGTTGATGCATATATTCATACATGGCTTCCAGTGCGTTATTGCCTAATTCTGGGTTGCTGGAATGGCCGCTTTGACCTGTAAAACGAATGGCTTCCATCAGGATGCCTTTATGTTCACGAATCGGGGATAAATTGGTAGGCTCACCGATGACACAATAGCGCCCCAGCTTTTCTCCATTGCTGGCTAGCAGTTTGGCCCCTGACATGGTGGTTTCTTCATCTGCTGTGGCAATAATGGTTAGCGGGTGTTTGTATTGTTCTGGCCTGAACGCCTGACTTGCGCTGATAGCCATAGCGAGAAAGCTTTTCATGTCACAGCTTCCCAGCCCATAAAAACGGTTATCGCGTTCGTTGAAGCTGAAGGGGTCGGACTTCCAGAGTACTTCGTCACAGGGCACCGTATCGGTATGCCCGGAAAGTATTAATCCTTCTGAACCATGGCCCAGGGTCGCGATTAAGTTAAATTTGCCAGTTTCAACCGGCTGTTTGGTAACCTTAAAGCCCGCGCTATCTAGCCAGTTAGCCAGTTTGTCAATCACAGGTTCATTGCTCATGTCGAGTTCGGGGCGAGAGCAACTAATCGACGGTGTCGCTATCAGTTGCGACATCATGCTGATCAGGTCAGGTAAAGGGTTTCTCATTAAGGAAAGTGAAACTAATGCAAAGAATAGGGAAGACTAAGCAATGCAGGGCGTAGTTGCAAGCATCCCTGACTTAATGTAACGCGCTTAGTCGGTGTTTTTTTTGCCTCGCTTACGACGTTGTCGTGCAGGGTGATGGGCGATGGAAGGTATCAAGGTGTGAAAAGGAAATTGATGCATATTTCCTGAGCATTGAGCTAATGCTTTTTCGAGCAAAAGGTAAATATCGTGAACAGGCGTTTCAGGCAGGTTGGGTAGGTCAGGGTTGAGTCCGAGTAAAGCACCTTTTTGCAGCTGAGTTTCTTTACTGTGAGGTAACAGATTACCTACGATCTCACTGAGACCCAGTGCAAATCGAGCCTGTTTGCGCGTTTCATTTAACAAGATGGCGCAATTGTTTTGTGCATCTGGATTTTTACAGCGGATACCTTCGCGTTCAGCGAGGTTGAACTTCTCATGATATCTACACTTGCAGTTAAGGGTCAGGATGGATTTTTCAAATACACAGCGCGTATGGTTAATACTGTGGTAAGCACTGCGGTATTCGTTTTCGTCCATAGCCAGGGATGTTTTATTTTTCCCACTCCATCATTACGGGTGCTTCCCTTTTTTCCATCAACATCTCTTCTGCCTGTAATTCAGATTCGGCAAAGATGATTTTATAGATGTGAGTTGCGTCTGCGGCCTGTTCGGCACGTAGCTGCTTGATAGTTTGTTTGGCCGTTTTATAGTTGTCATAGCGCTCAAGCTTTTCGAGCCTGGTAACAATCTCTGTGGGTCCCTGTGTAATCTTGTATATGTAGTAAAATGACATAATAACGAAAAACCTAGCAAATTGGTAAGGTATTATATAGTAGCACCTGGCGAATTAAAATATGGGATTTTTATTCTTCAGCGATACCTTGGATGCTTTATATTGGTGCGGTTGTCGACACCCGGTGCTGAATTAAATTCAGCTTGCAATCAAACATCAGAGTGTTACATTTGCCCGCAGTCAGTAGTCCTTCAATACTATTGTCGTTCCAATATCAAAAAATATCTGAGGGGATATCCATGAAAAAAATCACTTCAACTTTATTGTTGACTTCTTTACTAGCGATTTGCGCTAATTCTGCAAATGCCGATACTCTAGATTCTGTTAAGAGTAAAGGTTACGTTCAATGTGGTGTAAGTACAGGATTGCCCGGGTTTTCAAATGCCGATGCTTCTGGTAACTGGCAGGGACTGGATGTAGATGTTTGTCGTGCCGTTGCTGCTGCTACATTAGGCGATGCGAGCAAGGTTAAATATTCTCCATTAACCGCTAAAGAGCGTTTTACCGCACTACAATCTGGTGAGATCGATTTGTTATCACGTAATACTACCTGGACTCTGACGCGTGATGCTTCACTGGGTCTTAACTTTGCTGGTGTTAACTACTACGATGGTCAGGGTTTCATGGTAACCAAGGCTCTGGGTGTTAAATCTGCAAAAGAACTGGATGGTGCAGCTGTATGTATTCAGGCTGGTACCACTACTGAATTGAACCTGGCGGATTACTTCCGTCAGAATGGCATGAAATACAAATCAGTTACTTACGATACTTCAGATGCCACCATCAAGGGTTTTGAAGCAGGCCGCTGTGATATGTTGACTTCTGATCAATCTCAGCTGTATGCATTACGCATCAAACTGAAAAATCCAGGTGCTGCAATCGTACTGCCTGAAGTTATTTCTAAAGAGCCTCTGGGACCAGTAGTTCGTCAGGGTGATGATAAATGGTTTAACATTGTTAAATGGTCTCTAATGGCTATGGTTAATGCTGAAGAGCTGGGTATTACCATGAGTAACTCTAAGAGCATGATGGGTAGTGATAATCCTGCTATTGGTCGTTTTATGTCTGGACAGGGAGAAAAACTGGGCCTGGGCGACGACTGGGCTTTTAACATTGTTAATCAGGTTGGAAACTATGGCGAATCATTCGAAAGAAATGTGGGCATGGGTTCACCATTAAAAATCTCTCGCGGTCTGAATGCACTGTGGAGTAAAGGCGGTCTGCAATACGCACCACCTATCCGTTAAAACCGGAATGAAAGGGACATGCAAAGCATGTCCCTTTCTTATTTCTGCCCAGTATTTTGCACAGGTTTTATCCAGTGTGCGACTATTGAGGTAGAGATCATTTTTTACTCCCATATGCAACAATAAATCTTTCCAATTATACGGAGCGGAGCATGTCTGATAATGATTCGGAAATAAAACCGTCCAAACCGGCAGTGTGGAATGATCCACAATATCGCGCACTGTTCTTTCAGATTGTTTTGGTACTGGCTCTAGGTTATTTCCTGGTCAGTATTGTCAATAATACTTTACAAAATATGGAATCCCGGGGGATTTCTACCGGTTTTGCATTCCTCAGTGAACCCGCTGGTTTTGGTATATTACAAAGCCTGATTGAGTTCGATGAATCCCATACCTATGGTCGTACCTTTTTTGTCGGTCTGTTGAATACACTTCTGGTTTCAGCTCTGGGCATAATTTGCGCCACGATTGTCGGTTTTATTATGGGTATTGCCAGGCTTTCGCATAACTGGCTTATATCAAAAATTGCAACGGTTTATATCGAAACCTTTAGAAATATACCGTTATTACTACAAATCTTCTTCTGGTATTTCGCCGTATTGGGTGCTTTACCAAGCGTACGCCAGAGCCTGTCTCTAGGTGCTGGCATACAGTTCAATAATCGTGGCCTCTATCTTCCTTCTCCTGTGCCGCAGGATGGATTTGCCATTGTTGGCTGGTTGTTCTTTATTGGCATTATTGGTGCTTTTTTTATCCGACGCTGGGCACGTAAAAGACAGGATGATACGGGGCAACAATTCCCGGTATTTTTAACTTCGCTCGGCATTATTATCGGTATTCCGCTGCTGGTTTTCCTGATTATGGGCTCACCTCTTGCCTGGGATTACCCTGAACTAAAAGGTTTTAATTTTAAGGGTGGCACTGCGATTATTCCTGAATTACTGGCATTACTGCTGGCATTGACGATCTATACCGGAACCTTCATCGCTGAAACAGTGCGTGCGGGTATTAATGCAGTGAGTCATGGTCAAACTGAGGCTGCATTGGCGATGGGACTCTCTCGTGGCCAGACGATGCGCCTGGTTATCATACCTCAGGCTATGCGGGTTATTATTCCTCCTTTGACTAGTCAATACCTCAATCTGGCGAAAAACTCTTCACTGGCAACAGCGGTCGGTTATCCAGACATTGTTGCTGTATTTATGGGGACGACGCTGAATCAGACTGGTCAGGCGGTAGAAATTACGGCTATGACTATGGCGGTATATCTAACAATCAGTTTGACCATTTCATTCTTCATGAACTGGTACAACAAGAAAATGGCTCTGGTTGAGCGATAGGGGAAAGATGATGACAACTGAAACTTACGAACCTGGACATCATCCTAGCTTACCCCCTCCAGTCAGCACTACAGGTGTAATAGGCTGGTTACGTATTAACCTGTTTGATGGTTATGTGAATACGGTTTTTACCCTGTTTGGTTTATATCTGCTGTATCTCTATATACCGCCTCTGATTAGCTGGGCCTTTATAGATTCCGTATGGACAGGCGATTCACGCGCAGTTTGTGAGGTTGATGGGGTGGGTGCCTGTTGGGCGTTTATTAATAGTCGTTTTCCTCAGTTTATGTATGGCTTTTATCCTTCGGAGCTTTACTGGCGACCAAATCTTGCGGGTATTCTACTCATTCTGTTAACGATCCCATTGTTTATTAAATCATTTGGTAAAAAGTGGATGCTGGGTGGATTTATCCTGTTTATCTATCCCTTTATTGCCTATGTATTGATACATGGTGGTTGGTTCGGGTTTGAAGAGGTTCCTACCAATAAATGGGGTGGACTAATGTTAACACTGGTGCTTTCTGCTGTGGGCATAGTGGCGTCATTGCCAGTGGGTATAGTGCTGGCTCTGGGCCGACGCTCTCAAATGCCTATTGTGAAATCGGTATGTGTTATCTACATCGAATTCTGGCGTGGGGTTCCGTTGATAACGGTACTTTTTATGTCTTCAGTTATGTTGCCTTTATTTTTTCCAGAAGGCACCGATTTCGATAAATTGTTGCGCGCTATGATCGGTATCATCATGTTCCAGTCAGCCTATATGGCCGAGGTGGTGCGTGGTGGTTTACAGGCGATACCCAAAGGTCAGTATGAAGCTGCAGCCGCGCTGGGGTTAAACTACTGGAAAAGCATGAGCCTTATCATTCTACCGCAGGCGTTAAAGCTGGTAATCCCCGGTATCGTAAACACCTTTATCGCGTTATTTAAAGATACCACGCTGGTATTGATCATTGGTCTGTTTGATTTGCTAGCGATTATCCAGCAGGCAAACTCCGATTCATCCTGGCTCGGTTTTGATACCGAAGGTTATGTATTTGCCGCTTCTATTTTCTGGGTGTTCTGTTTCAGCATGTCTCGATACAGTATTGCACTCGAAGCCAAACTCCACACTGGACATAAAAGGTAATTTCCATGTCAGAGAATAAATATATTGTAGAAATGAATGCTGTACATAAATGGTATGGCGATTTTCATGTACTAAAGAATGTGAATCTGCAGGTCGAGAAGGGTGAGCGTATCGTTATCTGTGGGCCTTCTGGCTCTGGTAAATCGACCACCATCCGCTGTATCAATCACCTCGAAGAGCATCAACAGGGCCAGATTATTGTTGATGGCACTGAGTTAACCGGTGATCTGAAACATATCGAACAGATTCGTAAAGAAGTCGGTATGGTTTTCCAGCACTTCAATCTGTTCCCGCATTTAACCATTCTGGAAAATCTGGCCCTGGCACCTGTCTGGGTTAAGAAAATGCCTCGCAAAGAAGCTGAAGAGATAGCGATGAACTATCTGGAACGTGTAAAAATTCCTGAACAGGCTAAGAAATTTCCAGGCCAGTTGTCCGGTGGGCAGCAGCAACGTGTTGCTATAGCAAGAAGTCTTTGTATGAGTCCTAAGGTCATGCTGTTCGATGAGCCAACCTCTGCGCTGGATCCTGAAATGATCTCTGAAGTACTGGATGTCATGGTAGAGTTGGCTGAAGAAGGTATGACTATGCTTTGCGTGACTCATGAAATGGGTTTTGCCAAGAAAGTAGCCAATCGAGTCATTTTTATGGATGGCGGTGAAATAATTGAACAAAATGAGCCACATGAGTTCTTTGAAAATCCACAAAACGAAAGAACTCAGCTATTCTTGAGCCAAATCATTCAACATTAGTTGATTTAGGTTTATAAAGAGCTAAGTTTTAACTTGGCTTAAAAGCCACGCATCTGGATGAATTGCAGGGGATAAAATGGCTTATATTGATTGGAGCGACAGTTTAGACACTGGTATTGATGTGATCGATAACCAGCACCGACGTATCGTCGATTATATCAATAAGCTGGAGGATACCCGCGAGCATCACAGCATGGAAGAAGTGGGTGTGGTTCTGGATGAGCTGGTTGACTATACGCTATCACATTTCACCTTTGAAGAAAGCCTTATGGAAGAGGCTGGCTATCCCTTTATAAAAGCTCATAAACGCGTGCATGAGTTATTTATTAGACGTGTTAGTGACTATATGCAACGATTTAAGATGGGTGAAGATATAACCGAAGAGTTGCACAATACTCTTAAGGCCTGGCTGATTAACCATATTCGAAACGATGATTATGATTACTCTGAGATAGTGCGTACTCAATTGAATACCGGCGATTCACGTCGAAGGAGTTGGTTTTCGCGTAATATGAAAAAGTTCTTTGGTTAAACAGTAGCAGGTTTAAAACATATGCGGCGTGTAGAGTGGAAGCAGGAATATGAAATAGGCATCAATGTGATTGATACGCAGCATAAGCGTATCGTCGATTATATCAACCAGCTGGTAGATTTTGATGGTCATGCCGGGCATGATGAAATGGCTGAACTGATTAACGCATTAATTGATTATACTTATTCCCACTTTGCTTTTGAGGAAGCCTTAATGGAAGAGGCCGGGTATGAGTTTCTGAGTGTTCATAAGCGCACCCACGAGGCTTTTAGCGAACGCGTCGGTGATTTACATCAGCGTTTCAAGCAGGGAAATGATGTTAGTGCTGAAATTGGAACTTTACTGCAAACCTGGTTAATCAATCATATTCTGGATGACGATCAAAGCTACGTGCCTCTGGTTCGGCGGCAATTAGCGTTGATCGAAAAAAAGGATGCTGGTGGTTGGCTATCAAATACCATCAAGCGTTTATTTAATTAAAGCTGCGCTATCTTTCCATTCACCTTAAGCCTGCTTTTTGATATGGTTGCTGGCCTGTCCTAAGCCGATACCCTGTTAAAATACTGTGTCCAGAATTGAGCAATTACCCTCCCACTTGATAAACCAGATTGCGGCTGGTGAAGTTGTTGAAAGGCCAGCCTCTGTAATCAAGGAACTGGTGGAAAATAGCCTGGATGCAGGAGCCGCTAGAATTGATATCAATGTCGAAGCCGGCGGTCTGAAATCTATTCAAATTATTGATAATGGTTGCGGCATCGAGAAAAATGATCTGGCCATGGCGCTTTCGCGCCATGCTACCAGTAAAATTCATTCTTTAGATGACCTTGAATCTATCTGTAGCCTTGGGTTTCGCGGTGAAGCTTTACCCAGTATTGCCTCGGTATCCAGGTTGACACTATCTTCAATGGTTGAAAATGCCGAACATGGCTGGAAATTATCCGGGAGAGATCACCAGCAGCCTGAGCCAGTCAGTTTTCAGCATAGTGGAAGTATCATCGATGTACGTGACCTGTTTTATAATGTACCTGCGCGCAAAAAATTTCTGCGTACGGAGCGTACAGAGTTTAATCATATTGATAGCCTGTTCAAAACCCTTGCATTAAGTCAGCCCCAGGTTGCGCTTTCACTGACGCATAATCACAAAATTATTTACCAGCTTCCTGCAGCGAACGACCCTGTTTCTACATCCCAACGGTTGGCGAGGGTGTGTGGACGAGAGTTTTCACAAAGCCTGATCGATATCGATCATAAGGTGGAGGGGCTTGCGTTATCTGGCTGGGTTGCGATGCCAACTTTCTCAAGAAGTCAGGCTGATATGCAGTACTTCTTTGTCAATGGACGTATGGTAAAGGATAAGGTGATTAGTCATGCGGTACGCCAGGCTTATCAGGATGTATTATTCCACGGTCGGCATCCTGCATTTGTGCTTTATCTTGCGATAGATCCTCGTCAGGTGGATGTGAATGTGCATCCACAGAAGCATGAGGTCAGGTTTCGTAACTCTCGTCAGGTGCATGATTTTCTGTATCGAAGCCTGCATCAGGCTCTTGCAGATGTTCAACCAGAACAGCAAATCAACAGCCCTGCTTTTGCGCTGAATACTAATCCCGAAAGACCGCTCGTAACTCCGTTCAAGCAGACAGAAATGCCAATAAAACCGGCTCAATCGGGTTTTTCATACAGTGGTGGCTCGGGCCGCTCAGTATCTCAGGTGAGAGAAAATGTAGCTGCCTATGCCCAATTATTGGCGCAGCCAGAAATTAATGAGGAACAAAAAGCACCACCTTTGGGTTATGCATTGGCTCAATTAAAAGGCGTCTATATTCTTGCTGAGAATGATCAGGGGCTTGTGCTGGTAGATATGCATGCAGCGCATGAACGTATTGTCTATGAACGATTAAAGCAAAGTTCTCTTCAGGAAGGCATAATTTCTCAACCCTTGCTGGTCCCCTTAACCCTGCATGTCAGTCAATCTGAAGGTGATCTGGTAGAAAACCAGCAGCAGGAGCTAATGCAATTTGGCCTTAAAATGGAGCGCTTAAGTCATGAGCAGATACGCATCAGGGAGGTGCCTGCATTATTAAAACAGGCAGACATAGAAAAACTTGTGCGAGATGTCCTAAGTGATTATATGGAGCATGGACAGAGCCAGCAGATAGAACAAAAAACCAATGACATTCTTTCAACCATGGCTTGCCATGGTTCAGTGCGGGCAAATCGACAGCTAACTACCAGTGAAATGAATGCGCTATTGCGAGACATCGAACAAACTGAACGTAGTGGGCAATGCAATCACGGGCGGCCTACCTGGAAACAGTTAAGTTTACAACAACTGGATTCCCTGTTTCTGCGAGGTCAGTGAGGAGCGATGACTTCTGCGAAACCCCGAGCCATATTGATAATGGGTGCTACTGCAACTGGAAAAACCGATTTGGCCGTGCATATGGTTGAACGCTTTCCTGTTGAGATAATCAGTGTCGACTCTGCTTTAATCTATCGTGATATGAATATCGGTACTGCAAAACCAGATCCCTTGACTTTACAACGCGCACCACATTATCTGATTGATATACTTGATCCAGCACAAAGCTGGTCAGCCTGGGACTTTGTCCAACAGGCAGTAGGTTTAATAAAAGAAATCAACCAACGTGGCAAGATCCCTCTGCTGGTAGGAGGGACGATGATGTATTTTAATGCGCTGCAACAGGGCCTAAATGATTTACCTATGGCTGATGAGACGATACGTGAAGCATTAAGCCTTCGCTTACAACAGGAAGGACTGGAGCAGCTATATGAGGAGCTTAAAGAAATAGATCCAGAGTCGGCGGCGCGCATCAAGCCAGGTGATCCTCAGCGAATATTGCGTGCCCTGGAGGTATTTAAGATCAGTGGTAGAACTATGACCCAGTTACTGCAGGGTCAAAGTGACAGGCCAGATATAGACTTTCAGCAGGTTATTCTGGACGTGAATGATAGAAAACCTTTGCATCAAAGGATTGAGAAAAGATTTCATCAAATGCTGGAACTGGGATTTGAGGAAGAGGTCAGACAATTGTATCAACGCGATGACCTGAATGTGCAGATGCCCTCAATGCGCTGCGTAGGGTATCGGCAGATGTGGATGTACCTGCAGGGTGAATACAATTATCAGCAAATGGTGGACAAGTCTATCGTCGCTACCCGTCAGCTGGCCAAACGTCAGCTAACCTGGCTACGAAAATATAATGAGGCATTGAAAATAGACTATAACGACTATACATATAGCAGCATCTTTGAATATTTAGGCTTATCGGGATAAAACAGAGAAAATTATGAGCTTCTATGGAAGTTAAATATTTCTGATATACTAATCCAGATATTTGATACAATCACAAAATTTAGGAGTACCTTATAATGTCAAAAGGGCAAATGCTACAAGAACCCTTCCTCAATGCTTTACGTCGCGAGCATGTACCTGTATCAATTTTCCTGGTAAATGGAATTAAGCTACAGGGGCAGATTGAATCTTTTGATCAATTTGTCATTCTTCTCAAGAACAATGTCAGTCAAATGGTTTACAAGCATGCTGTGTCAACCATTGTTCCAGCAAGGAACGTTCAGATTGAAAAAGCGGATGAAGAGTTTAATCAATAAGCTGTTGATTTTATACGTCTCTGGGAGCTTTGATTGTTAGAGTTTGAGCGACCAAGAGGCGGTGAATCAGCATTACTTGTACATATAAATTTTCCTGATAGCGCTGATCAGGATGACCTGTCTGAATTTGTTGAACTGGTGCGTTCTGCCGATGTAATCGATGTTGATATTGTTGTCGGTAGTCGACAAACCCCTTCTTCTAAAACCTTTGTTGGTAAAGGTAAGCTCGAAGAAATCGAGTCTTTAGTACGTCAGCATGATATCGATGTCGTTTTATTCAATCATGCTTTATCACCTTCTCAGGAAAGAAACCTGGAAAAGGCATTGCAGTGCAGAGTGCTTGATCGCATCGGATTAATCCTGGATATATTTGCCCAGCGAGCACATTCCTTTGAAGGTAAACTGCAGGTTGAGCTGGCACAGCTGAAACATCTGTCAACACGTCTGGTTAGAGGTTGGACCCATCTGGAAAGACAAAAGGGCGGTATTGGATTGCGTGGTCCAGGCGAAACCCAGCTGGAAACGGATCGCCGCCTGTTGGGTAAACGTATTAAGTACCTGAATACTCGGCTTGAAAAAGTTAGTAAACAGCGTCAACAGAGCCGCCAGGCCAGAACTAAGGCCGAAATCCCAACTCTCTCTCTGGTGGGTTATACCAATGCTGGTAAGTCGACCTTGTTTAATGCATTAACCAATGCCGATGCTTATGCAGCGGACCAACTGTTTGCGACTCTGGACCCCACTTTGCGCAAGCTTCAGATTAGCGATCAGTTATCCGTCATTCTGGCAGATACTGTCGGTTTTATTCGTCATCTGCCGCATGATCTGGTGGCTGCCTTTCGAGCGACCTTACAGGAAACGCAGGAAGCAGACCTGATTCTGCATGTCATAGATTGTGTAGATGAAAGTCGTCAGGAGAAAATCGATGCAGTTAATCAGGTGTTGATTGAGGTAGGTGCGGAAAACACCCCTCAATTACAGGTCTTCAACAAGATAGATCTGGCCGCTTATCAGCCGAGAATAGATCGCAATGAAGAAGGCAGGCCTGAGCGTATCTGGTTATCCGCTAAAACTGGCGCTGGTTTTGAAGAGTTTAAAGAGGTTATTTCTGATTTCTTTCTTCCGCAAACCCTCTGTTGTGAAATCACTATCAATCCTGCTGAAGGTCATTTACGATCACGCCTGCACGAAGAGAAGGTAATTGCCTCTGAATCCTATAATGATGATGGCTCAATTCGGCTAATAGTTAACATCAGTGAAGTTCAAATCAAAAAAATGTGTAGACAGCTTGAAATTCCTGCAGAAAGATTCCATATCTGCAGCGATAGACTTGCAGTCGTAGCATAACCCATCTTACAATTCACAGCCTTTGTGAACTGTCAGTACAGACGATCTACAATAATCAATTTGGAGAAGCCTTATGCCCTGGAACGAACCGGGTAAAGATAAAGATCCCTGGGGGCAGCGTAATAACGATGCCCCCCCTGATCTTGACGAAGTTTTCAAAAACCTGAAAAAGAAACTTGGCGGTATCCTCGGCAGTGGTCGAGGGGGCTCAGGTGGTCGTAGCAGCGGTAGTGATGACTATACTGGTATCATTTTAATTGCGCTTTCTGCGGTAATAGTGGTTTGGCTACTTAGTGGTGTATACATCGTGGATGAAGGTAAGAGAGGCGTAGAAACCCGCTTTGGTGCACGTAGTAATGTCACGCAGCCTGGTCCGCACTGGCGCCTTCCCTGGCCCATTGATGCGGTAGAAATGGTTGATGTGGGCGCCTTGCGTAAGATTAACCATAACTCCCTAATGCTTACCGAAGACGAAAATATCGTAGCGCTAAGCCTTGAGGCCCAGTACAACGTTAAAAATGCGCAAGATTATGTTTTCGAGGTAAGAGAACCAGATATCACCCTGAAGCAGGCAGCCGAAACAGCAATTCGCGAAGTGGTTGGTCGAAATAAGATGGATTACATCATTACCGATGGCCGTGCTGAAGTTGCATCACAAACCAAACGTATCATGCAGGAGATACTGGACTCCTATCAAGCAGGGTTGAATGTACTTCAGGTAAACCTGAATGAAGCGCAGCCACCGGAAGAGGTGCAGGATGCATTTGCCGACGCTATCAAGGCGCGTGAGGATCAACAACGTATCATCAATGAAGCGAATGCTTATCGAAACGATATTGTACCAAAGGCCAGGGGTGATGCTCAGGCGATGCGTGAGGATGCAGAAGCTTATCGGACTCAGGTCGTGAAATCTTCGCAAGGTGAAACAGAGCGTTTTACAAAACTACTCACTGAATACGAGAAAGCCCCAGATGTAACCCGTGAACGTCTGTATCTGGAAACCATGGAGCAGATTATGTCCAGCAATCCCAAGGTTTTACTGGATGTTAAAAACGGGAACAACCTGACCTATTTGCCATTGGATAAGATGATTGAAAGAAATTCAGGCTCCTCATCATCAAGCATTCGTCTGCCTGCTACCAGTCAGAGTAGTGGTGGTGCTGCTAACCTCAATTCTATGGATGAGTTTAGACGCAACAATTCGCGCACTCGTATACGGGAGACAAGATAATGGGAAATATTAAATTTGGATTGTTTGTTGCTGCCTTCATTGCCCTTGTTGTCTGGTTATCGACTTATATAGTTCATGAAAGAGAACTGGCGATTAAATTTAAACTGGGTGAGATAGTCACTACGATTAATGAGCCAGGTATCTATTTCAAAATTCCATTCATTAATAACATACGTAAATTCGATAGCCGTGTATTGACCCTGGATACGCCTCCTGAACGCTATCTGACCAGTGAAAAGAAGAATGTAATCGTAGATTCTTATGTTAAGTGGCGCATCTCCAGCCCTCGCGATTACTATACATCTACCCAGGGTGGTGATGAGCAACGAGCTGTATCTCGTATCATTTCAATCCTGAACGATGAAATGAAAGGGCAGTTTGGTTCCAAGACCATCAAAGAAGTCATATCTGGTGAACGCTCGGCCATTATGCAGGCAGTGAATGAAAACGCGGGTGTTAAAACCCGTGATCTCGGCGTTGAATTGGTTGATGTGCGTATTAAAAAGGTTGAGTTACCACCTGATGTCAGCGAATCGGTTTATCAACGCATGATCAAGGAGCGTGACACGGTAGCCAAGTCCTTCCGCTCTGCAGGTGAAGAGCAGGCCAAGGGCATACGTGCTAATGCGGATCGTCAACGTACTGAAATTCTTGCTGAAGCTTACCGTGAAGCAGAACAGATTCGAGGCGATGGTGATGCTTCTGCGGCCAAGATTTACGCTGATGCCTATGGTAAGGATAAAGAGTTTTATTCATTTCATCGAAGCCTGAATGCTTATCGCAACAGCTTTTCGGGTAATAGCGATATGATGGTTCTTAACCCTGAATCTGATTTCTTCAGGTACTTTAAAGAAGCTACTGGCAAACAGTAAGCGCTTTCCCTTAAAATACGGGCGGATTTAAAACCGCCCGTTTCTATGACTACCTTATGAACTGGAATGATTTATTTGCCGCTTTGGCTCTGGTGTTGGTGATTGAAGGTCTATTGCCCTTTATAAACCCGCGTAGTTATAAGAACACTATGATGCAAATGTCATCTTTTCCAGAAAAAACCATACGAATGATTGGCTTTGGAAGTATGATTGCGGGCGCTATCTTTTTGTATTTTGTCAGAGGTTAAAACTTGCAAGCTTCCTACTCCAGTCGCTGGTTACTGCCCGATGGCATTCAGGAAATGCTACCACCTGATGCCAAATCAGTAGAACAGCTACGTCAGTCTATTCTCGCCCTGTACGATAGCTGGGGTTATGACCTCGTCATGCCAGCTATGGTTGAGTTTATCGACTCTTTACTCACTGGTACTGCCAATTCCCTGCAACATAAAACATTCACCCTGGTGGATCAGGTCAGTGGAAAACTGATGGGAGTGCGCTCAGATATGACGCCTCAAGTCGCACGCATAGATGCTCATCAACTGGCCGGTAAGCGGCATACCTCAAGATTATGTTACTGCGGACATCTGCTGCATGCGCAGACCGATGGATTAAATCCCAGCCGTTCCCCATTACAGATAGGAGCTGAGATCTTCGGCAATGCATCTATAGAAGCCGATATAGAAGTAGTGAGCCTGATGCTGGAAACCATGCATAGCGCGGCGTTGAAGCAGGTATCCATTGATCTCGGGCATGTTGGGATATTTCGCAGCTTGTTTGAACAGAGCAATCTGGATAAATCTCTGGAACAAAATCTGTTCGATATGCTGCAACGTAAATCGATACCCGAATTAAAAAGCTTTTTGCTGCAACAGGATCTTGCAGAGAATGAACGTGAGCAATTCTGCCAACTGGCTTTATTGAATGGTGATGTTGACATTATTCAACAGGCAAGAGAAGTATATAAAGATTCCAGTGTTGAATGCCTGTCGGCGCTGGATCATATCGAAGCGGTTGCTCGCGGTGTACAGCAGCGCTATCCCGAAGTACTCATTCATTGCGACCTCTCAGAGCTGCGCGGCTATGAATACCATACCGGTCTGGTGTTTGCTGCCTTTTTACCGGGGCAGGGGCGTGAAATTGCTCGGGGTGGCCGTTATGATGATATCGGCTCGGTATTTGGTGTGGCGAGACCTGCAACAGGTTTTAGTACCGATTTACTGAATCTCTATCTGTTGTCAGATAAATCTGAGCCGACAGCCGAGGCGATTCTGGCACCAAATTCTAATGATGGCCAGCTTCTACAACTGATTGCTGACTTACGTCAGCAGGGAAAGCGCGTAATTATCGATTTATCAAATGGAGAGCTCTCTCCTGAACAACAATCCTGTCAGCTGGTGATCGTTCGTAACGACAGCGCCTGGATCGTCAACAAGATTAAATAAAGGTAAGAAATATTATGGCAAAAAATGTAGTAGTTATCGGCACTCAGTGGGGCGATGAGGGTAAAGGTAAAATAGTAGATCTGCTAACGGACAAAGCCAAGGCAGTAGTACGTTTTCAGGGTGGGCATAATGCGGGCCATACACTAGTCATTGATGGTGTTAAAACCGTTTTGCATTTAATACCCTCCGGTGTTTTGCGAGAGAATGTACTCTGTTTGATCGGAAACGGTGTGGTGTTATCACCGTCAGCTCTGCTTGAAGAAATTGAGATGCTGGAAAAAAATGGCATCCCAGCTCGAGAGCGCATCCTGCTGAGTGAGTCCTGCCCATTGATTTTGCCTTATCATATTGCGCTGGATCAAGCACGTGAAATTGCGCGTGGAAATAAAGCTATTGGTACTACTGGGCGTGGTATAGGCCCCTGTTATGAAGACAAGATAGCACGTCGCGGCATTCGTCTGGGCGAGTTGTTAGATGCTGAGCATTTTGCCAAAAGATTACAGGAAGTGATGGAATACCATAACTTTACGTTGAAACACTATTTCAAACAGCCTGAAGTTGATTATCAGACTGTTCTGGATGAAGCATTGCAGCAAGCCGAGCAGATTAAAGACCTGGTTGGTGATATCCCCGGCATTCTGCATAAAATGAAGGCAAATGGTGAGTCGGTTATGTTTGAAGGTGCGCAAGGCGCCTTACTGGATATAGACCATGGTACCTATCCTTATGTGACATCATCTACCACAACAGCTGGTGGTGCAGCTTCTGGTTCTGGTGTTGGCCCTGCTAATCTGGATTACATACTGGGTATCGTCAAAGCCTATACTACTCGTGTTGGTGCGGGTCCGTTTCCAACGGAACTTGTGTACAGTATGGATCAGGACAAAGGTGATGAAACAGGCAAGTATCTGGGTACCAAAGGTCATGAATTTGGTGCTACAACCGGGCGTCAACGCCGCTGCGGCTGGCTGGATATTGTTTCCTTAAACCGTTCACTAAAGATCAATTCAGTGACAGGTATCTGTATCACTAAACTGGATGTGCTGGATGAACTAGAAACCATTAATATCGCCGTTTCCTATGATCTGAATGACGCGAATGTGACCACTCCTCCCATAGGTTCTGATCGTCTTGCAGAGTGCATGCCTCAATATATTGAGATGCCAGGCTGGCAGCAATCGACTATAGGTATCAAAACTTATGATGACTTACCGCAGGCCGCCAGGGACTATCTGGATAAGATTGAAGAGCTAACAGGTACGCCGATTGATATTATCTCAACCGGGCCAGACAGAACTGAGACCATTGTTAAAAGAAACCCGTTTGAATAGTATTATTAAATATGCAGGGAAAGCCATACTTCGGTATGGCTTTTTTTTTGCACTTATGTGCTGCTAATAAATTCTGGCTCGAACAGACTATACTATAAAATGAATTGTCAGGAATCATTATGAAGTGTAATAAGTTGTATACAGGAATAGCTCTGATGCTGTTACAGGCTAGTGCTGTAGCCTCTGAGAACCTGTGGCAGGAAGTATCATCTGCACATCGTAGTGCAGTGCCTCAAAGCCAGTCAGCGCATTATTATAAAAGCAATACACAAACACTTAAGCAGATTCTATCTCGTGCTGCGATGGAAGGTGGGGCAGGTCTGGATAGCAGAATTGAATTACCGCTCGCCAATGGACAGATAACACAGTTTCAATTGACGGAATCGCCGGTAATGGCGCCTGAGCTAGCCGCAAAATACCCGGAAATAAAAACCTATAAAGTTACAGGTATAGAAAATCCTCTTATCAGTGGTCGATTGAGTTACACGACTAAAGGTTTTTCAGCGATGATTTCTACACCTTCTGATACTCACTATCTTGATCCGACTGATGATGGTTTGTTTCGGGCCTCCAGTAAATCCTTTTCAAATCCTGGCGAGCCATTTAAGTGTGGAGTAGTGGGCCATAATTTCGGCAGCCCTGTCACTACAATGACTCTAGCTGCCAGGACAGCTCGACGTGTTGCAGGGAGTATGCGTTTGTATCGGCTAGCAGTGGCGGCAACGGCTGAATATGTTGATAAGGTTGGAGGAACCAAAGCAGCGGCTTTGAGTGAAATAGTGAAAACTATTAATCGGGTTAATGAAATTTATCAACGAGACCTTGGCGTTAAGCTTGAGCTGGTCGCTAATAATGATCGGATTATTTTTGATGTAGGCACTAATGCCGATCCATATTCTGATCCAGCTTTTGGCCTGGAAGTCCTGTTAGATGAAAATCAGAAAACTCTGGATGCTCGAATTGGTAGTGCTAATTATGATATTGGTCACGTATTTAGTACTGGTGGTGGCGGCATAGCGTCCGTTGGCTCAGTGTGCAGCAAAGGGTATAAAGCCCAGGGAGCAACAGGACTAATTGGGGGCGCAGGAGCTGGAGACCAATTTTATATTGATTATGTGGCGCATGAAATGGGGCATCAATTCGGCGCTGATCATACCTTCAATGGCACAACAGATTCCTGTAGTGGTACTAACCGTAATCCTGCTACAGCTTTTGAACCCGGAAGTGGTTCATCCATTATGGCTTATGCGGGTTTATGTGGTGCAGAAAATTTGCAATCCAACTCTGATGCTGTCTTTCATGCCGGTTCACTGAGTCAGATTAATCAATTTACCACTTCTGGTGGAGGCGAGGTGTGCGGTAGTCTGCAAAGCATTACCAATAATTATAGTCAACCGGTTGTTATTGCTGGTAGTGATTATACGATACCTACTCAGACACCTTTTGTGTTAACTGCTACAGCTACAGATGCTGATGGTGACACCTTATCCTATACCTGGGATGAGATGGATGCAGGTACAGCTACATCTTACGATGTGACTGATGACGCTATTCCTGAAACCTTTGGAACGGACTTAGGTGATAACGCATTATTTCGCAGCTATCTACCACAGGCTCAACCTGAACGTTACTTTCCTCGTCTGGATAGTGTGTTGAGTTCTTCATCTATAGTAGGTGAAACTGAACCCACAACTACTAGAGCATTAAAGTTTACCCTGACGGTTCGGGATGGAAAAGGTGGACAAGCGCAGGATAGTCTGGTCATTCACACCATTGATACTTCCAGCAGTTTTTCGGTAATCTCAGATTCAGTAAGCAACCCTATTTTAGATACAACAATCCCACATGCTGTGACCTGGAATGTGGGAGATACTGATTCATCGCCGATAAACTGCCAATACGTAAATATCGACCTGTTAAAATTTGATGCTAATAAAACCACCTACTGTGAAGAGAACCTGATTACTAATACCGCAAATAATGGTTCTGCATCCGTGATTTTACCCAATGAATACATACCTAAGGCGCGATTTAAGGTTAGCTGTGCGAATAATGTTTTTTACGCCTTATCCAGCGGTGATTTGACTATCAATGCTGGTATCCCTGCTAATGTAAGTTGTAAATCAGTCGTCCCTGAAAATCAGGAACAGACAGCGCCGCAAATTGATATAGACCCTAATACTAATTACATTATTGAAGAAAGCAGCGATAGCGGTGGTGGAGCCATGAGTATCTATGGCCTGTTATGCTTATTAACATTATATGGTTTCAGAAGGCGCATATATTCATAAAAAAGATCAGCTACGGCTGGTCTTCGAGAAAGCGAAGCTTAAGGTTTATTCACAATGAAGCTTTATGATCGCGTTGTACTGAAGCGCGTATTGATGAGCCATCTTCATCAGTTTTAGGTGATTGTTATTCAGCACGGTATCGCTCACTCCATCAATCAACTTCACGCCGCACTTTTGCTGGTAATGGTTAATTTTATCCAGTGCTACTCCAGGGATGAGTATAGAACGCTGTACCAGTCCCATCATACGTAAGTCTCCTGCGGCTATTGCTTTTTGGGCATCCTGTTGAGGATTCGCATCCTTAACCCATTGTAACTTTTGTTCTGACTTGCTTAATGATGAAGTATCAGATGCGCATCCAGTCATAACCGCAACCATTGCAATAAGAGTGATTAGATTTTTCATAATGACCTGTGTTAATTTTTTTTGTTAAATCATGCCAGAAAAAACTATCAGTGTATTGCTAAAAAGAGGGCTGACAGGGTCTAAGTTCGTTGATAACTGGCCATCAATCCCGCTGCTAGCATAAACATACCACCGAATATTTTGTTGACTCTACGTTGGTGAAGCTCACTTTTCATCCAGCGTGCAATTGTAGTCGCGAGTGTGGCGTAACATAGCATAACTATAACGTCGACACATAGCATGGTAATAGCCATGATGCTGAATTGTGGGAAGTGGGGTGCATTTAAATCGATAAATTGAGGTAATAAAGCTACCAGGAAAATAGTTGCCTTCGGGTTGGTGAGGTTAACCAGCGAGGCTTGCCAGAAGCGTTTACTGTAATTCAATTCACATTCATTTCCAGCTGTGATCTTTAAAGGAGCCTGATGCCATTTCTGAATTCCAAGCCAAAGCAGATAGACCACACCTACCCATTTGATAAAAGTGAAGATCTCATCTGAAGAAGCGAATAATGCGCCCAGGCCTATGCCCACTATTAAAAATTGAGTAGCCAGGCCTAACTGTAATCCCAGTATTGCAGGCAGACTATGCCTTACACCGTAAACGATGCCATTACTCATGGTGTTAACCGCACCTGCGCCAGGTGTAACAGAGATTAGAATGCAGGCAATCAGAAAAGCGAGCCAGGTTTCTAGGGTCATTGGATAAGTATCAGGCTAAGTTCGGGCACATAGGTGATGATGAGTACCGCGAGTAATAAAATAAAAAAGAATGGAATGGTTGCCCTGTATAAGGTCATGACCGGTTTTTCAAACCGATAACTGGCGATGAACAGGTTCATACCGACTGGTGGTGTAAAGTAACCTAGCTGCATATTGGCCAGAAAAATAATGCCGAGGTGAATGGGGTGAATACCATAGCCTACTGCGATGGGAAGGATGATAGGAACAATCAGTACCAGAGCCGAAAAAATATCCAGCATCATGCCTAGTACCAGTAAAAAGACATTCAGTAGAATTAGAAAAGTGAGTTTATTTTCGATATGTTGACGAATGAAGTCGAATAATCGAGCAGGAACATCGGTATCTATCAGATAATTAGTAGAAGCCAGCGATACACCCAGAATGATCATAATACCGCCGACTAGCACCATAGACTCGCGCACTACAGTGGGTAAATCTCGCAGGCTGATCTCTTTGAGAATGAAAACTTCGACGATGAATACATACAAAGCTGTGACCGCAGCTGCCTCTGAGACCGCAAAATAACCGCTGTAGATGCCACCTAAAATAAGCACAGGTAAGGGGAGCTCCCACCTGGAATTTTTGATTGAATCCCATGCATCGGGAATTTCATCAATATCGGCAGAGGGAGGTTGTTTTTTTTGTGTCATGCTGTAAATACCGAGTAATACCAGCATGAGCAATCCAGGCAATACGCCCGCGACAAATAACTGATCAATACTTACTGGATCATCCAGATCCATTTGCTGGGCAACCACACCATAAATGATCAACGGTACGGCTGGTGCGAACAGTAGACCAAGGCTGCCTGAACTGGTTAACAAACCTAGAGAGAATTTTTCTGAGTACCCTTCCTTTGTTAATGCTGGATATAACAGGGCTCCGAGTGCAACGATGGTTACCCCGGATGCTCCTGTAAAAGCAGTGAATAGAGCACAGGCTACGATGGACACAATGGCTAATCCGCCAGGTAGCCAGCCCAGTAAAGCGCGAGTCAGATTAACCAGTCGTTGCGATGCCTGGCTTTCACCCAGCAAATAACCTGCGAAGGTAAACAGAGGGATAGATAGTAAAACTGGCATTTCAGCAAGGCGGTAGATTTCTATGGAGATAACGGATAAATCAATCTCTTCCGAATAGAAACCGTACATGGCTCCGGCTAAAATCACCACGAAAAGCGGCGTACGCAAAATCGATAATAACAATAAAAATGGCGTAACGAGAGCAGACATTTACTGTTTAGCCTTGATGAATGAATTGAAACACATGATGAACCAGGTGACGCTATGAGTGAGATAACGTAAAGCAATTAATCCGAAAGCCAGCGGAATAATGGATTCCATGATCCAGGCGGGTAAATCCTGAAAACCGAGCAGATTATCCTGGTAGTCAAGAAGCACCCAGCTTGCGCCATGCCAGGCGATTATAGTGCAGATAAATGAAGTAAATAGTCCGACTAAAAACTGTATAAAAAGGTGGACATCTTTGGATAGATATCTGGACAGTAAGTCTATGCGGATATGTTTGTTATCACGACTGGCAACTGTGGCACCAATCAGGCCTGTCCACAGCACTAAAAGGCGTAACAGTGGATCAATCCAGATAAATCCGAAATCAAAGAAATTCCTTAAAATAATTTGACCACTGGCAAGTACGATCATACTACCGAGTAATAGCATTAACAGGCTGTCTTCTAACAGATGCGTTAGTTTAGTAAGTGAGCTCATGTATAGGGGTAGTGTTATCTGATTTCACTAAGTAAACGATTCATCTCCTGAACAAGATTTTTATCGATTCCATCATTATCCATGATTTTTTGAATCGATTTCTGCGACAGCTTTTTCCAGCGTTTAACTTCTTCCGGACTGGGAGTGATTACTTTTATTCCCTGAGTTTTAAGCGCTTCAGTCGCATTAATATTATCCTGGCGATTAATTTTCTCCAGGCGATCAAATACCAGATCCATTTCATCAATAACTATTTTCTGGTCATCTGGTCTGATTTTGCTGAAGGCTTTTTTACTGACTGCCAGTGTGCCGATAAGATATAGCACCGGTGTGTCAATCATATAGTTGACCTTGCTGTGCCATTGAAAAGCTATCGCCCCAGTGGAGCTTGCGGTGATAGTTTCTATCAAACCGGTTTGCAAACCGGTAAATACATCAGCCAGGGGTAATGCTATGGGCTGAACTCCCAGTGCGTCAAAGGATTCCTTGATCAGGTTGTCTCCTTCCGGCATCCAGACCTTGGTGGCGCGAATTTGTTCAAGGTTCGTTACGGGTTGGGTAGAAAAGATACGACCGAATCCTCCTTCGGTGATGCCGAGAAGGATAAAGCCATTTTCAGCCATATGCTGTTTGACCCTTTTATCCATGATTTTACGTACATGATCCACTTCTGCGAATGAGTCAAATATCATGGGGAGGCTGAATAGCTGGATAGATGGATCTATATGCGTTAAACCACTGGAACTAAAGGCACCACCCTGAAGCTGGTTAATGCGAATCTTACGGTGAACGCTGGCATCATTGCCCATGACCCCACCGGGGTAGAATTTAAATTTCACCCTGCCTGAGGTTTTCTTTTTGATGGCATCGGCGCCTTTCTTCATTTCTTTCATCCAGCTGGTTCCAGCAGGAGCGATTGTCGCAATCTTCAGGGTAACCGCTGCGTAACCTGTCGAGAAAATCAGGTTCAGGGTAAGCAGGGCCAGAGTAATACAGGTTTTTTTCATAGTAATGTCAGATCAAAAATATTCGTTAGATTGTTGTAATAATATTAAGGCACGTTGGCGGGCCAGAGTATTAATCAGCACCAGATCTTTGTCATTAGTTTGAGTATTGACTACTTCAGTAAGCAATTTATCGTGCAACTCCTGATCAAATATCAGTCGCGCATAGTGCTCGGCAAATAAAACGTTGACCATCAGGTTTTTACCATTGGACAGTGCCTGGGCTTTTTCAAAATGCAAGCGCCCAACCTCCGGCTTTCCTCCCAGAGAGGGAGGCATCTGTGAAGTCAGGACTCCCAGATAAAGGTGAGCACCGCCAAAATCGTAATCTTCATTCAATTCTATTGATCGTTCAAACAGTGACTGTAACTTTGGAATTTGAGCAATGGCATTCCAGTCATCGCTATTTACCTGAATCCAGGTTGCCCAGGCGCTGGCAAAATCATAAAGAAAGTGTTGCTGGCTAACATTGATTTTTTTTAATTGTGGAGTTAGCTCATCTGATTTTTTGTCGAGTGAATCACATAAATCTTTCAGCTCCATGCAGAGTGCACTATGAGCATAGTCGTACGACTTCTGGGCCAGCCGTTTGGCGCGTTCTTCATCTTCAACAAAAGCCGAGGTGTAAGAGCTATATAGCTTCGAGCCTGACAGCAGGATAGCCGTGTTTTCAGGATCACCCTGAATAAGGCTGTCGATCATAATCAGATAAGCAGGTGCTCCTGCTTTCACTGTCTCCAGATCGTTTTGATTGAGTATGGCCTGGGATAGATTATTTGCCATCTTCTGCGTGGCTGAGCTGATCATGCTCGCACATGCTGATAGCTGTATACAAACAAGAACTAACGCAAATCGGCGGATATGCTGCATATAAACTGGAAGTATTTTAGTGGCGGAAAGATTAAAATTTCGCTGAGCCTACCAAGCTAATCCTCGGCTTGCAATGGATTCTTTTTGGCGCAATCAAGTCATAAATTCCCCCAGAAAAAATTAGCAAATAAAAATACCCTTGTTTTTATCTTGACACGATAAAAAAACGCTTACTATTGTTGCATTTCAATTCGTTACTGTTATGACAATTGTGTTAAGTATAGGTGTTTTTTGTGGTAAAAAAAGCCTGTCCGGCGGAGATGTATTGTCAGGTTAAATTAATTGATGATCAAGTTGAAGAACATTAACTGCTAATATAAGCAGGATTTTTATAGGCGAAATGCAACATTGTACTGGTTTGCATCGTTGTATTTTGTTGCCCGGCTGAGAGAACCGCTGGTCATCAGGTTATCGGTTGTATCTGCCTGAATGCGTCCAGTATCAGGTTCTCCATCATCCAGGCGTGATTCTATGATTTTTATAAAATATCCATCCAGCTTTCCGAATACTGTCACATGACCTGAAATTCTCAATGCGCCATCCTGAATACCAATTTTGCCGCTATTGGCATTGATTGGTCTGGTCGTATCATTACTGCCACCAGGTATCAGGCCTGCAGCTCTAAGATGAGCAAAAACTTTCTCTGATTCAGCTGCACCAGATACATCTAAGGTATCTGTATTGTATTCATCCCAGAAGCCCTCAATAATCCCTGATCCATTACCGTTGACATTGCTTTCAGCTAGCGCACTGTAGGCATCGAAACGGCTTTGTGCCTCAGAATCATCACCGGGTAATTGTCTATAGCGGTCTTGATAGGTGGCGATAGCAAGGTGAATTCCAGAGGCATCTGATTCAATGCGTTTGAGTTTGGCATTTACGATCATCTCGCGACTTTTCATTACAGCACCAACCAGAAGACCTATAATGACCAGAACGATAGCAATCTCTACCAAGGTAAAACCGCTATATAATTTGTTGTTCATTTTCTTTAACTAAGTCCAGGATTTTTATATATTTAAGAATCCAGATTTCAACTATAAAAAATGTTTTATTAGAATTTGTAGCGGCTTAAGTACCAGAAAGAAAACAACAGATTGTTAAACGTTTAACACGAAAAACACTAATCTTTGTTGGTGGAAAAATTCTCCCATGAAATTAGCAATAATAGTAATCAATGTTTTCAATGGCCAATAAAAAAAACCGCAAAATTACCGGTTTTACCGGTCTGCAGGGCGTAAGGTAGAAAATAACTACCTCAAAATAGGCTAATAATGTAGATGTTTCAGTAGGGTTATTTGGATGATTACGATAAAAAAATGATTCTTAGCTCTACTCATTACGCAATGCTTCAACTGGATCCATTTTAGCAGCACGACGGGCGGGTAATACTCCAGTAAGCAATCCGATAAATACTGCGCTTGATTCTGCCAGCAAAATATAATTCCAGGGTGTATGCACTGGGAGATCAGGTAAAAATAACTGTACCAATAGCAAAATGGTTGTTGCACCGAGTAGCCCTGCGAGTCCTCCTACAGCTGAAAGTACCACGGCTTCGCCGAGGAAAAGTAGCATAATCTGATTATGTTCAGCGCCCAATGCTCTGAGTAAGCCGATTTCTGAGGTTCTTTCAGCGACACTGATCGTCATGATGGTGATAATCCCTATACCACCCACCAGTAATGAAATAGAGCCTATGGCGCCAACCGCAAAAGTAATGATGTTGAGAATAGACCCCATGACATCAAGCATTTGCTGCTGACTGGTAATGGTGAAATCCTCACGCCCATGACGCGCTAGCAGCAGGCGTTTTATGCCAGCCACAACACTGTCTTCATCACTAGCTGGGTGGTATAGCAGATCGATTTCCATCAACCCCTCGCGATTGAACATTTCCAGACCGCGCGCTAAAGGGATATACACCGTGTCGTCCAGATCAAAACCCAGAACCTGTCCCTTGGATTGCATGACACCTATTACCCGGTAGCGATCACCACCTATGCGTATGCGTTGCCCTATAGGATTCTGATCGCCAAATAATTCCTGTTTTATCTTGCTACCTAGCACGGTAAATGCTCGCGGTGCGAGTGGGTCATCCGGCGGAAGAAACTCCCCCAGTGAAACCGGCATTCTGAAAGCCTGTGGAAAATCGGAGCCACTGCCATAAACCGTAGTTCGACGGTTGCGCTTATTGCCTTCGACCTCGGCATTACCCTGGATAATTCCAACCACAGTTTGTGCAAATGGCAGTCGCTTGATGGCTTCTGCATCATCAATGGATAAGGGCCTGTCGCTGCCGAATACCCCCATCGACACACCCATCGTATCCGTCTTTCCCGGGTTGATGGCGACCAACGTGGTACCGAACTGAGTGAATTCGGCGAGTATGAATTTATGCATACCTTCGCCGATAGAAGTCAGGATTATTACCGCTAGAATACCGACAGAAATCCCCAGCATGGTTAAAAGGCTACGTAATTTGTGTGTTAATAATGACGTGAGCGTGAGATGAAGAAAGTCAGCGATGCGCATAATCAATGACCCTGCAAAGCATTTACAGGATCCATGCGCGCAGCCTTACGTGCAGGAATCAGGCTGAAAAGAAGTCCAGTTAACAAAGCGACTGTAAGCGAAGCCAACAAAGCCCACAGTGGAGGGTAAGCCTGCAGGTCTTGCACTGCGCTAGACAGTCCCCAGCTTCCTAAACCCCCAATGATGAATCCAAACAGTGAACCCAGCATCGATAAAAGTAATGCTTCACTCAGGATTAACAGCAGTATGGTATGCCTGGATGCGCCCAATGCCTTAAGTAATCCAATTTCGGCCGTTCGTTGAGATACGGCCACCAGCATGACATTCATGATGAGAATTCCGGCAACACCCAGACTAATCGCAGCAATAGCCGCCAGTGCGTAGGTGAGTGCTGAGAGAATATTGTCAAAGGTCTTAATCACCGCATCCTGAGTGATCACCGTAATATCCTTAACGCCGTGATGGCGTTGCTGGATGGTCTTTTCGGTAAATTCGATGACCGCTGGCATGTCCTCAGTATTTTTGGTTTGGATCAGGATACGAAACAGGCCTTCGGTATTTAATAATGATTGAGCGGCAGCGACAGGGACGATCACCACTTCCTGTACATCAACGCCTATTGAGCGGCCCGACGAAGCCATTACCCCGATCACGCGGTATCGATTTTCACCCAGGCGTATCCATTGTCCAAGCGCATTGTGAGAACCGAATAGTTCATCACGGATCTTGCGCCCGATAACGCAAACCGATGCAGCCCGGTCCCATTCAGTTTCGGGTAAAAATTCACCGCTGCCCATTTTCCACTGTCTGACGGCAAGCAATTCTGAGGTAGACCCCATCAGCGTTACCTGGCGCTTACGGTTTTGCCAGGAAGCTTCCACTGATCCGATATTCAACGGAGCAATATTCGTGATTGCCGGGTGTCGAGTTAAGGCTCTGGCATCGGAAAGGGTCAGGTCTCTAGGTGTAATCCCCATCATGCTGCTTAAGCCTGCACCTGAGGTTTCACTCTTACCCGGAAGTACAATCACCAGATTAGTGCCGAGAGAGATAAATTCCTGTAACACATATCGACGCGCGCCGTCGCCCAAAGCTGTTAGCAGTAATACCGAAGCTACGCTAATGCTCATGGCCAGCAACATCAGCAGAGTACGACTGCGATATCCATTCAGGGATGACCAGGCAAAGCTTAAAATATCACGTTTAAACATAGTCATCAGCCGGGATTATCCTGGTCCGATACGATACGACCATCGACTATTCTAAGTGCTCGTCTGGCACGTAGCCCCAGCTGTGTATCATGAGTGACCACAATCAGGGTAATGCCATTGGCGTTGAGTAACTCAAGACTCTGTATCACATCCTGACCGGATTTCTGATCAAGGTTGCCGGTAGGCTCATCGGCCAGTAATACAGATGGTTCAGTAACGGTCGCCCGCGCAATTGCAACACGTTGGCGCTGACCGCCGGATAATTGATCGGGTTTATGGTGTTTTCGATCATCCAGATTCATGCTGCTAATAGCCTGCGCTACTCTTTGCGCTCGAATCTCGGGCTCTATGCCTGCGATGACTAGTGGCAGCTCAATATTTTCTGCCGCAGTTAGTCGTGGGATCAAATGGAAGGACTGAAAAACAAACCCGATCAAACGGTTTCTGGTGTGGGCTTCCTGCTGTTCATTCATATCAGTAATGTTGATCTCGTTAAGGACATACTCTCCGCTTGAAGCATGATCCAGCATGCCAATTAAGTTGAGCAGGGTAGATTTACCTGATCCTGAAGGTCCCATTACCGAAACATACTCACCCTGCTGGATTTCCAGGTTTATATCATCCAGTGCATGTACGGTCTGCTCGCCTACCTGAAAGTCGCGATGAATGTTGGATAGTTTGATCATTTTTTATTCGCTGACGACTTTGACCAGAGCGCCTTCCTCCAGGCCTTTTTTATCAATGGAGGTAACAATTTTCTGGCCCTGCTCAAGACCCTGCAGAATCTCAGTGAACTCCCAGTTACTCAAACCGGTTTTCACTTCTACTTCACTAATGGTGTCGAAGTCAGAGTCGTATAGATATACTCGTTTGCCTTTTAATAATGACTGACTAGGTACGCGCAGACTGTTTTCATGTGCATCAATGATGATTTCAACATCTGCAGTATATCCAGGTAGCATATTGCGGTTGTCGTTCGCAGTAATGAAGTCAACTTCTATATTTACGGTGCGGGCCTGTTTTTCTATATCCAGAACATAGGGAGCGACACGACGAACCTTGCCCTCAAAATAATGTTTCCCGAAGGCATCCAGAGAAATCCGTGCAGTCATACCTGCACGAATTTCTGGAGCATCCACTTCATCGATGGGGGCAGAAACATACAGACAGCTGGTATCAATAATATCGATAGCTGGCGGGGTAGGGATGCCGACAGGGGAGGGTGTGACGTACTCTCCCAGCTCGCCATTCACTTCGGCAATGATGCCATCGAAGGGTGCGCGTAACTGGGTTC
This sequence comes from Gammaproteobacteria bacterium, assembly GCA_050298595.1. Lineage (GTDB taxonomy): Bacteria > Pseudomonadota > Gammaproteobacteria > JACNJF01. The sequence continues at coordinate 11,328 of JBNKUM010000068.1, read as the reverse complement.
GCTGCAGGGCCGCTTCAGCGACTTCAATTCGTGCGCGGCTTACGCTCACATTGGCTGTGGTTGAATCACAGGCTGCCTGACTGGCGCGTGATTGCCCGACTGCTTTTTCAGCAGATTCATCGGAGGCTAGTCCGCGTGAGAGCAGTTGAGATAAGCGGTGAGCTTCCTGTTGCGCAAGCTCTGCCTGAATACAGGACTGTTGTTGTAACGATTGGCTGGAGAGTAACTCAGATTTAGCCAGTTGTAGTTGAGCGCGTAAATCCCGGTTCCAGATTTCAAATAAAAGCTGGCCACTGGTGACCCTTTCACCTTCGCTTACTGGCAGGTTTGCTATCTGGCCACCTAGCGAGGGTGACAGGCGGGCACGGCGACAGGCATTCAGAGTGCCTGCACGGGTATTGGTTATAGTGCGCTGAATCTCACCCTGAGTGACCTCTTCTATTGTTACCTCAATGAGCTTTTTTCTTTGTGCCCAATAAACGAATGAAGCGATGATTACCAAAAGGATTAACAGCCAGAAAAATATCTTTAATTTCGCCATGTTGTATTCCTCAGTATTCTGCACGTTCCTGTTTACGATTCTATCAGAGGTATCAGATTGATTACGGACAAAAATTTATAGTTCCGCTAGAGGGTAGTATTTTTATAGCTAAAATTGTTTCAGGCTAAAAAAATGAATCTGAAGAGGCTCAATCATGTAATATATCCGGTTACTTCAATTATAAGTATTTATAAAATATATTAAAAAATATGGTGAAACAGGATGTGTGGTTTTGGAAATTGTTAAAAAGACCTCATAATTTTTATCCTATGCTAATATATTAGCAACTACTTCTATTCCATAAATTAAGTACTATTCAATGAAAATCTGTAGGCTTAAAAAATTATTTAGACTGCTCACGCTCTCTACAGTGACAGTATTTTCTGTTTCGATACAAGCAGACGAACTGGCTGATATCGTGTCTGATGCCATTAGTGCGCATCCCCTGGTTAAGGAAAAAGTACACGTGTACCGTCAGGTACTCAGTGACCAGTCGATTGCTTCCAGTAGTAACCGCCCCAGTGTTGATCTGCAGGCATCAACGGGTTTGTATAATACCGAGTCACCCTCTACCGGTGGCAATGCTGTTGATTATGACAGCTCTCGTGTCGAGCTATCAGTGACACAAAACCTGTTTAACGGGTATCAGTCAACTAACCAGATTAAGCAAAATGAGTCCAGAGCGCAGGCAGCCTTATATGATCTTTACGATACCGCTGACAATATTGCATTGAATACCATTCAAGCCTACCTGAATGTGTTAAAGCATAAAAAACTCTACCAGCTAGCTAAAGAAAATGTGGCATCGCATGAAGGGATACTGGCTCAAATCACGGAACGTAATAGCTCAGGTGTGGGGCGTCGTTCGCAGCTACAGCAAACAGAAGGACGTGTGGCCAGAGCGCATGCCAGCCTGATAGCGCAGCAAAATAATCTGAATGATGCGTTAACCGAATTGCACCAGTTACTGGGTCGTTATGTAGAGGCGCAGGATTTAGTTGAACCATCGTTACCTGAAATACCGCGTGAAGACTTGAATACGTTAATCGATCAGGCATTGTTACGACATCCGGCAGTAAAAGTAGCCAGCAGTAATATTGAAGCTTCTCAGTTCGATTATCAGCGCAGCAAAAGTTCTCGTTATCCGAATCTCGATTTACGCCTGGCTTCTGAATGGGGAAATGATATTGGAGGTGTTTCTGGCGATACTTCTGAAGTAAGTCTGGTGTTGAATCTGACTTATAATTTCTACAATGGCGGTGCTGATGAATCGGATCAAAATAAAAAAATCAGTGCAGTTTACGCACAGAAAGATTTTGCTGCACGTGTCCGTCGTCAAATCATAAATACACTGCGCCTGGCCTGGGCAGCTGATGAATCTCTGCAGCGCCAGCTTGATTTTTTCCAGCAGTATATTCTAAAAGCCAGTGAAACCGTTGGCTCATATCGCGAAGAGTTTTTTATTGGTCAGAGAGATTTAATCGACCTGCTGGATGCGGAAAATGAATTGAACACAGCGAATAATGATTACACCAAAGCCTATTTCGATTTAATGGCCGCTCGTTACAGAGTGTATGAATCCTTGGGTGGGTTGTTTGATGCTTTAAATTTACACTCAGAGCTTAGTGAAAATGATTTCACCATCGCACGCATAAAAGCCAATGAGAAGGATGCGCTACCTTTACCCAAAGATGAAGATAAGGACAAGGAAGAGGATACAACTGATCATTGTGATAATACCCTGAACCAGCAAACCGTAAACAAATACGGTTGTTCAGTGGATGGTAAGGTAGAACTTGCGAAGTTATCAGTGAATGTAGCGCCGATAGCTGAAAATGACTCATTGGAAGTCGATGGTCACGGTGTATTGATTATCTCTCAATCTCAATTACTCGCAAACGATTCTGATATCAATGGAGATCAATTGACCATCACCGGTTTTACCAAAGTAACGAATGGGAAACTGGCCTTTAGTAAGGAAAAGAATTTGGTCTATCGTCCCCAGGAGCGTTTTGAAGGCATAGACTCTTTCACCTACACTGTATCCGATGGCAAAGGTGGTGTAGATACCGCGATGGTATCTATTAAGGTTGTACAAAGCTCCTTAATTGATCTGACTAAAATGCAACTGGTGAATTTTAAATATATGAGTACTGATTTGACCGATAGCTCCAAAGAAAAGGTTGAAATGATCATCAATCAAATCAAAGCTGCGGGTGAAATTCAGATTCGGGTTTTAGCTCATACGGATAGTACAGGATCAAATTCTTACAATATGAAGCTATCGCATAAACGTGCTAAGGCGATGCGAGATTTGTTGGTGGCACGAGGCATAGATCCTGCCTATATCGAAGTTCAGGGTATGGGTGAAGAAATGCCGATTGCAGATAATGCAAGCAAGGAGGGTCAGGCGATCAATCGACGCGGCGAATTCATGTTCAGGGCCAGAGGTACCTCTTTTTAGCAGGCTAATCCGTCAAAAGCTGTCATTTGAGCTACACTTTGCGCAAGCGAAATACTGAGCCAGATTACTTGTTTAGACGACATATCGATATTGCAAAATGCTATCCACTGCTTGCATTGTGCCTGCTGATCTGGCTTCCATTGATACCATCAGCTGATCCATTTGTAAGCGATGGCATGTTGCAGAGTTTAAAACAGAATTATTCCGATCAGGCTTACAGGCGCGGCATCGCACTGAATAAATTGCTGGATGAATTAAAGGACAAAGACGAAGATACCCAGCTGATTGAAGTTAATCGCTTCTTTAATCAGTTTCAATATCGAGAGGACAAGGATCAGTGGGGAGTTAAAGATTACTGGGCCACACCACAGGAATTCCTGGGTACCCAACAGGGAGATTGCGAAGACTTCGTCATTGCCAAGTACTTTGCATTAAGAAAACTCGGAGTACCTGATAACCGACTTTACCTGACCTATGTAAAAGCACTCAATCAGAATGCCGCACATATGGTATTAAGTTATTTTGTGACGCCTAAAAGCATCCCCAAAATTCTGGATAATTATAATCCACAGATTCTGTCAGCATCAAAACGGCTGGATCTGTTACCAGTATATAGTTTCAACGCTAATTCCCTGTTCCTGAGTAATGCATCTGCAGGCCTGGGAAAATCTCTACCCACCGATAAAATCAAGAACAGTAAGTGGAAAAAACTGCTTGCTGATTTCAGGAAAGACGCACAATGACCTTATTCAAGCAAATAGCATTGTTAGTGACACTGGTATTTATCATTCTTGCCAGCGTTATCGTTATCAACGACTTAAATCGCACCCGTGAATTTATGCAGGGGCAACTGCATACTACAGCACAGGATATGGCAACTACCTTAGGGATAGTGATCAGTAATCTGCCTGAAAGTAATGATCCTGCAACGCTTGAGGTATTATTTAATGCGGTATTTGATAGCGGTTATTACTCGAGCATTGAACTGGTTTCAGTAGATAACAAGACTATCCAGCAAAAAAGTCAGCAGGTCAGTGTTGAAGGCGTACCGGACTGGTTTATCAGTTTAATTCCGCTGAGTCAGGCTCAGGGCTCTACCCAGGTGATGAAGGGCTGGACTCAATTGGGTCGACTTGAAGTGACCATGCACCCAGGGTTTGCCTATAGCAAGTTATACAGAACTCTAATCTCAACTGTGAAGTGGTTTGGTTTAATGTTTCTGGTCGCCCTGATACTGCTGTGGCTGGTGTTACAGTATCTGTTGCTTCCTTTGAAGCGAGTTATGGAACAGGCCGATGCGATTCAAAACAACCGTTTTGTGCAGCAGGAATCATTACCCAGAACCATTGATTTGAAGCGTGTCGTCGAGGCCATGAATAATATGGTGTCCAAGGTGCAGGTGATATTTAATGACCAACAGGAAAGTCTGAACAAATATCAGAAGTTGCTGTACAACGATAAAGTGACCAATCTGGGTAATCGCCAGTATCTCATGGACCAGCTGCAGCAGGCTAGCTCAGAGCAATCTCAGTTTCACGGCTCGCTTGCGATCATCAAACTGGTGAATTATGAAATTGCCAGGGAGCGTCTGGGGTATGAGTTTTCAGATGCCTTGATCAAGCAAATGGCGCAGCTACTGGGTGATGAATCAAACCTGCAATCTCCAGCTCGATTGAATGATGATGAATTCGCCTTTCTATTTGCTGCTGATGAAGAATCGACGAAAAACTATATGCAACAGCTATTTTGTCGCGTTAAAGAGTGGGATCAGGTAACCCGGTCAGAGGTTGAGTTGTTTCTAATTGGAGCGATTTCGGCAATTGATGGTAGTAGTACTGCTGGCGAAATTCTATCGGGCATCGATTACTGTCTGACCCAGGCTGATGGCAGTGGTCCCTGGTCGATAGAGCGACGTGCATCTAATCAGATCGATTTGCCTCAGGGCAAGATGCAATGGCGACATTGGCTGGAGCAGACCATCGCTTCTCAACGTTTATTCATGGTGGGGCAACTGGTCAAGCATCCTAATGGGCAGAACGTGCACAGGGAGCTGTATATCCGGGCCAGAGATGAATCAGGTCAGGTATTACCTGCGTCCACTTTTATGCCAATGGCTAGTAGCCTGGGTATGTCTATCGATATCGATAAGGCTGTGTTTAAGATAATTTCAGAAATTCAGCCAGGCGATGAACCGTTGCCCCTGGCGCTGAATTTGAGTGCCGCCTTTTTTGAACAGGCGGATGCTCAATATGAATTTGATCAACTACTTACGCGATGTCAGGAGCGTGGGGCAGGTTTATGTATTGAAGCCAGCCATAGCATTCTGGCACAGCATCTGTTGATGTGCCAGCAGGTTGCTAGCAGAGTACATCAGTCGGGTCATCAGATGGGTATAGATCACCTGGATATAGGGCAATCCCTGGATCTGTTGAAAATAGCTCGTTTCGATTATGTGAAGATCAATGCAAGAACTCTGCATGATATTAGTCAAAACGATATGTCTGCAGGCTATCAGGCATTGAAGACTCTAACTGATACCATGAACATCACGCTAATCGCAGTTGGGGTTGATTCAAAAGAACTTTATGAAGTACTGGTTGAGCTAGGTATACAGAATTTGCAGGGAAATTACCTGCATGAACCAGAAGCTCCTGGAGAAATGTCTGAATAGGGTTCATGCGAAAGTATTCCCCCCCCCAAATCTATGTTCCACTGTGGATCACTGATAATGGTGGTCGAGTTAATTGGTTACATTTATGAGTGTTTTTAACTACAATAAAGATTAGATTTCACCCTGATCACAATGGGTTTTATTAACGAATTAAAAAAGATGATTTTATTCATTCATGATTGACCCAGATCGACATTACGACCCGTTGCTTGAATGCCTGGTCATCTTTGCCAGGATGCATAATCGCCCGGTAAGCGTGGATGCATTGATCTCCGGTTTACCCGTCAAACCGGGCGCTAGTGGTCCAGAGCTATTCAGTATAGATAGCCCGAAGGGGCTTTTTTCGCGGGTAGCCAGCCGCGCTGGATTTGCCAGCCGTTTGATTCATCGAGAATTAAATAGCCTGTCTCGCCTGTTATTGCCCTGTATTCTGGTGTTGCGTAATGGCAATGCCTGTATACTGGAATCTATCGACCGGAAGAATAAACGAGCCAAAGTCGTATTGCCCGAAGTGGGTGAGGGCGAAGAGTGGTTCACTCTTGAAAGGTTAAATCAGGAGTATCTGGGTTATGCTTTTCTACTGAAGCGTGAATTACAGCAACAGAAACATATCCCCAAAACAACCGGTAAGGACGGTAATCACTGGTTCTGGGGGACGTTGGCAAAATCAAAGGATATCTTTGCCAGCGTTATACTGTCTTCGGTATTGATTAACCTCTTTATTCTTTCCACCCCCATGTTTACGATGAATGTTTACGACAAGGTAGTACCGAACGATGCCATTGAAACGCTCTGGGTATTGGCGGTTGGCATTCTGGTAGTGTATATTTTTGATACCATATTACGTTTTTTACGTAACTATCTGCTTGAAATCGCGGGCAAGAAAAGCGATATCATCATGTCGTCCATTCTATTCTCGCAGACCCTCAATCTTAAAATGAATGAATGGCCGAAGAGTGTCGGGGCCTTCGCCAGTAAACTGCGTGATTTTGAAAGCATTCGAAATTTCTTTACTGCATCAACCATGGCTACTCTGGTTGATATTCCTTTTGCAGTCATATTTCTGGTAGTGATTTTCTATATTGGCGGCTCGATGGTGTTAGTACCCTTGACTACTATTGTGATTCTATTGATTTATAGCGCAATACTGGTTAAACCTCTAAAGCAAAGCGTGGAAGAAACCTACGAAGCGACTGCCAATAAAAATGCACATTTAATAGAAACCCTGCATTCCATCAAAACCATTAAATCTCTGGGTGTCTCAAATTATTCTCAATGGGTATGGGAAGAATCCTCAGGCCTTATTGCAGATAAATCAATGAGATCCAGAATGCTCTCAATCTCGATAACGGTGATCACCAATCTATTGGTGCAATTTACTACGGTGGGTTTGATCATATATGGGATTTATCTGATTGCAGACCAAGAGCTATCGCTAGGCGGCTTGATTGCTTCGGTCATGTTGTCTTCACGAGCAGTCGCGCCGATGGGACAGATAGCTGCTTTAATAACTACCTTTGAACAAACCAAAACCGCTTATCAGACACTCAATGAACTGATGCAAAAGGAGGTAGAAAGGCCGCATGGAAAAACCTTTGTGCGGCGTCCTGCTTTTGAGGGTGGGATTAAATTTAAAGATATCACCTTCAATTACCCTGAGGCGGTTAAAGCGTCTATTAGTCATGTCTCTTTTAAGATTAAGCCGGGTGAGCATGTGGCAATTATAGGTAAGGTCGGTTGCGGTAAAACTACCATGCTCAAATTGATGCTCGGCCTGTATCAGGCAGAGCAGGGAAGTATTGCGATAGACAATATTGATATCAATCAAATCGATCCTGCTGATCTGCGTCATCACATTGGCTATCTTTCGCAGGATATAGAGCTCATCCGTGGCTCGATACGCGATAATCTGGCGTATAAAGATTTGCAGGCCAATGATGAAAAACTGCTCAAAGCCGCCCATGTCAGTGGGGTTGATTTATTTGTAAATAATTTACCGCAGGGTTTTGATACCGATGTGGGTGAATATGGCTCCATGTTGTCAGGCGGGCAACGGCAGGCAATTGCTCTGGGTCGATCTCTTTTATTGAATGAGCCAATTCTTATTCTGGATGAGCCTACCAATAGCTTTGATAATACAACCGAATCCATCGTCAAGCAGCGCTTACATGAATACACGCGCGATAAAACACTCATTCTGGTCACTCATAAAGCGCCTTTGCTGGATCTGGTAGAAAGAGTGATTGTGGTTGATGAAGGTCGTATCGTAATGGATGGCCCCAAGCAGGACGTATTGAAAGCGTTAAAAGGAGGACAGAATGCATCCTGATCACAACGATGATACGACCAACCTGGAAGATGTCACCCAGATTGGAGCCTATGGCAAACACGATGCTGTGTATATGCAAAGTCTGGCCGCAGCCGTGGTACATCGTTCACCTCGCTATCTGATACTGGTGATCCTGTTTATTGCGCTATTTGTAGCAACCGCACTTTTATGGATGAGCTGGGCAGAAATCGATGTGGTGATTAGAGGCTCGGGCAAGGTTACACCGGCGAGTCAGGTGCAGCTGATACAGAGCCTGGAAGGCGGTATTGTTTCTGAGATTCTGGTTACTGAAGGTGAAGCGGTAGAAGCCGGCCAGGCGCTGGTTAAAATGAGTGATATCGCGTTCTCAAGCTCGGTGGAAGAGAATCGTCTGCAGTATCTGGAATTACTTGCCCGATCCAGTCGATTGAATGCTGAAGCAAATGCACAGGAGTTTAAGCCGATTGATGAGGTTACTAAAAATGCCCCAGAGTTAACACAAGCTGAAGAAAGCCTGTTTCTCAGTAATAAACAGCAGCTGAAAGAATCTTTGAGTATCCTAGAGCAGCAGATATCTCAACAGGAAACGTCGTTAAAGGAAGCCGAGTCGAAACAGAGGCAGGTTAAAAAAACACTACAGTTGCTGCAAAAAGAGATCAAGATCAAGTTGCCGTTAAAAGAGCGCGGCATTATCAGCGAGGTAGAGTTTCTTCAGTTGCAGCAACGTGAGGCTGAAATGGAGGGTGAACTGGAATCGATAGATTTGTCCATACCGCGTTATCAATCGATTATTGAAGAAGCGCGTTCTAAAAAACAGGAAGAGATGCTTGGTTTTCGTAATAAGGCTAAAAAAGAATGGAATGAAGTGAGTGCAGAAATTAGCCGTATTAAAGAAGCCCAGGCTGCGCTGCAGGATCGAGTTACCAGAACTACTTTGCGTTCACCGGTAAAGGGTGTAGTACAACGGCTATATGCCAATACTGTGGGTGGTGTCGTCAATCCGGGTAATGATGTACTCGAAATTGTGCCTCAGGATGATGCTCTTATTATCGAATTAAATATCAAACCTGCAGATATTGCTTCGGTACACCTCAACGATTTAGCACGTCTTAAATTTTCAGCCTATGATTTTGCGATACATGGCAGTTTGCAAGGTCATGTTGCTTTTATCAGCGCCGATACCATCACTAACGATGCGGGAGATAGTTTTTATCTGGTAAGGGTAAAGCCAGTAAAATCTTTTTTGGGGCCTGAATCAAAAAAACTACCCATAAAAGTAGGTATGACGGTTGATGCCGATATTGTTACCGATAAAAAAACTATACTCCAGTATCTTATAAATCCGGTTCAGCGTGGACTGGACAAAGCCTTAAGAGAAGGGTAATGGGCCTCATCCTGTATTCGAATTCGCAATCACTGATTGCTCACTTAAGCGAAAAGCTGGAAAGCCCGCTTGAGGTTCGGAATGAATTATCGGATCGGATCGAGGCTGGGCATCTTCTTTTTTTGCATATCACATCTTTTGGTACAGAGAGCATTCCGTGGATTCGTCGTATGGCAACGGCAGGTTTGAATATTGCCGTCTGTTCGGATCGCCCCGATATTGCTGAAATGTTGTCCTGTGTACAGGCTGGCAGCAAGGCTTACTGCAATAGCTATATGCAAACAGGGCTTTATCAGCAAATGATTCAACAGATTGCTGATGGACAAAGCTGGTTTCCTCCGCAAATGCTGGAGCAGACATTCTCACTGGCTCAGGCTGCTCTGGGTGTACGACAGCATTCTGCAGCGCTTGCAGAGCTTACTGAGCGTGAAAATGAAGTGGCACGTGCGGTCGCAGAGGGTCTGTCGAATAAGCAGATAGCTGAACGTTGCGAGATCTCGGAACGTACTGTTAAAGCTCATTTGACCAATATCTTCAAAAAACTCGATATCAAAGATCGAGTGGCACTGGTACTTTATTTCAAATAGCCATAACGCCCTTGCGTTTATTTCACTTGTCCCCTGATTTTTTGTGATTCAAGTCTCGAATTGGGGTTTCCTTTGGTGGCACTACGACTTTGGTACGATGCTGAATAAAGTATCCTTATCTATATTGTCTGCGGTTCAAATCAAAAGTGAAAATCATGACTACAAAAAATATCGGTTTCGTCGTTGAAGTTTCTGGCACAGCAGAGGTTCGAGATGTTGATGGCATTATCAAGGTACTTAGCAACGGTGATAAAGTATTCGAAGGTGATGTAGTAAGCACTGGCCTTAACTCGCAAATTGACATTGAGTTTTACGATGGCCAGAAGTTGCAGATAGGTGCCGATGCCGAAGTACTGATGGATGAAACAGTATTTGCAAATATAAATGATTTTCCAGATCAGCGCGCAGAACAATTAGCCGAATTACAACAGTTAATTGTGGATGGTATAGACCTGAATGAATTACCAGAAACTGCTGCCGGTGAAACTCAAACAGGAGCAGCTGCATTGCATTCAGCATCAACCTATACCAGAGAGGGTGAGGAAGGACATGTAGATACCCAGGTTTCAGCTTTCAATGTTACCGCCAACGAGCAGAACAATGCCATAGATACGGGTGAAAATATTTTCATACCAGAAACGCCCGTCACTGAGCCAGTAGCTAACTTCAGCCCTGTCGCAGGGTTGGACCATCTAACCACCAATGAAGATACCGGCCTGAGCATAGATGTACTGGCCAACGATACGGATCTGAATGGTGATTCACTAATGATCAGCGGTGTTACTCAGGGTATGCATGGCAGTGTAAATATCAATACCGATGGTACTATTAACTATATTCCGAACGATAATTACTATGGCCCCGATAGTTTTACCTATAGCGTCAGTGATGGTAAAGGAGGATTGGATACCACAACCGTCAATGTAGACGTAAACAGTGTTAACGATATTGCTATTGTTAGTAACGATAGTCAGACCTTAACAGAAACTGATGTGGCATTGACGACTTCCGGTACCCTGAGCAGTACTGATGTTGATAATCAGGGCAATGCATTTACCCCTTCGACTAGCAGCGGTACTTTAGGTGTTTTTGCCATTGATGCGAATGGTAACTGGACATTTACTGCGAATAGCGCATTCGATAATTTAAACCTTGGTGAAAGTGTCAATGAAACCTTCAACGTAAGCACTATTGACGGCACTCCGAGCACAGTTCAAATTACCATCAACGGTAGCAATGATGCGGCGACCGTAAGTAGTCATACGAGATACCTTACCGAAACAGATTCTATACTATCTACCTCGGGCGTGCTGACCAGTAGTGACGTAGATAATGCGGATAATACTTTTACACCTTCCAGTATTCCGGGAATT
>JBNKUM010000067.1:0-87659 GCA_050298595.1 Gammaproteobacteria bacterium | reverse complement strand
TACTCTTGATCATCACCGCAGCAGCTTGTTCCGATCCTTGTTGCAGGCGTTCTATGATCGCCCTTATCTCTTTGGTTGATTGCTGAGTACGGCTTGCAAGCGTTCTTACTTCATCTGCGACAACCGCAAAGCCTCTTCCCTCATCTCCAGCACGAGCTGCTTCGATGGCAGCATTGAGTGCGAGCAGGTTGGTTTGTTCGGAGATGCTCTGGATGACATCCACTACAGAACCCACCTGTTGACTATCGTTATTTAATTGCTCAATCACTGCGCTTGCAGTTTCGATATCGGATGCAAAATCGTTGATCGAATCCAGTGTGGTTGAAATAACCTGCTGACTTTGTTGCACAGAGTCACTCATCGTTTGCATGCTGCTATCGGCATGCTGGGCAGCCTGAAAAACATCCTCCACATGTAATGCCATCTCATTCATATCGCGGTTTACAGCGTCGGTAGCTGATTGCTGGGTTAGTATTTGTTGTGGAGTTTGCTGAGACTGAGTGGCAAGGTCAGTAGCGGTATGGTCAAGCTGTTCCACTATGTGATTAAGTTGAGTGATCAACTGTCTGATCTGTTGAATGAAATCGTTAAAGCTGTGCGATAATTCGGATATTTCATCATCGCCAGTAATAATCAGTTGTTGAGTGAGGTCGCCTTCACCGCTGGAGATGTTATTTAATGTATCCGCGACCTTATGTACTGGTGAAACTATGGATTTAAGGGTCAGTGTATAAGTGATGATGAGCAGTAGGATGCTGATGATTACAGTGACTATGATATTGAAAAATGCCGAGCCCTTACTCTGCTGGGTTTTATCGACTTCCCTGTTAATGATTTTGCTGCTGGCCTGTTCAAATTCTTCCGTGCGCTGAAGCAAATCATTGACAACAGAGGTATAGGCTCTATTGTGCGTCTGTAGTTCCTTTTGCTTTTCCTGTAACTGGGCAAACAGTTTTTTGTGTTGTGCGTAGAATTCGCTAAACAAAGTAGAAAAACTTTTGTCACTGTCCTTAGCAAGCTGTTTGGAGAGCTGCATGGCCGACAGGTCGTCCATGTAAATGTCCAGATCGGTTTGACTGTTTTTGATTAGCGCCTGATTTTGTTCAATGTTTTTGCTATCCGGAAGCTGTTGCAGGTAATACAGCTGAGAAAATAACGTGAGTTCAGCTTCGGTTGAGGCAGAGGCAGCAAACCACTCTTCGAGCTGTCGAGTATTGACGGTCTGATTGTTATCTAGATTGGTTTCGTGCTCAACGATGATACGTTTAGCCAGTTTGTTGAAAGAAGAAAGTATATTTCTAAACTGCTCAGCGTTATCGATTGTTTGCTGATAAATAAGCTGGTATTGCTGATAACTTTTCATTAACAGGGCTAGTGCAGCAGTGAATGACTGTTGTGTCCGATTGAGTTGGTCTATCTGTTTTTGAGGTGTCTGTTTAGCATTAATCAAGCTCTGGAAAGCCTGTTCGGTATGCTGCTGTGTGGTATCTAATGCATTTTGAATATTCTCGCTCAGGCGGCCAGACAGGATATCATTGGCCACCCTGATCTGCTCACGAATAGCGCTGCTGGCCTGTATGGCGTTGTTGGCCTGTAATGAGTGTTGGACGGTGCTGTAAGCCTGATTGAGCTGGTAATCATTCTGATGGGTTATTTTAAGGATTGTGCTGTAGCCAATCACGCCACAAATAATAAGTAATACAGCCATCAACGAATAGCCAATAACGAGTTTGAGCGCGAGGTTGATCTTCATTGGATTACTTTGTCCGGATAACTAATGACCCTCAGATGGGAGCCTTAAAACTTATATTTAGCTCAAATTAGCAGACTGGACAGAAGTATTTGTTGCTGTGGCGACGAACTAGCTATTTAGACCATCAAATTTAACGTCAACCTGGGATTGGTATTCACGGTCAAAAACCAGCTCAAACTGGGTGCCTTCCTTATCAACGACGGCAATGACCTGCTTCAGATCGGGTAGTCGGGTTGCCAGCCAGGCCATGCTGGCGGCGGCTTTATTGTCTTCCTGATACATAATGCCTTCCATCAGGGTGAGCGCCATAAATTTCGAGCGTTGTACTATATCAGGATTGGACAGATGCTCGCCCTGTAGCTCTATGCCCTGATCAAACTTGGCATCCAGTCGATCAAGGTAATGCTGGTGAAGATCAGACAGTGGTTTGTCGCGGTCAAATTGCAGGGTCAGTTGATCGTTGACTACGATGGCAAGTATGCTCATGCCAATACCCCGAACAGGTCGTAATCGTCACTGTCTGTGATAGAGACTTGCACGAATTCTCCTGGAGTTAGCTGCTGATCGGTTTCAATAATCACTTCACCATCGATTTCCGGTGCATCAGCATAACTGCGTCCGACCCAACCGTTTTCGATTTCTTCTTCAATTAGTACTTTCATAGTACTGCCGACTCGCTGGCGCAGACGATCTCGGCTGATGAATTGCTGATGCTGCATAAACTGGTCGTAGCGCTCCTGTTTGGTATCGGCGTCCACCTGATCAGGGAATTCGTTAGCCTGTGCGCCTTCGACATCAGAATACATAAAACAACCTACGCGGTCTAGCTGGGCTTCGCTTAAAAAGTCGAGTAGCATTTGGAAGTCTTCATCTGTCTCACCCGGAAAACCCACGATAAAGGTACTACGGATAACCAGTTCAGGGCAGATTTCGCGCCACTTCTTAATGCGTTCCAGTACCTTTTCCTGACTGCCGGGGCGTTTCATCGCCTTGAGAATCTTTGGGCTGGCATGCTGAAATGGGATATCCAGATAGGGTAGAACCAGTCCCTGTGCCATCAGCGGAATCACATCGTCTACATGGGGGTAAGGGTAAACATAGTGCAGGCGTACCCATACACCAAACTGGCCGAGGGCGCGAGCCAGGTCATAAAAGCGCGTACTCAAAGGCTGTCCATTCCAGAAATGGGTACTGTATTTAAGGTCTACACCATAGGCACTGGTATCCTGTGAAATCACCAGTAACTCACGTACGCCGGCATTCACCAGATTTTGCGCTTCCTGCATCACATTATCGATGGGTCGGCTGACCAGATCACCACGAAACGATGGAATAATGCAAAATGTACAACGATGGTTACAGCCTTCTGAAATCTTCAGGTAGGCAAAATAACGGGGTGTCAGTTTTACGCCCTGCGGCGGCACCAGATCCATAAACGGATCATGACGCGCAGGCAGGTGTTTGTGCACAGCCTGCATCACTTCACTGGTCGCGTGTGGACCAGTCACAGCCAATAGATTAGGGAAGGTGTCACTCACTAACTGAGATTTCGCACCGAGACAACCGGTTACTATCACACGGCCATTCTCATGTAGTGCCTCGTCTATGGTTTGCATGGATTCTTCAACCGCTGAATCAATAAAGCCGCAGGTATTGATAATCACCATATCTGCCTGTTGATAGTCGGGCACAATTTCGTAACCCTCTGCGCGCAGTTGGGTAATGATCTGTTCCGAATCTACCGTGGCCTTTGGGCAACCCAGGCTGACAAATCCGACTTTATTTGGGGAGTCTGACATGAGAGATTTGATTTAAGCTATTAATGCGGGGTTGCAATAATAGTATGAGAATGATTTCCGTGCAGTGATTTACAGCATAAATATTGCTGATATCGCTCAAGGTGTAGGCGGGAATAAATGCGGAAGAAAAAATTCGCTCACAATTAATGGGTTTTTATCAATTTTAAAAAGTGAACGACGCCCCCAGATCTGGCTATCCGTTTCAATCAAGTGCTGCGCTAAAGATTGCAATAAAGCGCTATTGGCCGATAGTTTACTCCACTCAAAGGTTTCTCTATGCAGGTTTGGTGAAGCAAACAGGTATTCTCCCAGAGGTTTGTTGCCCAGATACTTTAAGCGACGATGTTCCCCCTGCAAAGTACAAAGAGGAATAACCGAGCGAGCATATACGCACAGATTATCAGCACATTTCAAATAAACCTCACGTAATAGCACCTTTTGACTTAGAGGTATCTTCAGCAACTGGGCTTCAGAGCGTTCGGGTTTAACCCATTTCATGCTCAGTACAAGCACTGAAAATTGATCAGGACAAAACAGTTTTAAACGCCTGGTGAGCGAACCTTCATCGGTCAACCAGCTTCGTAGATCAGGCTCGATGCGGTGTCTGAAAGTTTGACTGGGTAAAAACCAGTGGCTGGAATTAAGATGGCTCAAGGTGGGGAGTGAAATAAAAAACACGGATTATAGGGTATCTGGCTGAATGTTACCTATAAGCGATGTGGTGATAAAAAATGAGAGTGCATTGTCAAAGCTGAACTATAAGAAACCCGGGAGTAAAAAAGGTAACATGTTAAAGGTGATTTATTATGCATGATCGTCTATCCTTAAGTCAGTCGCCCGAAGCAATCTCGGGTAGAAAAATGCAAAACGTGTGCGGTATCTTTTAACAACTAGATAACTGAAGCCATCCCAGGTGCCATATGGATTACGAAGCAACCAAATCATTAAGCTTTCCAGTATATAAATCTTATGGTAGTCCTTTTATGTGTCCACGGGTCTGAAGGAGAAGATCATGTCACAAACACTCCTGCATTATGCCAATATCCTGGAAATCGTTGGTGACATAATCAAGGTTCAGGTGCCGATTGCCACCTCTGGCAAGGCAACGGTAAGCTTCGGCGATCTTGCCCTCATCGAAACCTCGAATTCTGAAAAATCGTTGGGGCAGGTGATACATATCGATCACGATCGGGTTGCTCTGCAGGTATTCTCAGGTACCAAGGGGATGTCTACCGAGGCCAAGGTCAGCTTTCTTGGCAGGTCCATGCGAGCCACCTATTCGCCGAATATCCTTGGGCGCGTTTTTCGCGGGGCAGGCGAGCCTATGGATGGAGGGCCTGACCTCTCGCACGATCCCAAGGTGCCTATCGGCGGCCCGTCAGTCAACCCCATGCGCCGCCAGCTCGCTTCCAAAATGATACGCACCGACGTACCGATGATCGACCTGTTTAACTGTCTGGTGGAGAGCCAGAAAATCCCGATCTTCTCCGTTGCCGGAGAGCCCTACAACCCGTTCCTGGCTCGTATCGGTATCCAGGCAGATGCCGACGTGGTGGTGTTCGGCGGCATGGGTTTGATCTTTGACGACTATCACTTCTTCCGTACTGCCTTCGATGATGCTGGCGTTTTTTCCCGCACGGTCATGTTCGTCAACCTGGCTTCTGACCCCATCGTTGAACGTCTGCTGGTTCCTGATATGGCGCTGGCTGTGGCGGAGAAGTTCGCCGTCGAGGAAGGTAAACGGGTATTGGTGCTATTGACTGATATGACTGCATACGCCGACGCCCTTAAAGAAGTTGGTATCTCCATGGAGCGGGTTCCTTCAAACCGGGGTTATATGGGGGATCTGTATTCTCAGCTGGCACGGCGCTATGAGAAGGCTGCTGCCTATCGTGAAGCGGGCTCTGTCACCATTCTTTCAGTGACTACCATGCCGGGGGATGACGTAACCCATCCGGTGCCGGATAACACGGGCTATATCACCGAAGGGCAGTTTTATTTGCACAATGGTGAGCTTGACCCCTTTGGCTCACTTTCCCGACTTAAACAACATGTTATCGGCACGGTCACGCGTGAGGATCATTCTCAGATCATGAATACCATGATCCGGTTTTATGCCAGCGCCCGAGATGCCGAGCAGAAACAGGCAATGGCGTTTGAAATGTCGGCGTTTGATGAAAGCCTGCTTAAGTTCGGGCGTCTGTTCAGGCAACGTTTTATGGATATTCAGGTTTCTCTGCCACTGGAACAGGCGCTGGACCTCTCCTGGCAGACACTGGCCGAATGCTTCGAAGCCGATGACCTGCTGATGAAGCAGCAACTGATAGACAAATATTTCCCAAACCTGGATGCAGAGCGGGTGGTCTGAGATGGCAAGGCTCACGCTTAGCAAATCTTCCCTGAGTATGCAGAGTCGGCAGCTTAAGACCTTTGAGCGGTTTCTCCCCTCTCTTGACCTTAAACGTCGGCAGCTCATCGCAGAACGGGCCAAGGCAGTGCAGGCGATTGCCGAGACTGAAAGCTCTATCGTCATGCTACGAGAGCAGATAAAGACTGCCATACCGATGGTCTCTAATCAGGAGGTTAATGTTGACGGCCTGGTGAGCGTCTCCAGCGTGCAGATAGACACAATAAATATCATGGGTGTGTGCCTGCCCCAGCTTGGTCAGATTAAGCTAAAACGGCGGCCATATTCCTTACTAGCCAAGCCCGCCTGGGTCGACAGCCTGGCCGAGTTGCTGGCAAAGATGCTGCAATTGAGGATACAGATTCAGGTCGATCGACGTCGCCTTGAGCTACTGGATGAAGCTGTGAAGACGGTCACCCAGCGCGTTAATCTGTTCGATAAAGTGCTGATTCCGCGCACGCGAGAAAACATCCGCAAGATTCGAATTTTCCTTGCTGATGCTGAGCGTGCTGCGGTTGTACAAGCCAAGATTGCCAAAGGCAAACGCGCCAGGGAAGCGTTGGCATTATGAGTATCGTGCAGCTATACAAGGCAACGCTGTTTGGCATGGTAGATGATAAAAGTACCGTACTGGAACAGATTCAGGCGCTGGGTTGTCTGCATCTGGTTCCGCTGATTCCCGAACGCAGAGAAACAGAGAGGCCAATATCTGGTCAGCCTGTTGAGGCCTATAAGGCTTTGCGCTATCTCGGCAATACGCGTCACAAGCGTCGTCAGGTACACAGAGATGATGACTTTAATATGCAGGCGGTGGTGCAGGAAGTTCGAGCCAATAAGCAGGGCATCAGAGAGGCAGAAGATAAGCGAGATGCACTGAAGGAGCGAATTAATGAGCTGAAGCCCTGGGGAAATTTTAATTATATCCCTCCACAACAATTGGGCGGTTTGCGTTTGTGGTTTTATATTCTCCCCGCCAATCTCCTGCCCAGCATGAAAAGCAGTAAACTAACCTGGCAAGTGGTGTATAGAAATAACCGTTTTGCCTATCTGGTGGTCATTGCTGCTGAAGAACCTGCGGCGGGAGCGATGCCTGTTCCGCGCACCCACACCGGTAGTATACCGCTGGATGAGGTTAGCCGATTACTGGAAGAAACCGAGATCGAACTGGAAAGGCTGAAAGCGGAACGTCAGGCACTAACCCGCTGGATCTATCTGATAGCCAGTCACCTGACTGTGGAGGAAGATCATGCAGTATTGATGCATGCCGCTAGCCAAACGCTGGACGACGAAGCGATATTTGCCTGTCAGGGCTGGCTGCCTGCGCCGGAGCTAGAGCGGCTGCAGGATTTTGCTGTGCAGCAAGGACTAGCCTTATTGCTTGAACAGCCCACAGCAGAAGAGCAACCACCCACCTTGCTGACTAATCCTCCTGATCTGGCTGCAGGACAGGATCTGGTTGCTTTCTATCAGACCCCGGGCTATCGAAGCTGGGATCCCTCTATGGTGGTTTTCTTCTCTTTTACCCTGTTTTTTTCGATGATCCTGTCGGATGCAGGTTACGCAGCTCTGCTCGGACTGGGCGTGCTTGCCGGCTGGAAGGCTATGGGGCGTAGCGACGGCGGGCGTAGACTGCGTGTGCTGGGGGCCGTATTGTGTGGTAGTGCCACGCTATGGGGTGTGCTTGTCGGCAGTTACTTCGGCGTCAGTCCAACGCCAGGTTCAACATTAGCAATACTCAAACTCATGGATATCAACGATTTTGAAACCATGATGCGGCTGTCAGTCGGTATCGGTGTTTTCCACATCGCGCTGGCAAACGGCATCATTGCCTGGGGCAATTATGGACACAAACAGGCCTGGGTTAATGTGGGATGGATCTCGGTGGTGACAGGGGGATTCATCACCTGGTTAGCGATGGGGCAGGGCTCAGGCATCATTACCTGGTTCGGCGAGAGCCTGATGGGAGCAGGCTTTATTGCGGTGTTCATGTTTGCCAGTGAGCGCAGCATAAAGAAGCCGCTGGATCTACTGATGTGGGTGCTCGACGGCCTGTCAGCATTGACCAATGTCACCAAGCTGTTCGGTGATGTGCTCAGCTATCTGCGTCTATTTGCACTGGGTTTGGCGAGTGCATCACTGGCACTTACTTTTAATGACCTGGCTCGTCAGGTAGCGGAGGCACATGCGGGTCTCGGTCTATTGCTGAGTCTGTTGATCCTGCTTGTGGGACATCTTTTAAATATCATGTTGAGCCTGATGAGCGGAGTTGTGCATGGCTTGCGTCTGAATTTTATCGAATTTTATAACTGGGGTCTTTCGGAGGAGGGTTACCCCTTCCGAGCCTTTTCCAAAAAAGGAGTCAAAGAATGAACGAATTCGTTATTGCAATGGGTTGGTCTGGCATCTATGGCGTGATGGCGCTGGGTGCCATTGGTAGTATTATCGGTTGTGCGGTGGCTGGACAGGCAGCGATTGGGGCGATGATCGAAACCGAAAGCGGGCATGGTCGCTACATCGGTATTTCGGTGATGCCATCATCACAGGTCATCTATGGCATTGTGGTAATGTTCACCCTTAATCGGGTGGTCAGCCCTGAAAATGCGGGTGCCCTGTTTGGCATTGGAATATTCGCCGGGCTCGCACTGATGTTTAGTGCTATCCGCCAGGGTCAGTGTTGCGCCTCATCCATCAATGCCTCTAAGGTCAAACCGGAGATATTCGGGCTCTCTCTGGCACCGGCCGCTATCGTTGAGGGCTTTGCCGTCTTTGCCTTCGTGTTTGCCCTGGTGTTGGCGGGCAATATTCCCACCGGCGTAGCCTGAAGGGGACTAACATGAACGATAATTCACCGACCTCAAGTCTGGATTCTCTTCCCTCCTCCGGTGTGGAGGCGCTAATCGAGCGGTTACGCGACGCAGGCGTAGTGGAAGGCCGCAAGGAAGGTGAGCAACTGATTGCCACCGCGCGGCATGAGTCAGAACTTATTCTGCAACAGGCGAAAATCGAGGCGGAGGCGATTATCAGTCAGGCCAGGGAAGAGGCTGAGATGATCGAAAATGCGGGCAAGGAGGCGCTCAAATCCTCTATGCGCGATACCGTGCTGAAGATGAAGGGGCATCTGAGTACTCGTTTTAGCGAAGAGGTGCGACGGCTGATTTCTGTCGAGATGGCTCAGGAAGCTTTTCTGGAAAAGCTCATTCTGGAGGTCGCTGGCCGCACGCGTCGCGATATTGCGCTGGATGAAGCTAAGCAGATAGAGATTCTGTTGCCAGAGGATGTTGTCGGCCTGGATGAGCTGCGTGCTCATCCTGAAAAATTACATAAAGGCTCGCTATCTCATTTCGTGCTGTCGGTGGCTAACGAGTTGCTGCGTGATGGGGTGGTTTTACGTAGCAGTGACAAGCTCGAAGGGGGCATTCGCATCATTCTGCATGAGGGGGAAATTCAGGTCGATCTGACCCCGGACAAGGTGGCCGAAGTACTGCTGGAACATCTGCACCCACGCTTTCGAGCCATACTGGAAGGGACTGTGAAGTAGCATGGATAGGGCCATGCGCTATGTGATGTTGATCACCAGCCTGCCCTATCATGGCCCTCTGTTTGTGGCCAGGCAGACCCCGCTGTCGCGTTTGCGGCTGCGTGATCGCCTCAAGATTCTTGATGAGACAGATGCCAAAGCATTGCTGGAACTGGTCTCTGTACTGGATTGGGCGCACCACAGCATGGAGTTGACCGATGCAACCCTGATACAGCGAGCGCGTTGTCTCGAGCAACTCTGGGGGGAGGGATTCCTCACCGATATGTTGCGCTTCCGTATGGAATTGCGCACCCTGGTTGTCGCGCTACGCCGCCGTCATCGTGGCGAAACCGCTGCGCCTGATGGAGAGCTCTGGGGTTATGGGCGCTGGGTTCGCCATATTGAACGCAACTGGAATGAGTCTGGTTTCGGCTTGCAGCGCGTTTATCCCTGGGTGACCCGAGCCGAAAATCTGCTGGAAGTTGAGCATAGTCTGGCACTTGAGCGACTCCGCCTGAGCATCGCCTGGGACCAGCTAATCCGTATCAGTGAAGGGCATGAGTTCGATTTCGAGGCGGTTGTGATCTATGTGCTGCGCTGGGATCTCATCGCACGCTGGTCCAGCTATGATGGTGACCAGGCGGTTGCTCGTTTTGATACTCTGGTGGAGCAAGGGCTAGGTAAATACGACAGCCTGTTTGAAGCTCCACTTTCTCGATCCAAAGAATATATTAAGGAAAGGAATTGATGAGTAAAATAACTGAATCTCCTTATGATGCTCACGTAGTCAGTGTTCAGGACGACATGGTCACCATCGAATCGACCGCTTCTCTGATGAAAAATGAAGTGGTTTATGTGCGCCCCAGTCGGCTCGGTGAAGATGGTCGTCAGGAGCGTCTCAAGTCTGAGGTACTACGCATACGCGGCAAGCAGGCCGATGTGCAGGTTTTTGAAAGTACCGCCGGGGTTAGTGTGGGTGATCCGGTCGAGCAAAGCGGCGAGATGCTATCGGTGGAACTCGGTCCCGGGCTGCTGGGCCAGGTTTATGATGGACTGCAAAACCCGTTGGAGGATGTTGCCCTGGCGCACGGTATCTTTCTACCCCGTGGTGAAGAGTTACCAGCCCTGGACAGGCGTCGTAAGTGGTCGTTTATTCCCCGTGTGCAAACCGGAGCGCGCTTGCGCGCGGCTGATGTCATCGGCACCGTACAGGAAGGTGCCTTCACTCATAAGATCATGGTTCCTTTCGACCAGTCTGGTGAGGTGGAGGTGGTGTGGATTCAGGAAGGCAGCGTCAATGTGGAGACTCATGTCGCTACTCTACTGGATAGCCATGGTCACGAGCATCAGGTTGATTTAAAACAGCGCTGGCCGGTGCGGCGATCTATTCCTCAGCCGATACTTGATCAGAGTCTATGTGAGCGCATTTACCCTTCAGAACCGCTGGTCACTACCTTGCGTCTGGTGGATACCTTCTTCCCTATCGCGCGTGGTGGCACTGGCTGTATTCCCGGACCATTTGGCGCGGGCAAGACGGTATTGCAACACCTGATCTCGCGCTACTCATCGGTCGATATCGTTATCATCGTCGCCTGTGGTGAGCGCGCCGGAGAAGTAGTTGAGACCATCTCAGAGTTTCCTCATCTGAGTGACCCTGCCACCGGTGGATCGCTGATGGATCGCACCATCATCATTTGCAACACATCATCCATGCCAGTGGCCGCCCGCGAGGCATCTATCTACACAGGTATTACGCTGGGTGAGTACTACCGCCAGATGGGCTTCGACGTATTGTTACTGGCCGACTCAACCTCGCGCTGGGCTCAGGCGATGCGCGAGACCTCCGGTCGACTGGAGGAGATTCCAGGCGAGGAGGCCTTTCCAGCTTATCTCGACTCCGCCATTCGTAGCGTCTACGAGCGTGCCGGGGTTATCCAGTCACGCGATGGTGAAAGCGGTAGCCTGACCATGATCGGCACCGTATCACCGGCTGGTGGTAACTTCGAGGAGCCCGTCACCCAATCAACCCTGAGCACGGTGAAGTGTTTTCTCGGGCTCTCCTACGACCGCGCTTACAAGCGTTTCTACCCAGCTGTTGACCCGTTGATCTCCTGGTCGCGATACCAGGAGCAGCTCGCTGGCTGGTATGAAAAGAACATGGGAGAAGGTTGGACGCAGCGGGTCAAAGCTATGTTAGCTTTGTTCAGGCAGGGTGACTCAGTATTGCAGATGATGCAGGTGACTGGCATCGAAGGGGTCACTCTGGAAGATTATGTGACCTATCAGAAAGCTCTGTTCCTCGACATGGTTTATCTACAGCAGGACGCTTTCGACGAAGTAGATGCCTCGACATCACTGGAGCGGCAGCAGCTCTGCTTTGGCAAGATCTTCGAGCTGATAGAACGCAGCTACGACTTCAGCGACAAGGATCAGGCCAGAGACTACTTCACTCGTTTTACCGGACTATTCAAAAACCTTAATTACAGTCGACCTGACTCGCCTGACTTTAAGCGCTATATGGCAGAGATAGAAGCTTTGGCCAAACGCATTGGCCATTAACAGACTAGCAAAATCTGCCGGAGAAATTGTTATGTTTTATCAGAGACGCTTTTTGATCTATCGGTTGCTCTGGCGCTAGAGGTTTTGCAGGATCATTGTTTTGTTGATATTCGCCGAGAGCTCCGCGATCGACGATCAATGCCTGTGCGGGCAAATGGTGAGTTCGCGGCTATGGTGCTTGACTACGAACACAGTGGCCCCGACGAACTGGGACCACCAGTATCGGCGCTGCACTGCTGTTGCCTGGTGACTGGAGTGCGGATACGGCAATGCAGCCGATAAGCCCATCGTATACTATTCCCTCTGTTCAGTATTAAAAGTGCCAGAGTATCGATAAATCTGACCGAATACAGGGTGATGTAAGCGAAAGTCCATCGCGAAATGATTATCATCTATCGCCTTTTCTTCAATACTGGTGTGACCTAATAGCATCCACTCTGGAATGCTTAGACGCAGTTTACCCAGACGTAATTCAAAACCTTTACCTTCATAGCGTAAGATTTCATCCTCTACCTTTACCGCCATCCTCAAACCGATAAATCGATTAACAAATTCGATCAATTCATTACCGTCGTAATATTGCCATACACTTTTAAAGATAACCTTTCTTCCATCCAGGAAGTTGATTTCACGCTTCCAGTATTGCTTATCTTTGCGCATAGATTTTTCAACCTTTGCAGGAATTTCATTCCCTGCTCGATTAATCAATGCACCCAATATCCTCAACAGGTTAAGTGGTAACTGCATTGCTTTCGGGTATTCAATGCTTAACTTACCCACATCTGCATTATCTTCACCCTGATAATGCGCCTTTAACGATTGTGGTAGCTCTTGCCATTGATCTTTTAACGCCATTTGCATAATTGATTTTTGTTTCATTTCACGCTCCAAAGCTATATTTCATGACCATCAGTAGGACAATAAGGACCATTGCGATAAACGCCGGGATGCCGAGATAAAACCAGATACGTGCATAGCGCCAATATTGATTGCCTAAGTCCGTTTTCTGGTCAACAGCCAGTTGTGCCAGTTTTTGCATGCGAATTTGCAACCACACCACGGGTAACCAGCACAGTCCTGCTATCGCATAAAGCAACAGACTGATTAAAACCCAGGAAGTGGTCAAAGGTATGTTAATCAGATACAGCATCCATATTCCGGTGATGGGCTGGATAACAATGGTCGGTGTGGTAAACAACCAGTCAGCTAAAACCACATGTTTATTGACTATCGCGATGTGGGTTACATTTCTGGATCGGTCGGCCATCCATTTATAAAATGCACTGCCAAGACCTGTTCCAAACAACAAAACCATACTCAGCAGGTGCAGGTATTTAAGTGTCAGGTAAGTCATTTTTGCCCCCCCACACTTTGCGGCATATGGCCGATAAAGTTCGCCAGTGGACTAACGTCAGCGGTATTTCCCTGCTGTAACATTCTTAGGTTATCTGGCTCCATCAGGGGGTTCAGATAACGCGCAAAACCCGCAATCACCAGAGCACACTGGAATGGTAGCTTTAAGGTAGGAGCTGGTGACTTCCCCAGTTGCTGTCGCATCAGTTGCAACCAGTCTATATAGCTAATAGGAACAGGGCCGACCACATCCAGAGTCTGCCTGGTATCAGGAGAACAGATGCATTGCATAACCGTATCCACCAGATCATTGATCGCTACCGGTTGCAGCATTTGCTCACCCTTGCCAATCACTGGTATCAGAGGCAGGCCAGAGAGCTTACGCAACATCGCACTACTTACGCCTCCATTTCCATAAACCAGTGAGGGGCGCAGTACAAACCAGTCGCAATCACAAAGTCGCAGATAATCATCCGCCTGTTTCTTGCTGGTCAGGAATAGGGTAGACGCTGATTCATCGGCGCCCAGCGCAGAGATTTGAATAACACGTTTTATCGATGTTTGTTTACAGGCTTCGAATAAGGCCACAGCTGCCTGGGTATGAATCCGCTCAAAAGATTGCCTGCCTGTCTCTCTGATTATGCCCATTGCATTGATGACACAATCAATGCCATCCAGCACAGGCAGCCAGCTTTCTGCCTGCAGCATATGATTGGCATCGTAACCATGACTACGACTTATCGGGATCACCTGGTATCCCTTAAGCTGTAGCGCTTTGTCTAAATGCCAACCGATAAACCCGGTAGCACCGGTCAGTAAAATTTTCATCATTCTCAACCTCGTGTTTTGAGTTTAAGAATAAGAAGAGGAGGGAGATTAAACTTCCGTATTGATCAATCCGGCATTCCGAATTGATCATTCAGGAGTATTTAATTGACGAAAACGTCCGGGTGACATACCGCAGATTTCATTGAAGGCCTGGTAAAAACTGGACTGTGAAGTAAAGCCCACACTCAAACCGACCGCAAGTACCGAAGCCTGCGGCTCAGCGATCAACATTTTCTGTGCAGCTTCAACGCGATACTCTCGAATAAATCGCGATAGCCCCTTGCCGATATGAGTGTTGATCAATTCGGATAGCTGATGTCTGGACAGATTTAACTCAGCGGCCAGCATCACAAGATTTAATTCCGGTCGGCGGTAAAGCTGCTGCTCTTCCATCAACTGCTTTAAGCGGGTTATCGCAACACGGGTATCGATATTCGCTAGCGTAGAAACCGCATAGGTTGCTTCGGCCGCTTCGACAATATCGGCTGGCAGTTGCGGCGCATAACCCAATGTAAGGTTCATCAGTAAAAACACGGCACCGATACACAGGCTGTACAGGGTAAAAAATATTTGCTCAGAAACCAGAGGCGCACCCAGCCCCAGCAGCATAACGATGATGCCAATCAAAATCATCATGGACAATAACCCAATCTCCATCTGAAAGCGTGAACGCTCGGCACGTAACGCATACAGCTTAAGGCCCAGCCAAACCAGATAAACAGCGCCGATGCCAAAAGCACCAGCTAATGCCAGGCCCTCTGGTAAAAATCCCCCAATGATTACCGGAAACAGATGTAACCACTGCAGGCTGGAAGTTTCGCGTTTACCCATCAGCAAGGGCTTGCTAAATAGATAAAAAGCAGGCGCTACCAGAAATAACAGGGCATGGTAAATCGGCCCATGAACCCAGTCAGACTTGTATTCAAGATAACCAAAATGAACAAGCTGTAAACCAGCGAGCGTGCCTAACAGCACCAGCCCCATAATGCGAGCTTCTGGCTGCTGCCGATAAATCTCACGCCGAAAATGCATCAGCGAAATGCTAAAAGCACTGAAAATAGAAAACCCACAGAAAAGAATGGCTAAAGCCTGCATACAGTAAACCGGAAAAATAAAAGCTGTACCCGAATAGTAGCAAGCAAATCTGGTTTTGGCGTTAATTCTCCCTTATTATCCTGACTTCCATGACACTAACGCAGGTAAACAGAAACCATCATGTCGAAATTTGAAAACGTCACCATCATCAAAGAAGTAACCGCCTATTTCGACGGCAAGGTCACCAGCCGCACCGTTAAGTTCCCAGATGGAACGCATAAAACCCTCGGCGTCATGTTGCCTGGTGAGTATGAGTTTGGAACCGATGACAAAGAGATTATGGAAATCATGTCCGGTGATCTGGAGATCATGCTGCCGGATAGTTCTGAATGGCAGGCGATTAAGGGTGGGGAATCATTTGAAGTGCCAGCGTCTTCAAGGTTCCAGCTTAAGGTGCATGGGATTACGGATTATTGTTGTTCTTATATCAAGCATTAGGAGGGAAAAGAAACTTCAAATATATAAATAGTTGAAATCAACATAAAATGACGCCAAAGTGACAAGCATGAAAAATAAAAATCTACTGAGTGAAATCTCGTCCTTAAAAGGGCTTTTTCTACAGCCTCGTTGAGCATACAAAATGCCGAATATAGACACTGAAACATACGAAAATTTCCCATTGCATATTGTCCTGCTTTCCCTGTGCCGCGCTTGCTGATGATGCAAGATTTTCTTTAGATTCTTACCCGGCTGTAGCTGCCTGGCTTGATCGAGTTAAAACTATTCCGGGTTGGGTACCAATGCTGAATGATTGATTCAACTGATCGTGTTAACAGACCCTGATAGCTCACTGTCACCTGATACTTAAACGCCAAGAGCAAGATCAATAGAAAGGCTGGATTCACAATAAAATGGGGTATCTTTTTTGACCAGCTTCACAAAACGAATTACTTGCTAGCGCAAGCTGTTCTAAACTCTAAACCGGTCACATTTCTATAAACAAATCTGTATATATTAACAGCTCATCTAAATAATCTTTTTAACGTAGTGAGTGTCAGTTAAAGAATATGTTTGGTTTTTTCAGTAATAAACAAGAAAAGAAACGCAAAGAAGCTCATGAACTTGAGTTAAGACAAGCTCATGAATTTGAGTTAAGACAATCTCTTAAAGCTAAATTAGCAAGATATGAAGAGCGTGTTTTAAATCAGTGTTCTGACTCTACTGATTTCTCAGAAACTACTCTGGAGGGTATGAGTGTACGTTTTGAGAAAATTACTGATGATGAAGTCACATCAGGCACATACAGTGTAAGCATAGAAGAAGACACCATTCAAAGTAACTTCCAGGGCAACAGATTACACTTTTCTAATATGCCAATCTTATGAAGCGTCATACTGCTAACAAATTTTCATAGAAAAGAGATAATTTCTACTGCCGTTTAGATCACCGCGCTAAAGCTCGTGATGACAGATAACTTTTTATCTCGTCTATCATGTCAATCACAACTCTCAACTACCCAAAATCATACCGATAAAACTTAGCCGTCGAATCCGGATTATGATAGTAACCCTCAATCTCCCGAAACCCATACGCCTGATACAAGCGCCGAGCACTACGCATAGATTCCAGCGTATCCAGCACAATACTGCCATACCCAATCGATTGCGCACGCGACATGGCGGTTTCAAACAACTGCTTGCCAATCCCCTGACCATGCCTGTCCGGTTTCACATAAAGCCGCTTTAACTCTGCCTGTTGCTGATCGATGGGACGTATCGCCACACAACCAATCAATTCTGCGTTATCAATGGCAATGAAAATTGCTCCCGTTGGTGGCGCATACTTACCGGGCAGGCTGGCCAGTTCTTCTTCAAAGCCCTGAAAACACAGGTCAACACCGATTAACTGCTGATACTCACGAAACAGGTAAGCGACTTTTGCCAGATCTGCATAATCAGCTTCAATAATTTTCATAGATTCTTGTTCCACTACGTTTGCTTTTCCCATGGAAAACTAAATTACTACGCTTTAACTAAAAAGTCTTTAACACGAAGCTCCTCATGGTTAAACACAAAAATTCTCAATATATAAACAATCATTCTTAACTTTTGTCGACAATATCGGCTTTTGGGCTAGAAATTAGAACTAAACATGCTTATATTGTCGACAATTAAACAAAGGGGCATCTCAGTGACATCAATTCTGCACTTTACCGACCAGCCTGTAACGGTTGCAGATAAGACCTTTATCCAGCTGCGCTCGGATATTGTTGATGGCACGATTGCGTCGGGGTCAAAGCTCAGTGAAACGGAATTGTCGACAAAATACTCCGTCAGTCGCGCTGTGATTCGTGAATCACTCAACCGCCTGGAAACCTGTCATCTGGTAGAGCGCAAGGCTAATGTCGGTTACCGGGTGGTCGCGCTGACTGCTGAGGGGCTCGCGGAGCTGTATCAGGTACGCGAAGCACTGGAAGGTATGGCGGCCCGGCTGGCTGCCGAGAATATGACCGATGAGGAAATTGCTGATCTCAACGCCTTACTAAATACCCATTTCCAAACCGTGCAGGGTGGTGAAACCTATTACCAGGAAGCTGGTGATGTCGATTTTCATTACCGCATCATGCTGGGTAGCAAAAACCGCCATTTGATTTCTGAATTAATGAATGGCATCTACCACCTGATCCGTATGTACCGCGTGCAACTGGGTATGGCTGGCCCGCGGGTCACTACCGCTTTTGATGAGCACCGGCATATTGTTCAGGCTATTTCCAATCGCGATGCAGAGCTGGCAGAAATACTGATGCGTCGCCACATTCTCTACACGCGCAATAATTTAGAAAAAAATCTGATTAACCATAAAAACGCCTTCAAGAGGGTTACACAATGAACACGAATTATCGTAAGAATTTACCGGGCAGCGATCTGGATTACTTTGATACACGCGAGGCTGTGGAAGCGATCCAGCCCGGCGCTTATGCCAAACTCCCCTACACCTCACGCGTGCTGGCTGAGCAGCTGGTGCGCCGTTGTGATCCTGAGGTTCTGACCGACTCACTGACGCAACTTATCGAACGCAGACAGGATCTTGATTTCCCCTGGTATCCGGCTCGCGTTGTGTGCCATGACATTCTGGGTCAAACCGCACTGGTCGATCTTGCCGGTCTGCGCGATGCGATTGCCGATATGGGTGGCGACCCAGCCGAAGTCAATCCTGTCGTTCCTACTCAGTTGATTGTGGATCATTCGCTGGCGGTTGAGTTTGGTGGATTTGATCCAGACGCCTTTGATAAAAACCGCGCGATTGAAGATCGACGTAACGATGATCGCTTCCATTTTATCGAATGGACCAAAACCGCATTCAAGAATGTCGACGTAATCCCTGCCGGTAACGGCATCATGCATCAGATCAATCTGGAAAAAATGTCGCCCGTCATCCAGGCGCGTGATGGCGTTGCCTACCCCGATACCTGCGTCGGTACCGACAGTCATACTCCGCATATCGATGCACTGGGTGTTATCGCGATTGGTGTCGGTGGTCTGGAAGCCGAAACCGTCATGCTGGGTCGCCCCTCGATGATGCGCCTGCCCGACATCATCGGCGTCAAGCTGGTGGGTAAACGCCAGCCCGGCATTACCGCTACCGATATCGTACTGGCACTGACCGAATTCCTGCGTAACGAGAAGGTTGTTTCTGCATATCTGGAATTCTTTGGCGAAGGTGCCGCCAACCTGACCATTGGTGACCGCGCTACGATCTCAAACATGACGCCTGAATTTGGCGCGTCAGCAGGCATGTTCTACATCGACCAGCAAACCATCGATTATCTGAAACTGACTGGTCGTGAACCTGAACAGGTGGCATTGGTAGAACAGTACGCCAAACTCACCGGGTTGTGGGCGGATGATCTGGCAAATGCCGAGTACGAGCGCGTACTGGAATTCGACCTGTCTTCTGTATGTCGTAATATGGCGGGTCCTTCCAACCCGCACCGCCGTCTGCCAACCGCTGATCTTGAATCTCGTGGTATTGCCGGTAAATGGGAAGAAAAAGCGGGTGAATTACCCGATGGCGCTGTCATTATTGCTGCCATCACCAGCTGTACCAATACCAGTAACCCACGCAACGTGGTTGCAGCAGCACTGGTTGCACGTAAAGCAAACGAACTCGGCCTAGTGCGTAAGCCCTGGGTTAAGTCTTCCTTTGCACCGGGTTCCAAGGTCGCAAAACTGTATCTGGAAGAAGCGGGTCTATTATCCGAAATGGAAAAACTGGGCTTCGGTATTGTGGGCTACGCCTGTACTACCTGTAACGGCATGAGTGGCGCACTCGATCCGAAGATTCAGCAGGAAATCATCGACCGCGATCTATACGCAACGGCAGTACTTTCTGGAAACCGTAACTTTGACGGACGTATCCATCCTTATGCCAAACAGGCATTCCTGGCATCTCCACCACTGGTGGTCGCTTATGCCATCGCGGGTACCGTACGCTTTGATATCGAACAGGATGTTGTTGGCACTGATAAAGCCGGTAACCCCATCACTCTGAAAGATATCTGGCCCAGTGATGAAGAGATCGATGCCATTGTTAGCAGTTGCGTAAAGCCTGAACAGTTCCACCAGATCTACGACCCGATGTTCGATCTGGGACAGGTAGAAGAAGCCAGCAGTCCACTATACGACTGGCGTCCACAGACGACCTATATTCGTCGTCCTCCTTACTGGGAAGGTGCACTGGCAGGTGAACGCACTATGAAAGGCATGCGCCCACTGGCGGTACTGGGTGACAACATCACTACTGATCACCTGTCGCCATCCAACGCGATCCTGGCGAGCAGTGCAGCGGGTGAATACCTGGCCAAAATGGGGCTGCCCGAAGTCGACTTTAATTCGTACGCAACGCATCGTGGCGATCACCTGACCGCACAACGTGCCACCTTTGCCAACCCCAAACTGTTGAATGAAATGGTGCAGGAAAATGGCGCAGTGAAACAGGGCTCTCTGGCACGCATAGAACCCGAAGGCACAGTCACACGCATGTGGGAAGCGATTGAAACCTATATGCAGCGTAAGCAGCCTTTGATTATTGTTGCCGGTGCTGACTATGGTCAGGGCTCATCACGTGACTGGGCAGCCAAGGGTGTTCGCCTGGCCGGAGTTGAAGCGATTGTGGCAGAAGGTTTTGAGCGTATCCATAGAACCAATCTGGTTGGTATGGGCGTACTACCACTGGAATTTATGCCCGGTGAAAATCGCCATAGTTATAACATCGATGGCACCGAAACCTACGATGTAATCGGCGAAATCACAGCGCGTACAAAATTGACGGTGGTTATGCACCGAGCCAATGGTGAACGTGTAGAAATTCCGGTTACCTGTCGTCTGGATACTGCAGAAGAAGTGCGGGTTTATGAAGCAGGTGGTGTATTACAGCGCTTCGCACAGGACTTTCTTGAATCGAATCATTAAAAAACATATCAACCACAGAGAACACAGAGATTTTATTTATTAATTACCTCTGTGCCCTCTGTGGTTAAACAAGAGATCAAATAACTATGACCCACGTACCACAAATTAAGATACCTGCTACCTATATTCGTGGCGGTACCAGCAAGGGCGTTTTCTTTAACCTGAGTGATTTACCCGAATCGGCACAGGTTCCCGGTGAAGCGCGCGATAAATTATTATTGCGTGTTATCGGCAGCCCGGACCCTTACGGCAAACAAACCGATGGTATGGGTGGTGCGACTTCAAGCACCAGCAAGACCGTTATCCTGTCCAAAAGCAGCCAGCCGGAGCATGACGTGGATTACCTGTTCGGACAGGTCTCCATCGACAGGCCTTTCGTAGACTGGAGTGGTAACTGTGGCAACCTGACCGCAGCGGTTGGTTCATTTGCCATCAGCAGTGGACTGGTAGACCCTGAGCGAGTACCTGTAAATGGTACCGCAGTGGTGCGCATCTGGCAGGCCAATATCAAAAAAACCATTATTGCGCATGTACCCATGACCAATGGTGAGGTTCAGGAAACCGGAGATTTTGAGCTGGATGGCGTCACCTTCCCTGCTGCCGAAGTGAAGGTTGAGTTTCTCGATCCCGCCGATGGTGAAGGCGATATGTTCCCCACTGGAAATCTGGTCGACAAACTTGAGGTTCCAGGCATTGGCACATTTAACGCCACTATGATCAATGCCGGTATCCCGACTATATTCCTGAATGCCGCCGATATCGGTTACTCTGGCACCGAATTACAGGACAGCATTAATAGCGACGAAAAAGCACTGGCGATGTTTGAAAGCATCCGCGCACATGGCGCGATCAGAATGGGCTTGATTGAGAAACTGGAAGATGCTGCTGCGCGCCAGCATACACCCAAGGTGGCTTTTGTGTCACCAGCCCAGGCTTATACCTCATCCAGCGCCAAACAGATTAATGCCACAGATATTGACCTTAATGTTCGCGCCTTATCCATGGGCAAATTACACCATGCGATGATGGGCACAGCGGCAGTTGCCATCGGTACCGCTGCAACCATACCCGGTACGCTGGTTAATCTGGCCGCCGGTGGCGGTGAACGGGATTCTGTTGTTTTTGGACATCCTTCAGGTACCTTAAAGGTGGGCGCAGAAGCCACTGAAGTTGATGGACTATGGGCAGTAAAGAAAGTCGCTATGAGTCGCAGTGCACGAGTATTGATGGAAGGCTGGGTTCGTGTGCCGGGGGATTGTTTTTAGGAAACTTCTTTCAAGCTGGATCCGCAGTTGAGCCACTGCGGATTCAGGTTCAATTTAAATTCCTGTTTAATTTTAGCGTAGATAAAGTGTCTTCACGAATCGACATAAATAAATCCTTATGGGAAACGATGGATATTCCATAGGATGGGATAATTTGTCTAATCTTTTTATGCCATTCCGGTGTCGCCAGCTTTTCGCTAAAACAATCTTCAATAACTTCTAAAATAATTGGTACCAGTAATGATGCGCCAGGAGATGCGCCCAGTAAGCCTGCTAATGTGCCATCATTCGAGTGTACAACCTCTGTTCCAAACTCTAATTTGCCACCCTTTTCGGGACATTTTTTGATGATTTGAACGCGTTGGCCAGCTTTAGCCAGCTTCCAGTCAGAACTTTTGGCATCAGGATAGAAATCTCGTAAAGCAACCATGCGCGACTTATGTGTTTGCAGGACTTCAGTGATCAGGTATTTAATCAGGGCAAAGTTTCTTAAGCCAACATTTAATAACGGCCAGAGGTTGTCTAAACGAATAGATTTAAATAAATCAAAAATAGAACCATGGATTAAAAATTTGGTAGTGAACCCGGCAAAAGGGCCAAATAATAAGGCTTTTTCACCGTCGATTATTCGCGTGTCCAGATGGGGTACAGACATCGGTGGCCCGTTTAACGGTGCTTTACCATACGCCTTCGCCATGTGCTGATTAACAATATCCGGATTTTTGCACACCAGCCACTGACCACTCACCGGAAAACCGGCATAACCATTAATATTCTCAATCCCTGATTTTTGCAATAGAGGAAGTGCTGCCCCACCAGCTCCTATAAATACAAATTTTGCGTTAATTTTTTCAGTCTCTCCAGTCTGAATATTCTTTATAGTGGCTTGCCAGCTTGAGTCAGGGTTTTGTACTAAATCTTCAACCGAGCTGTTAAGTAGTAGGTTGAAGCTATCCTGAGTTTTCAGGTGATTAATCATGCCTCTACTTACGGCAGCAAAATTCACATCGGTTCCATAAGAAACCCTGGTAGCAGCGAGCTTTTGCGCAGGATCTCTGTTTTTCATCATTAAAGGGAGCCACTGCTTTAAAACTTCGTGGTCTTCGGTAAACTCCATTTGTTCAAACATCGGGTGTTCAATTAATAACTGATGACGTTTACGTAAAAACTCTACGTTTGCCTCACCCCATACAAAACTAATATGCGGGACAGGGTTAATGAACTTTTCTGGCGATGGTAGTGCTCCACTCTTAACCAGATGTGACCAGTATTGCAGGCTTACTTCGTAGCGCGCATTGATACCATAGGCTCTATGGACGTCGATACTTCCGTCCTCTTTCTCTGGCGTGTAGTTGAGTTCGCAATAAGCGGCATGTCCAGTGCCTGCATTATTCCAGCCATCGCTACTTTCCTGTAATGGCTTATCGAGCTTTTCTACCATGGTGATAGTAAGGTTTTGATCGAGCTGGTTGAGCATAGAGCCTAAAGTCGCGCTCATTGCTCCCGCACCGACTAAAAGGACGTCTATATTTTTATTTGCCATAGCTTAAGATCTTAGTGAATAGGAACATTGTGGCCACGATACTACTCAATAATCAAATTCTTTCTATACAAATACTCAATACAGTGTATTTATATAGAAACATGGACAAAATCAAGTTCTAACCGAGCGCGCTTAATATTATTCAGAGCTGGTGAAAGATTACTGCTAAAGTCCGGAGCATAGAGCCATTGATTCCAGCATTAGAGAATAATGCTCTCTGCCCCATATTTATGCACAGATTTATAACACTTATTTAAAATTTAAGTGTAACTACTCACCGTAAATTAATCATAAAAAAAGCTTGGGTGGATTTCATAGGTTTTTTGAAAATTTCACAAGAATTATCAATCGTATAATAAAGCGTACTCAGGTCGTACCTGATAATGTTTAATTGCTTTAACAGCATGACAGTGACCCCATTCATGAATTCATTTTTTTAACGGCGCACAGAGCTATACAAAGAGAAAAAGTCGCCCCTGAAAAGTCATACGAGAATACCCCTGTACTGAAAGGGACGGGTGTATCCATTGAAAATAGATTCGATTGAGGTTGAAAAGACTCTCCATAATGCCCGGCAACTGATTGACCAGGAACTTGGACTGTCATCTTCTGTTCGAGCCGCTTTAAAGGTTCTGCTGCTGTTAGTTTCTGTGCTGATAAACCGCACAACACTGACCAGTAAAAACAGCAGCAAGCCACCGTCGAGTGATCCAAATCGTTTAAAGACCTCACACAAGAAATCAGACAAACCCTCAGGAGCTCAAACAGGGTATATGGGCAAGATGCTGAAAAAGACGGATGATCCCTATATCGTCGAGTTTATTCCAATTTGAACAGTTGACTAAAGACAAACTGGCTCAGGCCGATGAAACCGGCATCCTGCCTCATTTCAAGGGTATCCTTTGCCATGATCACTGGATGGTCAGAGCCGTATAAAATCACTGGTTATAAAGAACGCAATGAGGCCCCTGGTGAGCGTTGCCGTCACCCACCAGGACAGTACTTTTGCCATGCTTTAGAGATGCGTTTCTCTGTAGTAGGACTTATTCATCAGAATAATTTCAGCAACTTCTCGACACATTCGTCAATCGATAAGCTTCCTGTATTCAAATCAAGTTCGGGCGCTTCCGGTGCTTCGTAAGGGCTGTCTATGCCGGTAAAGTGGGGTAGTTCTCCACGACGAGCTTTCCTGTACAGTCCTTTCGGATCTCGCTCCTCAGCTATCGCCAGTGGCGTATCGACAAACACCTCTATAAACTCACCTTCGCCGAACAGAGAGCGCGCCATGTCGCGCTCTGAACGGAATGGAGAAATGAAGGCGGTCATCACCACCAGACCAGCATCAACCATGAGTTTGGCCACCTCGGCAATGCGCCGGATATTTTCGACTCTGTCTGCATCGGTAAAGCCTAGATCCTTGTTGAGTCCCTGTCGGACATTGTCACCATCCAGTATGTAGGTGCGAATACCCCGTTTGTACAGCTGTTGTTCCATGGCGTTAGCCAGCGTCGACTTTCCTGATCCGCTCAGCCCTGTAAACCAGATGACCTTGCCGCTGTGATTATTCAGCCGTTCCCGTGCTGCTCTGTCAACAGTGAGGGCCTGGGTGTGTACATTACTCGCGCGACGCAGGGCGAAAGAAATCATCCCGGCTGATACCGTGGCGAAACGGTAGCGGTCAATTAGTACGAAGGCTCCCATTTGCCTGCATTTTTCGTAGGCCTCAAAAGGTACTGCTTTGTCGAGACTTATGGTGGCGCGACCAATTTCATTGAGGTGCAATGTCTTGGAGGAGAGCCGGTCGTGTGTATTGATGTCGTACTTGTATTTGATGTCTGTGATTGTGGCATTAACCAGCTGGGTGCCAATTTTCATCAGGTAGGAGCGACCGGCAAAACCTTCTTCCTGATCCATCCAGACGAGGGTAACCTCAAACTGGTCGGATACTTCACAGGGGTCATCAGCGGTAACGAGTATGTCTCCGCGTGAAATATCGATCTCCCTGTCCAGGGTAATGGTAACGGACTGATCAGCAACACAGCGGCTGAGCTGATCCTGATACAGTACGATTTCCTTCACATTGGCGACTTCTCCAGAAGGCAGCACTCTGACTGCTTCGCCGCGCGCAATACTGCCAGCGACGACAGTACCAGAAAAACCACGGAATTCAGAATTTGGACGATTAACCCACTGAACCGGGTAGCGGAATGGATAGTCTAGCTGGGATTTTCGAACATCAACGGTTTCCAGGAAACCCAGCAAGGTTGGGCCGTGATACCAGTCTGTCATTTTGGAGCGCTGAATAACGTTGTCGCCCTTCAGTGCCGATAGCGGAATGGCTGTGATAGCCTCAAAGTTCAGTAGCTCGGCAAAATTCAGGTAGGCTTCATGGATTTGATCGAATATCGTTTCTTTATAGTCGACTATATCCATTTTGTTGATCGCAAGGACCACATGCTTGATACCCAGCAGCGAAGCGATGAATGAGTGCCTGCGGGTCTGACTAAGAATCCCCTGCGATGCATCCACAAGTATCACAGCGACGTCTGCAGTAGAGGCCCCGGTTACCATGTTACGGGTGTACTGTTCGTACCCCGGTGTATCCGCCACGATAAACTTTCGTCTGTCGGTATTGAAGTAGCGGTAGGCTACATCAATGGTAATTCCCTGTTCCCGTTCGGCTCCCAGTCCATCGACCAGCAACGCGAAGTCTATATCGCCCCCCTGGGTTCCCATCTTTCTGGAATCGCTCTGAAGAGCGCTAACCTGATCTTCAAAGAGTAACTGAGCATCATACAGCATCCTGCCGATAAGTGTGCTCTTGCCGTCATCCACGCTACCGCAAGTGATGAATCTGAGAAGGTCAAGTTTTGACTGAGTTTCTATGTAGTCATCGACCTGTTTAATAAGCTCGTTCATCAGAAGTAGCCCTCCTGTTTTTTCTTTTCCATGGATGCAGATGAATCACTATCTATGGCTCGACCCTCTCGTTCGCTGGTTCTGCTCTGTAGCAGTTCAAGAACGATAGAGGAGAGATTGTCCGCCTCTGATTCGACGGCACCGGTCAGCGGATAGCAACCCAGTGTACGGAAACGTACCTTGCGGATTTCAATCTTGTCATCTTCAAACAGGTGCATTCTGTCATCGTCCACCAGCACCAGCATGCCATCCTGCATAACAACTGGCCGTTCTGCCGCGAAATAAAGAGGAACGATGGGTATGCTCTCTCGATATATGTATTGCCAGATATCCAGCTCTGTCCAGTTGGACAAAGGAAACACGCGGATGCTTTCATCCTTTTTCTTGTACCCGTTGTATAGATTCCACAGCTCTGGCCTCTGGTTCTTCGGGTCCCAGCGATGGGCTGTGGATCTGAACGAGAAGACCCTTTCCTTCGCTCTGCTTTTTTCCTCGTCTCTTCTGGCCCCACCAAGGGCAGCATCAAATTTGTATTTGTCCAGTGCCTGTTTCAGGCCCTGAGTTTTCATCACGTCGGTGTGTAGCGCACTGCCATGGTCGTAGGGGTTGATATTTTTTTCTATGCCTTCAGGATTGGTGTGAACAATCAGATCCATACCTACTTCTTCTGCCATGCGATCCCGAAAGTCATACATAGCGGTGAATTTCCAGCGCGTATCTACATGCATCAACGGGAATGGAGGCGGGCTGGGGTAGAACGCCTTTTTGGCCAGATGCAACATCACAGATGAGTCTTTGCCGATTGAGTAGAGCATGACAGGGTTTTCCGCCTGGGCAACAACCTCCCGGATGATATAGATGCTCTCGGCCTCTAACCTGTCCAGGTGCGAGAGTTGTGCCTTCTCGATCAACTCGGCACTCTGGCGAGTCTGGGTCTGTAGCGTAAGGGGCTCACGGTATATTACGGTAGCCAGAGATGCAGCAGTTCCTGATGCTAAATCGAGTTTGATGCTGCCCTGTACCCGCACCAGATCTCTGCAATATTTTGTCACCTCGCCATGTGGCCAGAACAATGTAGTTTTTCCGGCGGCCAATAAGTCCAGTGCATCTATCAGCGTCTGATGATCCAGCTCATTAATAAAAATCCATCTCCTGCCAGAACGACCATCGTTTGCCAGCAACAGATATCCGGATTCAGGCAAGGCAACAAGCTGCAGGATCAAGGACTGGTGGCGCTTGCGTTTAACATCATCCAGCAGTTGCCTGACGACCAGCTTCAGAGCTTGACGACCTGTCTCATCGATCAGATTGTCCACCGATACGGCAGCAGGGAGTAGATTCTCCAGCTCTCTTTCCGAAGTCCGCAACGAGTGGTTGGCACCAGCAGCGATCAGTGCGTCATGAAATGACTGAGTGTCCCAGGCTATAGCTTTGCCATGGCTATCGAGCCGATTGTGGAGGACAGATGGAGGTAGATTCGTATCTTTCATGATGTCGACATATGTGTAATTGTTGTTTATATTGCGTACTGTAGCTTATTAAATATCATGTCGCATTAATTATTTAAGATATATGCATATTGCGTCAATTAAACTCAGCAATTACTTTTTGGTAAAGCAGCGATAAGTAGCTATTCCGTATAGCTCTCTACGGACAATTCGAGGATTGGCAAAATAATCCTGGATTCCGCAGTTGGACATGTATTTTTCACAAATGCTTATAGCTTTATCAGGTTGCCCAATGAGTGAACAGAATTTGCAGGCAATCGCATTGATTTTTACCTATTTTTCAACAAGTTATCTGTTTGCTCTTTTTCTAACTGATTCTTTTATAGGCTGAAGACTGACTTTCGATTATCTAGAAACTATCTCAAAAGCATAGCTGGCGATGAAATCAATCTACTGATGGCTGTCACAGCCTGGAATCTGAAGAAATGGCCGATAGTCTTTTGTTAGTTATTCACAACACTATGGAACGCGCCCTGAAAACTTTTTCAGGGACGACTACTTATACAGCAGGGATTGAATAGTTTTAAACAGCTTCTCGACCACCAATGGTTTCTCAACTACAGCATCCATACCCGAATCAAGATAGCGAATTTTTTCATCACTCATGACGCTGGCACTTATACCGATGATAGGAACTCGATGAGCCTCACCCTCGGATTCTCGAATCATTTTTGTCGCTGTTATGCCATCCACTACAGGCATTTGAATATCCATTAAAATCAGGTCAAATGCCTGCTGTTTGACTTTGTCATAGGCAATTTGACCATTCTGAGCTTCAGTGATTTTTATTCCGACATTTTCCAGTAATGACCGTGCAACAAAACGATTTATATTGTCATCATCAACCAATAGAACCGAAAGGTTCCGGTTTATGACCAGCATATTGTCACTATTGACGCTATCACTGCCTACTTCAGCTTCAGCCAGAGTCACCTCTAAGGTAAAGCAACTTCCCTCTTCAGGTTGAGAGGTAACGCGCAGGCTTCCTTGCATGATATCTGCCAACCTCTTGCATATCGCAAGCCCAAGGCCGACCCCTTTATTGGTGATCTGGTCCACTTCTAATTGTTGAAAAGCTTTGAAGATGAGATCCAGCTTATCTTCCTGTATGCCAATTCCGGTATCTTCAACGGATAGCCTCAAATCATAATAACCCTGTTTTGCTGGCTGGCCGCCTATATCTAATGTCACCCTTCCAAATCGGGTAAATTTGGCCGCATTAGTCACAAGATTCACTACGATCTGAAGCAGTCGGGCAGCATCTCCTTGCAGATAGGCCGGCAAGTTATTGCTTACTTTAATGTCGAATTCGACCTGAGTACCGTCAAAAAGAGGGCTGACCAGATTTCTAATATCGCCTATCCACTGTCTACTTGAGAAAGGTTCAATGTCCAATATCAGTTTCCCCGACTCGATTTTTGAAAGATCAAGCAGGTCATCAATCAGCATCATCAGACTCTTACTTGAGCTATCCAGAGTCTCGATATACTTTTGCTGCTCTTTATCCAGCGCCGTTTCGCGTAACACCTGAATCATCCCCACCACACCATTCAAAGGCGTTCGTATCTCATGACTCATGGTGGCAAGAAAAAGACTTTTTGCCTTATTGGCTGATTCAGCCTGTATCTTTGACTCCTGTAGCTGCTGGGTTCTCTCTATAACCTGCAGCTCAAGATTTTTCTGCTGACTATTCAGTTCTTCATCATAGGATTGAATCTTTTGCAGCATCTCGTTGAACCCATCGACCAAAATACCAAGTTCGTCATTACTGACTCGTTCAGCTCTAAAGCCAAAACCTTTTCCTGCTATGACTTTTTCCATGGTTTCTAGCAATCTCTTTACCGGCACAGAAACTACCAGTTGCAGCCGATCAGCCAGAACCAGAGCTATTAGCATGGCGATAACAAACATGCCCAGGCCGACGTATATTTGCTGAATGAGATGATGATACAGCCGACTCATATCACCAATAATGATGAAATCACCAAGCTTGGACCCATCGAATACAATCGCTTTTTTTACCTCGATATTACCCAGTAAAGATTTGAACATTGAAAGCCAGATATTTGGGATACGGGTTTTCTCGAAACTTCCGGATTTAGTCACGATAAACAGCTCCCCATTCATCAGTCGAATGCCTGACCAGATGATATCACCCTGAGAAGAAAGGCTGTTGATAACTTCGGATGCTGCCTTCTCATCCCTGAAAGCAATTGCGGCACTACTGTTGACCGCTAAAACAGTTGCCAGAGATTCTAAACGTATGATGGCCTCATCACGTGCCGATGAGGCCTCAAGAAACATGAATGCAAGGATACACGGCACTAATACAGCTGCCGTGGTGATGAGCATGATAGCTTCCAGCTTTTGCTGTATTTTGGCATTTCTGAGGATCATTGTTTTATTTTATCCTCAACAGATGTTGCCAGGGTCAACAATCGAGAACTGATCTCGAGACCCAGTTCACGAGCTTTGCCAAGATTAATCTTAAAGCGGGTTCGATTATCTTCTCGATAGAGCTCGATAATGCCACCCTGATCTATAAAGCCAGGAATTTCACTAACCGTTAATAGTGCCTGCTGGGAGGCTTTATCC
Organism: Gammaproteobacteria bacterium; assembly: GCA_050298595.1. Classification (GTDB taxonomy): domain Bacteria; phylum Pseudomonadota; class Gammaproteobacteria; genus JACNJF01. The sequence continues at coordinate 57,107 of JBNKUM010000067.1, read as the reverse complement.
TGTTTATCTGGATAGTTGTGGGCGCTGCTCTTAGCGATATACAGTATCTGACAATGACCTGTAGGGAAATTATTTTTAAACGATTGAATAGTGACACGGTGGCCTTGAATTTTCCTTCCACCTAATTTATTTAGCGCATTGATAACATCATCCTGACCAAGAGTACATAGAGTGAAGGGGCTTTCCTGAGATTGCCAGGTTCCCTCTGGCCAACTCACCAGTTTGCCAAAATTGTAGATGTAAGCAGCTTTAAATAAATGAACCTCAGCGGGGTATTGTTCAGCAACAGCAATATTTTTCATGCCTGACAACAGGCATAGTAGAAGCCACAGCATCCATGTCCTTATCATAGGCTTCAACAGATACTCCATTCCCGGTTGGCCAGATGCCTTGCCATTCTTTTTTGTCTTTTCATCCTGATGATATCAATCCTTAAAATTTATATTGCATCTCAACATAAAAACTACGTTCTGGTAATGGCAGGTCATCCTCAAGAGAACCCGAACTATATTCTTTTGCCTCCTCGTCAAAAAGATTTCTTACCGAAGCGGCAAATGACCAGGAGTTTGAATCGGTGTAACGAAGCGTTGTATCGCTAATCGTATAAGCGGCAAGTGAGGGGCGGGTGTCAGTAGATGGGCGTACCCGCTCACCAATCCAGTTTGCCTGAAAATCCCAGTTCCATTTGGGGTGAAATGACCAGTCAGCACGCAGGTAGGCAGACTGTTCTGGAACCAGAAAATATCGAAACTCATCATCTTTCTGCTGCTGAACTGCATAGTTTGCCGACATTCTAAGATCCGGCAGTGTCTGCCACTTCATTTCGAGTTCGAAGCCCCTGGTCCAGTGATCTCCAATGTTATTATATTGATTCTTGGTTAGACCGCTGACTGCCACACGCTGAATAATATTTTCCTGATTAAGGTGGAACATATTCATCGATAGTTGAAGTTTTTGTGTTGCGGCATATGAAAGTGATAGTTCAGTCGTATCAAACTCTTCTGCATCAAGCTGGTCGTTAGGCAGGGCGCGAGAGGTTTCAGAAAAAAGCTGCTGGAAAGAAGGCGCCCGGAATGCTTTTCCATACATGAACTTACTAGTTAGTTTATCGGTAGTTTGCCATACCAGAGCCAGACGTGGATTCAGCGTATCGCCAAAATCAGAATAGTCGTCGTAGCGCGCACCAGCAGTCAGCTCCCAGTCGTCAGTAATAGTCCAGATATCCTGAATAAACAGATGAGCAATTTCACGTTTTTTTTCAGGGGCGAATGCGTACGGCGTATCCGATACATCAACCAGCGGTCCACCAGCGGGCAACTGATTGCCATCGGGTCCCAGTCCAAAGTTCACCCGTTGCACGACTGAGTATAAATCTTTTACCGAATAACCCGCACCGACGCGAAGTACATGGTTTTCAAAACCACTATACAAACCGCTGGCTTCAAAAGACAGACTACGCTCAGCCGATTCCATCTGGTTGATAAGACCGTTCGGGTAAACGCCACTGGAATCAACAAAGCCTGGTGGCCGTTCCTGAAACCCTTCACCGGAATCATACTGCAAATGCTCATATCCAAAATCAGCATTGATCAACCAGTCTTCATACAGGTTATCATTGCTATACAGTACATCAATGTTATATCTGCTATCACTGGCCACAGTAAGCGGATCGATCACAGCAGTTCCAGTCATGCCGGTTTGAATATCGTTATGACCCATATAATCCGCCAGTAATCGCCAGTTTCCTTTGCCAATAGAGAGCCGAAGATCTTCGCCATGCCAACCATAATGCACATTGGATGGTGCAAGCGAAACATTGCTTGTCTGCGCCTGATCATAGAGGGTTTGGTTGTCGCTTGAGATAAACGGACTATATCCATCCGTATCATGAATATTGGCCGTGAGCCCAATATCGAAGCCATTAAGGTTACCACCATGCTGTAGCCAGCTGGTTTTGCTGTTAAAGCTGCCGATACGTAAGCCTGCTTCTGTACCTTCGGTCTTGCCTGCTGTTTTAGTGATCACATTAATAACACCGGCAGCTGCATCGGCACCAAATAGTGCTGAACCAGGTCCTCGGATAATCTCTATGCGATCAATTATACTGGCGGGTAATCCTTTCCAGAATATGCCAAATACCCACATAAGATCTTTCATTGGGTTTCCGTTGACCATTAACAAAGTATTTACCGCTTTTGAACCACGGAAGTGGATGAGGGGGCGGTTGCCAAAGGGGTCTGTCCTGATGTGAAGACCCGGCACTGTACGTAAAGCGTCAACCAGATTTACCGCTCCAGTTGCCTTGATATCATCTGCTGTTATTACTGAAACAACTGCTGGTGCTCGAGAAATGGTTTGACGAGATGCTGTGGCTATACTGGTTTCCAGATTCACCAGATCTTCAAAACTTAAGGAAAGAAAGTGATCGAGCCTGTCATCACTACCTGCCACAGCCGATAAAGAAAAGGCGGATGCACAGAGCAAAATGCATAACTTCCAGCTATTCATTGCGACAAAAGTACTTTGCAGCTCACAGCCTGTGAATGTAAAAAGTCACAACAATTGTCTTTGAGATAACCCAGTTTAATTAAGGAGATAGATAGCACCTGACTACTCCGTTCTATTTATTAGATTTCATATTCCTGGCTGATGTAAAACAATACGCCTGGCCCTGGGTATTTTTAGTCCTCAAAGTATAGCAGTGAAAAATAAATATGAATAAAAAAAAGGGGATAACAAAATGCACCTGTTGTTGGCCCACTTGCCTAGTCCTCAAGAATAATCCTGGCACCCGACAATGAATTAAAATGCGTCGATGTGGCTGCCGAATAGGCGCCCATCATGTGGCCTATAACCAGTTCGCCTTCGCGCAGGTCGGGCAGCATGATATCTTCGGAGATGATATCGATGCTGTCGCAGGTTGGTCCAGATAGAATTGATAGAGTGCGTGGTTCGGCATCATTCGGAATTTGCAGGGGGTACAGAACATGGTCAAACAATTGCCCACTATAAGAACCATATACACCGTCGTCCAGGTAATACCACATATACTCCCCTCGCCTGGCGATACCGGTGACACTGCTGATGCCGGTTACTGCAGGTGCCACCAGATAACGTCCGGGCTCAGCGATAATGTCCAGATAATCTGGCAGTTCAGACAGTGCCTGTTGAATCGGCTTAAAGAATCCTTCCAGATCTGGATTTTCCTGAGCATAATCCACTGGAAAACCTCCGCCTATATCCAGTACATTCATCGGGTTCGGAATATCTTCGTTAATCTCTTCAATGAGTTGTGCACATTTTTGAATCGCATCGACATGCGTATTTGAAGACAGGCTCTGTGAGCCTACATGGAATGACAGTCCACGTATATGAATATCATACTGTTGTGCCTCTAATACCAGATCCCTGACCTGGGCGGGGCTACAACCAAACTTGCGCGATAGATCGACACTCGCGGTATCACTGCGAAAACTAACTCGTAGTAGTACACCGACTCGCTGTCGAAATGGAATCATTTTTTTCAGTTCATCAATATTATCCACTACAAAAGTGGTTGAGCCGCCACGCAATGCTGCCTTGATATGAGCTTCCTTCTTAATAGGATGAGTATGGATAGTTTTGCGACCACTGATTTGCTGTGGCTTAAGTAACTCAATCTCGCCTTCTGAAGCCACATCAAAATTACACCCCTGTTCAGCCAGAATTCGAATCACATCAGGGTGAGGAAAAGCCTTGATGGCGTAATATAGCGACACGCCGGGCAGGTAGTTTTTAAGACTCTGATACTGTTGAATCAGTTTACTACGACTGATGACCAATAAAGGAGAACCATACTTTGACACTAGCCCCTGGAAATATTCATTCTCTTCGGGACTGGCACCATATCTGACAGAGCGTTTGTTCACTAACTGTTTTTCTCCAGTTTATCCAGTACATATGCTGGTAAAGCAAAAGATGCCTGATGAATTTGCGGTGTGTAGTAACGGGTTTTAATACCGCTATCAATAAACCGCTGTTGAAGAACACTGATATCCTGCTGTCTCAGTGTTTCATCATCGCTACCCCAGGCGAATGTCATAATCCCACCGTAATAGGTAGGTACTGCGGCGCTATAAAAGGTTTGATCCTTAAATTGTGCGCCCATACGCTTCTGCGTATTAATTAATTCATCCATTTGAAAAAAAGGAACGCCATTTTGTGTCACCATAACGCCACCTGAATTCAGGATTTTCTGACAGGCGGAATAAAAATTATCCGTAAACAGTACTTCACCAGGACCCACAGGGTCGGTGCTGTCAGAGATAATGACATCAAAACATTCGTCAGTATTCCGCACAAAATCTATACCGTCGGCAATCACAATGTTAGCTCGCGCATCGTCAAATGCACCGGCTGAGTGGTTGGGTAAATACTGTTTCGCCATCTCGATTACTTTGTCATCAATCTCGACCATAGTAACCTGCTCCACAGATGCATGCTTTAACACTTCTCGCAGCATGCCGCCATCACCACCACCAATAATCAATACCTTTTTTACATTACCATGCGCCAGAACAGGCACATGTGTCAGCATTTCATGATAGAAAAACTCATCTTTTTCCGTAGTTTGAACTACTCCGTCCAGGGTCATCACACGACCAAGAAAAGCATTGTGGAAAATCATCAGATGCTGATGATCGGTTTTATGTTCAAAATACAGCTTATCGATACGAAAGGTCTGTGCCAGTGCATCGTACAAAGTTTCTTCGAATTCTTTCATAGGTCTATTCTCCAATTTTAATCTCGGATAATACCACGTGGCTGCTCGGTGACTTCCATGCTCCGAGGGAAGAAAGGTGGTTTTAATACGGGCAGCACTGTCTCTGGACAGCCATCTGTACAAGTAAACGCATCGAAAGCCGCGTAGTTGTGTTCCGGTAAGCCAGGCACACTGATAGGAATACCAGCATATTCGATACCATTGTGTGTCATGAAATGATTCTCAAATTCATCATCAGCTGAGTAGGCGATGGCAGGAATTGAGAGATGAATCAACATCTGGATCACACGATCCAGTGCCTGAGAAGTTAAGTGTTCCACTAAAGAGCCTCAAAATAACGTCAGAAAAAATAGTTCCGGCGCTGTTTTGAATTAGCGCACGGTTAGCGAAATAACATAAATCCTCGATGGATATTAAAGTGGCGCGAATTCTAGGATAAATTCTGATTTTAGCAAGTTATTTGTAAGGACTTTATTACACTAAGATAAATAGCCTGGTCAGTTTAGCCTTCAGCCTAAAGGTGCTTGTTTTTGTGTTTAAACCAGCTTTTCATAACCGCCATATTTATCCACAAATAGTGGCTTATCACGGTTTAGAAACTCTTCCAGGCTCCAGTCTTCCGCAGATAGCAGTTTGGCACAGCTTTTGGTTAGCACATAAGTTTCAACCTCCATGCTTGCGCCATCATCAAAAACAGCTGACACGAGCTGTCTTTGATAAAACGAACCTTCAAACTGGTCTAGATACTGCAAAGCCTGCGCGGTCACATCAAGATATACCCGCCCTTTAACCTTTGAATCGGCCTGCCTAATAATCCCTGGATAAACCTCACCGCATAGTTTTTTGCGCATATAGCCTGATAAAGTAGCCACTCGTGATTGAAACCGCTCACCACAGACATTGTGCATAATGGCCTCATCCATCAATGTCCCATACGCGAATAGATTCATCAGTGGTAACTCCTGCTGTATAAAAAGTGTTGTCGCGAAATGTATAAAGGCTAATTTTTAAGATAAGCGCTGCGACTTATTACTACATTCCATATCCTATATCGGTAACTACTTTATTGTGACCTCTATTCTTTGTCGACACGGGTCAGGATTCCATCAAGAATGAGGTTATATGCATCAAATTCAATTCTCGCCTTTCCTGATAAGATAAAACTTGAACCAGCCGATATGAAGAGTGTTCTTGTTCCACCTATCGCTGATAACTGAATTTCGCCATCGCTTTGAATGATTAACTGTGAATAATCCAGATTTCCGCCTTCCCCAAGGTTGAAGCTGCCACCCGGTAAAAACAAAAGTCGTTCGCCAGCGTGTAAAACCAGACTATCCCTGTTAACGAAGCCTACAGTGGTAGCAACAGTATTTATCAGACCCGACTGCCCAAAAACAATGGTCAGATCATTAACTGCCTGTATATCCCCGCCTGTTGGAAAGTCTATATCCAGACGGCATCCCGTGTCACACAACCTGTCTGCGAAACATGTGTTGAAAGTCAGAAATAGAAGAATAAAGCCTGTTAAACGTAACATTGCGATCTCCCTAGCCAAATGCCTGCCATGTTTGTTTTATGTTTTTCGTTCCTTATACTCCTGTTAATAAACAACAAAAGTAGAAATATTTACTATTTTTACTGCAAATTAATACTTTTTTACCTTTATCCTGCTCTCAAATCGATTTTTGTCCCCAGGACTAGCATGATTTACCAATTTTTAACTGATGGATAGATTATATGTCCGAACTGTGGCGCGGTTTAACCGCACTGTTTTTGTTGAGGCTGGTATGTCGGTATAGAATCAAAATTCATCAACCAGGGAAAACGATAATTGCTCTATATCACGTAATCTCAGTAGAACCAGGTAAAACATTATCGCTTATTGTTGCCATAGATGACAAAGATCGTGCTGTAGAACTGCTTGAGCATGTAAAACGACATCACCCTCACATAAAGGTTCTCGCCAGAGCCTTTGATGTAGGGCATCTTTATTTACTAAAAAAGCCAGCGTTGATTATGCGTTTCGAGAACTATTTGATAGCCTTGTTGAAACAGGACCGCTGGCTTTAAAACTTCTCGGATTACCCCTTCTAAGGTGGAGAAAATGGTCATGGCGTTTCACGAACACGACTATCATGGCATAGAACATCTGTATGAACTTTAGGATGAACACGAAGAGGTCTCAAAGAACATGATTTTCTTTCCCATAGCAGAGAGCATATGGACACATTGAGCGGCCTGCTAGAAAAAGATCACAATCAGTTTCATGATGGTAGCGAACGAGGCTGGACGCCACCTCCAGGAAGACACACTGAAACTTTAAAGTCACAGCAAGGTTCCAGTTCAGGCCCTGCGGATGAAACTGAATCATGAATACGCATGAAAACCGACTGGCCGATGAAACCAGTCCTTATCTTTTACAGCACAAACACAATCCTGTGGACTGGCACCCCTGGGGAGATGAAGCCTTAAGACTAGCTCTAGAACAGGATAAGCCTGTACTATTATCCATTGGTTATTCCGCCTGCCACTGGTGCCATGTGATGGCGCATGAATCTTTCGAAGATGAACAAACAGCAGCATTGATGAATGAGTATTTCATCAATATCAAGGTTGATCGTGAAGAACGCCCGGATCTGGACAAGATCTATCAACTGGCGCATCAAGTATTAACCCATCGCGGCGGTGGCTGGCCACTAACCCTGTTCCTGATGCCAGATGACCAGACGCCTTTTCTTGCGGGTACCTACTTTCCACCGCAGGAACGTTATGGCATGCAATCTTTCAGGTCCATTATTCAGGCTGTGCACAATGCCTATAATACAAAACGCAACGATATCGAATTTCAAAACCGGTCGTTACTTGAACAACTGCAACATATCAATCAACCAGCGAAGCATCAGGCCGAGTTAAGCGATAATATTTTTGCAGTAATGTCCCAACAATTGCTGGAGCAATTCGATGCGGATGATGGCGGCTTTACGCCTAGACCCAAGTTCCCACATGCCTGTTTTGTTGAACGCTGTCTGCGTCAGTTTTCACTCTATGGGAGTGATTATGCTAACTTACTTGAGGCCGGTTTATTTACAGCAGAAAAAATGGCTCAGGGTGGTTTATTCGATCAGATTGGCGGCGGCTTCTGTCGATACTCTACTGACGATCAATGGATGATACCGCACTTTGAAAAAATGCTTTATGACAATGGACAGTTGATGCCGATATATGTCTGGGCTAATCAACTACGACGAAACCACTATTATGAACGGGCAATATCTCTAACCGCTGACTGGCTTATGCGTGAAATGCAATCACCTGCGGGTGGTTACTATTCCTCACAGGATGCAGATTCTGAAGGTGAGGAAGGTAAATATTATATCTGGCAGGTAGAGGAGGTTAAGCACCTGCTATCCGAATTTGAGTTTGATATTTTTATAAAAACCTACGGACTGGATCGCCCAGCGAATTTTGAGGGTAGCTGGTATCCGCACATCTACCGTACCTACACACAACTCAGTCAAAAATTCGGCCTGAAAGAAGTTGAAATAATTGAATCACTGGAAAGCTCGCGTCATCAATTGTTTGAACACCGTAATCGGCGTATCAAACCTGGCACCGATGACAAGGTACTAACCTCATGGAATGCGCTGATGATACGTGGCATGTTGATTGCCGCACGTATACTCAATCGTCCTGACTATGCAAAATCTGCATTCCGCGCACTCGACTTTGTGCGCCAATATATCTGGCATGATGGCCGATTGCTTGCAACCTGGAAAGATGGCAAGGCTCATCTGAATGCCTATCTGGATGATTACGCCTACTTGTTGCTCAGCTGTATCGAAGCGCTACAGGCAAAATGGGATAAAGATATATTTACATGGTGTGTTGAACTGGCAGATAGCCTAATCGATGATTTTGCCAATAAGAAAAGTGGTGGTTTTATTTCACCCGCAATGACCATGAAAACCTGATTCTGCGCAGCCAGACATTTAATGATGATGCCATGCCTTCTGGCAACGCGATTGCTGCTCAGGCTTTATACTATCTGGGTTATCTGTGCACTGAACCCCGTTATCTTGATGTCGCAGAAAAAACCATAAGCGCAGCTTCTTTACAGCTGGCCAAACAACCAATAGCCTATGCCTCTATGCTTAATGCGGTCGATATCCATCTTCACTCTGTTACCATTGTCATTCTTCGTGGTGAGCACAAGGCAATAAAGGAATGGCAGCAGATAGTTAACCAATATTACCTGCCTGATGTTCTGTGTTTTCCAGTAGACGAACAGGCAGAAGTTTCAGACATATTCCATGATAAGAAACCGATTAATGATCAGGTATCAGCATATCTTTGCGAAGGCATGATCTGCCGTGAACCCGTTACTGACATTAATGAGTTTAAATTGGCTATTGAAGGGTTACGGAACAACCTATAAAAGCTTTTAAAACCACAGAGAGGACACAGAGAAGGGCTATTAGCGTAATATTGCCATTTAAATTCACTAGTTATCAGAATTTTGAAATGTTCCTTAATTTTAAGAACACCTTTTTTAACCCTCTGTGGTAAATTTTTTTAACTAACAGCAATTATCATCACCTGGGCAACAGGATGCCTTAAACCAGGACAGGATTGTTTTTTTATCTGGCACGCCACCTGCGTGAGCTATTTTACCATCAACGATGACACCCGGCGTTGACATAATGCCATACGACATTATCTCAGCCATATCCTCTACCTTCTGCAGGTTTATGGCTATGCCATTTTCATCGGTAACCTCTTCGATCAACTTTTGTGTGTTTTTACAATTAGCACAACCAGAACCTAAAACCTTAACTTCTATCATTTTTCACCTCACAGAATAATATTAAAAAACCAGCCAACTAAAATAATTGATATAGCCACTATAGCAGTAAATAGTGCCAGAGCCTGCCATTTTATGACCTTCTTTAGAATCAATAATTCTGGCAATGATATGGCCGCAATACTCATCATAAAACTGAGCGTTGTTCCAATCGCAACACCTTTTAACAACATCGCTTCGGCTAAGGGGATAACACCAACAGCATTCGAGTAGAGCGGAACGCCGATAAGCACTGCCATCGGTACCGCGAAGAAATTATTACTATCGCTTAGGTTTGTAGCCCATGCTTCTGGAAAATAGCCATGAAATAAGGCTCCTGCACCAACCCCCAGGATTACCCACTTCCAGATACGCGTGACAATTTCATCGACCTGTGCATAAGCATAATAATGTCTCGCTTTGAGTGAGTTATCCTGCTCTAATCTTGCAGCCTCACCCACCTTGATTTTCCACACATAATCTTCAACCCATCTTTCGGGTTTGAATTTTTCCATCACCATGCCGCCAAAAAATGCGGCGAACATACCCGACACTACATACAACACGGTGATTTTCCAACCGACAATTCCCCACAGCATCACGACCGCGATTTCATTAATCATCGGACTGGCAATCAGAAAAGAAAAGGTGACGCCTAGCGGTATACCTGCTTCTACAAAACCGATAAATAAAGGAACCGATGAACAGGAGCAAAAAGGGGTAATCGCTCCCAGAAATATTGCTAAAATCCTGGCGACTAAGCTTGATTTTCCGCGTACATAATCCCTGACTCTTTCCGCAGAAACAAAGGAGCGAAATAAACCCATCACATAAATAACTGCAATCAGCATGAAGAAGATTTTGGTTACATCCATAACAAAAAAGTGCATGCTCTGTCCAAACTGGGATTCTGTCGAAAGGCCCAGTAATTGGTAGGCTATCAAGTCGGCTAATAACTCAAACATTACTTACAGCAACTCAAGGCTGGTCGATTATTCATAGTGGCTAATCTTTTCTTATCCTGCTTGAAGATGCTGGTTTTACTTAACTCATCGATAGTCATTTTGATCAAACCTGTCTTGAAGTCTGATAACGTCGGTTCTTTTGAATATAACACCCATTGACCTTCACGCCTCTGGGTGATTAGATTATTCAACTTGATGATGGATAAATGACGCGATATTTTAGATTGCGGTAGATCCAGCGCATGTATTAATTCACATACACAAAGCTCATCGTTTTCAAAAATTAATGCCAGACACCTTAATCTTGTCTCATCGGCCAGAACTTTAAAGAATTCATTCATAGTAGATCTGTTGTGGTAATACGCATATACGGATATCCAGATATACTATTCCAGTTTACTCCAATGTCAAGCCAATAGTTTAGGGATATAAATATACCTGGATTGCACATCTGCGTTTGATTTTGTATCTCCCCGGCGGTGGTGGGGGACAGGGATGCAATTGAGGACGTTCAAGATGTGCCGTGCAAAGGGAGGTATGTGCCCAGGCTGTGTAAAAACTATTATCTTAATAATTTCGTCCTCCAGTCATTATTCAGACTTCTTATGCTAAGTCCTGAGCTTCCTTATTTTCAGAGTCCTTTTTATGAATAAGAAAATTGTCTGGCTTACACAAAAGAATAAACACGTCATATCGACGTATTTTATAGATGCAATTACTATGGGCCATTAATCCCTATACCTTTGTCATTGCGGCGACTAATCCAGCCTGTCCAAATAACGACATCATGCGTTTTAAATTGTAAGCCAAAACATGCAGACTCATTTCGGTGCTGACATTTTTGAATTGTCTCGTTAAAAAATGAGTTGATCCCATCCAGCATTTAATCGTGCCATAAGGGTGTTCAACGGTTTGCTTTCTGATGAGCATGCACTCTGGCTGAGAAGAGAGTAACTTGTCCATTTGATCCAATCTATCCTGATGAACCCAACGAGTGATTCTACGAGCCTGATTACTGTTAGAGCATTGTGGTTTCATCGAGCAAGCCCTACAAGTGGGTTCATAGGCCCAATACTTCTTTAACGATAGTCCTTTCTCAACCGAAGTGAATCGATAGGATAACTCTTGTTTGGCGGGGCAAATATATCTATCTTGCTCTGCATCGTATTCGAACCGGGATCGGTTAAATATGCCTTTTTTCTCGCTGCCAGAAGTATCACCTTTGGGTACAAGTACCGTCATACCCGCATCCTGAGCATCTTTGATATCCTGGCCACTGTAATAACCTTTGTCAGCAATAACAGTGATCCCTTTAGTATCCAGTGCGTCTTGAGCCAGTTTACCTACACCGCAGAGTTGTCCACGATCAGGTGTATTCGTTACCTTATGGGCTACAATCAGGTGGTTTTTGGGGTCAACGGCCGTTTGTACATTGTAACAAACCACTCTGGTCATCCCTTGTGTTTTCATTAATCGAGAGTCCGGATCCGTTGTTGATAGTTGTTTGTCAGGATGATTGTCCACCTCACCTTCCAGTGCCTTTAACTCAGCGAGTCTTTTCTTAAGCCAGGTGATTTTATCTTCGATAGACCTGCCATCAGTCTCTGGTTTTTCTGCCCTGTCAGCGGTATCGAGTTGTTGTAAATAGTCTTCGATATGCTTCTCAACCCGGTCTATATGAAATTGTAGTTTCTTGGGTGTGTAATTATTTTCTTTACTATTGACTGCTTTAAATTTACTGCCATCAATGGCGACAATAGCATCGGTGAACATATTTAATTGTCTGCACAAATCGATAAAGGTTCGACAGGTATTTTTAATGCCTTTACCATTATCTTTTCTAAAGTCAGCTATGGTTTTAAAGTCGGGAGATAGACGACCGAGTAACCACATTAACTCGACATTACGCCCCGACTCCCTTTCTAAACGACGAGAAGACTGGATACGATTGAGGTAACCGTAGATAAACAGCTTGAGCATGCTGGATGGGTGGTAACCAGGACGACCGGTTATTGCTGGGTAGGTTTTGAAACCCAATTTATCGAGGTCAAGATTATCGACAAAGGCATCAATAACGCGAACGGGATTTTCTTCGCTGATGTAATCGTCAAGTAATTCAGGAAATAAGGTGGCTTGTATTCTGGCTACGCCTTCAATGAATCCAGTCATTGTTTCACCTGTCTATTTGAATGACTTATTATACTCCTAAGTAGGGTTTTCACACAGGCTGTGCCAGGAGCAGCCGTTCACATGTACTGAGTATTTAGATAGGTACACTTCGAATCACTCAAAGAATAACTTTATGTGTACCTGATTCTTGTCATCTACAAAAATGACACTTTTTTTAATCAAAACACGCGCGGAATAAGCAGCTCTGAATTAATGCAGTTAAACGTTATAAGGAGTTGCTAGAATATCGGCTTCTCAACTTTTATTCTATCAAGCTAGATCAACCATTTTTATTGTTTTTTGTCTCTTACGTTAGAGTATGCCTATTCAATATCTGTTAACTAAGTGTCAATAGTACTTATGGAAAGAAGATGAATACATATCAAGTTACCGTCATTACAACGGCATTTCTCGTCGCAACGCAAGCAGATTCCATTAATCCTGGTAATGGTGTCAATTTCAAAGCATTTAGCACTTTGAATCGGGCAAAAAATGATAAAGACGGGGTGGGTTACGTTTGTTCTTGAACCTGCCTACATATCGCATCAATCACAATCAGTTTATATAGATTTACTAAACGAAGGCTACTCATAAATGACAAAAATAATCTGCAGAGTACCAGGAGCTGGATCCTGCGAGACCAGAAGTTCCTGGATATCCAAATAATGTTGAAAGAGGACCGCGTATGGGCCTGAATCATATGCAATATTTAGTACTTGTTCTGTTTTTTTCTCTTTTTACCTCAGGGAGTGCTCTGGGTTATAGTACTGTTTGACATTCGGTGACAGTCTTACGGATAACGGCAACGTAAAGAGATTTTCTGACGGTACCATCTGGGTCGAGCATTTGGTTAATCATTATTCCGCCATCCTTTCCGATTATGCCTTTGCTGGTGCAACCACAGGGTATGACAATCCAGCAATTGACTCTCTGGATACCGGTTTGCTCTGGCATCCAGCTTTCGCTCTATCACCTAAATCCCTTTAGGCGTCCTGCATTGTCCTACCTTCGCTCACCCCTGAGCTCGTACCACCTACGTCCATGTAGGCGTCCATGCATTCGCGAAATAACATCATCCATGCTGAAAACCAAATAGGTGAATTCTGCTACGAGCTGAATTGCTCGTTTGCGGCGGAGTATCTCTACCTTACCTGTCGGGACATTGGCAAGGGGCGTGAGCAGGACGCGGAAGCCTTACTTTTGCGTATAGGCAAATAAGCCCAGAAAGTCAATTAGACCATGTGCGATAACTACAGGCCACAAACGTCCCGTCTTTGCATACCAATACGCAAAGATAAATCCCAGCGGGATTATACCAATAACCCCGACCGAACCTTGATAAAGGTGGTAAACAAGTCTTATACCTATACTCATGTTAATAGCGAATGAGATACTTCGCATTTTTCTTAGAGCCGTGATGATATAGCCACACACAAAGACCTCTTCAAAGATCGGATTCAGAATGGAAACTATCAGCACGGTTGTCAGACTTAGTCCGGAAGAAACAAGTCCGCGTGATTGATCCTCCAACCCAGTGACTATGTTGTTAAAAATTAGCCATACAACCAGGTAGGCAGTGTACGCTACAACGAAAAGTCCAATACCGATAAGAGTATCTCGAATCGAAGGCACTAATCCTAACTGTTGAATCTTCCACCCTCGAAAAGATAAAAATTTCCAAAGCGCTATGGTTACCAAAGTTTCGTAGACCAATAAAAACCTGAGATGAGACTCAGAAACAGGTGCGTTAGTGTATGGGATAAAAATGAAAAGCAGGCTGGATAACATGAAGTATCCAAAAGCGATAAGGATCACAATTGAAAATTCAGCCCTGAATGATAGTGACTTAATGGTTCGTTTCATTATTAATGGATAGAAGGTAAGTCAGATTATCTTACGTATAGAATTTAAGCTTATCGCAGGGTTTCGTGACCCCAAAGCCTGAAAATCAATCGGCTGTGAAAGCTCATAGATTTTTTCTCATCAATGAAACCTTCTTTTGCGGATTTCCATACACCTGCTGCCCAGCTTCAACAAACCCCAGGCGCAGATGAAAATTGAGAGAACCCTGATTAAGAGGAACAATATCTACCTCAGCTACAAGGCAGGACTTTTGTTGCTCATATGCCCATTGCTCAAGCCGGGCATAAAAGGCGCTGCCTATGCCAGCACTACGCACTTCGACCCCAACTACCACTCGGTCGATATACACAAAACTATCATACCGCTCATTAAACCACTGATAATTAACACTGTCGTAGTTGCTTCCATCGCCAAAACCCATCAAAAATCCAACCGGCTGCTGGTTAAGTTCGGCAATCCACAATACACTGCTTTGTTCCCGCAAAAGATCAAAACGCTGTTCATCCATCGCACTTAAAACCGCAACCGATTGATAATTTAACGTAACAATCAGGTTTACATCAGAAGGATGAAAATCACGAATCTTGATGGTATTAGCGTCAACCATCTCTGCCTTCCTTAAATTTAGGCAGATCATCACAAAGATCCATCCAGTCAGCTTTGTAGGCGGTGAAGATGTGAGCATCCGGCCGTTCGCTAATTGGACCATCCAGTGCACCCAGAGCAAATTCAACCAGGCCGGTATCCTCGCCACTGGGTTTAAAGGTAAGACTGGAGCCACAGACGCTACAAAACTGACGGGTGGTTCCATTGGGGGCCTGATAACTCTTAAGAAGCTCTGCTCCGTTTAGCCAGCGAAAATTTTCAGAGGTTGTTTCGCCAAAGGTAGCAAAAGCCGCACCGTGAAACTTACGGCACATACTGCAATGGCAATGCCCCATTTGTGGTGACAGGTTACTTGCTTCGAATTGAATAGCTCGACACAGGCAGGAACCACGATAAGCTTTGCTGGAATTATGATGCATGGGTTTCCGCTCTCTGGGAATGGATGAAAATTAAACCCTGATGATCTATCCCTGGCTTTTACTTTTCAAGTACATTTGGCTTTCCAGTGGTGGGTTTGAACAACATCATTTAAGGAAGCTCTGAAAAAGTACCGACAGACTCACGCATAGTTGAATTTTTTGGGATGCCTGTATAAACCTGAAAATACTGATCAGAAAGCTAACTATTTCCTATAAGTTATTGAATATAAAAATATAAACAGGCTCATATTTCAATCTATGTACTTGATTTAGACTACCTGAATAATCTTTAAAATCCTTTTAGGCGAATTCCCTGAAATTTTGCTATAAAGTATATTGCAGTATAAGAATCTCAGGGTTAACAGGAAAACAATATAGCAGGATGTTGTTTTTCTCACCTTTTTTTAATGATAGATAAGTCCTCAAAAAGGTGGCGCTTCCAGAGCGCATAGATATCCGGGGTTTTACAGCGTCAGCTTAATAAATAAGGAACTCATCAATTATGCAGGCAGTTTTGTGAAAAAAATAAAACTATATTGTCTCTCAAATTATCTGTTTTGTGCTGTCGGGATTAACTCAGTATGGTAAGTAAAATTATCCTGCTAGTTGACGATAATCCTGCCAATCTGAAGTTGCTAGTTGACGGTCTTGAGGGGCAGAATCTCAAGATAGCAGTCGCGCAAAGTGGAGAACAGGCACTTCGACGCCTAAAACTGGCCAATCTCCCTAAGCCAGACCTTATTCTGCTTGATATTATGATGCCGGGTATTGATGGCTATGAGACCTGTCGTCGCATCAGATTAGAACAGGATCTGATAGATATCCCTATCATATTCTTAAGCGCTGCTACAGAAACATCCGATATGGTGCATGGTTTTGCCGTGGGTGCTGTCGATTACATTACCAAACCGATCAATTTTGCGGAAGTAATGGCTCGAATCAATACTCATCTCGAGCTTTCGGGTTTACGCAAAGAGCTTGATATACGTATTAGCGAGCGCACTCAGGAGCTAGTTGATGCTAACGTTTTATTACGCCATGAAATTGAGGAGCGAAAGCGAGTTGAAGAACAGGTCAGGTATATCGCTACTCATGATTCGTTAACCGACATGCCCAATCGTATATTGTTGGTGGAGCGACTTAACCAGCTAATCACTCGAGCGAAACGATGTGATGAGAATATTGCATTGATGTTTCTCGATCTGGATCAATTTAAAATTATTAACGATTCGTTAGGACATCATGCTGGCGACAAGCTGCTAAGTAAAGTTGCCGATAGACTTAAAAGTGCCATACGTGATGAAGATATTGTTGCCAGGCTGGGTGGAGATGAGTTTGTAATTTGTCTACCATTGCATCAGAAAAATCAAGATATCATGGCTATGGCCAGAAAAATATTTGATTCTCTTCGAATACCATTTCAAATGAATGATTTGAATTTTCATATAGGTGCTAGCATTGGTATAGCTGTTTACCCGGAGGACGGCACGGATGTGGATACCCTGTTGAGCAATGCCGATACCGCCATGTATCACGCCAAGCAATCTGGTCGAGCCGAAATCAAACTGTATACCAGCGAATTAAACAGGACTGTGCAGGATCATCTTAACCTTTCCAATTTGCTCATAGATGCGATTCATAATCAGGAACTGTTTATGGAGTATCAACCACAGATTGATTTAACTACAAATAAAATCATAGGTGCTGAAGCGCTAATGCGATGGCGTCTCGCCAATGGAACGTTGATATCCCCGGCAGAATTTATCCCGGTAGCAGAAGCGAATGGACTGATCAAGGAACTTGGAGCGTTTGGCTTACGTGAGAGTTGTGCAGAATTAAGACGATGGCATGATGCTGGTTATGATGATTTATCTATCTCGGTAAATATCTCAGTGCCGCAATTACACTCAGATGGCTTTGAAGATACCGTGCATCGTACTATTGAAGAGTTTCAGATACCGCCCTCCAGGCTTGGACTGGAGATAACCGAAAGTCTGCTGATGCAGTACAGTAAAACTAATCTGGATATTCTAAACAAGCTGCATGATTTAGGTGTTGGGCTTTCAGTTGATGATTTCGGAACAGGATATTCAAGTCTAGCCTATTTGCAGGATTTCCCCGTCAACGAACTGAAGATCGATAAGTCCTTTATAAAAAACATTGGTACTGAGCATGGCAATGCGATTCCGTTGGCCATTATTGCCATGGCCCATAGCCTGAATCTGAAAGTGGTTGCTGAAGGCGTTGAGATGGGTACTCAGCAGGAATTTCTGAAATCCGTGGATTGTGATGTTGCGCAAGGGTTTTATTACAGCAAGTCCGTATCAGGAGACAAAATTCTGGAGATGTGCAGCAAGGGGATTTCACCCGAAAATTTCCAGAAATAATAATGATGTAGCAGGCAAATCATAATTTGGATACATATGAAAGGCATAATATTTACATCGGAGGTGCCCTAATTATAAGCAGAGCCGGCTTGTCAGGAGCCCGAAATTACTCATTGGTATTGAAGTACATTAGAGGGGAGTGAAAATGAGAAAGAAAATACTTTATCAAAATAAGCTGATTCTGGTGGCCATGATACTAACTTTTTGCAGGATTTCGGACTTGACTACATCCACTGCTTTAGCCGCTCCCTCTTCAGTACCAACAGCGCTACCTTCAACACCCTCGCCCCAGACAGACAGGCGCAAAGTGATCAGCGTCTGGACGCATATGTTACCTGGCAGCATAGAAGGTGATGTGTTTGCTAAGTCGGTGGAAGCCTTTGAGCAGGCTCAAAATAAATACACCATAGAATATGTGCCGATTGCACCGGAAATCTATGCTGACCGGATCATTGGCAGCGCACAGTCTGGTAGTTTGGCCTGCGCCCTGGAGTTTGACGGTCCATACCTCTATAACTTTGCATGGCCAGGCTATCTGCAGCCGATTGACCGTTTTGTTTCAGCAGATCTAAAAGCCGACTTATTGCCCTCGATTCTCACCCAGGGAACCTTCAACGGACAGCTCTATAGCCTCGGACAGTTTGACTCAGGGCTGGTAATCTACGGCAATCGCCGCTATCTGAACGCGGCTGGAATCCGCATACCGACCTTTGAAAAACCGTGGAATCTGGTCGAATTTGAAGAGGCGCTGGCAAAACTGACCGCCCTGCCTGACGTAGAGTATGCAATTGATATGAAAATTAATTATGGTCCTGGCGAGTTTTATTCATGGTGTTTTACGCCCATCATCCAGTCATTTGGTGGTGATCTGATTGATCGCAGCAGCTACCAGCATGCAACTGGCGTGCTGGATAGTCCCCAGTCGATTGAGGCCATGCAACACTTTCAGAGCTGGTTTGAAAAGGGCTGGGCCGGCAAATCCAGGACCACGGACGACGATTTTTACGGATCTAAAAAAGCGGCCCTCGCCTGGGTGGGGCACTGGATGTACAAACCGCATGCCGAGGCTCTGGGGGAAGATCTGGTGTTGTTACCGCAGCCTGATTTTGGGTATGGGTCAAAAACCGCGATGGGTAGCTGGAGCTGGGGGATATCCAGCAATTGCCCGGATCCCACTGGCGCCTGGACATTCATCGAGTTCCTGCTATCCCCGCAGGAAATGTTACGTATGACGAACGAAAACGGAGGCCCACCGGCCCGGAAGTCAGTGCTGGCACAGTCAAAATTGTATGGTGAATCAGGCCCCTTACATTTGATTGCACAACAACTGGAAAGCGAGCGCGCCATTCCTCGTCCGATCACTCCAGCGTATGCCGTGATCTCAAAGGTCTTTGCCGAAGCGATGGAGAATATTATTAATGGCGCAGACGTCAAAACGGAACTTCACCGGGCGGCGCAGGAAATTGACCAGGATATAAAAGATCACGGCGGCTATCCGATCAAATAGTGCACAGAAAAAGCTGACAAGTTACAGTGAACATATCGGGTATCAAGACGAAATTGCTGCTGGCGTTTAGCACGGCCCTGATCATTATCGCTGGGCTTAATGTAGCACTCGCCATCTACCTGACCACGCAACAAAGCGAGCGAGAGGCGTTTAGCAGCCTGACCAAACAGACCGACCTGTTACAGTACGAGTTGCAGGAAACGATAACTGATCTGCGCAGGGTTGCCGAAAAAAATGTTACCGGAATCGATAACTTGAGTGATCTGGCTACGCTGTATGCAAAAACACAGCAATTTAAGAACTATCCTGAGCTAGCATCAAAGAATGAACGCGGATTCCTGTTCGATAAAACCATTTCACTGAATCGGTTTCAGATTATTCTGCGTACGGCCGGATTTTCCAGCGCCGCCGTTTACACGGGCAATGAGTTAAGTCATTTCGTGACTACTACTGAGGCTGGCATCAGTGTGTTTCGGGAGGGGCAGCAGAGGCTGATTAAAACTGATCCAGATCAGAGCGGAGAGATGAAGTTCAATAACTGGCCAATATGGCCGCTGGGTACCCCTCCTCCATTAATCTCATCTCAAATTACATTACCCAGGCAACCCATGATTTCCTTTTATTTTTCTGAACAGCAGGCGTTGGTATTGCAAATCGTTGTCCCGGTACAGGCAATTACTCGAACGGTAATGCGAAACAATATTACCCTGGGTTCCTCCGAAGGATTTGTGGTCAACAATCCAGTCATCGCTTCTCAGGAAGCGCTTAACCAGAAAAATCCCGACCAAATCAAACCAGTTCTCATTGGTGCCTTTGTATTCAAGAAGGTCTTTGACCAGGCATTTTTGCAAGGCATTGCGCAGAAAAGTGGTTTATTACCAGCACTGTATTCGTTAGATGGGATGCATCAAATCGAAATCGTCAAAATGAAGATGAAGCCGGAAGATCTGGTGCAATGGGTGCAACAGAGTCAGGCGACACCTGAACAACCGATGCAACAAAGGATTCTGAGCGTGGATGATGAAACCTATTACCAGGCCCTGACCCTGTTGCACTATGGCGATAAAGCCCGGCTGATTATCGGGTTTACGCAATCAGGGGCGAGCGCCTCCCAGAAGATACGAGAAACCGTTACTGCACTCATTGGCCTGGCTACTCTGGTTTTGATCGTGGTCTGGATATTGGGCTATATACTGTTAGATCGTCTGGTCAAACCGATTGTGGCCTTAACGGAAAGCGTTTCACGCATCGGTCTGAACACCCAGATTAATAGTTCCACAGCGAAAGATACGCCTGTAGTCTCGGATAAGCTGATCGAGATTGACCTTAAAGCCAGTGATGAAGTAGGGCAACTGGCCGCCGCCTTCAATGCCATGATCAGGCAACTGCGGCAATCGTTTGAAACACTGGAGCAACGCGTTGACGAACGCACTCAGGAGTTACAGGCGGCCAAAGAAAAGGCCGAAGTTGCCAACCGAGCCAAGAGTACTTTCCTTGCCAACATGAGCCACGAACTGCGTACCCCATTGAACGCTATCCTCGGGTTTTCCAACCTGATGAACCAGGATCCATCACTGCCTGAAAGATTACAGCACAATAATAATATTATTAATCGTAGTGGCGAATACCTGCTAACGCTGATCAACGATGTGTTGGAAATGGCCAAGATAGAAGCCGGGCGGGTACAACTGGAGAATGAGCCTTTTGATCTGGGCGGTATGCTACGAGATGTTATCGATATGATGCGCATACGCGCGGAAAATAAGGATCTGCAATTACATGTCGACCAGTCATCGCAGTTCCCTCGTTACATCGTAGGCGACGAGTCGCGCCTGCGCCAGATTCTGATCAATCTGATAGGGAATGCCATCAGAGCTACCCAGCAGGGGGGCGTGACTCTGCGTCTGGCCACAAAGCAAAACAGAATATCTCATCTGCTGATCGAGGTTGAGGATACAGGCATAGGTATCAGCCCTGAAGATCAACAACTTATCTTCGACCCCTTCGTACAGGTGGGTGAAAAGGATAGCAGTAAGGGCACGGGACTCGGGCTGGCTATTACGCGCCAGTTCGTGCAAATGATGGGTGGCAGTATCAGCCTGCAAAGCGAGATTGATAAAGGCACGGTATTCAGCATAGAACTGATCTTGCAGGAAGCACTGGAACAGGATATCAGCAAACCGGATCAGATTGGCAGGGGGGTTGTGACTAGCCTTGCGCCGGGACAACCCGAATACCGTATCCTGATCGTCGAAGACCAGAGCGACAATCAACTCCTTCTTTCTGAAATTATGGAGAGTGTTGGTTTCCAGATAAAGCTGGCGGAAAATGGTGAGCAGGGTGTACAACTGTTTCAGAGCTGGCATCCACATTTAATCTGGATGGATATACATATGCCGGTGATGGATGGCATGCAGGCAACACGACGTATCCGGGAATTGCCTGACGGCAAAGAGGTAAAGATTGTCGCGGTGACCGCCTCGGCCTTTGAAGAGGAGCGCAATGAAATTCTAAAAATCGGTATGGACGATTACGTGAGCAAACCATACAGAGCGACGCTAATCTACGATGTGATATCAAAACACCTGGGCGTTAAATATCTGTACGGAAGTACTGCGTCAAAGGCGCAAGATGAGCATGTAGTATTAACGCCACAGATGCTGGAAAAGTTACCAGAAGTGTTACGTAGTGAGCTTATTGAGGTACTGGAAAGTCTGGAGCCCGAGAGCATTGAGGCAGTGATCCAGCGCACCGAGGCGATTGACCCGGCGTTACACAGGGCACTCAGCCAGCTCGCCAGTAAGTTTGATTACCCTGCTATATTAAGAGCACTAAATAAGGCTGAATAATTGGCCTGTCGATCTAAGGCTGAGGCGTTTATTATTCATACACCGCTGTGCAAACTGGGCTATATATCGCGTAAGTAAGAAATAGGTTTTCACACTCAGGAGTCTGAAGGGTATGAAGATAAAAGTAAAAGCAGTAGCGCATGCATCCCGCTGCTGACAGGCAGATCATTAGAGCTCGACGATTGAAAAGGTATTCGATTCATTTACAGGTGAAAAGTCATGCACAAGAAGGTTAGTTATCTAATAATTTTATTCATGCTAGCATCCGTGCTAACGGCTTGCGATCCACCCAGTGAACCCACTGCTAAAAGCCCACCAGCCAGTATAGCGCCTGAACCAGCGCCCACTAAGATTAAGCCTCCATCAGCCGCAGTTAGCAGGAATCAAATCGTGACGGTATGGTTCAATGCCGGTACCGGTAATGCCTTAAAAGCAATGGAACTCAATCTGAAGGACTTTAACAAGGAGCAGGATCGCTACTCAGCCGAGATGACACTGGTGCCAGAAGGCATTTACACCGACCGCATCCTGGCTGCCGGGCGCACAGGTGATCTGCCCTGCCTGCTTTTCTTTGACGGACCTATGGTCTCATATCTGGCCTGGCTGGGTTACCTGCAACCCATAGACCGCTTTGTGTCAGCACAGATGAAGGCCGATTTCCTGCCCTCTATCATTGCCCAGGGAACCTACAATAATAATCTGTATACACTGGGTATAGTTGACTCTGGTCTGGCGATGTATGGCAATCGCCAGTACCTAAAGGCAGCTGGCGTGCGCATACCTACCATCCAGCAGCCATGGGATCTGGCTGAGTTTGAAGCGGCTTTAGAAAAACTGGCCGCCGTCCCAGACGTTGAATATCCACTGGATATGAAAATCAACTATGGGCGCGGTGAATTCTTTACCTATGGTTTTTCACCCATCCTGCAGTCTTTCGGCGGTGACTTGATTGATCGCAATAACTACCAGTCTGCCAAAGGCGTACTGGATGGACCTCAATCCGTCACAGCTATGCAGCATTTCCAGAGCTGGTTCCAGAAGGGCTGGGCTAACCCCAGCCCACAGGGAGATACGGATTTTGCTTCTGGCAAAGCGGCGCTTTCCTGGGT
Organism: Gammaproteobacteria bacterium; assembly: GCA_050298595.1. Classification (GTDB taxonomy): domain Bacteria; phylum Pseudomonadota; class Gammaproteobacteria; genus JACNJF01. The sequence goes on along the minus strand of JBNKUM010000067.1, from coordinate 33,631 downwards.
AGGACACTGGACCTATAGCAGCTATGCGGATGCTTTGGGCGAAGATTTGGTTGTCATCCCCATGCCTGACTTTGGCAATGGACCCAAAACTGGTTTGGGTGCCTGGAATTTTGGTATCACCAGCTCCTGCCAGAATCCTGAAGGGAGCTGGGCGATCCTGGACTATATTCTGCAACCCGACAAGATTGTGCGTTGGACAGGTATTCACCCTGGTGTACCGGCGCGTAAATCGGCATTTGCCAGGTCAGAGCTTTACCAGCCAGGTGGCCCTTTAAACGTGTATGTTCAACAGATAGAAGCCGGTTGGGCTGTGCCTCGTCCCCTCACGCCAGCCTATGCAACTATCACCAAAGTCTTCGCCGAGGCGGTAGATAATATAATTAAAGGGGCTGATGTGCAGGCCGAACTCAGTAAAGCAGCCGAAAAGATTGATCAGGACATTCAAGATCATAACGGTTATGCTCATCGGTAGTGTTGAACGGATGTGCAACGAGCCCCTGTTTTTTATCAGCTGATTGATTGAGGGACGTGCATCGATTACTGATGCTAATTAATAGTGAAAATTGTAAGTATTAAATACAAGCTACTGGCTATCTTTGCGGCATTTCTGTTAGCGGTTACGCTGCTTAATGCCCTGCTGGCTTCATACCTGATTAACCGCGAGAGTCAGGCAGAAGCCTATAACCGATTGTCACGTGAGTTGATCGTATTTCAAAACGATCTACAGGAAATGCGCAACCGTATGTCTAATGTGTCTATGCAAGCCGCGCGTGACGAAAAGAATCTTAGCGATATGGCTGTTTTATACAGCCAGCTACTCAAGCTGAAAAATCAACCTAGCGCTCCTCTCGACAGCGCTGTAAGTCTTAACCGGGTCACATCCTTAAACCGCTTACAGTTAATCCTGCTCTCCGCACGCCTGTCCAGTGTGGCGGTGTATCTAGATGATGACCTGTCACATTTTGTGACGCCGCAGGCGGCGGGCATGATAAAGCGACACGATAGTCAAACTAGGGTGGTTGGGATTCAGCAGTACAGAAATGGTAAGGTACCGCTGGATGACTGGCGTAACTGGTCAGAAATCCCACTGCCAGGATCAATCCATCGCCACTTTCCCAATGTGGACAGGGTGACGGTAAGCTTCGATTTTCCTGCACAAGAGGTTATCGAGCTGCACGTGATAGTGCCGATTCAAGGTATGATTCGCCAGTCTTTTAACGAAGTCATTGCCGAAAACCTGAGCATAGCCACGCCTACGACAGCTTTGCAAGCCCAGCTAACGCAGGAGGACTTACCGGTCAGGATCGGTATGTTTGTTTTTACTCAGGTATTTGACAAAGGCTTTCTGCAAAATCTTACTGAGAAGACGGGTTTGTTGCCGGCTATTATCTCCGCAGATGGGCAGCAGCGTGTTCAATTGGTAGATCTGGCTACACCAACTGAAGTTTTGTCTGCGCAAAGAGACCCGCTTATCCAGTTGCATACCGTAAATATAGGAGGGGATTCCTACTACCAGGCTTCTATGCCCTGGCAGATAGCAGAGGATGGTAGCTCGCTTATTCTGAGTCAGGCACTTTCGAGGGAAAACACCATTGCCACCATCCGCCAAACCGTCATGGGCATTATTGCCGCGTCTGTGTTTATTCTTGTGTTGGGAGGTGCCGTCGGATACTCCTTGATCAGTAGAATCGTTGCACCGATCAGGGCGCTTACCAGGGCAGTATCTGCGATGGGTCTGGAGAAACCTGAGATGGTGGAAGAAGAAGTAGATAGAGAGTATAGCCAGCGTATTGCTCTGAGACGTTATCTACAGCATCCAATAGCACCCCAATCGGAAGATGAAATCAGTGAGCTGACATCCGTCTTTAATAATATTGCAGGTCAATTGCATGCATTAATTGGGGGCCTGGAGGCAAAGGTGAATGAACGTACTCACGAGTTAGCCGATTCAAATCGGCAGTTGCTATCTGCCAAGGAACACGCTGAATCAGCCAGCCGTGCCAAGAGTGCCTTCCTGGCCAATATGAGTCATGAACTTCGCACACCTCTGAACGCCATCCTCGGGTTCTCCGAACTCATGACCAATAATCCATTACTACACGAATCCCTGCGTGAGAACATCGAAATTATTAGTCGTAGCGGTAAACATCTGCTGGCGCTGATTAACGATGTGCTAGATATGGCCAAGATCGAAGCGGGACAGGTGAATCTGGAAAATGCAGCCTTCGATCTGGGTACTCTGGTGCGCGATATTATTGACATGATGCAGCAACGTGCTTTCAACAAAGGCCTGCAATTAAGGATCGACCAGAGTTCTCTATTCCCACGTTTCATTGTCGGTGATCAGGCCCGTCTACGGCAGATTCTGATCAATCTGGTAAGCAACGCCATCAAAAATACTGAGCAGGGGGGGGTCACGCTACGCCTGGACACAAAGGATAATAAGATCTCTCATCTGCTGATCGATGTAGAGGACACTGGCATTGGCATAGCGGTTGAAGACCAGCAAAAGGTTTTCGAGCCTTTTGTGCAACTTGGCGAACAGGGTACCAATAAAGGCACCGGGCTGGGATTAACGATTACGCGTCAATTTGTAAAGATGATGGGCGGGAATATCTGGCTGGAAAGTGCTCCAGGTAAAGGCTCGTTGTTCAGGCTCGACCTACCCCTGATTGAAGCACAGGAGGCAGATATTACTATGGCAGAGCAGGTGATCGTCAAGGACGAAGTGATGGCGCTGGCCCCTGACCAGGGCGAGTATCGTATTTTGATCGTGGAAGACCAGCGTGATAATCAGTTGCTACTGAGCAGGTTTATGGAATCTGTTGGTTTTAAGGTCAGGATAGCCGAGAACGGTGAGCAGGGGGTACAACTGTTTGAGAGCTGGCATCCACATTTCATCTGGATGGATAGACGCATGCCTGTGATGGATGGCATACAGGCGACACGGCGCATCCGTGAATTAGCGGGTGGCAAGGAGGTTAAGATTGCTGCAGTGACTGCATCGGCGTTTGACGAAGAGCGGGACGAAATGCTTGCTAGTGGCATGGATGACTATGTGCGCAAGCCCTACCGACCGGGCGAGATTTATGATTGCCTTTCAAGACAGCTAGGCGTGAAATATCTTTATGAGAGCGCTGTGGAATCAGACGTAATAGAACCGGATATATCGTTAACGCCGCAGATGTTGAATAGCCTGCCTGAAGCACTGCGCAATGAGTTCGTTGAAGTGCTAGAAAGCCTGGAGTCCAAGCGCATTGAGGCGGTCATCCAGCAGGTTTCGATGCACGACCAGGAATTACAGAGCAAACTGACTCAGCTCGCCAGGAACTTTGACTACACGACCATATTAAAAGCATTGAAAGACTAAATATCATTTACCTGTTTTTTTTACCAGATAAACCAGTGTCTCGAAATGCCGCGAGTGAGGGAACATATCAAACATCTGTACTTTGGCAACACTGTAAGATTCCATTGCAGTCAGATCCTGGCCGAGACTGGCGGCATTACAGCTTGAATAAATAATATGCTGAGGCGAACTGCTTTCTATCCAGTTGCATAGCTGTTGGCCTAATCCTCTGCGCGGAGGATTGACAATGAGTACCTCAGGCGGAGTAGATGTTTCTGTGCTGTAACTCGTTGCATCCAGTGCTTTAAAGCTCAGAGTATTGATGCCGAGTCGCCTGGCAGATTTGGACGCACAGATGATGGCTTCCTCTTCGATTTCAATGCCAATGACGTTACGATCATTATTCGCGACATGCAGGGCAAATCCGCCGACACCGCAAAACAGATCCATAATAGTTTTAGCGCCGGTAGAGTCGACCCATTCAGCTGCGCTCTGGTATAGCTTTGCCGCTACTTCAGGATTGGTCTGGAAAAAGCTTTTGGGCCGGATGAACAGCGGGATTCCATTCAGGGATTCCTCCAGCACAGTTTGCTCTGTGAGAAAAATCTCTTCATCACCCTCGAGTATCGCCATGTGTACAGGTTGTAGATTGACACTGACTACTTTTAATTCAGTTGCGCTATTGAGTAGTAAGTTGAGAGATTTGCGCAGAACATCAATACTGGACGTCGAGCGTAATACAAAACGCAGCATCATCGAGTTATCGTATGTGCTGCGGGTGAATAATACATACTTTAATTCACCGCTTTTACGTTTTACGTCATATGCTTTGACCCCTATAGTATTCAACCAGCGCTGCACCTGCTGCAATACCCTTTGCATGTTGCTTTCATACAGTGGACATTCGATCAGACTAATGCCACCAGACAATCCGAGTACGATACCCTGGGGTGACGCTGTAGCGACCATTTTTGCTTTGTTGCGGAAACCTGTTTGAGATCCGGTTATCGGCGCAAGCCAGTGGGCTGGTTTGAAGTGATCGAGAATCTGATGCAGTTGTTGTTCTTTCTGTTGCAATTGCATTGGGTAGGAGAGCTCAAGCAACGAACAGGAACGGCAGTCTGCATTATCGTAAAAGCGGCAGAAACTCATCAGGAACCCCGATGTTCTTTTGCAAGTAAAGTGTGTGGTTGCTTACGATACGGCATCATGTAACAGATAAAAAAACTGATCACTGTTGTGGTTCATCTGGTGGTTAAGGCTGTATTTTAACGAGCACGATCACAAAAAAGTAGTTTTATCGGATTTTCATATTGGTCAGGAATTCAATTTAATGCCAAAAATAACAGTCATAGTAGCTATTCCAACTTTAAAAAATATCCATTTCCTTTTTATTCAAAGTTGCTAAGATAAGATTTCTAAATATCCCAATTGCGATACTTTGTTGATCCGCCCTGCCAAACTTTCTGATATTGACCAGCTCACGGGTATAGAAAAACGTTGTTTCGAGACAGACCTGATTTCACGTCGACAATGGCGTTATCTGCTGACCCGCTCTCATGCGGATATACTGTTATCTGAAGATAATGAAGGGCTGGCTGGATATGTCATGGTGCTATATAACCGGGCAACCTCGGTTGCACGTCTGTATTCTATTGCCATCGAGGAACGCGCTCGTGGCATGGGAATAGGCAGGCGGCTGGTCAATGCTGCCGAAACCGCGGCACGTGATCAGGGACGTTTTTATATTCGCCTTGAAATACGAGAAGACAATGCTGCGTCATTGCGACTGTTTGAAGGACTGGGCTACCATCGCTTTGGCGTACTGGCAGATTATTATGAAGATCATATGCCCGCACTACGCTTCGAGAAAAGCCTGCAACCAGATCAGCCTCCACAATTAGCCAATATGCCTTTTTACGAGCAGACACTGGAATTTACCTGCGGTGCTTCTGCTTTGATGATGGCAATGAAAAGTCTGCAACCTGAATTGACACTGGATAGAACACTGGAAATCCGTCTATGGCGTGAAGCGACTACGATATTTATGACATCCGGCCATGGCGGCTGCGGCCCCTTTGGTCTGGCGCTAGCGGCTCATAAGCGTGGATTCAATGCAGTTATTCATGTTAATGATCAGGGCGTGCCATTTGTGGAAACAGTACGTAGCCCAGAAAAGAAAGAAGTCATGCGTCTGGTACATGAAGAGATGCTGGGGGAGATCAAAGATTACCAGATCCCGGTGCATTACCAGAACCTGGAACAACCGGAGATGGAAGCCAGGCTTAACTCAGGTGCGATTCCGATTGTACTGATCAGTTCTTACCGTATTTATGGTGAAAAGAATCCTCACTGGGTAGTCGTTTGTGGATTTGACCAGCATCTGGTATACGTGAATGACCCTTTTGTTGATCGTGAGGAAGGAGAAACACCAACTGACTCAATCAATATCGCTATCCCGCGCAGGGAGTTCTCACGCATGGCACGTTTCGGTCGTTCTGGCCTGCAGGCTGTCGTATTGATTTCGAATAACCACAAAAAATAATTACCCGGGCTGAGAAAAAGAATGTCAGAGCACATAGTCATCGTCGAAAAGCTGTCACACTGGCCTAAGCAATTTCCGGATCTGAAAGTGATTACCGTAAATGAATACCTGACAGGCAAAAGCTATCCCCCCGAGCAGCGCTTGCGCATCGTCAATCTGTGTCGCAGTCATCGCTATGCCAGTCTGGGCTATTACTGTTCACTGCTAGCCGAAGCCAGGAACCATAAGGTAATACCGTCGGTGCGCACTATTCAGGATTTGAGTCGACGCTCTATCTATAGCCTGATGACACGAAATCTTGAAAACCAGGTGGAAAAAGCCATCAGTAAAAAAGGACTATCTTCGGAAATAACACGCCTGAAAATCAAAGTGATGTTTGGTCGTTCCTCTATTCCTGAGTTACAGGAACTGGGGCAACAGATTTTTGAGATCTTTAGTACGCCTTTACTGCGAGTAGATTTCAGGTATAAAAAAGGTTGGAGGATAGAAGATGTTCGGCCAGTTTCACTCAAGTCTCTTGATGATCAGGAAAAGATTACTTTTGTCTCAGCGTTACAGGCTTATCTGAGTAAACCCTGGCGTAAACCAAAAGCTCAGCGCCAATATAAATATGAACTGGCAATCTTGCACAATCCAGCGGAGAAATTACCGCCATCAGATGCAGAGGCACTCGGGTGCTTTATTAAGGCGGCAAACGAGTCAGGCATGTCCGCAGAATTGATCACTAAAAAAGATTACGGTCGCATTGCTGAATATGATGCCCTGTTTATTCGTGAAACGACTTCCATAGATCACCATACCTTTCGTTTTGCGCGCCGGGCGCAGAATGAAGGACTGGTGGTGATGGATGATCCTGATTCGATATTGCGCTGTACTAACAAGGTGTTTCTGGAAGAATTATTACGTGCCAATAAGGTGCCGACACCAAAGACATTAATCCTGAGCAAGGGTCAGGAAAAGCAACTCAGTAAGGATATTAGTTTCCCTATTATTCTAAAGATACCCGACGGCTCCTTTTCTCGTGGTGTTTACAAGGCTGAAAACTTAAAAGAGCTGAAATCTACCTGTCAAAAGCTGTTTCGCGATTCTGACCTTATCCTCGCGCAGGAATACATGTACACAGATTATGACTGGCGCGTAGGAGTACTCGATCGTAAACCTCTGTTTGTGTGTAAATACATGATGTCTTCCGGACATTGGCAAATCTACGATCATGCGGCAGGTGAAAACTATAGCGGTGACTTTGAAACTATGACCATAGAAGCTGCACCCAAAAAGGTAGTTAAGACCGCAGTCAAAGCAGCTAACCTGATTGGTGATGGTCTATATGGAGTAGATCTAAAAGAAACCGATGCGGGTGTATTTGTGATCGAAGTGAATGATAACCCCAGTATAGATTCCGAAGTAGAAGACAAGGTGTTGGGGCATCAGTTATATAAAAGCATTATGGCTTCGTTCAGACGACGTATTGATCAACAGCGTGGAGAATGACCAACCTACAAAAGGCTATACAGGTATTAATATCTAACCTCCCATGCGAACAATATGATTGCGTTAAAGATTTCTTCTAACGTTTCACTGCCCGAAACCGAGATAGAGCTCGAAGCCATCCGCGCACAGGGTCCAGGTGGCCAGAACGTCAATAAGGTTTCCAGTGCGATACATTGCCGCTTTGATATTGAAAGTTCGTCCCTGCCTGACTTTTATAAACAGCGCCTGCTTAATCTGAAGGATAAACGTATCAGTAAAGAAGGCGTCATAGTGATTAAGGCGCAACGATATCGGACTCAGGAAAAAAATCGTGATGATGCATTCGCTCGATTGGCTGAATTGATAAAGAGTGTCAACATCAGTCAGAAGAAGCGAATTGCAACTAAACCCTCCAGAGCGGCAAAACGAAAACGTATGGATTCAAAAACTCATAAAGGACAGATCAAAAATCTGCGTTCGAAGGTGCGCGATACTGATTAACCTATAAGGCTTCGAACCGGGAGCTTTGATCTTTGCGGATGGTTTCCAGAAACAAATCGATAAAGGTTTGCTGATAACGTCGAATATACTTATTTTTCAGGTAGGCGATGCGGGTGGTTTCCCAGGGGAAAAGATGGCTTAAATCTTTAAAGCAAAGCTGTTTGTCAATGTTTTCATTGTAAGCCATACTGGCGATGACCCCAATGCCTAATCCATCCAGCACATAGGTCTTGATGATATCGGTATCCGCAGCACTGAGTACGGTGTTGGGTTTAAGCTTTTCTTTTTCGAAGGTTTGATTAAAACTTTTACGCCCGGTAAACCCCACGACATAGGTAACAATGGGATATTTGCACAGGTCAGCCAGTGTGGGCTTTTGCAGTTGCTGAATCGGATGATCAGGCAGAGTGATAAGACAACGATTCCAACGATAACAGGGGATGCTCTCAAGCTTATCTGATTGAGCAAGTTCTTCCGTGCAGATAGAAAAATCCACTACATCGTGGACGGCCCATTCAACCAGCTGTTGCGGATTGCCCTGATGCATCTGTAGCTCAACATCCGGGTAGCTGCGATTGAACAGATTGATTACGGCTGGCAATATATAGCGCGCCTGAGTATGCGTACAGCCAATACGTAGTATGCCCTGGCTGTGTTGCAGTTGATCCTCTGCCAGGCGTTCAATATTTTTAAATACCTGAATTGCTTCATACGCCAGTTGTTCGACCTGTTCGCCAAATGGGGTGAGGCCGGTCATACGCTTACCCTTGCGTATAAATAAACCGCTACCCAGCTCCAGCTCCAGACGTTTTAACTGTTGAGATACTGCTGATTGAACCAGAAATAGCTTTTCAGCAGTGACCGAAACATTGAAGTCATTATTGATCAGGGTGATCAGAGTCTGTAGTTGACGGATTTCCATAAGCGGAGTGTATCAATAACTATGATATTGAATCATTATTTATTATTTTATTTAATATATGCAGCCTGACTATAATCTCCTCACCCCATATTGGAGGCACCAAAATGCTTCATATACAAACTGAAAACAACATAGAAAATTTGCAGAATAAGCAAATACTGGACGAAGACGGTTATCTGATTAATCCAGTCGACTGGACCGAATCCTTTACTGTACGTAGAGCGGAAGAAGCTGGCATCGAACTGGTTCAACAGCACTGGCATTTGATCGACATTATTCGAGATAAATACATGAGACTAGGTGCATTACCGCCCATGCGTAGCGTATGTAAGTCGGCTGGTCTCGATAAACGTGAGCTTAAGCAGCAGTTTGGTAGCTGTCTGAATCTGTGGAAAATGGCTGGATTACCCAATCCCGGCGAAGAAGCCAGAGCCTATATGAATTAACCATTGTTATGTACAGGATGTACTGTATATCACGAGCGCAGTGACAGATTTTTGCTTGGCTCTGGCTTCCCGCTTCGCCCTTAACCTAAACGCACTCTAAAAAAATTCACAAATATCTGCATTCTTGAACTAGATCATGTGATTTGTCGCTATACTGAATACTCTCTAAAAAAACAACCTGAAACTATAAAAGAGGAGTATGCCCCATGATGGGTCGAGTTTCTTTAGTGGCACATAGAGGCCAACCCTCAACTTTCCCTGAAAATAGCCTGCAGGGCTTCAGCCATGCACTCAAGTCTGGTGCTAAATATGTTGAAACTGATGTACAGATCACCGCCGATGCGATCCCGGTTCTAAGTCATGACGCTCATCTGCTAAAAGTGACCGGGAAGCAAATCATAGTTGCTGATCATGCGTATAGTGTGATTAAAGATCTCCCCGCAGGGCATGCTGAGCGTTTTGGCAATAAATATCAGGATTGCCGAATTGCAACGCTAGAGCAGTTTATTGAACTCATGTCACAGTGGCCGGATGCCATCTGTTTTATTGAATTGAAAGAAGCCAGCCTGAATAACTTTGGATTAAAGGCAGTCGAGCTCGTTCTAAAACAGCTCAATAAAATTCACTCACAGGCTGTGCTAATTTCTTATGAATATGATGCCCTGGCCTACGCAAAACAGAAAGATAAGGATCTACGTGTTGGCTGGGTGTTGCCCGAGTGGAGTGATGAGAATCGCATCATGGCACAGGAGTTGGAACCAGAATTTTTATTTGTTGATGAAGAAATCTGCCCGAATGAAAAATCAGCCCTCTGGCCGGGCGAATGGCAATGGGTTGCTTATACCATCAATGACAAGAAGCAGGTTGCACATTTTGCCGGACTGGCAATAGAGATAATAGAGACTGACCGCTATAGTGATTTGATTCAGGAGAGTGACATTATAGAAGTTAGTAATGATTTTTGAAGTTAGAGCATGGGCTATCTTCAGGACAAGCAATGTTATCAAATAAGGCTTTGATATAAATCCATAGATTTTTGTATCAGGATATTTAAATGGGTAGTATTGCGGAATTAAAAAAAGCGAGGTCGCTGAATAAAGAGGGCAAACCAAGAGCAGCATTAAACATACTCAAGAATTTGTATAAATTAGATGCCAGCAATTTAGACATCATCCTGGAAGTAGTTACTGGCTTCGAAAATTTGGGCGAACGTGGAAAAGCCCGAGCCATGCTGAGCAAAGGCATCAGGCTTTTCCCACAAAATTATGGTTTATGGATTCGTTTATCCCGCATCTATCAGGCAGACAAAAATCTGGAAACTGCGCTTAAAGCGCTTAATAAAGGACTGTTTTATAATCCGAACAATTTACCCCTGCTGGCCCAGAAATCTCATTTGCTTGCTGATTTAGACCGAGTCGATGAGATGCGATCACTGGTTGACGCTACCATCAAAAAGCATCCAGACAATAAAAAAGATCTACTCATTGAACGCGCATCGATTTACCAACGTCTTTCCCTTCACCCTGATGATGCAGAAGAGCAGCTAAAAGATTGTTGTGGCATAGTTTACGCAGTCGGGCCTCTGAAAAAAGCAATAAATGATTTAAATGATGCGATGGATTGCGACGAAGAGGATTTCAGAATACCACTGAAGATTGCCCGCTTATATAAACAACTGAAAGATTTCGAACTAGCCATTTTCACATACGACAGCGCTTTAAGCGCTCTTAGTAGTGAGGCAGAAGAGTTTAGAATAAGCATCCAGCAGGAAAGAGACGACTGTCTGAATGTTAGCCTTAATGACGCTGAGGAGATTGAAAATCCACTACGCGGAGAGTTGCTTAACATTAAAGCAAAGAGTGAAGTTTTAAAGGACAGTGCTATAGCAAATAATTTACCAGATGTTAAGGAAAATCAATTAACTCAAGCAAAAGACAGCGCATTAATTAATATAGATATGCAGGATAATCCAGACCAGAAAATTGCGAATAGTATCGCTCAGAATATTCCAAAGAATGTGCGTGACCCGAATGCCGATTTCACTCCGACTAAGCTTGATAAGGCTGCGCGAAAATTCTGTGATAAAGTGGAAAAAGAAATTAAAAAGATGGGTTTCTTAAAGTTGGGTGATTTTGAGCCAAAAGGATTCAAGCCGTATTTAGGTAAACGAGTATTCCTGCGTTTTTTTGTATCCAGTGATAGTCAAATTAGTGCAACTGCAATTGAAATAAAGCCGCTCAAGCCATCATTTCTTGCCTGGTTGCTATTAGTTGTTTTAGGAAAGTGGAAGACTATTCGATACGTTGAATTACAAAGTGAAACGGATGATGGATTTATTAAAATTACTAACAATAGTGGTGAAGTAAATCCTTTTGTTGCGGGTAATCCTGTCAAAATAATGAACCTGTCGGTTAAATCTTCGATTTATGATCTTGTTCTTACTCACAAGATTCGTCTACAGCAGGATAGTCAGAAAAGCCATATACTAATACCGGATCAAAATGAATTTTTTGCGTTTCAGAAAAGGGTAAGACTGGCGAAAAATGCTTACCGAAAAAGCCTTGTTTTTGTAATGGATGAGCAGTTGAAGCAGATGCCTGGAAATAAATTTGAGAAATTTTTAAGAGATATTAGAAGTTATTTAGATAAGATCGCCGGTCAAACCTGTGACGTTAAAACTTGAGCTTATTGTTTGAAGCGGTGACTGACATAAACGCCTGTTTAGTGACAATAACTGAGAACAGGTATTCGTTAAAATTCAAATATGGAGTTTAAAGCCTCAGACATTCTTGCTCCAATAATTGAATAACAATCTGGATCAGGAATCTTTATGGTATTTTACCCACACATGGCTAATTTGGAAAAGCATAATGTTTTTTGACCAAAAAGAGAAAAAACTCCTGACCCTCACGCGTAATGATCCCAATCACCTGCTGGCTTCCTACTCTAAACACGCATTCGAACTTGATGGTTTTGAGTGGCCTTCGGTTGAGCATTACTATCAGGCGATGAAATTCGGAGATGCCGAATACAGTGCGCAGATCCGTCAGACGAGCCATCCCAAAGAAGCAGCCAAATTGGGCAAAAGCAAAAAACACCAAAGGCGCAAGGACTGGGATATGGTCAAGGTGACCTATATGACACGCGGTATGTATATCAAATGCCGCACTCATCCGGAAGTTGCGCAAATGTTACTGGATTCAGGCGAGGTAGAAATTGTTGATGTAAGCCAGTACGACTACTTCTGGGGCAGCGGCCGCGATATGCGCGGCAATAACGCCTTTGGCAAGTTGCTGATGGGGATTCGGGATAAACTGAGAGAAGAGCAGGCAGCGCAGTCGTAGATATTAGTTATCAAGTCACCTGGTTTAAAGCGGTTTACTGACCAAACAAATTAAACAGATTGAAGTCATTCTCAAAGGGAACCTGCTTAGACTGTTTTATCATCGAATCAATCAGCTTTAAATATAAATCCATCTTATGATTCACCAGATTTTGCTCATCCAGCATCTGTTGGGTGAATTTGGTCGCACGTAACATACTGGCCGTACCTTGCAGAATTGAATAGCTGTTATCGGTGTTGAGCAATACTTCTGTTCCACCATGCCAGTAGACATCCAGATTTTGAATATCCAATGGATCCATTGGCGGTACCAGTGGCACTAGATCTCTGGGCGTTACCACGCGGATTAAATTGATATCGGTATATTGTCGACTACCCGCAATATTGGTGACCTTGGGTTGACCAAAGGTAATAACTTTACCCACATTAAAGCCATCATGATCAAGATACATAGCCAGAATCACGGCAACAGCCCCACCCAGACTATGCCCGGTTAAATGGACTTTGCCAGATTTATCAAGCAGGGGTTGAATATCCTGATAGATTTTACTGGCAGATAGTGAGAAACCCTCGTGCAACTTGATGCCAGCATGTTCATCGTCACGCAGTTTAACGGCGATATCGACCAGGGCGTTTTCGACATTTGAAGTGCCACGTACCGCGATAACGGGCTGCTTTGTAAGCTTATCAATAGCGATCAGGTAGGTGACTTCAACCTCAGGAATATTGCGATACTGCTTTAGGGTATAACCTTCTAAATACCCCGCCTGTTTGATTATATCTTCGGGTTCATAGGCTGCTTTTGCCAAAGAGGCAAATTGTCGAATCTGTTTGAAGTCAATCTGCTGGGCATTAGCCGACTGAAAGATATGAACATTAACCAGTAAGATGAAAAACAGAAAGGGCGAAAACCTGAAAAATTTTGTAGTCATAAACATCCATGCAAAGTAGTGGATATAAAGTGAATTCGACAATCAAAAGTTAATCGCGTTCAACTTCCATTCTTTCGATATCTGCGATGTAGATGGTACGGCCTTCAAGCGTCGTGAACTGGTTGGATTTAATATCCTTCATCTCAGCCTGATAGGTCTTTGTTTGGCCGGTCTGGGTATTCACCACATGCACATTGGCAGTGGTATATTGATCATTCAGGCCAAATACGACCACCACCAGCGCACTAATGCCCATAAAAATCAGGAACAGCCAGGCACCCTGACGGAACATTTTCTCATTTTCGCTGGGTGCAGTGGGTTTGCTACTGTGAACTCTGCCGCTGGCAGGAGTAGAGTCTTCTGAAGTGTTCCTCATGCGCAGATAAAATATAACTGCAACGATGATAGTAATGGTGAAAAGTATCTTGGTGATCATGAATCAATGATAACTCATTCAAAGGGTGATTCACGAACACTATCTGGAATTCCTGTTTTTACTACGAATTGACAGGCGCGGCAGTCTGTTGGTGGTTATCGAAGCCAGTGGATTTTAACTTGGCTGTGTTAGACCGATTCACTTGCGTTCGCGACAATGGTTGGTGACAGGTAGTTATATTTGCATCTGCCCGATCAACTGCGTCCCAATAACCCCGGCAATGTCAGTTTTACATGATTCTTGGTCATCAGTTTCTGAGTTATTGCCCACTTGATTGGTGGCAGGTTATTACTCAAGCGTAGTACCGCCTTACGAATCAGGGTGGCAGGGAAGCTATCGTTGGTAAACAGGGTCACCACGCTATTGGTGCCATGATATAGAGGTCTGGTGGATAGCATATGTTGTTGCTGGTAGCGTCTAAGCACACTGATATCCCAGTATGCATGTCCATGCTGGATGGCGTGGATGATTTCATCCTTGAGTATGTCCTGGCCACTTAGCCCCAGATTAAAACCATGCGCGGTCACCGGATGCATACCGACTGCAGCATCGCCGATGAGTGCGTAACGTCTGGCGGCAAAACGGTTTGCATGCACACCAACCAGAGGATAGGTAAAGCGTTCGCCAACCTGAGTCATCTTGCCGAGTTTTCCACCCAGACGGTTTTCTATCTCCAGACTAAAATCCTCTTCGCTCATACCCAGCATCTGGTTGACCTCGTTGGAGGGCATAGTAATGACTGCCGAGCTGCGGTTGCCGCTCAGTGGCAGGATCGCCAGGGTCTGCCCATAATGAAAACATTCAAATGCAGTGTTGTTGTGGCTGAGTTCATGATCCATCCAGCACAGTACCGCGCTACGACCAAAATCGTATGAACCGGCAGAGATGCCCATCTGGCGACGCGTATCAGAGAAACGGGTGTCCGCAGCGACAATCAGGTTAACCTGCAGAGTTTGTCCATTATCCAGCACCAGACTGCCGCAGTTGTCATCAGTGGATACCTGTTTGACCATGCACTCATCCAGCAGGGTTGCATTGTCCAGCGTACTGAATTCTTCATAGATGGCTTTGCGGATCAGGTGGTTAGAGATGATAAAGCCGAGTGCATCGGTATCGTCAGAGGGGGTATCAAAGCCCAGGGTATAGGGTGAATCGCCATCGAAAACCTCGGCGCGGATAATCGGTGAAATCTGATGCTCATCGACTCTTTGCCAGCTACCGTGCTGTTGCATCAGGCGGCGCGATAAATGGGTGAGCGCGATATCACGGCCATCTATCGGTGGATCGGCCAGTTCCTTGCGAGACAATTTTTCAATAACGACGATTTTAAGCCCGCTGTCGCGTAGCGAAAGGGCAAAACTCAGACCGGCCGGGCCAGCTCCGATGATAGCTAAATCGTAATCCATAGCTCAGTTCCCAGAGAAAAACGCCAGTTTAGGCGCATGTAGTTGCTTGAAAATGAGGCAGATCATCTGCTCACCAGTTTATCACTTGCGTGATTGCCAGAACTCGGCATCAGCAAGATCATAACACCCAGCAGGCCAATCAGGCTAATCAATAGCAGGCAAAAAGCGACCCATCCTGCCGATTGGTATAGCAGGCCTGGAACAAAAGACCCGAGAACACCACCGCTATAGTAACAGGATACATACAAACCATTAATCATACCCTTGCGCGAAGATTCCAGATGATTGAGATAGCCTGAAAGCACGCTGTGGATACTAAACATCCCAGCCATCATCACAAACATGGCGAGATAAAGTACTGCAATCTGTTCAGCCATAAACAGCAAGGCTCCTGTGGCGTATATAACCGCTGCAGTGAGCAGCGTACGCTTTTCACTACCGAATAAGGGAATGATACGGGTAGAAAATACAGAAATAACAGCACCTATCAGATAACCGGTATATACCAGCGACATGGTACCTGTAGTTATATCGGGCTTGAGTTCAAAGATGCGAAAGGGCAGGAAGTTCATCATCGCGGCTGAGACAAAAAATAGCAGGAATGCACCGATCAGACCTTCTCGGTTCACCGGCTTACGGATCAGTTTTCGTATTTCGGGCAGGGATATCTTAACCAGTTGACCGCGAGGATCGGTATCCAGCTTGAGTAGACTGAGGACAGCGACCAGAGCCAGGGTTGACCACATCCAGAACGAGGTTTGCCAGTTATACAGATCGGTCACCAGACCGGTCAGAGTACGACCACAATAGCCGCCTATGATAGTGGCTGCGATATAAAAGCTGATATTGCGGCGCGAATGATGAGAGCCTCCACTGGCCGAGGTATAGGTCATCAGTGAAGTAAAGATAGCGGGCAAAAGCAGACCTTCAAGCGCACGTAATACCAGAAACCATGAATAACCGGGCGCAGTTGATAGAATTGCCTGAGTGATCAGTAATAGAGAAAAGCCGCCTATCAACATGTGGCGCGATGAAATACGTTCCAGAAAGTAACCGTAAATCAAAGGGGCCAGGGCCAGTGGAATCATAGTTACCGTAGTCAGCAGTGCAGCGTCACTCAAGGAGCGGCCCCATTGTTTGGCGAGCAGCGGCAGCAGGGGTTGATGCTCGTACAAAATCGCAAATGCAATGATGGTGCAATAAACAATGATTAATTGATTGCGGTTAAACATATAGCGTTCTTGTTTAGTTTCGTTAGCGGGCATACTATACTGAGTTGCAATAAAAGATCATTGCAATTAAAAATTAGTCAGTATACAAACCGAGGACAAAAATGCGAGAATGGGTCAACCAGGCTATAGCTACCATAGAAGCCGATTTTCAACGCTCATCCGATACCCATCTGATCCGGGTCGATCTACCCGCCCTGCCGGAGATAGATTTTTATCTGAAAGACGAATCCACTCACCCTACCGGCAGTCTGAAACATCGACTCGCCAGATCCCTGTTCCTGTATGGGCTGTGTAACGGTAACATCAATGAAGATACTGCAATTATTGAATCCTCATCCGGTAGTACGGCGGTTTCCGAAGCCTATTTTGCCAAGCTGTTAGGCCTGCGTTTTATCGCGGTAATGCCACGCGGCACCTCGCAGGAAAAAATCGGCCAGATCTGTTTCTATCAGGGCGAATGCCATCTGGTAGACAATGGCGATATCTATACCGAAGCCAGACGACTGGCAGAGGATTTAAACGGACACTATGTCGATCAATTCACTAATGCCGAGCGTGTCACCGACTGGCGCGGTAACAACAATATTGCTGATTCGATATTCGCGCAGATGTCCTGCGAACGCTTTCCCGAACCCAGCTGGCTGGTCATGAGTGCTGGCACCGGAGGCACCTCGGCCACTTTAGGCCGCTATGTGCGCTACAAAAAACATAATACCCAGCTCTGTGTAGCCGACCCTGAAAACTCGGTTTTTTACGATTACTTCAAAACCGGCGATACTTCCATCGCCATCAACAGCGGCTCGCGTATAGAAGGCATCGGTCGTCCAAGGGTAGAGCCATCATTCATCTCTGGCGTTATCGACAACATGATAAAGGTTCCAGATGAAGCCTCTATAGCCACCATCCACTACCTGCAGAAATTACTCAACCGACGTTGTGGAGGATCGACAGGGACAAATGTTTACGCATCGTTCCAGGTTATGGCAGAGATGCATAAAAAGGGTCAAAGTGGCAGCGTGGTATCACTGTTGTGCGATAGTGGCGAGCGCTACCAGCATACCTACTACAATGATGAATGGCTGGCGGATAACAACTTTGATCTGGAATCCTGCAGCAATCAGCTAGATGCCTTTTACCATCATGGGGAATTCCCGGTGGTTTTGTAGCTATTGGCGCATTGACCCACGCGTCTGAACTCTTGAATTTTAAATTGTTAGATGACGGAGTGATATATTTTACTACCAAGGAGTCTTCGATTAATTCGTTCAAGGCTGTCGTTGTGAATGCAATGACTCGAAAATCTAATTAACCACGAATTAGGGCAGGATGCCCGTAATTAGAACAACGCAGGAAGCCTGAGCCGAGCAGTTGCCGAGGTCACGAAGATTAATAGAGGTTTTTCTTCGTGCGCTCTGTGTACTTCGTGGTTAATCTTTTGACAGGCGAAAAATTATTAGGAACCTAAATCAAAGAACTTTTCACCTTTGGTAAAGGTGTATCGGTCTAGACGGAGAACCATCAGATGATTCGACTACTTGTCTTGTTCATTGCTCTGCTGGGGCTGTCGGCAACGGCTGTCGCTCAGAGTCACAGTGTGCTATTAATCCATTCCTATCACAGCGGCATGCCCTGGACCGATTCTCAGCATCAGGGGTTCATCAACGCCCTTGCCAATAACGGTATACCGGTTGACCTGCACATCGAGTATCTCGATTCCTTACGCTACCGCGAGCAAAAGGATCTCATGCGTCAGGATCTCCTGCAGACCCTTGAGAGCAAATTCAAGAGGAATCCCCCTGAGGTCATTGCGGTAACGGACAACAATGCTCTGGATTTTGTGCTGGACGTGCGTCCACTGCTGGCGCCCGACGTACCTGTGGTTTTCTGTGGAATTAATGGCCTCAGTCCCAACATTCGGGACCGATACAAAAACCTGACGGGTGTTGCCGAAGAGGCTGCGTTCAAGGAAACGCTGGAGATCATTGATAAGTTGCTGCCCGGGCGGCGTGTACTTGTACTCGGTGAGCAGTCGCCGACTTTCCGTGGAAACTTCGCGAGTCTGCAAAAGGACAATGAACAACGGAGCAGGCCCTCTGAACTTGAACTTTTCGATGATCCAGTACTCTCGCACATTGAGGAGAGAGTCAGGCTCGCTGGGTCAGATACAGTTGTTTTCATCTTGAACCGGCCCACCAACGATGATGGCGAGACCATCGACAGCAGTACTGCCGTACGTGCCATCAGTGACGCCAGCAGGCAGCCAGTCTTTTCGGTCTGGGATTACATGTTTGGCGATGGTATTGTCGGTGGAAAGCTGACCTCTGGCGAGGCCCACGGCGAAGTGGCAGCCCAGCAGGTTATACGTATCCTCAATGGTGAAGAAGCAGACTCAATCCCGATCGAATGGGAGAGTGCGAACCGTTACCTCTTCGATTACGAGCAGTTGCAGCGCTTCGACCTGCAAGATAAGTCTCTGCCTGAAGGTTCGGTCGTTATTAACCGTCCGGTAAACTTTTACGAACTTTACCGAGACAAGGTTGTTGCCGTCGCGGTGGTGTTTACGCTACTGCTGTTCTTTGGCATCGGCATGCTGCTACTAAACAGGTCCCTCACGGAGAGCCGAAACCTGCTCGACGACATCGTCGACAATCTCCCGGTAATGGTCTTTCTGAAACGTGCATCAGATCTCAGCTTCATCCGCTTCAACCGTACAGGTCAGGAACTGTTGGGACTTAGTCGCGAAGAGTTGCTGGGACGGCATGATTACGACTTCTTTCCGAAGGAACAGGCCGATTTCTTCATTAGCAAGGACCGTGATGTGCTGACTCAGACGGGTGTAGTGGACATCCCGGAAGAGCCTGTCGAAACGGTAAACGGCACCCGCATTCTGCATACCAGAAAACTTGCCCTGCGTAACAAAGAGGGACTACCTGTCTATCTACTGGGGATTTCGGAAGATATCACAGAGCGTAAGCAGACCGAACATCAGGTCACTCTGCTGAGCTTTGCCCTGAATAGTGTGCATGAAGCGGCATTCCTGATCGACGAAAGGGCCAGATTCCACTTCGTGAACGAGGAGGCCTGTCGCATTCTGGGCTATTCTCACGATGAATTGCTTGCTTCTGGCGTGGAGGATATCGACCCTGACTGGCCGGCCGTTCGCTGGCCGGAGCATTGGCGGGATCTGCAGGAAAAGAGATCAATCACCTTCGAGGGACGGCATAGAGCAAAGGATGGGCGTATCATACCGGTCGAAATTAGCGCCAATTTCATTGAATATGCCGAACAGAGTTATAATCTTGCCCTGGTACGGGATATTAGCGAGCGCAAACTTGCAGAACAGACACTGGTAGCGCGAGAGCGAGACTATCGCACACTGATCGAGAACCTGCCTGACTGTATCACCCGTTTCGCCCCTGACTGCCGTCACCTGTTCGTCAATCCGTCTGTAGAAAAAACGTTTGGCATCCCGCGCAAGACCTTCATCGGCAAAAGCCCGACACAAATTGGTAAGCCGGGTGATGACGCAATAAATTACGAACTTGAGCAATCCATCCTTCAGGTGTTTGCGACCGCACAAACACAGAAGCTTCAGATGCAATGGCAAACGGTCGACGGTCCGCGCACTTTTGAAGTCCTGTATGCGCCAGAGCACGATGAGGAGGACAAGGTGGTCAGCGTGCTGGGGATTGCACACGACATCACCTATCAAAAACAGGCAGAGGAGACGTTACGTCGGCACAAGGATGAGCTGGAAGAGCTGGTGCAGCAACGTACTGATGAGCTGCGCCTGGCGCGTGATGCGGCAGAGGCGGCCAACAAAGCGAAGAGCACCTTCCTCGCCAACATGAGCCATGAGTTGCGCACCCCACTCAACGCCATCCTCGGCTTCTCGCAACTGATGCGTAAGGACCAGTCTCTGAATTCCAGCCAGCGGGAAAACCTGGAAATCATCAACAAAAGTGGCGATCACCTGCTCAAGCTGATCAACGATGTACTGGAGATCTCCAAGATTGAGGCGGGTAAACAGCAACTGGAGATCTCCACCTTTGACCTGCATGAACTGGTGCGTGAGGTAAGTGACATGATGAGACTGAAGGCGCAACAGAAGGGGCTGCAACTAGAGCTGGATCAGTCGTCAGCGTTTCCTCGCTACATCAAGGGCGACGAGGCGCGGCTACGGCAAATCCTGGTCAACCTGGTGAGCAATGCGGTGAAGTTCACCAAACAGGGCAGCGTAACCATGCGCCTGCGCAGCAAACACAATGCCCATCACCATCTACTGATCGAGGTCGAGGATAATGGCCCAGGGATTAGCAAAAAGGATCAACGGCGTCTGTTCAAGCCTTTCGAACAGCTGTCCGCAGGCACTTCTTCGCAGGAGGGGACCGGCCTGGGACTTGCCATCGTGCGCCAGTTCGTGCAACTGATGGGTGGAAGTGTCTCCGTTGAAAGCAAACCGGGCCAGGGCTCGCTGTTTCGCGTCGATCTGCCGCTGAATGAGCCCGATGAAGCGGAGATGATCCGCCTCAGTGCTGAAACTCACGGAGCAGTGGCAGGCCTCGCGCCGGGGCAGGCCACCCGCCGCATCCTGATCGCCGAGGATCAGCGGGACAGTCAAATCCTGCTCGCCAGGGTGATGACTGACCTCGGCCTGGACGTAAAGGTGGCGCAGAACGGCGAAGAGTGTATACAGATATTCCAGCAATGGAGGCCAGACCTGATCTTGATGGATAGACGCATGCCAGTCATGGATGGGGACGAGGCCACCCGTCGCATTCGCGAATTGCCGGGTGGGGACCAGGTGAAGGTCGTCGCCGTTACCGCATCCGCCCTAAAAGAGGAGGAGGAAACCTTACGTGCATCAGGCATGGATGACTACGTCAGCAAGCCCTACCGCTTCGATGAGATCTACCACATCCTGGAAAAGCAACTGGGATTGACCCTGGTATACGCTGAGGAAGAAAGCGACCACGAGGCAGCACTGGTTGCACCGCCCAGCGACCAGCTGCGTGAGTTGTATCAGTTAGCCGATATAGGACAAGTCTTTGAAATACAGGAGCTGGCCTCTCGTCTGCAAGCAGAGAATGAGGTTTACATTTCTTTTGCCCGAAAGCTTAACAAACTGGCCAAAGGGTTTGATCTTGAGGGGATAAGTACTTTTATAAAACAGTATTTAAAATAATGGTGAAAGTAGTATGTCCTTAGGTGGCAGACCTTATGTTTGGCACTGAGTTAAGTGAATTCACCGTGAACGATGCCTTTCGATTGCAACATTAATCGCATGAATTTCCTTGAGTGGCTTAATGGATTGCAAAAGCTCTCCAGCCTGGGGGTATTGTCGTTTAAGATAAACCAGCCATTGTTTAAGACGATTACCGGTATGTTTCTGTCGTACATGTACGGTACTATCGAATGATTGCTGCAATAACTCCACAATCTCTGGCCATTGTAATGGCGTATATTCGACTCCTGATAAGCGAGCGCGGATTTGCATCGACAGATCGGGACAGGCAATAGCGCCACGGCCGAGCATCAGGTCGCTACATTGGCTTTCATAGATTGCCTTATCGGCATCATGTGGATTCCATATTTCACCGTTGACCACTACAGGTATGGAAAGCAACTCACGGACAGGTTTTATTTGAGACCAGTATGCAGGCGGTTTGTAACCATCCTGCTTTGTACGGGCATGGATACAGAGTTCATCGGCACCAGCCTGCTCTATTCCAGTGCAGAGCTGTGTGAGTAAACGACTGTCATCAAAACCCAACCTGATTTTTGCGCTAACCGGCACGGTCTCAGGAACAATATCCCGCACAGCCTGTACGATAGCCTTCACTCGTGCGGGTGTCTGTAACAAAATAGAGCCACCGTCTTTTCGGTTGACAGTTTTTGCCGGGCAGCCAAAATTAAGATCAATACCGGCACTACCCAGTTCTGAGGCTCGTTTGGCATTTGCTGCCATCATCAATGGATCGCCACCCATCAGTTGTACAAATACGGGTGTGCCATTGCTGGTACGACTATCCTGATGCAGCTCGGGACAATAACGCTGGAATACCCGAGCAGGCAATACGGTGTTTGTGACCCGGATAAATTCAGTCACACATCGATCAAAGCTCCCAATCTTCGTCAACAAGTGGCGCATATTAAAATCGATCACACTTTCCATAGGTGCAAGTAAAATTCTTGCAGGCGGAGTAATAGAATCTGGCACAGGGCTATTTTCGGGAGCGAGAATCACACAAATCAAGGTAGACTAAAAGCCTTAGATGATACAGGAATAGTCGCTCATACCGGCTGTGATATTTCGCCCGAGTGAACAAGCTGCTGTACAATATGCAGATCATTCCTCCCAATCATTAGATTCACATTATGAAAATCCATCAAGGCAACTACTTTACCGTCAGCATACCTGACACCTGGGACTCGGAGTACGACAATGAGGAAGGCATTGATGTATTGTTTGGCGAAAACGCTCATGGCGAAGTTCACATCAGTTCGGTGATTCACGATAAAGAATTAACCCCGAATGATCTCATGCATATTGCAGAAGAAGATCTTCAAGCTGGCGCGAGTCCACAGGAGCTGGATCTGGATGATTTTCATGGATTCTGGTTTGACTATTCAACTAAAGAAGAATATTGGTGTGAATGGTATCTCTGCTGTGGACAGCTGATGCTCTTCGTAACCTACAATTGCCCGGTAGAGGATGAAGGAAAGGATTACGACGATGTTGATAAGATTATTGCTAGCCTGCTGCCGAGTAATGACTCACACAGTGGAGTATAAATTTCAGGGATTTAATGCAAACATGGACAACCTATATTGAATACTTTTCTCATGGTTAGAAAGTATTATTAACCATGAAGAGCAAGAAGATTAATAGAGGTTTATATTCGTGTGCTTCGTGGATAATCTTTTAGTAGTTGATCAATAGCATCAAAGGGTCATAATCTCTTAGGTGATAGCAACTCCCTTTAACCTGGATTCCGCAGTTAACCGCTCGCATTGGAGAGTAACCCACTGTTTCGTAAACGATCATAGTCAGTTTGTATTTTCACGCTCCTATGCTTCCATGCATTCGCGAAATAACAGCATCCATGCTGAAAACCCAACAGGTGAGTCCCGCTACGAGCTGAATTGCACGTTTGAGGCGGCGTATCTCTGCGTTACCACCACAAACGCACTACAATTCGTCCAACTGCGGATTCTAGGTTCAAGTCAGATAAAAAATAAAGATTTAACATGTGGCTCAGTTATTGGGCAAGATTTACGATAACCAGCTGGATGCCCTGATTCATCCCAAAAAGCTGCTGGATGAAATGACTGAATCTACCAGTTAATAGCTATTTAATTAGATTAAATGGCTGTTAAATTATGTCGAGTTCGGTTTCTTTTGGGTTGTTTTAGTTAGTGCTGGCGCAGTTGGCGGTGATACCATAAGGACTTTTCATAAAGGCTGGCGGTTCATTCTGCGGTTTTTCCAAATCGGCTACAGAGACTGGTAAATTACGTTCGAAAACATCTCTATTTTCAGATAAACCACCTTGAGTAGTTGCTGTCAGCCTGTATCTAACCCAATGGGCTTCAGATTTAGGGTAAGTGATAGTGAAATACCCAAAGCCATTGCTGTCAGTGATCAGGGTAGATGTGCCGGCTATCAGGGTTGGTATCTCGGAAGGGTGTGTGGTAATGGTGGGTGTTTCTGGTTCCAACAGGCCGTTTCCATTGAGATCTTCTCCCGCATCCATCATTAAATTATTGTTAATGTCTTCAGCAGGACACAGGACGGATGATGTAAATTCTGCCCATTGCTCAGGGGTGCCGTCAAGTGGCAGCTTGATATCCTGATAAGTATAGTAGCCTTTGTAGTAGCCCAGGGTCGTTAAGGTTATTTTCACCTCTGCATTTGCCTGAGGAGATCCATCTGAGTCAGCTACCTGAACGACTATGGGCAGTTGATACTGTAAGTCAGTAAGATCAGAAATTACATCAGAATCTGAAATAACAACCCTTGAATCTTTTTCGGCCCCATCTTCTGCGCAGGCATTTAAAAAGATAAGCAAACCAATTGTGATAAGTCGTTTAGATAAAGCGTTGAAGTCCATAGCTTTTTAGCCCGATTTGTTAATCTGGAAAGTATAGAGACTATGTTTCCAAATATCTAGCTTGAATGCCCGGTCAAGCTGATAGCAACCAGTCCGTGGGAGGATAGTGCAGTTTTGGTGATATAAGTTGTAAATGGTGACCATGGCTTTCGGGCCATAGTCACCAGTGGATATTGCTTAACTCATACGTTCAATAATGGTAGAAATCCCCATACCCATACCAATACACATGGTCGCGAGTCCGAGTTCGCCTTCTTTACGTTCCATGATATTCATCAACGTGGTGGTAATCCTTGTGCCTGAACATCCCAGTGGATGACCCAGTGCAATAGCGCCACCATTGAGGTTGACCTTGTCATCCATTACATCCAGTAGCTTGAGGTTTTTCAATACCGCAAGGCCCTGAGCAGCAAAGGCTTCATTGAGCTCGACATAATCGATATCCTTGATATCCAGGCCGGCACGCTTGAGCGCCTTCTGTGAAGCAGGAACCGGACCATAGCCCATGATAGAAGGATCACAACCAGCAACTGCCATGCTTTTAATGCGCGCGCGTGGCGTTAGTCCCAGCTCTTTGGCCTTTTGTTCTGACATAATCAGCATGCCGGAAGCACCATCAGAGAATGCAGAAGAGGTACCCGCGGTTACTGTGCCAACCTTGGGGATGAACACAGGCTTGAGTTGAGATAGCCCTTCTACTGTGGTGTCAGGCCGGATAACTTCATCGGCAGAGAGTACGCTTTTGAAGCCATTTTCGTCATGCCCTTCAACAGGGATGATTTCACTGTCCCAGTATCCCTTAAGAGCGGCTTCATGTGCCAGGCGATGTGAGCGTTCCCCCATCGAGTCCTGCATGCTGCGGTCGATACCATTCATCTTGGCTAACAGCTCGGCGGTTACGCCCATCATCATGGCAGCCTTGGCAGCGTGTTTGGACATTTCCGGGTTCACATCAACCCCATGCATGATGGAGATATGACCCATATGCTCAACACCACCGACCACAAAAATATCGCCATAACCAGCGACGATAGATTGCGCAGCGATGTGTAAGGCGGACATCGAAGAACCACACAGGCGGTGGATGGTTTGACCCGAAACGCTATGCGGCAGACCCGCGAGTAATGCGGCATTTCTGGCTATGTTGAAGCCCTGTTCCAGGGTCTGGTTTACACAGCCCCAGATGACATCTTCAATGGCTTCTGGCTGAACCTGTGGGTTGCGTTTTAACAGCGCCTTGATCACTGCAGCAGAAAGCGCTTCGGCACGTACATTACGGAAGCTACCACCTTTGGATTTACCCATGGCGGTGCGTACACCATCTACGATAACAATATCATTGATTGATAGACTCATTTTGAACTCCCTGCTAACTGGGCATATTTTTCGCCGTTGGCGGCCATAGATTTCATAGTGTCGGTAGGATGATAGAGTGCGCCTAGGTGCTCATACTTTGCAGCTATCTGGCAGAAGGTATCCAGACCGAGATGATCCAGGTAATGGAAGGCACCACCACGGAATGGAGGGAAGCCTATGCCGTAAATCAGAGCCATATCGGCCTCTGCTGGGCTGGCGACAATCTTCTCTTCCAGGCAGCGAGCGACTTCGATACATAATGGAATCATCATACGCTCGATAATCTCTTCATCGCTGAATTCGCGTGTCTCAGTAACGATATCCTGCAGAATACCATCCACTTCATCATCATGAAGCTTGGCAGGTTTGCCGCGACGATCCGGTTCGTAACGATAGAAGCCCTTGCTGTTCTTCTGACCGAAACGCTCCAGCTTGAACATACGGTCAATCGCGTTTTCACCTTCGTGGCTCATGCGTTCGGGGAACCCTTCAGCCATCACTGCATCAGCATGATAGGCAGTGTCGATACCGACCACGTCGAGCAGATAAGCAGGGCCCATGGGCCAGCCGAATCCTTCCATTACGCGGTCGATGTTGCGGAAGTCTGCGCCATCGCTTACCAGTGCAGAGAAGCCGCCGAAATAAGGGAATAGTACGCGGTTAACCAGGAACCCGGGGCAGTCGTTAACAACGATAGGGGTTTTGCCCATGGCCTTGGCATAGGCAACGGTTCTGCCTATAGCTGCCTCGCTGGATTGTTCACCACGAATAACCTCGACCAATGGCATACGATGTACCGGGTTGAAGAAATGCATGCCGCAGAAATCTGCAGGTCTTTGTAATCCTTTCGCCAGTTCCGTGATCGAAATAGTCGAGGTGTTAGAGGTAAGGATAGAACCTTCAGGCATGGCCTGTTCGACTTCAGCCAGCACACTCTTTTTGATGTTGAGATTTTCTACCACGGCTTCCACCGTTAGATCGACGCGATTGAAGTCGCCATAGCTCAGGGTGGGTGTGATCTGAGTCAATACCTTAGCCATCTTCTCAGTATCAATG
The DNA here is from genome assembly GCA_050298595.1 of Gammaproteobacteria bacterium. Taxonomy (GTDB): domain Bacteria; phylum Pseudomonadota; class Gammaproteobacteria; genus JACNJF01. The sequence continues at coordinate 6,523 of JBNKUM010000067.1, read as the reverse complement.
CGCTTACGCTTAAGCTGTCCAGAGAGCAATTTGATGGCTTCTGATAGACCTAGCTGTAACGCAGGCTGATTAATGTCCTTCATCAGGATGGGGGTGCCTTTGGAGGCGGACTGGTAAGCCACACCGCCACCCATGATACCGGCACCCAGTACGGCTGCCTGAGCTACTGGGGCTACATCGGCAGTGTATTTTTTGGATACGCGTTTGACATACTGGTCTTTCATGAAGATACCCACCAGAGCGGCGGTTACATCATTCACGGCGAGCTTGCCGAATGCTTTGGCTTCTACCGCAATCGCAGCATCACGCTCCAGCTTGACGGCCTTTTCCATTGTTTTCAATGCCTGCATAGGCGCAGGATAATGAGGTCCAGCCTGCGCACCAATCACGCCCTTGGCTGATTCAAACGCCATCATTAGCTCGACGGTATTCAGCTTAACCGGGCTGGTTTTTTCGGTGCGTCGTGCCTGGTAATCAATTTCGCCAGCAATACATTTCTTAACCAGATCCAGAGCGCTTTCTACCACCTGCTCAACCGCTACTACCGCATCAACTGCACCCACTTTAAGTGCTGCATCAGCTCGGTTTTCAGTGCCGCCGCAGATCCATTCGTTGGCGTTGTCGATACCGATAAGGCGTGGTAAGCGAAAGGTGCCGCCCCAGCCCGGGTTGATACCCAGCTTGACTTCGGGCAGGCCAACCTTTGCGCTATCTGCCATCACCCGGTAATCGGTTGACAGGCAGAGCTCAAAACCACCGCCCAGAGCAATACCATTGATGGCGCATACCGTGGGGCAGGGCAGATCTTCAATCGCGTTGAAGATTTGATTGATTTGTAGGAGGTGTTGAGAAACTTCTTCTTCTGAATGAGAAAAAAGCTGGGTAAATTCGGTGACGTCGGCACCGACAATAAATGAATCTTTGGCGCTGGTAAATACCACAGCCTGCAGTCCATCGACCTGTTCGAGGCTGCTCACCGCCTGTTTTAATTCATCCAGAGTGGCCTTGTCAAACTTATTGATGGATTCGTTTTCGCGATCAAACTTGACCTCAAAAATACCCTCTTCAATAGCCTTAACCTGGATAAATTGACCTTGCATTAACATGGCATATGTCTCCTTTATCAGAGTAGTTATTTATAAAATGTGTTAGTAACTGACTGCCTTAAGTCAGCGGAAAAAGATCACTTAGGCGTGTAGCCAGCATCACGTCGCCAGTGGCGGTGATATCGCCCATCATAAATGCCTGCATGCCATCGGTTTCACCACTGATAACCTCAGCCAGAGTGTCTTTGCTCATGCTTAACGTGACTGTGGCTTCGCTGGTATCGGCGGGTGCAATCTCGCATTGATTTTGCTTAACCGAGATATGCCAGCTACCTTCATCGGTAATATCGTATTGAAAAATAGCGTCCATTCCGGCTGCTGCGTCTGGGCTGAATCGCTGTTGCATGGTGTCTAATAGCGTTGTTACATCACTCATAGGGTTCTCCTTTTGGGTTTAGTGTCATCATTAAAGCGGGTGTTTTGTGCTTTAAAATGAAAAGTTCTCTTCATCCAGCGACATCAGGTTATCTGCGCCTGACTGCATGGTTTCCACCAGACTGCGGGTGCGCGGCAACATACGCTGATAATAAAAACGAGCAGTGGTGATTTTTGCCTGATAAAAGCCTGTCTCAGAACTACCTTCGGCAAGTTTTAACTGCGCAGTTTTGGCCATTCTCGCCCAGAAATAGGCCAGTACTGCATAGCCAGAGTACATCAGGTAATCCACCGAGGCGGCACCAACTTCATCCTTGTTCATCATCGCTTTCATACCAATCTTCATGGTGATGGAGCCCCATTCCTTGTTCAGCTCTTCAAGCGGTTTGATGAATTCTTTCATCGCCTTGTCTTTGGCATGCTCTTTACAGAACAGGTGGATGATTTTGGTGAACATCTTTAATGAATCGCCCTTGGTCATCAGAACTTTACGTCCCAGTAAATCTAGCGCCTGTATCTGAGTGGTACCTTCGTATAGCATGGAGATACGGCAATCGCGTACATTTTGTTCCATGCCGTGTTCAGCGATATAGCCATGACCACCAAAAACCTGCAGTCCATGATTAGCTGCTTCAAAGCCCATTTCGGTCAGAAAAGCTTTTGCAATAGGGGTCATGAAGGATAATAAGGTATCTGCTTCGGTACGCTCCTTTTCATCTTTCAGGCGCAGCGCTTTATCTGCCTGCATGGCAAGGAAGTACAGCATGGCTCTACCACCTTCGGCGATTGATTTCTGGATCAGCAGCATCTTGCGGACTTCAGGATGCACAATGATGGGGTCGGCCGCTTTGTCGGGTGCTTTGGGGCCTGTCAGTGCGCGCATTTGCAGGCGTTCGCGTGCATAGGTCAAAGAGTTCTGGAAACTCATTTCAGCATGCCCCAGACCCTGCACAGCTGTGCCTATACGTGCACCATTCATAAAGGTAAACATGCAGTTGAGGCCTTTATTCGGTGGGCCAATTAAAAAGCCCTTTGCGTCATCGAAGTTAATGGTGCAGGTTGCATTGCCATGTATCCCCATCTTATGTTCAATAGAGCCGCAGCTAACGCCGTTTGCTGCACCTGCATTACCTTGTTCGTCGGGTAACTGTCTGGGCACTACAAATAACGAGATACCTTTGGTACCTTCGGGTGCGCCGGGTAGACGCGCCAGCACTATATGCACGATGTTGGAGGACATGTCATGCTGTCCGGCCGAGATAAAGATTTTGCTGCCATTGATAGTGTAGCTACCATCTTCCTGAGGTTCGGCTTTGGTACGCAACATACCCAGATCGGTGCCGCAGTGTGGTTCAGTCAGGCACATGGTGCCGGTCCATTCACCGCTTACCAGAGGAGGCAGGTAGGTTTCCTTCTGTTGCTGCGTGCCATGCTGCTCCAGAGTGTTCATGGCGCCATGACTCAAATGAGTATACATGCTCCAGGACCAGTTAGCGGTCCCCGTCATTTCACTGACTAAGATACCTAGTGATTCAGGAAGACCCTGGCCACCCCATTCGGGGCTATGTGGGAGTGAAGGCCAGCCAGCCTCACAATATTGCTGGTATGCTTCTTTAAAACCGTCAGGCGTGGTAACTTCGCCATCATTGAATTTGCAACCCTGCTGGTCGCCAATCTGGTTTAAGGGTGAAAGTACGCGTTCGGAAAATTTTCCGCATTCTTCAAGAATAGCTTCTACCAGATCTGGTGTGACTTCCTCACAATCGGGTAGCTCACTATAGTGGGCCGGTAAATCGAGTACTTCATTCAGTACAAAGCTCATATCTCGATGAGGGACTTTATATTCAGACATGTCGTTCAAGCTCTTATCAGGTGGATTTAAATGACAACATGATGGTGTTATCGCATCAGTCTGAAGATTGATGGTTTTTCGATGATGATCCAATGACAATTTGCTCCATAATTTATGTCGAATCTCGCCTTTTCGAATTAATCCTTTAAATACAGTTGGTTAAAAACTAATGTGAGCACCTTTAATTGCCTGGAAGATAACAAATATCGTCACGAATGGTCTGTATGGAAACTTTTTGTCATCAATGTTGACGACTTTTGCCATTGGACTGATACTTTTTATACAACATTCTATCGCCATTCTGGAGGAAATTAACAACTACAGCACTCCAAAAGCTGAGTTGATTCCATTCTTTTATTACTATTTTCTGGAGCCATACAATGAAAATACTCGTCGCGCTCAAAAGAGTCGTTGATTACAACGTACGAATCCGTGTCGCCTCCGATAATAGCGGCGTTGAGCTGAGCAATGTCAAAATGTCAATCAACCCCTTCTGTGAGATAGCCGTAGAAGAAGCCGTGCGTATCAAGGAAGCCGGTAATGCGGATGAAATCGTGGTGGTTTCCATCGGCCCAAAAGCCAGTCAGGAAACCTTGCGTGGTGCGCTGGCATTAGGTGCCGATCGTGCCATTCTGGTGGAGACCGAAGAGGGTGCAGAGCTGCAGCCGCTGGCAGTCGCCAATATATTGAAGAATATCGCCGATAAGGAAAACCCCGGGTTAATCATTCTGGGTAAACAGGCGATTGATGATGACAATAACCAGACCGGGCAGATGCTGGCTGCATTGATGGATATTGCTCAGGGTACTTTTGCATCAAAGGTTGAACTTGTTGATGGCAAAGTCCATGTAACGCGCGAGATTGATGGAGGGCTGGAAACTGTTGCGCTAAATCTACCGGCAGTAGTGACCACCGATTTACGACTCAACGAGCCACGTTACGCAAAATTGCCTAACATCATGAAAGCCAAGAAAAAGCCGTTAGACATAGTACCTGTGGCAGATACCGGTGTTGATATTACACCGCATCTAAAAACCTTGAAGGTTGAAGAACCAGCAACTCGTAAGGCGGGTGTCAAGGTGGGGTCAGTCAGCGAGCTGGTCGAAAAACTACGTAACGAAGCAAAGGTGATTGCATGAGCATATTAATCATAGCTGAGCACGATAATTCAGAAATTAAATCCGCAACCTTTAATACGATAACAGCCGCCAGCAAGTTGAGTGATGATCTGCATATCCTGGTGGCGGGGCAAGACTGTAGTGCCGTTGCCGAAGCTGCGGCTGCAATCCCCGGCATTAGCAAGGTATTACTATCAGAGCATGCCGCTTATCAATATGTCATGCCAGAGAATATGGCCGCGCTGATATTAAGCATTGCTAGTGGCTACAGTCATATATTGACGCCAGCCACCACCAATGGTAAAAACTTCCTGCCTCGAGTCGCGGCCAAACTGGGTGTGGCGCAGATCAGTGATATCGTGAGTGTGCACTCTGAAGATACCTTTGTGCGACCTATCTATGCGGGTAATGCCATGGCAACCGTGCAATCTATTGACGCGATTAAATTGATTACCGTGCGTGGTACTGCTTTTGATGCAGTAGCAAGTAGTGGTGGCTCTGCCAGTATTGAAAACCTGGCAGCGGCCGATATCTTCGAAGGTGCCAGTTTTGTTTCACAGCAGTTGAGTGTTTCAGAGCGCCCTGAGTTGGTAGCCGCTAAAACCGTTATCTCGGGTGGACGAGGTTTGGGCAGTGGCGATAATTTTAAATTGATCGAAGCACTGGCAGATAAATTAGGTGCCGCAGTGGGCGCGTCGCGTGCTGCGGTTGATGCGGGTTATGTACCCAACGATTACCAGGTAGGACAGACCGGCAAGATTGTTGCTCCCGATCTCTATATCGCTGTTGGTATCAGTGGTGCCATCCAGCATCTGGCTGGTATGAAAGAGAGTAAGGTGATTGTTGCGATTAACAAGGATGAAGAGGCGCCAATTTTTCAGGTAGCAGACTATGGTCTTGTGGCTGATTTATTTGAGGTTTTACCAGAACTGACTGAAGCGGTTTAAATTTTTCTCTAACGGGAGACCATCATGCAAAGAGAATCCATGGACTACGATGTTGTGATCGTCGGCGGCGGCCCTTCGGGGTTAAGCGCATCGATCAAAATCATGCAGCTTGCTGCCGAACAAAATCTGGATATCAGTGTTTGCCTGGTAGAAAAAGGTTCGGAAATAGGCGCTCATATTCTCTCTGGAGCGATTATAGAGCCACGCTCATTGAATGAACTACTACCCAACTGGAAGGAGCTGGGCGCTCCGCTGAATACTCCGGTAGAGGATGATCGCTTCCTGTTTCTGTCGGAATCTAAGGCGCTTTCGTTTCCGTCATGGAGCTTGCCCCCGCAGATGCATAACGAGGGTAATTACATCGTCAGTCTGGGCAATGTGTGTCGCTGGTTAGGTGAGCAGGCCGAAGCGCTGGGTGTTGAGATTTATCCTGGTTTTGCCGCTGCAGAAGTTCTGTTTAATGAAGACGGCTCTGTGAAGGGCATTGCGACTGGTGATATGGGGCTGGATAAGAATGGCGAGCCCAAGAGTAGCCACGAACCCGGCATGGAGCTGCACGCTAAATACACCCTGTTTTCTGAGGGCTGCCGTGGGTCACTATCACAGCAGCTGATTGAATCTTTCAAGCTCAATGCCAGCTGTGAAAGCCAGACCTATGGTCTGGGCATCAAGGAGCTATGGTCTATCGATCCTGCCAAACATCAGGCGGGGCTTGCGCTACATACCGCAGGCTGGCCGCTGGATATGGGCACCTATGGTGGCAGCTTTATCTATCATCTGGAAGATAATCAATTGGCCATAGGAATGGTGGTGGGGCTGGATTATAAGAATCCTTATATGTCACCCTACGAAGAGTTCCAACGCCTGAAAACCCATCCGAAAATTAGTCAGATGCTGGAAGGTGGGAAGCGCATAGCCTATGGTGCCAGATCACTGAATGAAGGCGGCATACAATCGCTACCCGGTCTGGTTTTCCCTGGCGGCGCGTTGATAGGCTGTAGTGCAGGCTTTCTGAATGTGCCAAAAATAAAAGGCACCCACACGGCGATGAAGAGCGGCATGCTGGCCGCTGAAACGGTCGTTGAAGCATTGTCTCAGGGACGTAGCAGCGATGAGCTGAGCAAG
>JBNKUM010000066.1:0-20150 GCA_050298595.1 Gammaproteobacteria bacterium | reverse complement strand
AATAACTTCCTATAATACAGCGAATATTGAAAGTGCATATTCGGAAGAAGTGAGTAAAGTGATCAACTAGGTCTAATAAGAACTGCCTGACCTGGCAATTCAACCGTCATTACTGATGGATCAGTTTTGGCGGTTTTTTTTCAAAGGGTCAGAGTCTGTTCCCTTGAACCTGGAATCCGCAGTTGGACGATCTGAATTGTGCGTTTGAGCTGGTGTAGATCAAGGCGTGACGACGTGGAATAACAGGCTATTCCAGAGAGATACAAAGCTGCCGCGTCTTGCTCTCGCCTCTTACCTATGTCCTTATAGGCAACGGCCGCCGCAAACGTGCAATTCAGCTCGTAGCGGTGTAGAGACCACCAGGTATATCCATCAGCTACCAACCGGAGAAGAGGTTAAGATCGTGAGCGATACCGCTTCTGTGTTCAAGGAGCAACAGTCTGATCAGACGACAGGGAATTAGATGCACTCATCGCACAGACACATCACTCCATGAGACTGTAAACGAACAGCTCTCGCTGCAACAGATGACAGCAGCCCCCGCACAACTGCGCAATGAATTACATGCAATTTTGGAATCTCTAATTTGTGAGTGCATCAATATCGCAATTGCCAGCATTGCGGAAAAGGTTACCTGGCCGGGGAAAATTTTTACCCAGTTTACCGCAGAACCCAACTATTCTGATATATTGAGAGCGCTGAAGTCTATAAGCAGTGAGTAACATGGCACACATATAACCAAAGCGAGGAGACAATTCAATCATGACCGACAGCAACAGCGAATATATACTCGCCGTTGACGATACCGCTGCCTCGTTACGTCTTCTTACCGATATTCTGAAAGGTGAAGGCTATCATGTACGCTCGGCGATCAATGGTGAACTGGCATTGCGCGCGGCAACAAGCCAGCCTCCGCAACTGATTCTACTCGACATAAGCATGCCTGGGATGGATGGTTTCGAGGTCTGTCGCCGCCTGAAAAGTGTGCCACGGTTACGTGATGTGCCTGTAATCTTTGTCAGCGCTCTCTCGGAGATGAATAACAAACTGACTGGCTTTGATCTCGGTGGCGTGGACTTTGTCACCAAGCCTTTCCAGCGCGAAGAGCTGTTGGCGCGGGTGCGCACCCATATGGAACTGTTTAGATTGCAAAACCATCTGGAGGAGATGGTGGAGGAACGTACCCATTCGCTGCTGGAGAGTGAGCAGCGGCTGAAGATGAGCCTGTTTGAGTCCGTCACAGCGGTAGCTGCTATGGTGGAGCTGCGCGATCCCTATACCGCTGGTCATCAGCGCAACGTAGCGCGGCTGGCCGAAGCTATCGCCCACGAACTGGGCTTGTCAGATCATATGATTGAAGGGATTAAGTTGGCATCGGTGATACATGACGTGGGGAAAATCAGTGTTCCCGCCGAGATTCTTACCAAGCCAGGACTCCTCAGTGAGGCTGAGTTTTCTTTAATCAAAGAACACCCGCTGCGGGGTTACGAGATTCTCAAGGGGATCGATTTCCCCTGGCCCATCGCCCAGACCATATGTCAGCATCATGAGCGTCTGGATGGCTCGGGTTATCCCTATGGTCTGCAAGGCGATGAGATACTGCTGGAGTCGCGTATACTCGCGGTGGCGGACGTTATTGAAGCGACGGCCACCAATCGCCCCTACCGCCTCGGCCAGCACCTGAGCATTGAGAATGCATTACAGGAGATAGAGCTGAACCGTGGCAAGATATTTGATGCCGATGTCGTCGATGCTGCGCTGAAGCTATTCCGGGAAAAAGGCTTCAAGCTGGAAGCTGAGGATTCCAGACCTATTTGATTGATTAAGGTATTCACAAATTCGCCACTTCGTTTGCAAACGTGAGTTCATTAACATTCGGTCTGATTTGATATCCATTAACACCATAGCCCGGTCATTGATTGGTGATATCAGGTATGATTCTTGAACGGATACACTCTTTTGGATCTTCTCCTTCAATAAGGTATTTCAATCGAGCAGCCTGTTCTTTTGCTCTGGCTTGATGCCCTTTTAATTATCGATTTCTCAGTCTCATAAAGCTTTTCCATAAGTTATTGATGATATTTAATAAATCATTTTTAAGCGTCATCCGATGTGACATGCTCAACCTTGATTTTTACCGCAAAATTTTCCTGAATCCTTCGATTTCACTACATCCATAACTGAACCATACATCTTGAAATCCCACATGATTTTCGAGTCTAGTTGATTTATCTGATAAGTATCTAAGAGCCAGAGTCGTTGATCAAAGGAAGAATAGAAAATATCTAATCAGTATGTCCGACCCCTTGATACGAAATACCAGTCAATAGATGAATTCCAACAAGCTCAAAATCATCGGAATTGAAGAGGTTAATAATATGCTTTCGGATGATCTAAATATTACTCTGACACTAAATAGTTATATGCACATCGTAAAAAGTATACAAGCCATAATTGCAGAGATTGAAAAAGGAGTCAATCAATTGAAGTTACGACCTGAGGATAAAAAACTACTGAGTGTTTCAGGTATAGGTGAGTCTATTTAATAAGGTTAGCAACTATTTAACTTTTTTCCACTGTGTTAAAAGTGTACGGATTAGCAATGGGTAAAATTAAAATAACTACAAGAATGGCAATAAATACAAGGTAAGGGTTTTTATAGAAGCTACCAACTTTTCAATTAGATATAACGATAAGGTCAAATCATTTTTAACAGGAAAAGAAAGCAAAAAAATCAATGTAGTAAAAGCCATTAAAGTAGTTTTCAAAAAACTGAACAGGTCGTGCTACGAATCATGAAGGATCAGGCACTGCTAGATGTAAATAGAGCGTATTGCTGAAGTAGAGGTCATAGATTAATGGCTATGGTTTTCTTTAGGGTATGGTAGAGATAGCTATGAGTATCCTACGCTAAATAGCTTAAATAGTTTTTTTGCCTACGCTGTTTATCTAATTGTAAGACAGCTGCCTATCGTCTAAATTTTAACTGCGAACATTATTTTTCGCAGGATGATTTTATTTAGAAATTACATTTTTCTTTTATAGCAATAATCAAACCTGAAAGATCAGTTTATATGGAAGATCAACGGTAGAAAAAGAAACTATGCAAATGCACCAAAATTCATGATTTCATGCTCGACTAACAATAGGCTTATAAGGCATCGCTCACTATGTTCGCTCTCCTTTTGTTGTTATTTTCATCTGAAAAAATTATTGAACAGGCTGAAGGTATTTTTTTTGATGTTGGATTTAAATTTAACAAAAAATTATTCAATTTCTAATGCAACCAGGTGATAGATATTTTAGGTGTTTAGATGACAAAGTTTCATCAGAATCCTGGCGTAATATTTTGATGATTTTTTTCAAGGAAATATTGTGAAAAATTTAGTCGCATGGATTGCAATAGGATTGACCTTAACTGTAAGTGCAGGATTGCAAGCAGCAGAAAATATTGAATTTTCCTCGAGGCCAACAAAGCTTGTAACTCAGTTTACAGGCTTATCACAAAGAGGTATGGGGTTTGCGCAATATCTTAAACTTGGTACGGATTACAAATTCTCACAAAAGTCGCTAACAAAGGATATGAAAGGTAACAATCATGTTCGTTATCAACAAATGTTTAAAGGTATTCCTGTCTGGGGTCAGCAGGTTGTTACGCATTCCTCCAAAACTTCGCTAGATATTCGTATCAGTGGTCAAGCGCTTTCAAAAATTGAATCCGATACTGGAAGCAACATAAATCCGAAAAATGATGTCGCCTCAATCCTTTCTATTATACGAAATATTGCTCCTATGAAACTTGGTGAATTGAGTCAATACATAAAAGAGAAGGCCGATCTAATTGTTTTCCAGGATGAAGAATTTGGCGAAGCTCATTTAGCTTACCATGTTGAAATAATGGCAAATAAAAAGGCTGGTGGAGTTGTCAGGCATATGTTCATCATTGATGCGAATAATGGTCGTGTCTATAAAAACTGGGACACATTAATGCATGTTCAGGCGACAGGCCCTGGTGGTAACGAAAAAACTGGTCAATACCAATATGGCACTGATTTTCCGGCTTTGGATGTAGCTGATGGTGGTGATGGTAGGTGCGTTTTTGAAAACACAAATGTTAAAGTCGTCAATTTAAATAATGAGGATAATTGGCAAGATAACACGCCGTATTCTTTTACTTGTCCGGAAAATACATTCCAGGAAATCAATGGTGCGTATTCGCCAATTAATGACGCCTATTATTTTGGAAATTTGACTTTTAACATGTATGAGCAATGGTATGATACAACGCCATTACCTTTTCAAATGTCATTGAAAGTTCACTACGGACAGGGTCATGAAAATGCATACTGGGATGGCCAGAGCATGATATTTGGCGATGGTCACAGCAAATTCTATCCTCTGGTGGATGTTAATGTAACAGTCCATGAAGTGAGTCATGGTTTCACACAGTTTAACTCCAATTTAAATTACTATGGCCAATCTGGCGGCATAAATGAGGCATTTTCTGACATCGCAGGTGAAGCTGGCGAATATTTCTGGAAAGGTGATGTAGATTGGTTTGTGGGCTCTGATATATATAAGAATGGTGACGGTCTTCGCTATTTTGAGGATCCCACCCGGGATGGCAGATCAATTGGCCACGCTTCGGATTACTTTGAAGGCATGGATGTTCACTATAGTAGCGGCGTGTTTAATCGAGCGTATTATTTGCTATCCAATAAAGAAGGGTGGGATCCGCGCAAAGCGTTCGATGTATTTGTATTGGCTAATCAAGCCTACTGGATGCCTGATTCATCATTTGAAGATGGTGCTTGTGGCGTAATAAACGCCGCTTTTGATTTGCGTTACCCATGGTTTGATGTTTATGAAGCTTTCTCAATAGTTGGCGTAGAGTGCGGTGGAAACGGGATTGATGAAGACGCTGACGGCATATCTGATTTAACAGAACGCTTGCTTGGCTTTGACCCGAATAATCCTGATGATATGAGTTTCGATTTTGATTCAGATGGCCTGTCAAATCGGGAAGAAATCAATAATGGCTTTAATCCTAAGGATCGAGATACCGATGATGATGGCCTGGGAGATGGCGATGAATACAATACATTAGGGACCGGAGTAAACAGCCATGACTCGGACGAAGATGGCATGTCAGACGGTTGGGAAATCGCAAATAACTTCAATCCCCTGGATGTTTCAGATGCAGCTCTTGATGCAGACGAAGATGGCAATTCTAATTTAGTAGAATTTAAAGACCAGACAGATCCAAACAATGCAGGTAGCTTCAAGATTCCTACAGCTAGTAGCATCAAATTCGGATTTGAAGATGACGAAACGCTGACTGGCTCAGAAATGTCTTCGAGCGCAGATGTTATCTTTTCACCCACTACTACTCAGGCTTATGAAGGGTACTTTAGTTTGGGCTCAGAAGATATAGATGACAATGGCCTGGCTGCTATTTCCTGGGACATAGTTGCTGAAGAAGGTAATCTGACTTTTGATATAAAAACGTCAACTGAATATAATTTTGATTATTTTGAAGTATACGTTGATTCTCATTTAGTATATTTCCTGTCTGGAGAAAATGACTGGCGGTCTGTTAGTATTCCTTTGAAAGCAGGACCTCACAATATTATTTTCTCTTATAAAAAGGATTATTCAATAAGTTCAGGATACGATGCAGTCTGGGTTGATAATGTGTATTACACCGGGCAATTTATTGATTCTGATAGTGATGGAGTGCATGATGCCTGGGAAAAAGCCTATGGTTTTGACATCAATGATCCTGCTGATGCAGCGCTTGATGCTGATCAGGATGGACTTTCTAATCTTGAAGAATTTAATATTGATACGAATCCAATGCTAGCGGATAGTGATGGTGATGCTATCTCCGACTTGAAAGAAGTGGATAGTGGTCTTACTGAACCAGATAATGCCGATACCGATGGTGACCTTATTACAGACGGCATTGAAGTTTATCTGGGACTTAATCCGGTTGACGCAACTGACGGTGCTCTCGATTTAGATCAGGATGGAATCGACAATAGCACTGAAGCAAAATATGGAACCGACCTCAATGATGCATCGAGTCATCCAGCGGTAGCCTATTTTGCTGAGGACTTTAGCAGTGTACTCAGCAACAACTGGACGAGTGATACAAAAGAAACCTGGGTTATTGAGTCGAATGGGGCGGGTGAAAAGCAATTGATGGCGGAGCCGGTATCTAATAATAAAATTGCTAAAATCAACTATGTGAACGTGTTCGAGGAAGGCATATTAAGCTTTACTGCTAACGTCAACTCAGAACAAGATCATGATCGACTGATTATAATGCTGGATGGTCAAACGCAAACCGAAATTTCAGGTGAAGCGAGCCAGGCGGTCAGTCTTGAATTAACAAAGGGGGAGCATACTATTAGCCTGGTATATAGTAAAAACGCAGGTTTGAGCTCAGCTGTCGATAGAGTTTCAATTGACAATTTTTACTTCTTGGCTCCAAACGTTGATAGCGATGGCGATGGTTTAAATAACGGCCAGGAAGTGACATTTGGTACAAACCCACTGGAAAGTGATTCGGATGGGGATGAAATTACTGACAATGACGATCAGTACCCATTGGATTCGTCTCGGTGGGGTGAATCAGGTGGAAGAAGTGGAAGTAATAGTGGTGGTGGCTCGATGTACTTGCTGTTGGTGGTGTTATTAGGGTTAGTACCATTAAGAAAAAGATTAACTTGTAGTTAATTAATAAAACTAGTTAACTAAGCGAAAGTAGCTGTATAAGCAACCGGGCAACAGTAGGATTCCTCTGCAAACGCTTATACGCAATTTAATGTTTTTAAACCGTTACAATATTATGTCTGAAATGAAATCTGTAGTTCTGCTAAGTGGGGGCCTCGACTCCGCTACTGCACTGGCCATCGCACGTGACCAGGGATTTACTCCATACGCACTTTCTTTTAGATACGGACAACGCCACATCATTGAACTTGAATCAGCCCGCCGCGTCGCCGAATATCTTGGGGTTGCCGAGCATATTGTCGCTGATATCGATCTGCGTATATTCGGTGGCTCAGCCCTGACCGCCGACATTGCCGTACCGCATGACCGTGATGAATCCATTATAGATCATGAAATCCCGATCACCTACGTGCCCGCACGTAACACGATTTTCCTTTCCTTTGCACTGGCCTGGGCTGAAGTACTTGAAGCGTCGGATATCTTTATCGGTGTGAATGCGCTGGATTACAGTGGCTATCCAGATTGCCGACCCGAATATATCCATGCCTATGAAAACATGGCGAATCTGGCAACCAAAGCCGGTGTTGAAGGTAGCACTAAAATCAAAATCCACACCCCATTGATCGAGCTATCTAAGGCTCAGATTATCCAGCGTGGTATCGAACTTGGCGTTGATTATGGGTTAACCCTGAGCTGTTACGATCCTGACAGCAATGGTAAGCCCTGCGGTCATTGTGACTCCTGTCAACTTCGCGCCAAAGGGTTTAGAGAAGCCGGTTTATCTGACCCTGCTAATCCATGAGCTCTCAACTTCTGTTTATCGCCAGCAGCGGATTTAAGAAGCTACTCGCTTACCACTCCAATACTCGCGCATTACCTAAGGGGCCTGCACGGTCATAAAGCGCATATACACTCTGAAAGATTCTTACAATCGCGTCTTTTTGAGATTATACCGGGAAGATTAAAAATTCTTAATGCATCCTTTCCATCTCGTGTCTATGGTACGGGCTAACGATCAATCATTTAGAAAAAATTATGTTTAACTTGAGTCAGCAGGATTTACTCGAATACATCAACGAAGATATTCCCTATTTCGATTTAACCACCTTGTTACAGAACTGTATCGATCAACAGGTGCGCATTGATATTTTTACTCGCGAAGAGGTGGTGGTTGCCTGTAGTGAAGAAGCTGCAAAAATTGCTGAATACTTTAACTGCCAGGTATTGTCCACCATACCCAGCACCCAGTCAGCTAAACAAGATGCTGTCATCCTGAGTTATCAGGGTGATTACAATCAGGTCCATCAGGCTTACCGCTTAACCCAGATACTGCTTGAATATAGCTGCAAGATTGCGAGTTATACATTTTTAATGAACCAGGCTATCCGCCAGGTAAATCCAAACTGCGAGCTGTTAACCACCCGCAAAACATTTCCTTTCGCAAAAAAATTCTGCATCAAGGCAGCCATGTGCGGAGGTGCGATGCCACATCGTCTGGGCTTGAGCGAAACTATTCTATTTTTTAATGCGCATCGCATAATCTACCAGAACGATGCCGAGTTTTATTCTTTTATCCAGCAACTGAAACCACATGTGGTAGAAAAAAAGATCGTGGTTGAAAGCGAAAATTTTGATGATGCAATCGCGTTAATGCAGCATGATGCCGATGTATTGCAACTGGATAAACTCGACGTAGATAAGATTGGAAAGATAATAGAATACAGGAATGAACATCATCCGCAGGTAAAAATTCTAGGCGCTGGAGGTATCAATATCAACAATGTAAAAGACTTTGCGGCTATCGGAATCGATGGCGTAGTGACCAGTGCGGTGTATCAGGCAGGTATGGCGAATCTGGGCGCAAGAGTCACACGGGTATAAATATTTTTTGCAAACCTGTCAGTGTAAGACGGCCTTTATAATCGCGTTAACAATATGATTTCAAACATTCTCATAAATCCTCAAAAGTAAGCGGAAAATCAAAGATAATGCCCCGTTAAATACATGCAACCTCAATCAAAAAAAACATGTAAATAGCGATGAATATTTTGGACTTTTGGTAAAGGCTACGTGAGCCATTAATGAGTATATTATTCTACTTATGCATAATGAGAGAGATTGATTTATCGATCCCTCTCACGTACTCATGTATTAACCAGGCTTTTTCACAGTAATTGTAAGCACACCATTATCAACATGCGTTAACAGGCTATTATTCTTGACAGATTCAGGTAGGGAGATACTGCGTTGAAATTTTCCTGAATGGCGCTCCTGGAATATCACATTACCATTCGAATCCTTTTTTTGCTGATCCAGGCTCTGCTCACCACTAACTGTCAATTGTTGACCTTCCAGATTCACGGAGATGTTATTTTGATCGGCCCCAGGGAGGTCAAGAGTAATTGTATATTGTGAATTATCTTCGTCTACATTCATCTGTGGCAAAGCTGCAGTGTTATAAAAAAAATACTCCTGGAAAAGGGACCACTGACAACACCATTAAAAGCATTATTAAAAATCCTGTCCATATTGCGCTGCAAACGTTCAATTTCTGCATATGGATTCCAGTTACCTACTGCAAACGAGTAATAAAAAATCATCGTTTTTTACTATTAACGGAGTACACCTGTTTGTTGAATTCTGCTGATTGGCTGGTGCAGGTATATCAATCTTTTTCTGACATGATATCTCTCCTGAAAGTAGATTTGTTAAATAGCAACCTTCTTATCAGTTTAGATATTTACTATGGATAGAGATCACATTTTAAAGTTCAATGATCAGTAAAATATTTCCCTTTTATAGACTCTCTACGATGAATTCAAAACTACTTTAAAAGTCGATCAGGCAGCTCTCTGTAGTCACAGTTAAGACAAAGGCTGCGACAGGGTCTGAATTTGAAACCGGCTGCGCTCATACAGAGATTAAAACCGAACTGACAATCAGGAATTACTCGGATACAGAAGAAATATGTGACATACAGATATCAACCCAGAGAGTCGGAAAACTCACGTTTGTAAACATCGAGCGTTTCAGGAAAAAAACCTGAGTGTGTTGATCATGTGAAATGATTTACTAATTCTTTAGGATTCACTCTGAATACCCACCATAACTGCAGCGGGTAAACCAGGTAGTTATTCACAACTTCGTGATGAGTTTTCCAGGTAGCTTGCGGGGAAGATATAAGCCCTATTTTCCGGGAGTACCAGCGGTTCCCGGTAAATCATACTACTTTTTGGCCTGGCACTGATCATCAGAAGAGTTTAAATTCTCAATAAACCACCAAAAATACCCTGCACTTTGATTTCATCTTAGGCAGAAATAAGGTATAAGGCGCCATGAAAATCCCAAAGCGAATACTCCCCCTGATCAACGAAGGCCTGATTGACGAAGTCCTGCGTCGTCTAATGAGTGGAAAAGAGGCCGATGTCTATGTTGTGCGCTGTGGCTCTGAGATACGCTGCGCCAAAGTCTATAAGGAAACCTATAACCGTAGCTTCAAGCAGGCCGTGGTTTATCAGGAAGGACGCAAGGTGCGCAATAGCCGTCGCGCCAGAGCGATGGAAAAAGGCTCAAAGTTTGGCCGCAATGAGCAGGAACAGGCCTGGCAAAATACCGAAGTAGATGCACTGTATAAACTCGCAGCTATCGATGTACGTGTGCCTAAACCCTATGGCTGCTTTGATGGTGTACTGATCATGGAATTGATCACTGATGATGAGGGGCAGGTAGCTCCCCGTTTAAACGATGTATCCATGTCTACTGAGCAGGCACTGGAAGATCACGCCATTATGATTCGATATATTACCCGCATGCTGGTTGCCGGCATGGTGCATGGAGATCTATCAGAGTTTAATGTACTGGTGGATGACTATGGTCCGGTAATCATCGACCTTCCTCAGGTTGTCGATTCGACAGCCAATAATAATGCAAAGCGGTTCTTTGAACGTGACGTCAATAAAATCACTGAATACTACGGACGTTATGCTCCAGAATTACTCGATACCCACTATGGAAAGGAAATCTGGTCTCTGTATGAGGCAGGTGACCTTCATCCTGAAACCGAGTTAACCGGATGTTTTGAAGAAAGTACCAAAACCGCCGATGTAGATTCCGTGTTGCTGGAAATAAAAGCTGCCATGCAGGAAGAGATGGAGCGCCAGGAACGTTTGAAGGAAGCCTGATTTTTACAAAATAAGTACAACAACCTGTATGAATACAAGTACAACATGTGGAAATGCAACCGTCGGCCTTAGTGCCTGCCTCAAATACTCGGCTATCAGGCCTACAACCCCTGGACGATTTATCTGGTATTGGCTATTGAATTGAAATGCATTTTCATCAGATTCATAAAGCAGGCTGTTTTCAATCTGCAACAAGCGAGTTTCAATACGCGACTGAAAGGTTTTCCAGATAGCATCCTGCATCCATAAAATCAGCAACAGAAATACGACAAAAACACTCATCCTGTTTACAAAATACGCAGTGCATAACAGACCAGCATTTGCCAGCTTAATTAGCAGTGAATACTTTTCATAACTATCAAACTGATTTTGAAGTAGACACCATTCATTTTCGAATTTTTTTATTTTCAAACTTGTCACTTATGTTTTCTGCCATCTATATTAAGAAGCATAGGAGCGTAAAAAGATAAACCGACTGTTAAGTCCAACGAAACAGTGGGTTACCTTCCAACCCGAGCGGTCAACTGTGGAATCCAGGTTAAATACCCGGCCTGGCCTGGGCCGCACTCAGAGCATGACCCTCATGCCAGAAATCAGCTAAGACTATCTGGTCATCTGAAAAGGCTCAACTAAGTGCCTTTCGAACCCCAGTTATCTCTGACCCTAATGGCACTTACTTAACGGAAAATTGTCATCGCGAGCGTTAGCGCGGCGATCTCTAAACCGTGCTGAAACCAACTGCCAAAAGAGATTGCCACGTCGCAAGCTCCTCGCAATGACGCAGTATCAGCCTTAAGTAAGTGCCATTCATCTCTGACCCCATATCTACCCGTTATTCAGTAATTTGAATGACATGATATTCATCTATTGTGATCAGTCAGTCTGAAACTTTGGGGAGCGTGGTCCATACAGCAAGCCATTGAAATGCCCTGCCGAAAGTAGTTGTTTACTGGCAATACCAGCAACTGGGAAGCTGGTATCGGTGACACTGTTTGCAATCTGTTTAATGATGGCAGATACCAGCATTCCGACAATCCCTCCCTGATTGCTATTATTATTTGCATCGCTGGCTACCGCCGAACCGGTCCAAAGGGTTGCACCGGTCCTCAAGTCGGTTAATTGTGCATTCATCCTAACCACGACAGTACTGTCAACTATGGTGTAGGAGGCACCATATTGCTGGATGGTTAAATACAATACCGCATCAGCACCAAACACCTCTCGTAATTTGGATAATTCAACATTGTGAACATCGGAAGCAGTTGTCCATCCGTTCTCCCTGAAGGTTTCAACGACCAGAGCAACCGGTAAAACATAATAACCGGATTCAGACAATGGCGCCGTTGCCTGTGCCAATACAGCGGCACTGGCATCTATCTCGGGTGAGTTATTAATCGGTGGTAGCACCAGTATAGACGCAGGCCGACTATCCTTGAACGCCGTGTAGTCCATTTGGACTGGTGGTTGCGTTGCACAGGCTGAGACAAGTGCTAGAGCAATCACCCCAATAATCAGTTTCAATATTCCAGGTATTTGCACAGTTTTAGCCCCCTTTGTTTTTGTTCGACAGGAGGAAATCAACATATTGTGCCGATTCTGGAAATAACGTTTTTTCGACCTGAAACTCCTCAATCGAGTTATCGACTTTACCCAAAGATGCGTACAACAACCCCAAATGGGCATGAAATCCTGGCGGTGCTGCCTCTCCCTTTGCACTCATTTCCATCAGATCTTTTTCCAGCGAAGCAACTTGCTCTTCCGGACTACTGCCATCAGACTTCAGATATTCGTATACCTGATGCTGGTAGCTTCCCCAACCATAAATTGAAGGCGGCGCAGATACGCATCCCACCAACCCCAGAAAACCACAAACCAACACAATAAGAGAGATTTGTCGCCTCAACCCTGCTACAGGCAACTGCTCAATTTTCATGCCTCAGGTCTCCACACATTGCTATCGATTGCAGAAGTCAGTTTGTTCACTGCATCGCGAATGGCCAGATCCAGCACCTTTCCATTGAGCGTTGCATCGTAGCTCGCAGTACCGCCAAAACCCAGTACTTCACGATTAGAAAGGCTGTACTCGCCCGCCCCCAATGTCGAAAAGACAATCTCGCCAGTAGAAACTTTGACTATATTAATAGCCACTTTGGCATAGGCGATTTGCTTCTTGCCACGCCCCAGGAGCCCAAACAATTGTTTGTCTCCAACTTCCTTGCGACCGAATTCGGAAACACCGCCGGAGATCACGTAATTAGCCCCTTTTAAGGTCTGCTCACTTCCACTCAGGCTGGCCTCGGATTTGGTTTCGGTTAGATTGTCTCGATCAAGGACATTGAAGCGGTTGGTCTGTTGCAGGTGTGTGATTAGAATATTCCTGGCTTGACCGCCCAGACGATCGACACCATTGCTGAACAGCCCGCGCATAAAATTCGAACGGTTGTCGAATTTACCTATAGATATCGGAGTGTGCGGCCCGTTGTAGGGGACAGCAGCAGCTTCAACCTGTTGTACAGAAATAGTTTGTGAGCTTTCGGTTGCGCAAGCGGAAAGGAGAAGAATAGCAGCGGAAATGGCAACTGCACGAGAAAATCTATGCCAATACATATGTGTCCTTGTTCATTAGAAATAAAATAAATTCGTGCGGATTCTAGCTTCGAAAACCCTAAAAGACAAATGGATAAAACTGACTTTAGTTCTCCTTGCTGAATACGATTTGTTTTATGCTACCGGACAAGCAGTATCATTAGTGGGCATATGTGTTTTTATGTGAGTCAGGTTTAACGTGTTGGTTTCTCAATCTCATAAATAGCCTCATCAACATCAATCAGCTTTGCACTAATAACAGCACGCGCATCCTGCAAACCCTGATTGTAATAATAAGCCCCAACCTCTTTGGAAAAAAAGTCCAGTAGAAACTCGGCATCGAACTGGCCGATTTCAACGTCTAGCTCATCATTCAGGTAGTCCTGAATTTTCTGAACGATGGTATCTTTTTCAGCTTTTGAAAACTCTATCTCTGCCATGTCTGATTTATTCTCCTTTTCAGGCTGTTATTGATTTGCGTAATTGATGACAGATACAGGAGGGATCCTGCGCCAGTTTGAGAGTGCGTATATTCATCGTTTTAGCATCCAGCACCAGTAATCTTTTATCCAGTGTTTCGCCGAACCCGACGATCAGCTTGAGAGTTTCCATTGCCTGTATCGAACCGATAATGCCTACCAGCGGTGCGAGCACGCCATTCTCCGAACAGGTCATATGATCATCGGAGTTATCTGTTCCATATAGGCAGGCGTAGCAGGGGCTATCGGCCTGCGTATTGAATACACTGACCTGACCTTCCAGACGAATTGCTGCACCAGATACCAGAGGCTTACCACTGAGCAGGCTGATTTCATTGATCAGATGTCGGGTGGCGAAGTTGTCGCTGCCATCGACGATGACATCGCAACCTGCGGCCAGTTTGAGCAATGCCTGACGATCCAGTTTTTCTTCAATCGCCTGTATCTCAATATCTGAATTCAGACGTTGCAAGGTTTGCCTGGCCGACTGGGCCTTATTCATGCCGACACCGGCTTCCTGATGTACG
Source organism: Gammaproteobacteria bacterium (assembly GCA_050298595.1). Classification (GTDB taxonomy): domain Bacteria; phylum Pseudomonadota; class Gammaproteobacteria; genus JACNJF01. The sequence goes on along the minus strand of JBNKUM010000066.1, from coordinate 5,639 downwards.
ATCTGGCGCTGCAGGTTGGATTTATCCACGGCATCGAAGTCATTCAACAACAGGTGTCCAACGCCAGCTCCCGCCAGATAAAAGGAGATAGCGGACCCCAGCCCGCCCAGCCCAATGACCAGCACCGTGGCATCTTTTATCCTCTGTTGACCGTGTAGGTCTATTTCTGGAAGCAGTATCTGTCGTCCATAGCGCAGGAGTTGGTCATCATTCATGTGTATACAGAATTTCTTTTCAAATTGGCTGAACCATATCACTTTTATGGCTTTCTGACCTCGCTTTCCTTGCTGACCCAAACCTCAACTTCTGATAAGGTTCGTCTAGTTTTAAACGAGCTCCTGTCATGAACGATAATTCCACTACCCATTTCGGCTTTTCTCAGGTTAAAACCGAGGAGAAACAAGCCAAAGTTGCCGAAGTTTTCCATTCGGTGGCGAATAAGTACGATCTGATGAACGATGTGATGTCTATGGGTGTCCACCACCTGTGGAAGAAATTCACCATCGAGCTGTGTGGCCTGCGTGAAGGGCATATTGTACTGGATCTGGCCGGTGGCACTGGAGATCTTGCGATCAAACAGGCGAAACTGGTCGGTGACAGTGGGCATGTGGTACTGGCGGACATCAATGCGTCGATGCTACAGGAAGGGCGCGACCGGGTACTTAATAAGGGTCTGGTGAATCGCATCTCGACCAGTCAGTGCAATGCCGAGATCCTGCCTTTTGAAGATAATAGCTTCGATTGCATCACCATCGCTTTCGGGCTGCGTAATGTGACTGATAAAGCGAAGGCATTGAGTTCTATGCGTCGCGTATTAAAGCCAGGTGGTCGTCTATGCGTGCTTGAGTTCTCAAAACCGCTGTATGAGCCGCTGGAAAAGATCTACGACTTTTATTCCTTCAATATTCTACCGCGCATGGGTGAGCTGATTGCCAATGACCGCGAAAGCTACCAGTATCTGGCGGAATCTATTCGTATGCACCCCGATCAGGAAACCCTGAAGAACATGATGCTGCAAGAAGCTGGATTCGACGAAGTCGAGGTTTTCAACATGACCGGTGGCATCGTCGCCCTGCATCGCGCATTCAAGTACTGATTGCCAGGCCATGAACTTCATCCACCGCCAGTTTGAGTATGCGGGCTTTCTGCGGCGTGCTATAGCGTTTATGATTGATAGCACACTGTTTAGCCTGATGAGTACGGCACTGGCCCTGTCCATTTTTGGCATGGAGTATCTGCTGCTCTCGCAACAGGCATCTCTAACCCAACTGCTGGATTGGCGTCTTCTGTTGTTTGATCATGGTATACCTGCAGTATTGGTCATCGGTTTCTGGGTGGTGTGGATGGCCACACCGGGCAAGTTATTACTCGATTGCAGGATAGTCGATGCCAGTACTAAAGATAAAGCACGCGCCAGCCAGCTGATCATTCGCTACCTGGCTTATTTTATATCCGCCATTCCGCTGGGCCTGGGCTTTATCTGGATTCTATTCGACAAACACAATCAGAGCTGGCACGACAAGTTGTCTAAAACTCTGGTCATTATGCAGGATGAATCTCTGCAAACTCTGGAGGCTTATCGATGATAGAGCAAATGATGAAGAACCTGCTGGGCGCAGCTGAAATCGGCGGCAACCACTTACTTGGCATGGACCAGAACGCATTGCAACACTGTAGCGAATTACAGGGGCATATTATTGCCATCAATTTTACCGATGTGGATAAAACCCTTTACTGTCATCCCGGTTCATGGGGCATGCGTATCAGCCTGCAACAACCCGCTAAGGAACCCAGCGCTGTTATTCGTGGTCGTGTTATGGCACTGGTGAACCTGTCCTTAAATAAAGATAAACTCAGCACATCAATTCAGGAACGTATTGAAATCAGTGGTAACGCAGCTGTCGCACAAAAGTTTCAAAAAATTCTGACTGAGCTGGATATCGACTGGGAACAACAGCTCTCTAAGATCGTGGGCGATGCAATGGCCTTTCGCATCTTTCAGGGTGTTAACAAAACACGCAAATGGGTTAGCGACAGATTTCAATCGGTGGCATTATCCGGGCGAGATTACCTGCAGGATGAAAGCCGACACATGCCGAGCAAACCCGAGTTTGATCGATTCAAATCAGAAGTAACCGACCTCAGACACGGTGTCGAGCGTATGGAAGCCCTGCTTAACCATAAACTGAAAAAATAATATGCTTTCTTCCCTGTACCGTCTGATCTTCATCAACTTCACCCTGGCCCGTTTTGGGCTTGATGAAATCATTCTCAAGCTACACCTGTTTGCACCGTTGCGCTTTCTCATCTATCTCAATCCCTATAACTGGTTTCGGGATAACAGCGTTTCGCAGGCGGTACGCATTCGCTTATGTATTGAATCTTTAGGCCCTATATTCATCAAGTTCGGTCAGCTACTCGCAACACGTCGGGACCTTTTGGATGAGGAACTTATTGTCGAGCTTGAAAAGCTACTGGATCGTGTACCGCCATTTCCGGTTAATCAGGCTAAAGCGATTATTGAGAAACAACTCGGCAAACCTTTGCACGAGGCTTTTCTATCGTTTGATCAAAATGTACTTGCTTCTGCTTCTATTGCTCAGGTACATAATGCGGTGCTGCACGACGGCAGCAAAGTCGTGGTAAAAATTGTTCGCCCCAATATAGAAAAAATCATTCGCAAGGATATCGCGTTAATGATGATTCTGGCACGACTGGCTAACCGGTACTGGAAGGAAGCCAAACGTGTTAAACCAATCAAGGTCGTTGAAGAGTTTGAAAAGACGCTTATCAACGAATTAGACCTGGTGCGTGAAGCCGCTAACGCCAGTGAATTACGCCGCAACTTTATTGATTCTGAAGATCTGTATGTACCGCAGGTTTACTGGGAATTCTGCAAATCTAATATGCTGGTTATAGAGCGTATCGAAGGTATTGCCGTCACTGATATCAAGCAGCTAAAACGTCATAACATTAATCTGGAAATACTCTCCAGAAAAGGGGTTGAAGTATTTTTTAATCAGGTTTACAACCACAACTTCTTCCATGCCGACATGCACCCCGGCAATATTTTTGTGTCGCGTGAAAACCCGGAAAACCCGAAATACATAGCTGTCGACTTTGGCATCATGGGTTCTTTGTCTACCTTAGACCAACGCTATCTGGCAGAAAACTTCGTTGCTTTTTTTAACCGCGATTATCGTCGTGTCGCCGAACTGCATGTTGACTCAGGCTGGGTAGATAGCGATACTCGCATCGATGATTTTGAATCAGCCATTCGCGCTGTGTGCGAGCCGATCTTTCAACGACCACTACACGAAATTTCATTTGGCCAGTTATTGCTACGTCTGTTTGAAACCGCGCGTGATTTCAATATGGAAATTCAACCACAACTATTACTATTACAGAAAACCTTTTTGCATATCGAAGGTTTAGGCCGTCAGCTTTATCCGCAACTCGATTTATGGGATACCGCAAAACCCTTTCTGGAAAAATGGCTGAGTGAGCAAATGGGTATTCGCGCTTTGGCTAAAGGCATTAAGAACAACATACCGTTTATGGCCGAGCATTTACCCGACCTGCCGCAGCTGATTTTCAAAACTCTGGACAAGCTGGCCAACGACAAATTACAGATAGAATATAAATCCAGACATCTGGAAGAAATCAAAAAAGAAGTTCAAAAGAGCAACCGTCGTACTGTCAGAGCGATTGCTGGTGGCAGCTTAATAATCAGTGCGACGTTGATCGCCGGACTGGATGGCATAGCACCCACCATGGTCGGAGCAGGAATTTTCTTTGTCCCACTGCTGACTGTTATTCTCGGCATTCCAGGCATCTTGATGCTACTCACTTCGTTTGATGATCATTAAAAGAACCAATCGGTACAACAGGTTATTTGATAGATTCCTCAACAGCCCGCAGTAGCTGTTCTGCTGATGGTCCAGCATCAAGCACCTGTTGCCTTGCCATTCGCCGGTCCAGCTCCGCTGAGTGCTGATCAGCCAATCGAATTATTGATGCTATTAACCCAGCTTTATGATTATTAACACACCCAGAATATCGTTCAAAAACCCTGAAGAGGAGTATCTAAATGGGATAGCAATAGACTGAAATATCAGACAAGCTCGTGCTCTGTATCGAACAACAAAAATATTCTTTGTAGGCACAGCGACTCAGGATAGTCGCGTTAACATTTCTCCCAAAGGAGTGGATTCACTAAAGGTAATGAGTAAGAACAGAGTTATCTGGTTAAACGTGACTGGCAATGGAAACGAAACCGCATCTCATATTCAACAACTACTCAGAATGAAGATTATGTTTGCTGCCTTTGAAGACAACCTGAGGATTCTGTGCCTATACGGTTAAGCAAGAGTCATTCATGTAAATGATCCAGAATGGTATGCTTTATATTCGCAGTTCAACAGATCCAGGCACTAACTGCATTGTCACTAAATGTCAGGTATTTACAGAAATTATTATCAATATGGCTATCGAGATAAACAATACGGCTCCTATTATCGTGATAACTTTGAATAATTTATTAAAAGAATTTTTACTATTAGTTTCGATCAATTTTTGATGCTCATCCGGATCTACGGGATTTTGCACTTCGTAGGTATCATTATCAAGCAAGCTTAGTGCTTCCTGATATTGCTCTTCATATATCACAAAAATACTGTACTTCCGGGCAGGGTAAATAAAACCGAAATTTCTTGCTGAATCTTCATTACCAATAAATACAGGTATTCCTTTTGAATCGAATAAGATTCGAATTCGTGTTAATTCTTCATGCTCCATAACTTCTGTTAATAATTTCATTGATCACCTAACGTTTAACCTAAAAGACGAGCGCTAAAGCGGTTACGAAGCGGCACGGATGTGACGATATTCCTTTTGAGGTGCCTGTGTGTGCCCTGCATGAGCACGATCTTATGGGGTGAAAGTCCCCGGTACATTATCGGGAGTAATCATAAATGAATACTTTAAAAAGTACTAGCCGACGGCAACTGCAGTTCTGTGAAGAGAGTGGGAAAGACAGATATATTGCGTCCTGCAATATCTGCATTTCCACCATCCATAGTGGTCAAACGGTGGCGCAGACCCAGGCGTCGTATCCGGGAGCTGATCATGATGTATGTATCTTTCTATTTATTTAATTTCAGTAATTGTTTGATTTGAAGGAGTAGCCCATTCATGAAGTAAGTCTTCAAGATATTGGACTATTTCATTTTCTTTCAATTCTTGAGGGAGGGTAATATCGTAAGCTGTACGTTTCTTCCCTTCATTTCCTATAAAAAAAACAATCCAATTCCCTGAGATTTTGGATACTTCTATCATTTTTCCGTATGCATTTAGCTTCATTTTTTTCCAGCAACTTAACGTTTTTGGTAAGTTGAGCATGTCGCAGAGTGAGAGAACGATTAACGGACACCCATAAATAAAAGTTGACAATACAGCCCTTCTTTTCTATTTTCAACGCATTCATTAATATCAAAGGAGTGAGTTATGCCTCAAGCACGGAAAACCCAAATCGCTATCGAATCCACCCCGTATTACCACTGTACCTCGCGCTGTGTCCGTCGAGCCTTTCTCTGTGGGCAGGATGCGAGTAGCGGTCAGGACTATGAACACCGTAGAGG
>JBNKUM010000065.1:0-6360 GCA_050298595.1 Gammaproteobacteria bacterium | reverse complement strand
TATAGGTGCGAATGAGAGCGACATCGGGGCCCTGACTTTCGAGAAACTCATCCTGATGCCTGATCACCAGATTACCTGACGCTGCGTTCAGATAGATCTGTTCATTACCCTGCCCTAGTAATGCATTCGACTTTGGAGCAGAATCTTTTGACGTGTTAAGTGAACTATTAAAAAGCCCTAAATCATTCCCAGAAATGACAGCAACCATTGAACTACCTTTTTATAAAATGTCGTTTTCTATTAAGGGCAGGCAAAAGCCTACCCCTTAATCTATTCAGAAAATAATACTTCCGGGGTTCTGGAAAAAAGTTTAGTGAAGTTGTGATTTATTTTTTATTGCAGCTGTGTATCTACGCGGACCGACCTGAGAAGTATAAGAAAATACAAAGTTACACAGGCAGGTTAAGAAATTAACTCTTTGAATTTTATGCACATATTATCGAGCACAGCATCCCAGTCATGATGCGCCACTTGTCTGAATAGAGTAAGACTTGGATACCAGGGTGAATCTGTACGGCTTAACAACCAACGCCAGTCAGAAGCATGCAGTAACAACCCCCAGGTTTTAATGCCAAGCGATGCTGCACAATGCAAAGGTGATGAATCAATTGAAATCACCAGATCCATTTGCTTCATATAACATGCCGTGTCATAAAAGTCTGAAAGATACGGATCCATATCATGGATCAGCCCTTCAAAACCGAGATCATATATATCTTTAACAGAGTCTCCTTTTTGAAAACTGTAAAATTCAACGCCTAAATTAGCCATCAAAGGGCTCAACTTTTCGAGAGCACAAGAACGATCCAGTGGATGATCAGATTTGCTAGCCCATACCAGACCAATTTTTTTTCTTGAAGATTTGGGCAGGACATTTAGAGGGATAAATCTATCCGCATCTACAAATTCATTAGTTTCAATAAGATTTTTTAATGTGATATCAAATGCGTAAGGTAAACTCATTATAGGCAAATAATAATCTATCTCTTCACTCAAATACCCTTCATCCACAACATGATCAATCCCTATAACACAAAACATATAGCGCTTTAAGGCTTGTGGAGACTCCCAAAACACTTCAGCGCCTCGTCTTTTCAATAACTGGGCAAATCTGCAGAATTGAATCATGTCACCTAGCCCCTGCTCTCGGGTTAGCAAGATTTTTTTATTGGTTAAATCTTCTCCATTCCAACGTTTTATACCGTGTACCTTTCGACATAAACCTTCCCGCTCTAATCTAGCCTCATAACCCGCAAATCCCTTGGTAAAATCACCCATCTGTAAATAACTTAATGCCATATTCCACCTGGCATTATAGTGCTCAGGCAGCTTGTCAAGAGCCTTGGCATACAATTCAATGGCGAGCTCAGGATTATTATTATTAAATGGTACATTTCCTGCGTTATATAGATTTTCTACAGAATCTCCACCTAGTGAGCTTGCCCGTATAAAAGCATCTGTTGAAGCATCAAATAACTTCATATCACAAAGTAGATTTCCTAAGTTTGACCAAACCGCAGCATCATCGGGTCTGATTTTCAACGCCCTCTGATAGTAAATATTTGCTGCTGAGTATTTTTTTAATTTTCGCAGACTCACAGCATTATTCACCAATGCAGAAAAGTCACCTGGATTTTTTTTCAGTATTTGGTCATACAAATGAATAGCATCGGAAAATTTATTTTCTTTATATAAGTTTTCCGCTTTATGTATTTCAAGATCTGTCATATTTTACGACACCAATTTCCATGGAAAAATGCGATTACGCTATTGTAGTTTAAAAATAACCCGATTATTATCACGCCCAAATTAACAATACATAAGGAAATAATAGATGAACAATCTTTTTATCAGCTTTGAATTAAATGATATAGAAGATAATATCACCACTGTAGAAAAGGCTATAGAATCTCTTGGGAATTCAACGAAACTACATAATAGTTGTTGGTACGTTAATTCACCCGAAAATGTAGATGATGCTATAAAAAGAATCAGCAAATTTTTGAAGAAAGAGGATACCTTAATTATCAGTGACACTAGTAATGATGCCTCTACATGGTTTAATCTCGAGGAAAATAGAGCCCGGAGAATTAGACAAAACTGGGAAATGTAAATATTTCAAGCATTCGAATCCTTTTAAACTACTGAACGTATCAGGGTAGTCTTAGCGAAAATGGCATTAAGTGTTGAATTGCATCCAAAACTGACCCACTAACACCCGTTATTTGCTCCTAAAATTGACCCACGTGTAATCCTCTCCTGTAGTTGACGGGCATGAGTAAATTGAGGAGTGATAGACGTGGCATTATTAAGTGTTATTTGACGCTGGCATCATCGAGAAGGGATGCAGATACGAGAGATTGTTCGACGAACTGGGCTGTCTAATACGGTACGCAAGTACCTGGCCAGTGTAGTGGTGGAGACGCAATACTCCAAACGTAAAAGTGAGAGCAAACTGGATGATTATGCCACCTCTCTGAACAACTGGTTGCATCGCGAGTCACGATGTAGCTGTAATCAACGACGTTCGGTTAAACAGCTGTATTTAGATCTGGTTGAACTGGGTAATACCGGTTCTTATGATCGGGTGGCTGCCTTTGCCCGTGACTGGCGACAGGATCAACAGGAAGCACGTCACCAGGCTAGTCGCGGCACCTATGTACCGATGAGCTTTGGACCGGGTGAATCGTTTCAGTTTGACTGGAGTGAAGACTATGCCGTGATCGCTGGGCAAAATACTAAATTACAGATCGCACAGTTCAAGCTCCGTCATAGTCGTGCGTTTATCCTTCGAGCCTATCCACTACAGACGCATGAGATGTTGTTCGATGCACACGCGCATGCCTTCCGTGTACTGGGTGGTATACCTTAACGCGGTATCTACGACAACAATCGCTACTCGGTGCCTTCTACCTTCGCCAACCGACCGGTAAGCCTACGTGTGTATGCAGACGGTTGGTGGTGATTACCGAAGCTCAAATCGTTGCTGAACATGAACGCGTGTTTACGCGTGATCACAATAAGCAGAGGAGAACTCTCTATGACTGGCGTCATTACCTCTCAGTACTTCAACGTAAGCCTGGTGCCTTGCGTAACGGCGCACCCTTCAACCTAGTTTACGCAGTTGACCGCTAGTATTAGTGGGTAAACTTCTGTTTCGTAAACGATCTTAGTCAGTTTGTATTTTCACGCTCCTATGCATCGACTCTGGCCTCCGCTTCGCTCTACCGCCTATGTCCATGTATTCGCAAAATAACAGCATCCATGCTGATAACCCAAAAGCTGAATCCCGCTACGAGCTGAATTGCACGTTCGCGGCGGCGTTTATCTGCATTACCTATAGGGACATAGGTAAGGGGCGTGAGCAGGACGCGGAAGCCTTGTCACTCCTTGGAATAGCATGCTATTCCGCGTCCTCACGCCTTGATCTACACCACCTCAAACGCACTACAAATCGTCCAACTGCGGATTCCAGGTTAAATCCTTGCATCGCTGTGAGTTTATGGATAAAGCCCAGAATGTGGTTTTGGTCGGTGGCCCCGGAACGGGTAAAACCCATCTGGCAACTACTATTGATGTGCAGGCCATACAGCATCATCAGAAACGCATACGCTTACTATCAACCAACGAACTCGTTAATCAGCTAGAACTGGAAAAACACATCGGCAAGCAAGGAAGAATGGCACACCGACGGGTACATACGGATTTGGTCATCCTGGATGAGCTCGGCTATCTCCTGTTCAGTCAGGTTGGTGGCGATCTGCTGTTCCACCTGATCAGTGAGCTGTATGAAAAAACCACCATCATCATAACCACCAATCTCAGCTTTGCTGAATGGCTTAATATGTTTGGTGATGAAAAGATGACAACCACACTGCTTGATCGATTAACTCATCATTGCCACATCATTGAAACCGGTAATGATAGTTATCGTTTTAAACACTCAACCCAGCAGAAGAAAAAAGTTAAACAGAAAACCTTGAAGTATGACAGAATCCAAACCATTAGATGGGTCAAAATTCAGTGCAAATGGTGGGTCAGTTTAGGATGCAATTCGACACATAGAATATCCAGTCGGTAAACGTAGCAGAGCGTGCAAATCTGTTCATTCAAGCAATTTCTTTCTAACCGTTTCGCCCTTATTTTTATGAATTAATCCGACCGTTACAGTAAATTTCAATTCCTTTGACTATTTCAAGAGACAAAACCAGCACTCGTATTACCTTGCTCGACTGATTAGAACATAATATGCATTATGATCTATTAGCCAAGTTGTAGTAAACGCCCTCGCCTGGCCACACCTGACAAAATGGGTTCGCATGTTGACTCTGGTACTCCCATTTGCTCTGCTTCATTTTGCACGACCGCTAAGGCATCATCAACCTGCTTAGCTAACACGGCCATTATGTCGTCCATTTCATCCTTTTTAATCCCTGCACTCTGACCTGTCTGATAGAAATGTCGAAGCTGAATCTGCTTTATTTGGTAATGCTTCTTATCGCCTACAGCCATTGCGAGTTTTATTTTATGATCTGATAACTGTTGATAAGGTGATGCAGACATCACGTCATACAGTGGTGTCAGCTTGTAGCCACCGGAGGTAATGTACAAAGAGAAATTCTTCGCGTGACCATCAATGGCTGCAAGCAGCCAGAAGACAATTTGGGCCTTCATGAATTTCAGACGATCTTCATGCGGCGATTGTCCTCCACTCAGTATCTGGAGAACCTCGATGATTCCGGGGCCTCCATCAGCCTGATATTTACGTGAAGGAGAAACTCCTAGTGCCTGACACAAATCCTCTTGCGGCACACGGTATAGAACACCCTCTTTCCACACCCTGTCAAAGCGCTCCACCGCTATGACGGGTTTACCGTCAAATATCAGCACCTCTGCACCAGCAGCTTCAAGACCAAATGCCCGGCATAACCTTAGGCAAATCCATTCATTCCACGGTGTATCCGAGAAATCTGCTCCATCTGGACCCTCCTTCATATCAGGCTTAAAAATATGGGACGTTGGTGTTGGCCCAAGCGGTAGCTGCCACTGATCATCTATTTTAAGAAAGGCTGTTTTTTCCTGAACGCCTGCTATCGATATGCGAAAGTCATCTTGGGCTTGCACGCCCAGGGGGACTTGCGCCAGAGAAGCTATACGCTTTGCAATTTCCTCATCGCTAACAGGCCTGTAGGACATTTTATTCGGATTACCTGGATCTTCACCTTCAGGTACAAAGCGCAGCGCCCCGACACAATCCCTCCCAAGTACAGAGAGCAGATCAAATACACCAGCGCTATCTGCATGCTCGCGTGCTGCTATTTTTTCTCTTACTGTTAAGTCATCAGGTAATAAACCATCAAAGAAATTGCTTGTACTTTCTCCAGACCAAACTCGTGAAGAGAGCGGCATAGACAAAGAAACCGGAAAGGCTCGCGCCGATGACACCCACTTGCTATCGTAACGAAATGAAGTTGATCCATTTCCCGCACGCTCATACAGGCCGACTTTACTTGAGCCTACATAAACATCGAGTGCTCGCCCCTTGAGTTTACGCCCCACGTTTAATACTCCGTCGGATCAAACTCGGCTTTTCGTCTCGGCACTATAGTTAAATCCAGATCTAACGCCGCCAATATTTTCGTAACAGTATCCAGCCTCGCTGTAGTAGCACCATTCTCCAGGTCAGAGACTAGCGCCTGACGAACTGAGGCTTTTCTCGCCACATCTACCTGGCGAAAGTCCTTGCTCAAGCGTGCCAGACGAATTGCTTCACCAAGTTCTTTATTGCTTCGAATAACCCTGTTCATCATTTACTCTCAATTATACGCAATATCGTATAAATCACTTATATACGACATACCGTATATTGTCAATTTATTCGGTATTTCGTATTAAAAAGCAGGGTATTTTATCAGGCCGGAGATTGGCCCCAGGGCTTCAGGTAATACACGACCCGACACAGGAGGTGATCCTGAAGTCATCTGGGTTTACCTTTTTGTTCGAATCAAAGGTTGAAGTTGCGAGCGAAAGCTCTGGTTCAGGCCAGCGGCGTCGACAGTTTTTTCTGCTGCAGTTTGCCAACCATACGAGTCTCGAACAGCGCTGTGTTCGGCCGCATTAACGCGATTTCTAACGCTGCAGCCTCCCGTTGCCTTTGCTTGCCGTTAACCAGAACCCATTGACAATGTTCTGGAGTAACAGGCTTACCTAACAGGTAACGTTGCCCCGCCTGGAACGCCTGGCCTTGTCTCCGCCACCAGTCAGTGATCAACTCCTGGTCAGGCCATGGCAGGTCTTCATCTTCATCCATCGCAACATTGTCATCGTCGGGGGCTTCACTGGGGCCGGCTTCAAACCCAT
>JBNKUM010000064.1:0-14078 GCA_050298595.1 Gammaproteobacteria bacterium | reverse complement strand
AATAGCATTTTCATACGAAATGCCATCTACGATTTCGAAGACGTCAGTAGTTGCTTTTATTCTAGGCAATAAAGAAGCAGGTAACTCTTTATGAACATAATTATTATATTTGACTTTATTCGGGTCCATTGTCATTTGTTTGTCGATGGCCATAGAAACAAATGACATACTAAATAAGGCAATAAGTATAAATATCTTCTTCATTTTCCTTTATACATCTAACAGCTTGATTATGTAACACGCACGTATATTGACTTATATTGCACACACGTATATTGACTTATGTTGCATTATATCCTCAATCATAGGTAAAACAATCAATGACCGCTCCTGGCACAGGCTGTGTAAAAACTATTATCTTAATAATTTCGTCCTCCAGTCATTATTCAGACTTCTTATGCTAAGTCCCGAACTTCCTTATTTTCAGAGGTCCTTTTATGAATAAGAAAATTGTCTGGCTTACACTAAAGAATAAACACGTCATATCGACGTATTTTATAGATGAAATTACTAGGAGCCATTAATCCCTATACCTTTGTCATTGCAGCAACTAATCCAGTTTCTCCAAATATCGACATCATACGTTTTAAATTGTAAGCCAAAACATGCAGGCTCATTTCGGTACTGACATTTTTGAATTGTTTCGTTAAAAAATGAGTTGATCCCATCCAGCATTTAATCGTGCCATAAGGGTGTTCAACGGTTTGCTTTCTGATGAGCATGCTCTCTGGCTGAGAAGAGAGTAACTTGTCCATTTGATCCAATCTACCCTGATGTACCCAACGAGTGATTCTACGAGCCTGATTACTGTTAGAGCATTGTGGTTTCATCGAGCATGCCCGACAAGTGGGTTCATAGGCCCAATACTTCTTTAACAATAGACCTTTCTCAATCGAAGTGAATCGATAGGGTAGCTCTTGTTTGGCGGGACAAATATATCTATCTTGCTCTGCATCGTATTCGAACCGGGATCGGTTAAATATGCCTTTTTTCTCGCTGCCAGAAGTATCACCTTTCGGTACAAGTACCGTCATACCCGCATCCTGAGTATCTTTGATATCCTGGCCGCTGTAATAACCTTTGTCTGCAATAACAGTAACCTCTTTAGTAACCAGTGCGTCTTGAGCCAGTTTACCAACACCGCAGAGCTGCCCACGATCAGGGGTATTCGTTATCTTATGGGCTACAATCAGATGGTTTTTGGGGTCAACGGCCGTTTGCACATTGTAACAAACCACCCTGGTCATCCCTTGTGTTTTCATTAATCGAGAGTCCGGATCCGTTGTTGATAGTTGTTTGTCAGGATGATTGTTCACCTCACTTTCCAGTGCTTTTAACTCAGAAAGTCTTTTCTTAAGCCAGGTGATTTTATCTTCGATAGACCTGCCATCAGTCTCTGGTTTTTCTGCCTTGTCAGCGGTATCGAGTTTTTGTAAATAGTCTTCGATATGCTTCTCAACCCGGTCTATATGAAATTGCAGTTTCTTAGGCGTGTAATTATTTTCTTTACTATTGACCGCTTTAAATTTACTGCCATCAATGGCGACAATAGCATCGGTGAACATGTTTAATTGTCTGCACAAATCGATAAAGGTTCGACAGGTGTTTTTAATGCCTTTACCATTATCTTTTCTAAAATCAGCTATGGTTTTAAAGTCAGGAGCCAATCGACCGAGCAACCACATCAACTCAACATTACGCCCCGACTCCCTTTCTAAACGACGAGATGACTGGATACGATTGAGGTAACCGTAGATAAACAACTTAAGCATACTGGATGGGTGGTAACCAGGACGGCCGGTTATTGCTGGGTAGATTTTGAAACCCAATTTATCGAGGTCAAGATTATCGACGAAGGCATCAATAACGCGAACGGGATTTTCTTCGCTGATGTAATCGTCAAGTAATTCAGGAAATAAGGTGGCTTGTATTCTGGCTACGCCTTCAATGAATCCAGTCATTGTTTCATCTGTCTGTTTGAATGACATATTATACTCCTAAGTAGGGTTTTCACACACCCTGGGCACCTACTTGCCTATTGCACCGCACAAATGAATGTCTGCTTTCAGACTTCAGAACTACTTTCTGAAACTGTCAGATGTCATCCGAACTTATGCATGTAAACACTGAAAAAACGTAACAATCCTTGATTACACTTTATTGCCTAATAAGCACTTCATGGAGCCTGCTCCTATGAGCTTGAGATCAATTGGTTAAAATTTAATCACTCCGACCTCTTTTATTTATGCGCAGCGTAGTGAGCGTCCGAAAGAGCGTTTGGTTATGTTTAGTTTTCAATATTAAGCTCTTCATAGCTTACTAACAGTTACCACTTTTCCACTCTCAAGACCTGAAAGGTTAAAGGGGTCGGAGGCACATGGGAATTATTCGCAAGTACTCTCTCTCGGTCAACCTGGCCTTCGGCTTTCCTCGTGCGATGTTGTCTAGAATAATTAGGTTCAGAATAGATTCGGCTTCCAACAAATGAGTCTGGCCCACAACCTGATCCAGCGTCTGTGTCCGCATTCGATCAGCCAGTGGTTGATAGGCTGACGATGCGTGAGAGAAAAGATCCTGCATTTAGCGAGGCAGAGCTAACACTAATTAATTACCTGCGCCAAAAACATCAACACCTGGAGGCGGATCAAACTTGAATACCTTTGGATCGAAGATCATATTAGTACGCAGGTTTTCGAATACAATTTGAGTACTTTGTCCAAAAGGGTCGCGCAGCTCCATCGCCTTGATCACATCATCTTCCAGACCTATGTAAACCGTAGAGTATTCCATATCAGACTTTTTCGGGGTGAGCTCTACCCAGTAGAGATACTTACGCTGCCCTACTTCATTGACATCAAACTGGGATTCTACCTTCTGTTTATTCATCAACACCATGATTGGTGCGGTAGCCAAACCACTTTCCATTGGTTTGACCGTCACCTGATCCAGATCGACATCGTAAACCCAGAGTTCCTTTCCATCCGCAATAATCTGTTGTTCATAGGGCTCTTTGTAAATCCAGGCAAATTTCCCGGGGCGTGACAGGGAAACTGTACCACTGGATTGCTGCACAACTTTCTTATTGTCATCCAGCACTGTCTGTTTGAAATTGGCCTGCAAATTATCCAGTGTAGTCAGTGCTCTGTTGACACGATCTTCGACTTCTGTAGCTATCGCTAATTGACTGAACAGGATAGCGCTTAATAAAACAAAATTTCTCATCTTTAATCCCGCGGTGGCGGTGGAGGTGCCAAAACTTCTCGACTACCGTTTGACTGGACTTCTGACACTACGCCAGAAGCCTCCATTTCTTCGATCATACTTGCTGCTCGGTTATAGCCAACCTTCAAACGTCTTTGTACATAAGAGATAGACGCTTTACGAGATTCGGTGACTATGGCTACTGCTTCATCGTACAAAGCATCCTGATCTGCACCAGTCGAATCCTTTGGCATTTCACCCGGTAAAACTGGCGCAGTCTGTTCCTCTAGGACTCCTTCTATGTAATTTGGTTTCCCCTGTTTCTTCAACTCTTTAACCACCAGATGAACTTCATGATCCGCAACATAGGCCCCGTGCACCCGCTCTGGCAGACTGGTACCGGGCGGTAGATATAACATGTCGCCATGCCCTAGCAGAGTTTCAGCACCCATCTGATCGAGAATAGTGCGTGAGTCAATCTTGGAGGAAACCTGAAATGCAATACGGGTTGGAATATTCGATTTGATCAACCCGGTAATAACATCTACCGAGGGTCGCTGCGTCGCCAGTATCAGATGAATACCTGCTGCACGTGCTTTTTGCGCCAGGCGGGCGATTAACTCTTCCACCTTCTTACCGACCACCATCATCATGTCGGCAAATTCATCCACCACGACCACGATATATGGCAGGGTTTCCAGATCATCAGGCTGAGCGTCAGGATTCATCATCATAGCCTGCGCAAGATTAAACAGTGGATCTTTAATCGGCTCGCCAGCATCAATCGCGTCTTTTACCTTCTTGTTAAAGCCTGCAATATTGCGCACGCCCATGGCCGCCATCAATTTATAACGTCTTTCCATTTCAGCCACACACCAGCGCAGCGCATTGGCTGCATCCTTCATATCGGTAACCACAGGTGCCAGCAAATGGGGAATGCCATCGTAGACACTCAGTTCCAGCATCTTGGGATCAATCAGGATCATCCTCACCTCATCGGGTGTTGCCTTGAACAAAAGGCTCAGCAACATGGCGTTAACCGCCACTGATTTACCGGACCCAGTAGTACCTGCAACCAGCAAGTGGGGCATCTTCGCTAAATCGGCTACTGATGCCTCACCACTGATGTCTTTACCCAGAGCCAGTGTTAATGGTGAGTGAGACTGATCATAGGCACGAGATTTGAGGATTTCACTTAGTAATACGATTTCGCGTTGCTCATTGGGGATTTCCAGACCCATCACCGATTTACCAGGTATCACTTCTACTACCCGCACCGCAATGACCGACAGCGATCGTGCAAGATCCCTGGCCAGATTACTGATCTGGCTTACCTTGACCCCGGCAGCAGGCATAATCTCGAAACGTGTGATGACAGGTCCCGGGTGTACCGACTCTACCTGTATTTCGATACCAAAATCACGTAATTTCAGTTCGAGCTGCTGCGACATCGCTTCCAGAGCAGCAGCGCTATAACCTACCGTCTTTCCAGATGGCGTATCCAGCAGCGCTAACTGAGGTACGCTCCCTCTATCACCAGTGGATTTGAAAAGTGGAATCTGCTGTTCTTTTAAGGCTCGGTCACTTTGCTCTACTTTTTTAACAACAGGCTCAATACGCACAGGTTTGCGTTGATCCTTTATTACCTTTTGTTGAGTGAATACCTGCTGACGCTCTATTTGCAGGCGACTACCCTCACGACGATCACGAAACAGATAGTATTTATCCACCACTCGATCGAGCAACCACAGCGTAAATCGACCGGTATGATCAACCACTGCCAGCCAGGACAGGCCTGTAAACAAGGTTAGACCGGACAGGAAAAGAGCAAGATGTAAAACCGTAGCACCCAGAAAGCCCATGCTATTTGAAAAATTGAGGCCGGATATCTGCCCGAGGATACCACCCGCATCCAGCGGCATAGTGCCCCTGTCTATCGCAAAATGAAGACTCGACAGAGCACAACCTGAAATCAGGGTAAGCGCAAAACCACTCCAGCGTACTGCCAGCATCTGGTAGCGATCTTCCTCGCTCTTTATCTGCGTTCTGACCAGTATGATGCCGTTGTAGGTCAGCATAATCGGCAGCAGGAAGGCCATGAAACCAAACAGATACAACAACAGGTCAGACAGCCATGCACCAGCAGACCCGCCAAAATTGCTAATCTGGGTATTCACCCCGGAATGCGACCATGCAGGATCACCACGATCATAACTGAACAGAGAAACCAGCATATAGCTCGCCAATGCGAATGAAATCAGCATGCCAGCTTCTCTCAGTCGTTGTTCGAATCTACTCACCAGAATTTTTCTGTCTTTATCTTTGTTAGTCGGGTTTTTTATGTTTGCCTGTGCCAAATCGATGTGTCGCTTGAAATGAATGTGAACCATTTTACAGTAACCCACGTAAAACTAAACCTTGCATTTGCTAAAACAGATCAAACATATACAAGCATACAAAAGTCCTGTAATTTGCTGCGGCTTTTTGCATGATTTTTCAGGTAAACTACGCCACTAAAATTTTCATCTCGTTATTGCAGGAAAATATAAATGTCAGAAATTAAACATTGCAAAGTGTTAATCCTGGGCTCTGGCCCAGCAGGATATTCAGCCGCTGTCTACAGCGCACGTGCCAATCTAAACCCCGTTGTCATTACCGGAATGGCGTCAGGTGGACAGCTAATGACCACCACCGAAGTCGATAACTGGCCAGGAGATGCCGAAGGTCTTACTGGACCAGGCCTGATGGAACGCATGCAAAAGCATGCAGAGCGTTTCGAAACCGAGATTATTTTTGATCACATCCATACCGCTAAACTGGACGAAACTCCAAAAAGATTGATTGGTGATCAGGCTGAATACACCTGTGATGCGCTGATCATCGCCACCGGTGCGAGTGCGATGTACATTGGCGACCCCAGTGAAGAGAAGTTCAAGGGTAAAGGCGTTTCAGCCTGTGCAACCTGCGATGGTTTTTTCTATCGTGGACAGAAAGTAGCCGTACTGGGTGGTGGAAACACCGCTGTTGAAGAGGCGCTTTATCTTTCTAATATTGCTGAGCACGTTACTCTGGTACATCGCCGTGACGCCCTACGTAGTGAAAAAATACTGCAAACCCAGCTGTTTGAAAAAGAAAAGAATGGCAACGTTACGATTGAATGGAACCATAACATGGACGAAGTTCTGGGCGATGATACCGGTGTCACTGGTTTACGCATCAAGAGTACGCTGGATGGCAGCACCAAAGACCTTGATGTGAGCGGTGTTTTTGTCGCCATCGGCCATAAGCCGAATACGGATATCTTTAAAGGTCAGCTGGAAATGGAGAATGGCTACCTGAAGGTTAAAAGTGGCACATCAGGCGATGCCACTGCCACCAGTGTTGAAGGCGTATTTGCTGCCGGTGATGTCAGCGATCATATCTATCGCCAGGCCATCACTTCAGCTGGTAGCGGTTGCATGGCAGCACTTGATGCAGAACGCTATCTGGATGCCAAAGAACTTCAAAAATAGCTTCTTTGACTCACTATCGTGCACAATGAAGTTACGATAATACAGCGCCTCGACGAGATCGATTCAGAACAGTGGAACGCTCTCGGCGAGGCCGATTATCCATTCACCCGCCACGAATTTCTGCTCGCGCTGGAGCAGCAGCACTGTCTTCTCGAATATGGCTGGCAACCGGTGTATTTCCTGATAAAACAGGATCAGAAAACCCTCGCCGCTATAGCCTGTTACATCAAAAACAACTCTTATGGTGAGCTTGTATTTGATCATAGCTGGGCTGATGCTTATGAACGTTCCGGTTTTAACTATTACCCTAAGCTGGTCAGTGCTATCCCCTACACCCCGGCCACTGGCCCCAGATTTCTAATTCATCGTGATATTCAGGAAATAGAGAAGCAACAGGCTTTACGCAATGACCTGCTGCGCGTTATTCAACAATTCTGTATTGCCAATAAACTCAGTGGCTGGCATTTACTATTTGAACGTGAAGTCACCGCCAAAAATCTGGTATCAGCCGATCCACTGTTATACCGCTACGACTGCCAGTACCACTGGCATAATGACAACTATCAGCATTTCGATGATTTTCTATCGCGCCTGACTTCACGAAAACGCAAGAATATCCGCCGGGAACGTCAGTCGGTTCAGCAGGCAGATATCCAGATCAAACAGTACTACGGCGATGAATTAAGCCATCAACAGTGGGCGCGTGTACATCAACTCTATGCCGGTATTTTTGATCGTAAGTATGGCACCCCTACCCTGAGTGCCGAGTTCTTCCAGTCTGTAGGTCATCAGTTAAAGCAACGTGTAATGGTGGTGTGTGCAGAGAAAGATGATCATATCTTTGCCGCATCGTTATTTTTTATCAGCGACACTACCCTGTTCGGACGCGTATGGGGTTGCGATGAATACTATAACCACCTACATTTTGAATGTTGTTATTATCAGGGCATAGACTACTGTATTGAACATGGGCTACTGCATTTTGATCCCGGTGCTCAGGGTGAGCATAAAATCAGTCGCGGCTTTCTGCCGACCAGAACCTGTTCTGCACACTGGATGGTCAATCAGGACTTTCATCGCATGATCCAGAACTACCTCAGGCAGGAAGAAGCCTATATCAATGAATTCTGCCGCACTCAGGCAGAAAAATCGCCCTATCGCAAAGAGAATCAATGATGGTCCCCTGGCTAGACCCGCGTTTACCGATTAACTTTCCTGATACTTCCGAAGCTTTAAATAGCCCAAACGGATTGCTGGCAGCAGGTGGGCAGCTGTCAACCGAATGGTTGAAAAAGTCATACTCTCTAGGCATATTCCCCTGGTTCAATGAAGGTGAACCCATACTCTGGTGGAGTCCAGCACCGCGTACGGTACTTTTTCCAGAAAATTTCAGAATCAATCGCTCATTCCGTAAATTTCTCAAAAAAACGAGCTATCAGGTCACTGTCGACCAGCGTTTTAAAGAGGTTATGCAAGCCTGCGCCGAATCGCGTCCCAACCAGCCCAGCACATGGATATCAAAAGCTATCATTAATGCCTATTATGAATTGCATAAAGCCGGTTTAGCGCATTCCTATGAGTGCTGGAATGATGACAATGTCATGATTGGAGGTCTTTATGGCGTTGCTCTGGGAGAGGTTTTTTTTGGTGAATCGATGTTTAGACGCGCTAACTATGCATCCAGATATTGTTTGAAGACCCTGGTGGAATGTGGGAAATATCGAATGATCGACTGCCAGATGAAAACCGATCATCTGATAAACCTGGGTGCAAAGGAAATATCGCGTTTAGATTTTGAATCTCTGTTAAGTCGTTACACTCAAACCAACACTGAAGCAAACACTCAGAAGCAGGAATCAAGCACCAAATAATGCACTATACAGCAGATAAATCAGCACTATGCTAAACCAGATATCTATCAGCACAAGGAACACCAGATAGCGCCATGACTCTCGTTTCTTCAGCAAGCTGAAAGTGAAGTAGAGAGATATCGATAACCCCAAAAGTATGAATATCAGGAATTGCATGAGTCTTCTGAATCAGGTGACACAGTCATTCTAGAACGGCTTTGAGTATGTTGCCAGCAGCGTTTCATCTATCGCTCAGCTCATTGTCTCTGCTGGCATCATAAAGCGTGACAGCTCTTTCTGTTTACTTGGGTCTTTCAGGCCCATCTTGATAAAAACCAGAATTTTCTGAGCCATCTCGCTACCGGGGTTTAATACATACACCTGATTTTCAACATTCGACAGGAATATCTCGTTTTGAATCAGCATCGCCATCAGCGTTTTCATTTCTTTTTGCTCATCCACCACATTGAATGGAATACCGACACCACGTGGATCGTGTTCCAGCTTTAACGGCTCGATATGACTGATCAGGTTGTGTAATGGCTGAATGGCATCCTGCCCTTCAGCCGCGGAAAACAGGCTACCCGCCATCACATAAGTGGCGAAGGATTGCATTTCAGAAGAATTCAGTGGCGTACCGTGGCTTTGCTTTTGCAATTCCAGATTATATTTCTGACGTGCATCCTTGCGGATATAGCCTAGACGAATGATAAAGGTAACAAACGCCGCGATGGAATCATAGATCGCATTCAAAATTGAATATCTGGGGCGCAGGATGTAATAACGGATGATTCCCATGAACAATGCCAGTAAATCAAATACCGCCGCCCAGATCACACTGACAGCCAGCTGTATCGAATAATGATCTCGATCCAAGATCACCGCCATTGCGCTTTCAACCGGGCTGAGGATGACAGCCAGTTTGCCCTGACTGATTTCTGTCACAATAGCTTTGGATTGATCAGTAATCACCACCGATTTTAATTTGGCTAACAATAGAATGAGTTTTTCACGCTGGTCATCGCTTTTTATTTTTAGCGCCGTATCCATTTCAACATAGATATCTCTGGCTTCGGAAAACTTGCGTTTCTCTGCCTCAAAACGAACCTCATCAGCAGCCAGTGCTTCCATCTTTTTATAATACTCAGGCCCCTTCCCTGCACCCAGACCAGATCGATAACCATGTAAGGCTTCCTCTTCGGCCTGACGCTTTAAAAAAGCCAGTTGTTGAGTCTTATTATCTATATAGGATTGCTCTGCCAGCATCACTTCACTTAGCTGATCCGCTACTCTCGCTTTTAGCTGGGTATTCACCGCAGTACTATCCGAAAGCGCACCTGGTAGCCCGGCATTGTAGATATAGGTATAGGCAGATAGAGTTGAAAGCGTCAAAGCAGCCAGATAAACCAGCAATAGCACTAGTTTACCCAGACCTTTTACAAACGGCAGCGCAATCAGGCTGACTGCGATTGAGAATTGCACTGCTACTGCAAAAAGTGCGGCATACAGCATTTCATCGATAAATAAATGAGCGCCTGAATAGGTGAAGATACCGTTGATGGAAGCAAGCACGAAAATAACAACACTGATGATTCCGGCAATACGTTTCGCTTGAATACTATCCTGATGGGAAGTTGTCATTTCGATTGACTCGCAGCTAGCAAAGCTCGAAAGTGTATTAGTATTTGCTTATATATTCAAGTTATATACGCTCTTTACTGAGCTGGAAATATGCCACAGATCAATCAGGATTGTGTCATATTCAGATGCCGAGAAAACGATATTACAGTCATATTTATCGATATCCCTTACACTGAAAGAAGCGGAATCCTTCTGTAATGAGAGTTGTTTCAGTTTTTATGGCTAAAACCACTCCAATAAGGCGATTCCAAGTCCCAGCGTTGTAGTTCTCTGATTGTAATCAATCATGCTTTCGCCATAGCCCGAAAAAATCTGCGCATGACAACGCAGACGATCAAAACAGGGGTATGAGTAATTCAGGTTTATCGAAGCGTGTGAGTTATCGCCGGAGCGTAAGGAGTGGCGAATCAGTGCCGATACCTGATGCGAGTTTCGCTTGCGGTGTACCACGAGTAACTCTGCTCTACCCAGATAGTCTTCTATATCAGGATTGTCATCATCGCTATACTTTTCTGGTAGTCGCCACCAGGGGCGAAACATCACTGCCCAGTCGGGACGATCCATTCCTATAGTCAGTATGGCGCGATTCCAGCTGCGGGATAGTTCTCCTTCGCGCCCATTGGATTGATGGTTAAGGCTGAGACTAAGCATCCGGCCTGTGTACCCCATAAACTCAAATTGACTGCGCCAGGTAAAAATAAATTCAGGCTCGTGATTGGTTTCCCGGAATGGCCTGGAGTTATCCCCGTTGTAAATTTGCCAGCGTGATGACTGAGTATAGCCTAACCAGAGATCGCCATTATCACCTAATAAGCTCCTCGCCAATTTGGTTTTAAAACTGAGTTGGAACTTGGTTTCTACAGAGTCGATGGGTAACTCATCAGCCGCTGCCACAGCATGGGTGGGTGATTTAGGTAAGGTATTGATGTTTGAGCTGTAAAAAACCGGGAAAAAATAAACGGGCTTGTAAGGTCTAAAAATAAACTCACCGGGGTTGGAATCCAGCTCCCATCTTTCTGTTAATAGCGATGTTGTTTCATCCTTACCCGCAAGCTCGAACCCGCTCAATGCAGTATTGTGTGATTCTGATACAGGGGCTGATGATTTGTCCTGCCGATCATAACATTCAAGTCTTTGTTGGTCGTCTGTAATTGGTTGACAGTTGTTGTCATCTGCATACACAAATGGCTGGTAAACAGATAGTAATAATATCAGGCACAGGTAACGAAACATCTGTTGAATCATTCAAATTCGAAGCTGGTTTCCTGAATCTCACCGGTAGTACTGATGTCGATGGCCTTTAACTGTGGAAAACGTGAAAGAATATAAGCAGAAAGCAAAACCAGTGACTTTTTGTTTTCATGCTCAAAAGCACCAAGGATACGATCAGCTACAATTTGACAACGCTGTTCGGGGGTCGGATTATCCACCCAGCTACGGCTCATTTGCCAGCCTTTATCCATATCTGCGTCAAGTTTTTGGAAATATTCGCCCGCTGAAGTGAGAATATTTTCTGGTACTTCAACAGGATAGCTTTGGTCTTCTACTCGGATATTCAGTATCATGGTCAGCCTCTAAAATTTAAGCGCGATTATACCCATGTTAGTCTCAATCAAACACCTCATATCCGTAGAAAACCTGAAGAAAATCCGCCAGTTGTTAGATGACTCACCGTTTGTAGACGGCAAGCTTTCTGCTGGTATGGTAGCCAAAGGCGTTAAAAACAATCAGGAAATGAATCCGCATTCGGAGCATTTCAACCAGCTCAACGAACTGGTGATGAACAATCTGGTACGACATCCAAAATATAAGGCCGCCGCCTGGCCCAAGCGAGTCGCCGTCCCTTTTTATGCGCGCTATGAAGCGGGTATGCAATATGGTGAACATGTGGATGATCCCGTTATGGGTCAGGGCGACCCTTATCGAACCGACGTATCTACCACGATATTTTTATCCGATCCTGATGAATACGAAGGTGGTGAATTAACCATCATGGATACCTATGGTGAAAGGCAGATCAAACTACCCGCTGGTTCGGCAGTGATCTACCCTTCCCATAGTCGGCACTATGTAGCTCCCGTTACCAAAGGGGTCAGACTTGTTGCCGTGACCTGGGCACAGAGCACGGTACGAGATCCTGCCAAACGTGAAATGCTACACGAGTTAAACCAGGCACGTGAAATGCTATTCAAGGAGTTACCAGAATCAGAAGCTACGCGTAAGGTCAGTGCGACTTTTAATAATCTGGTAAGGCGTTGGGTGGACCTGTAAATCGAATGGATATTCGAAGTTATCAACCCGCCGATCAGGATCAGGTGATTGCATTATGGGAAGCCTGCGAGCTGTTACGTCCGTGGAATGACCCAGTGAAGGATATTCAGCGAAAACTTGCCAGAGATGGCGAATTATTTTTCGTTGGTGTACAGAACCATGTGGTCATCGCTTCAGTGATGGTGGGCTATGAAGGACACAGAGGCTGGGTAAATTATCTGGCTGTCAGTCCTGAATTCCAACGCTGTGGATACGGGCGCCAGATCATGCAGCACGCAGAATCAGCCCTGGAATCCCTCGGTTGCCCAAAGGTCAATCTGCAAATTCGCGAATCTAATAACCAGGCGATTAATTTTTATCAGGCTCTGGGATATCTGGACGATAAGGTTATTGGCCTTGGAAAGCGATTACAGGATGACTAATGACCAAAAACTATTCTCGGCATAAATAAAGCCACTCATAGAGTGACTTTATTGCTTTTGTAGGCATCAGTAACCCATTTCCAATCACCAATTACAACTTCATTAAAATGTGATTGAATATCATCTCGATTAATCCCTAACCGATTTTGTTGGGTAGGAGTGTCGGAGTAAGTAATATCCGATATCTATCTTATACGGTTTGCCATGACTCAACGATTACAGGATGTAATTGATCAATAACATTCTGAGGAATCACATTACCTGCACCACTAGGCACATCAAATGCAGCCATTGCAGACACTAATTGGTCAATCTGATTATTCAGAAGAGTAGAAGTACCTACTTCAATCTGATCAAGCTGAAAATTTGTACTGCTATACCAATTGCTGATTGTCACCCTGTCATCGGTGCCCGCAACGGTGATCTGCAGGTTATTGCCACTTTGGCTAAACCATAGATCCTCCATCGAGACATCCTCGAATCTCGCGACATCGACGCTAGCAGCATTGGTATCATAGTTATATACCGTATCTGCTCCATCGCCTACACCAAACAGGTAGGTGTCGTTTCCGCCCTCACCCGATAAGTAGTCGTTGATACCACTACCACCACTTAGAGTGTCGTCACCTGCCCCCCCATAGATAGTATCACTACCTTCACCGCCATAGAGGGTATCGTTACCGTCAGCACCGTTAATACTATCATCGCCTTTTAAGGCATGAATAATGTCATCACTGGTTGTACCGGAAATATTGTCATTACCTTTACTTCCCAAATTGATATTGACAGCACTGCTCGGCCTGTTGCTGAACATACTGACTGAGTTTTCAGATTCGGTAGGTGCTGCCAATCCAAAAGCACCATAGAGTTGAGCCGCAGTAATTGAACCACCACTATCAAATTCCAGGGATTCAATGGTATTGGTCAAAGTGAAAAAGTTATCGATCCTGACCTCGTCACCATTGCTTCCCACTTGCAAGATGAGATCATCACCCGACTTAACTAATCCACTGGCCACATCACCAAAACTGATGTCACTGGTAAAGCGAATGGTATTGATACCGTCAGTATCGAATATCTCATCGATTCCGTTAGCTGCAGTGATGACATAAGTGTCATCGCCCTGACCACCAATCAAAACATCATTACCGCCCAGTCCTGACAAGGTATCATTTCCATCG
>JBNKUM010000063.1:0-39465 GCA_050298595.1 Gammaproteobacteria bacterium | reverse complement strand
TAGACCCACCTGATCCCATCCCGAACTCAGAAGTGAAATGGTACTGCGCCGATGATAGTGTGGGGTCTCCCCATGTGAAAGTAGGTCATTGCCAGGCATTAATACCGAAGCCTCGATATCAACTGATATCGAGGCTTTTTTATATCTGCTCAAAAGAATTACCTAAATCCGATCTTTAAGCTTCTGATAGGCTGCATCAGTAAAACGGCGATAGCTCCATTGATACTGACAGATGTCCTGACTGATAAAATCCTGGATCTCTTCATTGAGATAATTGGCACTCTCCTGATCAGACTGAAGAATTTTAGAAACATCCATACTCTGTAATTTGAGCTGATATTTCCCCTTTTTGATGTCACGTGTTATTGCGCAAATAAAAATATCGCAATCAACCTTACTTGCTAAGTTTTTAACTAACAAAGAAGTACGTACAGGTTGAGAAAAGAAATATGAATCACTACTTGCCATATTTATTCCTGGGCGCTGGTCTGGCAGAATGACACAGATTGCATTTTTCTTCATGCCTTTTAATAACTGTCGAATCCCAGCTGTGTTTGTAGCTACTAATCTTGCACCATTTCGGCTTCTTTTTTCAAAAATGTAGTTATCTATAGAGGCCTTACGTGCTGGCTTGTAAAGAGCATAAAGCTCTCCATATTGTGCGAGCCAATAACTAAGTATCTCCCAACTTCCATGATGAGGGGCTATGATAATTCGAGCTTTTTTGGATTGTTTGAAACTGTTGTCAAGCTGTTGGATTTCAACTTTATTCAGCACTTTTTCGACCTCGCGATTCCATATATAAGCAGGTTCGATAAAAGCACAGCAGGTATGAAAGATTGATTCTCTTATAAGGCTCTGTTGTTGGAGATAGTTAAACTCAGGAAAACACAATTTTATGTTTTGTTTGGTTTGTCTTGAAACTTGATTATCTGTATGTTCGACGATATAAGCCAATACCCGTGCCAGACGAAACAGGCAACGGGTAGGGCAGAGCGCTAAAAATCGATAGAAGTATTTTAATGGATGACTTGAAGCTTTGTGGCTGTTATCAGGGTTGTTCTTTTTCAACTTTGGCCCAGCTATCACGCAATGACATAGTACGATTGAAAATGATTTGCTCAGTGGTTGAGTGAGTATCTGCGATAAAATATCCAAGACGTTCAAACTGATAGGCCAGTGGTTGTCTCAGCGCCGGGATTGACGGTTCAAGCTTTGCATTGTTATAGATAACTAAAGAGTCTGGATTTAATCCACTATGTATATCTTCAAGTTTAGAAGGGTTGTGTACGTTAAATAAACGATCATAAACTCTAACGATTGCAGTTTGAGCATGCTGAGCGCTGACCCAGTGAATTGTACCTTTTACCTTACGACCATCAGCAGTATTACCACCATGTGACTCAGGATCATAGGTGCAGATTAATTCTCGAATATTGCCGTCTTCATCTTTTATCACTTCCTTACAGGTAATGTAGTAAGCAAAACGAAGACGAACCTCTCTGCCAGGGGCCAGGCGGAAAAATTTACGTGGTGCATCTTCCATAAAATCTTCTCTTTCGATATAGATTTCACGGCTGAAAGGAATCTCTCTGGTGCCAAAGTCAGGATTCTGAGGATGGTTTAATCCATTAAAAATCTCAACTTTATCTTCCGGGTAATTCTCAATGATTATTTTCAAGGGATCGATTACCGCCATTCTACGTTCGGCGCGAGTATTTAAATCTTCACGTAGACAGTTTTCCAGCACTCCCATTTCGATAGTACTGTCCTTTTTGGTAACGCCTATAATGTCGCTGAAATTGCGAAGCGACTCAGGGGTATAGCCGCGTCTACGCATACCTGAAATGGTCGGCATACGAGGATCATCCCAGGCGTCAACAATTTTTTCTTTTACCAGTTGATTTAACTTACGCTTACTGGTCAGGGTGTATTCCATCTGTAGACGCGCAAATTCTATCTGTTGAGGATGTGATTCAGTTTCAAGGACATCCAGAAACCAGTCGTATAGCGGACGATGATCCTCAAACTCCAATGTGCATATCGAGTGTGTAATTCCTTCAATGGCATCAGAAAGGCAATGTGTAAAATCATACATGGGGTAAATACACCACTCATCCCCTGTATTGTGATGAGTAGCATGTCGAATTCGGTAGACTACTGGGTCGCGCATATTGATATTGGGTGACGCCATATCTATCCTGGCGCGTAGTGCAAGTTCTCCGTCCTTGTATTCACCGGCTTTCATGGCTTCAAACAGTTTCAGGTTTTCTTCAACACTGCGATCCCGATAGGGACTGTTTTGTCCGGGCTCTGTTAGCGTGCCGCGTGAAATTCTAATTTCTTCAGGCGTTTGACTATCAACATAGGCCAGACCCTTTTTTATTAAGGTTACGGCATAATCATACAGCTGTTGAAAGTAATCCGACGCTGAAGGATTACTATGCCACTTGAACCCCATCCATTGGACATCTTCACGAATCGAATTGATATATTCAACTTCTTCTTTTTCAGGGTTTGTGTCATCAAAGCGAAGATTGCATAAGCCCTTATAGTCTTCAGCGATCCCAAAATTCAGGCAAATGGACTTGGCATGACCAATATGTAGATAGCCATTGGGTTCGGGTGGAAAGCGGGTAATAATTTTCTGGTGTTTACCGGCTTTAATATCTTTATTAATGATGTCACGAATAAAGTTGGCCGATGACTTTTTATCGTCGATCTCTGTGCTCATTGATGGAATGTAACTACTGAAATTAAAGGCGTAATAGTACAGTAACTGGAATGATGCGGGAACTGTTTAGTGAGCTGTTGATATTGCTTTGAAAACAAAAAAGCCTCGAATGAATCGAGGCTTTTTTAATCACATTAGAATAAATATCAGTTTAGTATTTTTCCTAAGTCGTTTTGCTACTTAAGTAATCTTATAATTACTTTGCAGGTGCTTCAGGGGCAGGAGCTGCTTTTTGAGCTGCTGCCATACGTGCTTCGTACTGCTTTTGAGCTTCAGCACGAGCGGTTTCGTAACGTGCACGAGCTTCTTCCATTGCCTTTTTCTGCTCAGCCATAGCTGCAGCACGTTGTTCTTCCATTTGCTTCATCCATGCTTGCTGATCAGCAGACATTTGAGGAGCGTAACCTTGCTGAGGAGCAAAACCCTGTTGTGGGGCGCCATAGCCATAGCCATAAGGTGAGCCGTAGTAACCATTCTGGTTGTAGTAGTTACCTGAGTAGTTACCGCGTCCATCACCGTAGTAGTTGCCGTAACCATTACCCGTGCTATAACCATCAGCATTCCAGTCAGTGTCTGCATTCATATCCGTATTACCACGACCACGAGCGCTGAAGTTCATGTCGAAAGAGCCTTCGCCGTCACCTGTTCCACGACCGCGACCACGACCCTGTCCATATCCACGACCGTCATAGTAACCATTACCTGCGCCGTTTCCATAGTAGTTACCATAACCATTACCGTAACCATTACCGTTATTATCGAAAAAATCAGCTGATGCAGAGGATGTTGCTATTACAGCGATGGCTGCAATTAAAGTTTTTATTTTCATGGATTTCACCTTTGATGGGTTTTAATTTTAAAATGACCTTCTTGTTCTGACCGCTTGAAGGCCGAGTCTTATATTAACGGAATAAAGTATATAATCATATTCTAATATAAGTCAAGCCTGATACTCTTTGTTGTCTTCTCGGTCTGTGAGCAACCTTCTGCCTCTAAGTCGCGGCGATTTTAAAAATGATGAGTTAGATTGCAAACTCAGCTGATTCAATTTTATTCCAGGGGTGAGTTATATTCCTGGCAGAGCTTCTGAGTTTTTTAGCTGGAGGTGCCTTTAAGCTCCCTACATAGATAAACCCCACCAATCGTTCATTGATTTGCAGCCCCAGAGCCTGATATACCGACTGGTCATAACAATTTTCCCCGGTAAGCCATATAGATCCAAATCCCTGGTCACTGCAAGCCAGTTGAATGTGTTGGGCAGCGCATCCGGCACAAAGCAATTGCTCTATTTCCGGGATTTTGGGTGACTGGATTATTCGGGCAACAACGCAGATGATCATAGGAGAGCGTAAGGGTTTGCTCTTCTGTTTTAATATCGATGCCTCATCGAGATTTTTGTTGCGAGCAGCTGTTTCAAATACCTTACTTAACTCTGCGCGAGCATCCCCCTGAATTATGAGAAAACGAAACGGTTTCAGGTTGCCGTGATCCGGTGCGCTCATAGCCGCTTGCAGAATAGCATCTAATTGTTGTTCATTTGGAGCTGGGTCAATCAATTCGGAGGCTGGAATAGATTGGTGATTGGAAAGAAATGATAATTGGTCAGTTTTCATGCTCATAGAACTGTGTCGGTTAAAAACGGATAATTGGATGTTGCAGGTATCCACCAGATTATATTCAATATTACTGCTCATGCTAATGTCGCAAGGTAGTAAGTTTGCCCGATTACTGCAAAACCATCCTTTGCTATATCTTCAACAGCTTTATCACTATATAAGGTATCACTTTATAGTACAGAATCAGGTCATATGTTTTGCAGGGCAGTCCTTATCTGCTGAAACCAGCCTTGAAAGCTGGGTTCAACTGTGGATTCAAGGTTGAAAGTTGTTTTATGATTACCCCATGAGTATGAGGAGCTACAAAAACAGGAAGCTCAGTATGAGGGAAAGTTTGGGAGTGCTACAGACTCGAATCCAGGGCTTGGGATTAGTTTTGAAAGGATCAGTAAAGCCAGTAGATATAAAAAAAGTCTAGTCGAAAACGAGCTAGTTATAAAGCTCGTCAAACAATCTCTGCCGTTGAAGTTCAGCGGTCAGATCATCATAAAGTTCTGATACACTGTCCAGTTCACGCTGGTCCATATTTTTACGGTAAAGTCGGATATATTCTTCAGTCTCTTTGACAAACTGTTGGATCGCTATTTCATTCATTTATGTATACTCTTTGGTTTAAGGAGTCTCCTATTATGTGCATAGAGATGACAACAGTATGACAACCCGTATAACTTACACTTACTTTAATCAGTGGAAAAAATTCAGTTAGATAACATTGCGCTGGAACGACAGGTACTAGAGGAAAATATTCTCAGCGCTGTGGGCCTGAACCCCAATCAGCTACAGATAGGTATCAAGGGCGACCCTTCACTACGTGAAACGGCGATGAATCGCTGTCGCTACGAAAGTGAAATCGATCGGATTTTCCAGGTGATTCAACCGGTTTTTTCAGACATGTTGCTAGAACGAGGTATCTTTCGGCTGTTTATCGGTTTTAATAATAGTGAAGTCCGCACATGCTCAATCTTTGATCCGCTACGAGAAGAAATTCATGATGCCGGTTCGCTGGTTAATGTTGAATATATTGAGCGACATTTTCCTAAAATTCCATATAAGAAAAAAACAGAGGTCATGCGACAGCTGTATAAGGCCGTCATGCGCTCTGATATCTATGGCTACTTACCTGCGCATTTACAAAATCTGACTATGCACCGGCATGAAGTGTGGAAGCCAATGAAAAAAGCGCAAGTTCGCAAGGTCCTCGAAAAAATTCCGGTGATGCGAAATCTACCTGAGTACTACCTTCGAAACTTTTCTATCTCCATCGTACAGTCGGTTGTTCGACTGCAGTTCAACTGTGACGGCACCCAGATTATTCACGCAAAAGATTTTGAACAATTTATAGACCAGAACCTACCCTGATGATCCGATACCAGATTGGCAGTGAAAATCCTGCCGGACATTATTTTGATGTCACCGTAAGCATTGATAAACCCGATCCCTCCGGCCAGGTAATAAGATTGCCAGCCTGGATTCCCGGCAGTTATATGATCCGGGATTTCTCAAAAAATATCCTTGAGCTAAAGGCATACGATGCACTGGGCACTCTAGAACTGCTGCAGATGGATAAATCCAGCTGGCAACTCCCTGCTACTACACAGGGGCCAGTCACCATCAGCTATAAGGTTTATGCCTGGGATCTCTCAGTGCGAGGTGCTCATCTGGATACTACGCATGGTTTTTTTAATGGAACCAGTGTGTTTGTTGAGGTTATCGGTCAATCAGATACTCCATGCCAGCTAGAAATCATTCCGCCACAGCAATCAGAATGCAAAGACTGGAAACTTGCCACCACTTTGCCTCGTACATTGGGTGATGACTTTGGCTTCGGACGATTCGAAGCAGAAGACTATCAGGAATTGATCGATCATCCTGTAGAAATGGGGAATTTTGAACAAACTTATTTTGAGGCATGTGGTGTGCGTCATGACGTGATTCTAACTGGTAAGTTCACATGTGATTATGAGCGCCTGAAGGAAGACTTAAGCAAAATCTGTGCTCAGCAGATCCAAATGTTTGGAGAACCAGCGCCAATGCCGCGCTATATGTTTCTGGTGATGGTGGTTGGTGAGGGCTATGGAGGGCTGGAGCATAGAAATAGTACCAGCCTGCTATGCACGCGCTACGATTTACCACAACCGGGTCAACTGGACAGTTCAGAAGAATATCGGAGTTTTCTTGGCTTATGTAGCCATGAGTATTTTCATAGCTGGAATGTAAAACGTATACGCCCGCAGGTTTTTGTAGAGCCAGATTTATCCACTGAAGTTTACACCCCTTTATTATGGGCATTTGAAGGTATTACCTCTTATTATGATGATCTGGCACTGGTACGCAGTGGCCGAATATCTCAACAGCAATATCTGGAATTGCTCGGGCAAACCATCACCCGTGTGCAACGTGGTCTGGGGCGTACGCGCCAGTCAGCAACTGAGTCCAGTTTTAATGCCTGGAATAAATTCTATAAACAGGATGAAAACTCAGCCAATGCCATTGTTAGTTATTATGCCAAAGGCAGCCTTATTGCTTTATGTATAGATCTCAAAATCAGGCTGCTCAGTAGTGGAGAACGCTCGCTGGACGATGTGATGCGCCTGTTATGGGCTGATTACCTGGAAAAAGGTTCGGGCGTGGAAGAAAAGCAAATTCAGTCACTTGTGAGTGAGGTTGCTGGTATTGATCTGAGTGATTTTCTGGATAGTATGATCGAGCAAACCGAAGAACTCCCTCTGGAAGAGTTACTCTCAAATATGTCTGTTGCACTGCTTTATCGTCCAAGATCAGGGCTGCAGGATAAAGGCGGCAAAGAAGCCACAGACATACCGCTGCTGACATTGGATGCTATGTTAAACGAAGCCGAAGGCGGATTACAGGTAGTATCTGTGTCTGAACAGGGTGCTGCTCAACTTGCAGGACTATCGGCGGGTGATTTAATTATTGCCATTAATGGTGTCAAGGCTTCGCTCAAGTGGTATCAGAGCTGGCTGGCATCTGCAGAACTGGAAAAGCACCATCAATTACATGCCTTTCGTCGTGATGAACTGATGTCATTTGAAGTACGATTACGCAAATCTGATAAAGATACTGCTGTACTGTCAATGACTGATCCTGCATGTGCGGCATTGCAAAGCTGGTTAGGCGGTGACCGTTAATATGTCCCTGTCATCTGGGGTTTCACTTTTTGATCAGAAACGGTTAACTGATGAGCTTGCGAGACTATTGCCGCAATATGAACTGAAACTGGTATACCTGAATAGCTGTGACTCAACCAATAGGCAATGCATGCAAATGGGTAGCGATGGATTAGTCGTTATCAGTGAACATCAAACACAGGGACGTGGACGGCGCGGTAAGCCATGGCACTCACCTCAGCGACAAAATCTGTATTGCTCTATCGGACTAAGCAAATCCTTAACTGCGGAATATCTAGGGCTAATATCTCTATTGGTAGGCGTCAGTATTGCTGATGTACTGCATCAGGCCGGTTTTACAGCGGTGAGATTGAAATGGCCTAACGACGTGCTGATGAATGGAAAGAAGCTTGGCGGCATACTGATTGAAACCCGCGCCATAGCAGCTAATGAATTTTATCTGGTGATTGGAATAGGGTTGAATCTGGTTCTGGATGATGATGAGCTGGAAAAGATCGATCAGCCGGCTACAGCGCTCAATCAGGTTAAAAACATCGACTGTGATCTTCTGCAATTGGTAACAAGTTTGATCAGTCGGGTATTTCATTCGGTACGCGAATTTGAACCCGCTCAGGCGAAAGCCTTATTGGAACGCTTTAAGGAATATGATTACCTCATCGATAAGACTGTTGTTGTCAAAACCCTGAATGAAGATATTCTGGGGCAATATGCAGGGTTGCAGGCTGATGGACAGGTATGTGTGAGCCTGCTAGACGGAGTTCGATCTTTTGCTGCGGCAGAGATATCAATACGCGAGACCCTACAGCATGCTGTTGATTGATTGCGGAAACAGTGCGACCAAATGCCGCCTGATCGAACAGGATAAGACCCGGGACAATAGCTTTATCCTTACTCAATCTCTGGGGGTAAGGGCATTTCGAGAATATCTCAAATTACACCAGCCCAGAGAGATCTATCTCTCCAGTGTCGCCAGCGAACAAATGACCGATACGGTTATGCTTGAGTTACAGCATAACCTGCCGCTTGCACAGATATCTCAGATATTTTCCCAGCTAAAGTTAGCTCAGGTCACAAATGCCTACTATGACTATACTCGACTGGGTGTGGATCGTTGGCTCACCCTGCTGGCAGCAGATGTTAGAGAGAAAACTGATGTTATCATCATAGATGCCGGTAGTGCTATTACCATAGACCTGTTATCTCGTAAGCACAGCCATCTGGGCGGCGCGATATTGCCAGGATTTAACACCGGTCAACAGCGATTTATCAGCATGTTTCCCAGGGTGGATTTCAAGCATCCCGATATATCGAACAATAAATTGCCAGGGCGAACGAGCGAAGCCTGTATCCAGATGGTGCAGTTTCCCATTACCCTGGCACGAATCAATCAACTGGTCGAAGAGTGGATCGGTCTACTACAGGAGCCTGTAAAGATACTGCTTTGTGGCCAGGATGCCCCACTAATTAGTGAGCAATTAAACCGACCTCACGAAATAGTATCTGATCTGGTATTTCAGGGGATGTTGCAACATATTGAGTTACAAGGATAATACTCTGGATGAAAGTGTTTTTTACCCTGCTACTGCTTACCAATATCGTCTTCGCTGTTTTTCAGTGGCTGGTACCTTATGAACAGCTAATGCCTCAGGCGAGAACAACAGCCCTTGCGGAACAACTCAAGTTACTTGATGAACCATATACAAGTTCCGAGCAACAGTTAGAGCCGCAGGATGATACACCAGCTATTGCCGATAAACGCAATGCCGAAATTAGTGCACCGTTGTGCTACACACTTGGCCCATTTAAGAAGCAGAAAATGGCCCAGCAGACAGCCAGTATATATAAACAGCAGAACATCCCAATCACAACACGTTCCAGTATCGAGAAGGGATACCTGGGCATGATGGTTTATATTGATGGTCATAGTAGCCGAGCGCAGGCTATTAAAACATCCGAAGCCTTGAAAGAAAAAGGCGTGCATGACTTAATTATTGTCAATGATGAGAATAAAACCAATGTAATCTCACTTGGGGTTTACGCACTGAAGAAGAATGCAGACAGGCTCAAAAGTCGAATTGAAGCGATGGGATATGAGGTGAAAACCGAGGCACGCTATCGAAATCAGACCATCTACTGGCTAGATTACTCACAAGAGGAAAACGAAAATCTTAGCTTGCTAGTAGAACAGTTAAGAAGCGAGTATGGGATATCCCGCATATCTCGACAATGTGAGCTAGAGAATCTGCTTTAAGGGCTTGATAACTTGTTTTAAACCCACTAGAATCTCGTCTCGTTTTTGCCCTTCTATTCAGAAAGGCTACAATGCCGGTATAGCTCAGCTGGTAGAGCAACTGACTTGTAATCAGTAGGTCCCGCGTTCGATTCGTGGTGCCGGCACCATTTTTAGGCTTCAAGATCATCCATCTTGAGCCAAATGATTACCAGAGGTGGTGTAGGTCTCCATATACCTGATATCACCACGCAGAGAATAGTGTCAGCTATTCTCTGCCCCATATTTCGTAATTAGCTGTTTACACCCTATATCGACGATACCCTTCATCTATTCACCAACTTCCTTCCCTTGAAAGAAGAACGCACATTAATATGTACGATGATAATCTCCTTTTGGTTAATCGCCGATAGTCCAGTGTTTGATTAGAAGTAATTTACTTAGTTGAAGAATGACGTAGAATTGGTATTTAGGCAGTGTTTTAGGCCTTAAAAGTTCGTTGTTAAGTATGTTGAAATCGGGATATCCGGTGATTCATACCTATTGCGGATTTCAAAGGGAGAAAGAACAATGAAACAAATATTGGTTTTTATTGTTGTACTAAGCACATTCTTATTGCCTGCCGTTTCAGGCGCAGACACTTTACTGTTTCACGAATCCTTCGATAGCCTGAATAATATCCAGCAAAACGGTGCAGCCTCCTCGGGTAGTGGATGGCCAGATATCGTGCCAGGAATATTGGGCAATGCAGCAGATTTTTCTGGATCTAAAGCGATTACCTATCCTATCTCCCAAAGACTTCAGCTCAACCAGGGGACTTTAGAGTTCTGGGTAAAAACCCCCAATGCTAACGGGCTGGGTTTCTTTGATATTGGCTCCCTCGGCAGACCAAATAGTTGGGGTGTTTTTAAAAACAGCAATCATTTGATCATGGAAGTGAAAAATGCCAGTAACAGATTCGACCAGGCTTGGAGCCCAGCGCCCATTGTTTATGATGGTTTATGGCATATGGTTACCGCTGTTTGGAAGGTGGAGGATTCAAATACCAACTTCAAAGTATGTTGGGATGCTGAATGCAAGAGCTCGTTCGATGGGATTACGAGCAACTCCACCCCGAACCCGAACGGATCTTTCGTGGTCGGATGGACCGGATACTATGGATTTTCTCAAAGCGTCATCGATGAACTCAAAGTTTACGACTATGTAAAAAACAATCAGGAAATCGCCAATACCTACACTCAGGATTCACCCTATGACAATACGAAACCCGTTATCGATTTGATGGGCGTCAATACCCAGACTTTGAATATCGGAGAGACCTATGTCGCACAGCCTTTCTCGGCAATAGATAATAAAGATGGCAACATCACTCATTTGGTCGTACAGCGAGGTACAGTCGATACAACAACTCCAGGGGCATATCGCTTGTCCTTCAATGTTAACGATACTACCGGAAACCATGCGATAGAGAAGATTCGTACTGTATATGTACTTGATTTAAGCGTAGATAGTGAGAGTAGGGCTTTTGATTACCTCAATGAGGTCATGGACCAATACCACAATAGCTTCGATGTCTATAGTGACTTCTTAAGCGGGGGGAACCATGGTAGCCCATCCGGCTGGATGGGATATACCGGTATATTACAGGTGGATCCCAATTGGCGGGTTAACTGTTTCAATGGCCTGAGCTGTTTTAAAAACGTTTGGGAAACGACGGCACCATCCT
Source organism: Gammaproteobacteria bacterium (assembly GCA_050298595.1). Taxonomy (GTDB): domain Bacteria; phylum Pseudomonadota; class Gammaproteobacteria; genus JACNJF01. The sequence goes on along the minus strand of JBNKUM010000063.1, from coordinate 28,010 downwards.
GGGTTGGTATTCGTTGGTTGCACCCAGATAGCAATTGGGCAAATACTCCCAATGCTGGATTTGATCTCAGCGGAGCAGAAAAACTTACTTTTTGGGCTCGTGGTGAAGCAGGAGGCGAGTTGGTTGAATTTGTTGTGGGCGGCGTGGATGGTGCTTACCCTGATTCGTTAATGCCCGCAGCTAGTACTGGCAGTATTTCTTTAACTAATGAATGGGCACACTACGAAATTCCCTTGAATAGAGAGGGTATTGATTTGTCTCATATTATTAGCCCGTTTGGCTGGACCGTACAGAATGACCCGATTTTCTATATAGACGATGTCAAATTTGAAATAGACCGTACCGACAAATTACGATTTCTGCAGAGTTTTACGTTGTTAGATACAGATATTGAATTTCCATTAGCTAATACATCGTATGTCTACGATAACGCTCTGGCACTCATTGCGTATGTCGCGAGAGGAGCAACCGAAGATCTACAGCGTGCAAAAATCCTTGCAGATACACTGGTCTATGTGCTCGAGAATGACAGGTCTTACGACGATGGAAGAATACGCAATGGCTACATGTCTGGTGACATATCAGATCCTCCCGATTACAAGGCTAAGCTTCCTGGGTGGTGGGATATCCAGGCTCAAGAGTGGTATGAAGATGAATTTAACGTCAGCACCCATACAGGGAATGTGGCCTGGGCAATGCTGGCGCTAATCACCTATTACGATGCTTCCAATGACGAGAGTTATTTAAACGCTGCCTTAAAAATGGGTGAGTGGGTTGAGACGAATACCAGGGATGAACGAGGAAGTGGAGGTTATACAGGGGGGGTTAAAGGATGGGAAACAACAAATGTTAACCCTGGTCCACCAACAAAGTTGATGTACAAATCCACAGAACACAATATTGATCTGTATCCTGCATTCCAGCGCTTGTATGAGATAACCGGGAAAGAAGTTTGGAAGGAGCGTGCTGATCATGCCAGGCAATTTGTCGATGCTATGTGGGAAAACAGGAGTGGTTTTTTCTGGACGGGTACCGGTACCGACGGGGCTTCAATCAACACAGACAATGTACCCACTGATGTGCAAGCCTGGGCTGTAATGGCTATGCCCGATGATTTAACTTATAGACGCGGTCTGGATTGGGCGCTTGGTCACTGCGAACTGGAAAAAGATGGTTTCAAAGGGTTTGATTTCAATTGTGATGTACCCGACCGCGAACTTGACGGGATATGGTTCGAGGGGACCGCGCAAATGGCTTTGTCCTTTAAATTCAATAATAGCTCGGACCGAGCTCAGATTTATCTGGACGAGATTAAAAAAGCCCAGATCGGAGGAATAAATAGCAATGGAAAAGGGATTATTGCCGCTTCGCATGATCATGTTTCAACCGGATTTGACTGGGAATACTTTAGTCGATTGCATGTCGGGGCCACTGCTTGGTATATCTTCGCTGAGTTGGGTTACAATCCATACTGGGGCAAGGTCGGGGAGTATCCCGATCCTGAGGGAAATGGATCAAGATCGAGATGTATTGGTAAATCAGAAGTGATATTGATTTTAATATTATTTTCATTACTTGTTTTAGGAGTATTGTTTGCCCGTCTGAGCAAGCGATAATTCTGTCAATCTACGTTATTCGTGCACTATAGGGTACTGTCAAATTAAGGAGCAATCGTTTAAACAGATGGCATGAATCAAACCAATCCTGTCTTTTACGGATACCGTTTCCTCCCGAAATCATCAGTCATGCAGTTTGGCTCTATCATCGATTTAATCTGAGCTTTCGCGATGCCGAGGATCTCCTGGCTGAGAGGGGGGGTATAGTTTCCTACGAAACTATTCGGAATTGGTGTAGAAGATTCGGTCCTATGTATGCTCGATCTATCAAGAACCACCGTAGAGTGCTCGGTGATATCTGGTATATGGATGAAGTTTTTATCAATATTGGTGAATAGTTACCGGTACAGGTAGCGTCACAGATGTATGATACAAAGCAGATTTCAGCTGTTTTATAGGTCCGAAAATCATATGCTTTTCTGGCAGTCAGTTTTGCTTTGGTATTCAAATCCTCAACTATGCCACAGGAATACTGTTTTTTTACTCGAAACACTTTCGTTCAGTAATAAGAGGCGATGTCTTCTCAGAACTTTGGAACCTTAAAAATTGCTTCTATCTTCGGTCCCATAGTTTTTGCACACCTCTTATCCAGAAACTTTCCTGCGCAGTAGGGCGATACGCATTCCAGGAGCATCTGAAATTCATCTTTCAGCAGATAACTACTGATGGACTTTGAATTGTACTGTAGCAATTCGGATAATTTACTCTCCTGAGTCTCCGTCAGATTTTTAGGTCGATTCTGTAATAATTAGCATGATTTCGTTAATACTGATTCAGGCCCCTGTGCCTTCAAGGTCTTGACTTCCTTCGCCCTTACGTCATCTATTGCCTTGTCCAGTCTTGATTTGATAACCTTCAGGTAGTGCTTCCACATGTCTCAATAGATATATGAAGCATTCAGGCTAAACAGCTGGATTAAATGTATGTAAAGGCCGTCTGTATCCACTAAAAAAGTACGTCAATTGAAAAGTCAGTCCCCGAAGCCTGTTTGAGGGATTATCACGAGGCATAAATTGAAATAAACTTTTTACAAAGTTGTTGAATATGTCACAGAATATTAGCGTCAGCATGGCTTTATTGAGTAACTTTAAAGCAAAAGTTGATGCTATCTAGACGTCATTTATCGCTCAGTGATAGCGGAGAAATTTTAAAAGGAGGCTGAGTGAATTTGATTTGCACAATATACAGTTTAAGATTTTTTATTCTGCAAAATTAATATGCTCTTTCTGAGATACTAAAGCCTGATTTGATGTGACTTAAGAACCTCTTATCATCAGGCAAACTACAGGCTTGCTTTGATCTCTGATCATAGATGTCAGGCTGAATCCGCTTCAAAAATTGTTATACTCCCGACCGTTTTTTAAAGGTCGGAAGTTAAACTCAATTTTTGTGCAAAAAGTCTCAATATAATTTTCCGTTACCTGATGTGCAGGTTTTTTTTATGGGAAATGTATTTGTAATTTAAATGTCAAGCATTTGATTGTTGTGTTTAGCATAAAGGTATTATTGCTCTGAATGTTGAGATAAAGCGTGTTTTATAGGCTTAAAGAGAGTCTCGAGCCTATGGGTAATCAACAGTGATCTGATCTGGAAAATTTAAAAGGGGACGGAGAGAGGATTGTGCTCAAAATTATAAAAATTCAAGTTGATATTGCATATGTATTAACAGGCATAAAAGTATGGGGGCAAATAAAAAGTTACAGCTTGTTTTTAAATGGGGATATGCTGGAACGAGTCTATGTTTTTTTATCTGGCATGATCTGATTCAGGTGGATTTCGACTCATATACTCACTCTTGAATCATGAGATAGGGTGTATAGGATTTAAGGTGAGTTGCATTAGGTAACTTTTCGAATGAGTCAAAAAGTGCTCTTCAAAAATCAGGAATTAGAATCCTGACGTGCTTTTGGGGAGGGGGAGTTTTTAAATATTTTTTGTGACTGGTGCGATCTGGCCTGTCCAAGCGCAATACCAGATGGAGTGTATAAATGATTTATGGTAATCAAAGGTCACAGCCTCGCTTACTATTCTCAAGCCTGGTTCTTCTACTGATTTTCGTCTTAAGTGGCTGTGCCCAGGATGATGGTGCATCCGGTGATTCAGGTTCAGATACTCTGACTCAGGATAACTCAACACCGTTAGGATCTGAATACGGCGTACCCTTTCAGGGGAATGGAGATGCTGCGGCTCTCCTGGCGCAGATGGCCAGTAAAACTGATCGCATTATCGTGAAGTATCGCCAGTCGGCGGAGGGTAGTAGTGTCGCCTTTAAGCAAATGTCTCAGCGGCTTTCCCTGACCACCGGTCGCGTCATGTCACATTTGCGCAGTACCGGCTCTGGCGCACAGCTCTTCAAACTTAATGAGGTGCTTCCACTTGAAGATGTAGATGCGATCATCCAGGAAATCGAGTCAAATCCGGATGTCGAGTATGCTGAACCTGATAAGAGATTCTTTGCTTACTACACACCGTCCGATTCCAGATACAACGAACAGTGGCACTACTACGAAGAAGCTGGTGGTATCGAACTGCCTGAGGCATGGGATACCACCAGGGGAGAGGGTGTTATTGTCGCGGTGGTCGATACCGGATACACAGATCACGCTGATCTGGTTGATAATCTACAACTCCCCGGCTACGACCTGATTGGCGACACCGACTCGTCCAACGACGGTGATGGACGTGATAATGACGCCCACGACCCAGGAGACCCTTGTGACGGCTTTAGCAGTTCCTGGCACGGCACTCACATCACCGGCACTATCGCAGCGGTGGGGGATAACGGTATCGGCGTCATCGGTGTCGCCCACAAAGCCAAGGTGCTGCCCGTTCGCGTACTCGGTAAGTGTGGAGGCTATCTGACGGATATCGCTGACGGTGTCATCTGGGCTTCTGGTGCGAATGTCAGAGGTGTACCTGCCAACCCAACCCCTGCCAGGGTAATCAATCTTAGTGTGGGTGGTGACGCCAAAAGATGTTCCCGAACTATGCAGGCTGCCATCGATACCGCCCGCCAGCAGGGCGCGACCATTGTTGTGGCATCCGGAAACGAATCGCATGATGTCTCCAACGATGAGCCTGCCAACTGCAATGGCGTAATTGCGGTTGCAGCGACCAACAGGCGAGGGGCGCTCGCAGACTTCTCGAACTTTGGAAGCAGGATCGATATTTCTGCGCCGGGTACTCAAATACTCTCCACCATAAACTCAGGCAGGAATTCCCCACGTTCGGACAGTTACGAATACTATGATGGCACAAGCATGTCGACGCCCCACGTCAGCGGTGTGGCCGCGTTACTCTATTCCATCAAGCCCGACATAACACCTGACGAGGTGGAGCAGATACTGAAAGATACCGCTCGTCCCTTCTCTTCACCATGTGACAGATGTGGCGCCGGTATTGTTGACGCAGCGGCCGCTGTGGCTGCGGTGACTGGTAGTGACCCAAATCCCACTCCTACACCCGATTTGGTCATATTGGATAACAGTGTCGCTGAAAGTGATCTCTCGGGCCGGGTCGGTGACCAGTTGTTATTCGCCATCGACGTGCCGGCCAACGCCACGGGGCTAAAGTTCACTATGAGCGGCGGCACTGGTGATGCCGACCTCTACGTACGCTTTGGTTCTGAACCTACTACAGGCAGCTACGATTGCCGACCCTACTTAGAGGCTGAAGAGACCTGTGATATCAGGATAGCGCAGGCAGGTAGATACTATGTGCTGATACACGGCTATAGCGCCTTTTCCCGTGTGTCACTTATAGCATCCTATGATGATGGATCAAACCCAACACCACAGCCAACACCACAGCCAACACCACAGCCAACACCACAGCCAACACCACAGCCAACACCACAGCCAACACCACAGCCAACGCCGCAGCCTACGCCACAGCCAACGCCACAGCCAACGCCACAGCCAACGCCGCAGCCAACGACGCAGCCAACGACGCAGCCAACGCCGCAGCCAACGCCGCAGCCAACGCCGCAGCCTGACTCATGGCCACACCCTGATGACTATAACGCTTGGTGGCAGAGTTTCCTGGATCTACTGCAGAAGTGGTTCATGTTGTAAGTAAGGGGAGGTCAAAATCTTCAAATGAGAAGCGTCGAGGATATCGCCAACTCGCTACCGTCCCATTAACACCCTCTCCTCATGTGGGGGGCAGGGCCGAGGTGATTGAAAAACGCAAATATCGTTTTTTGTATTTTCAATGGTGTTATATTACAGGTCGCGGTGAATCTTAACGATCATCGTGACCTTTCTACCCATCAATTAACCAGGCAACAACACTAAACCATTGAGAGAAATACTCTGGTGGGAGTGAATATGGTTTATGATCGATATAATGAACCAACCTGGAGAAAGATATCATGCTAATAACCTTCACCTGTTCGGCCTATGCCGACATCACAATGTTTGGTGATGTGGCTATTCAATTAATTAAATATATGGGACACAGTGGTCAGGTGCCCAGCGCATTGATGGCTAAAGACGTACCGGCTGCGTTGCAGAAACTACAGGCAGCGATTGAAGTAAACAGTCAATTCAATCCACCCCAGCAGCCCTCTGCCGATATGGATGATGAACCGGTGATAACGCTTTCGCATAGAGCCTTACCTCTGATCGAATTGCTCAAGGCCGCTGAGAAAGCTGAATGTAATGTGATGTGGGATAGCAATACCTAGAACAGCGAGGGCTGGGCAATATTGAATCATCCAGCGCATGTATTTCAACGGTAAATTACCTGCCTGTAGCTGTTGCTTCAGCTGTAGCTAACGAACTGGCCGTTTTCTTATAAAGGGCGAACATCAGGGCCGGCACCATAAAAAAATCAGCAATCAAGGCCAGCAGGATTACTGTCGCGGTAATCAGTCCAAAGTTCGCAGTAGAGCTTAAATCAGCGGTCATAGCAACGGTCATACCAGAGGCTAAAACCATACTGGTGATGAAAATGGCTCGTCCCGTCGAATGCAGGGTGTCTCTGATTGAGATAGTTATATTTCCAGTTCGATCAAAGTGTCGCCTTAAGTTATGTAAAAAATGTATGGTATCGTCTACTACCAGACCAATAGCGATACTGCCTACTAGCATATTTGAGAAATCGAAGGGCAGGCCCATCCAGCCCATTAGGCCCATGACTAGAATGATCGGCAATAAATTAGGGGCCATACTGATTATGCCTAACTTTATTTTACCTATCAGAGCAATCATTAAAAAGGTAATCGCGATTAATGCAGCCCCATAGCTTTTGAGCATGCTGGTTAATACGTCATACATAGTTTCAACCAGCATCGGTGCGATCCCGGTAATAGAAATGGTAGTATCCGGGTAAGTTGATATAAAATGCGCCTTAATGTTATTTAATACCGGTCTGATCTGTATCGCATCGGTAAAAGGAATCATGATTGTAAAACGTACCTTTGAGTAATTATCATCTACCAGCTTATACAGATCATCGGCTGCACTGATTTCAAACAACAGTAACTCCTGTGCAATCAACTCACGGCTATCAGGGATTGTATAATCAGCATCATTGTTTGCGTGTAATGCCTTATTCACCTCTTTAAGTATGGTGTGTAAGCTGATGATGTTAGCAACGCCTACACTATCCGTTCCCAGTCTTTTCACCGCTTCTGCAGAAACGGCTAAACGACGTATCAGGTCAGGATTATAAAGTCCCCGCTTTTTACCCGTATCGATGGTGACTTCAATGGGGATTGAACCGCCTAATGCAGCATCAATCATCGTAGTATCAACGCGTACCTGACTATCCTGTGGGAACCATTTTAATGCATTATGGGAGAGTCTGAGCTGTGATGCTCCCGAGATCCCAATCAGCAATAAAACGAAACTGGCAAATAGAATAGTTTTGTAGCGTGTACAGCTTATATCTGCAATCCAGTCCAGGATTCGATCAGAAAATCCTGTAAGGACATAGTTGTTCTTCGGCTTACTCAAGGGGAAGATAGCGATCAATGCGGGCAGTAATAAAACGGTATAAATAAACGCGAGGGCAATGCCTATGGGTGCGACTATGCCAAGATGGGCGACAGGAGCCATATCAGCGAGTAAGAAAGAAGCAAAGCCTACGCTGGTAGTTAAACTGGTCATCAGAATGGCGAGACCATTGCGCCCCATGGAATGGGCAATGGCGGCTTTTTTATCACCACCATTTTTCTCATATTCCTGATAGAAACCAGACATTAAATGAACCGAGTCTGCGATGGCTACAACGGTTAATAACGTCGGTAAAATAGATGTGATCAGATCCATGGATATAGCAAGCCATGCCATGGCACCGACTGTGGAGGTAATGGATAAAAGGACGGTGATAGATGGATAAATAACGCCGCTGATACGGCGGAATAACAGGATGAGGAAAATAAGGTTTACCAGCATGGATATAGGCATTAATTCGGCCATAGTCTGTTCGATCGCGCGAGTTAATCGGTCGGTGATGACCGGGAATCCTGCGACATAGATGTTTAGAGCAGAGGATTTATATTTCGCCAGAATCGGTTGCAGAGCATCCACCATTTCAGCGTATTCCTGGGTGCTGACGTACTTTATCTGTGCGGCCTGGCCAGGATCTGTAGTTTTTATAACCTTAACGGCTACCGGCTCGATATCGATAAAAGTAAACTCACCATCTTTGGATAATAAATAATTCTGATAAAACGGGTTGCTTGTAGCTTTTTGTTGCAACGCCGCGAGCTCTTGTGAAGATTGCGGGATTGATTCGATGAGATCTTCAACGATGAGTTCATCGTCCTGGCCATAGGTATGACGCACATTCAATAAGCTGGTTGCCTTTTTTATATGCGGAACCTTGTCTTCTATTTCAGACTGTATCTGTTGCAGAGTCTGTAAAAACGACGAAGTAAAGATTTTTGCCGGTTTGAGGCCAATGATAATATGGTCATCTTTGCCAAATTGCTGGCGGAACTTATTGTATCCAATTCGAATGGGGTCATCTTGATGATAAAAAGCATCATTCGAGGTATCAATCGTCAGCTTTGGAAGTTGTAAGAATAAAAACGCCGTGAGTGCCAGTACGAAGGTTAATGCCACGTATTTAAACTGATACACAATAAGCCCCAGACGGCTGAAAAATCCCTCGATACTATCTCTAATATTGTTCATGTTTTTCCCTGCTTGTATTTAGCTTCCTGACAACCCTGGAGTGTAAAGATGACCAGTTTAAGCCAAATTTGATTTAACAGCCAGTATCTTGACTGTGGAAACTCTAGAGGTGAGTTAATTTTTACTATTGATTGTTACTGCGATTTCAGTAGCGAGTAGGTCAAACACCATTCTAACCCGCCTGTTAGTATTTAATTCTCGATGTGTTGTGAGACAGATTGGAAAAGTGATTGGCTCAAGGTCGGGGTACACGAGTTCAACCAGTGGCTCTTTGTTCCCGATATCGGCTTGCATGATGCCAATGCCTGAATCGAGTTTGACCAGCTCCCACTGTATAATCTGGTTTTGCGATTATAGGGGGCAATAGAAATGTTGCGTGAACTTCACTGGCACTGATACAGATGGAGCCTTCGATTACCTGTGATTGCCCGGAGGTCGTCAACGAAAGTTGATTAGCCGCATCCCGCATAGCTCGAACATGTTCAAGCAACTCAAGTCCACCGGGTGTGAGTACCAGCCCCTGGCCGACACGTTCAAACAACACTACGCCCAGTTCCTGTTCTAGAGCCGTAACCTGTCGACCTAATGTCGGTTGTGTCATACCTGGCGCACGTGCGGCTGCTGATAACGAGCCTTCCTCGGCAGTGACGAGAAAAGCACGTGCGCGGTTCCAGTCAAATTTTACTGATCGCCAGCCCATATAAAAATGCATGACTTAAGTGCAATATTGGTCAATACCTATTCTGAATTGTATAGTATGACATTGCGATATTGAATCTAAAAACTGAGGGGAAGGAGACGATGAAGGCAGTTGTTTATTCACAATACGGCTCACCCGATATTCTGCAGATACAGGAGGTTGCAAAACCAGTACCTAAAGAGAATGAGGTGCTGATAAAAGTTATGGCGGCATCCGTATCATCGACTGATAGCGCTTTGCGTAAAAGCGATCAGTGGATAGTTCGATTAGTCTTTGGTTTAACAAGACCGAAAAAGACCATACTGGGGACAGAGTTCTCGGGATTTATCGAGCAGACCGGTAAGCAGGTTACTCGATTTAAAACAGGGGACCAGGTCTATGCTGCCAGTGGTGTTGAATTTGCTGCCCATGCTGAATATATCTGCCTACCCGAAGACGGTGCACTCGCAATCAAACCTGACAATGTTGATTATCAGGAGGCTACTGCCATCTGTGAAGGTGGCTTAATAGCATTACCATTTCTCAGGGATGTTGCAAAGCTTCAACCAGGGCAAAAAGTACTTATCAATGGCGCATCGAGATCAGTAGGTGTTGCTGCAGTTCAGTTGGCTAAATATTTTGGTGCGCATGTGATCGGAGTCTGTAGCTCGGCAAATATGAAACTGGTCAAATCTCTGGGTGCGGATGAAGTCATTGATTACACTCGGCAGGATTTTTCAAAAAATGCAGAGGCCTATGATGTGATTTTTGATGTGGTGGGCAAAAGCTCTTTTTTACAGAGTAAAGAATCCTTAACGCAAACAGGGGTTTATATGAGTACTCTAGCAAGCTGGGGTATTTTTTTCTATGCATTAAGAACAGCAAAATCTCAGAGTAAAAAAGCGCGAATTTCATTTACAGGATTGCGTTCATCCGATGAGAAATCCAGCGATCTGAGTCTGCTGAAAAAACTTACAGAGTCCGGGATATTAAAGCCAGTTATAGGTAAGCGTTATTCGTTTGAGCAGGTGGTAGATGCACATAGGTATGTCGATACAGGACATAAAGTGGGCAATGCTGTGATAACTTTGTAAATAATAAATAGCTCTGGGCTTTGCTGGAAATCCATTAGAATCAAATCTTTTTTCTCGACTTAAGGCAAAAATATGGAAATAGGTATTCTAGGTATAGGCTTGATGGGGCATGCCTTCGTGCAACGGTTTCTGTCACAGGGCTATAGCGTCAGGGTTTTTAATCGAAGTCCTGAAAACATAAAGGATTTGGAGCAAACTGGCGTTATTGTTTGCGACACGGTGGATGAACTGATCAGTTTATCCAGTACAATTATTCTGATGCTTAGTAATGCTGATGCTATCCATGACCTGTTGCCTCTTGATAAACCATCAGATCTTCTGGGCAAGACCATCTTACAGATGGCTACTATTTCTCCGAGTCAATCCCTACAGATAAGCAGGGAAGTGGAATCATGTGGTGGCCACTATCTGGAAGCCCCGGTACTCGGTAGTATTCCTGAGGCGAAAACTGGAACGCTAATCATCATGGTTGCAGGCTTGAATAAGATCTTTGAAAAGTCCCTGCCTGTTTTGCGGGTATTAGGCAAAAAACCCAGATATATTGGTGAGACAGGATCAGCTGCAGCTTTAAAACTTTCTATGAACCAGTTGATTGCCTCATTAACGGCCGGGTTTTCATTGAGTTTGGGATATGCATTGAAAAACGGTGTTGATAGCGATCTGTTTATGGAAGTTGTTCGAGAAAGCGCTTTGTACGCGAAGACCTACGATAAAAAGCTGGAAAAATATCTAAGCCGTGACTTTGGCACAGCTAATTTCTCAACACGGCATTTGCTGAAGGACATCCGCTTATTTATTGATGATGCCAAAGCCGCAGGTTTAAATACCGTTGCGCTGGAAGGGGTTGAACAAATTACACACGATACTGTCGAAGAAGGGTTTGCATTGATGGACTATTCATCCATTTATCAAACCATCTGTCCAGATAATGATTAAACTGCGAGTAATTATTCTATGAACTATCGAAAAATCTTTTCACTACCTCTAAAGATCTGTTTTTTATTAGCCTTACTTAGTGCGGGGTTTTTGAGCGCTGCCCATGCTCAGAATCATCACATTCTTGCAGGTAAGGTAACGGATGTGATTTCTACTACAGGATTTACCTATGTTGAAGTGGCCACTACTGAAGGGAAGGTGTGGGCAGCGGCTGTAGGTGCGATGGCTATTAATAAAGGTGATCGTGTGTCATTTGAAGCAAATATGGCTATGAAAAACTATCATAGTAAAAACCTGAATCGTGATTTTTCGCTAATCTATTTTGTAAAACAGTTTGATGCCGATGAGGCGGAATTGACTACCGATAAGCTCATTGAGCAAATTAATAAAAAACAATCAATTGCTCCTGCTGTATCGAAATTACTGGCTAGTACCAGAGAGGTTAAGGTCGGAGAAAATCTACGCGAAGCGGTCATGGATGGGCTTCAGGGTGAACAGAAAAAGCTATCTGACTATCAGGGGAAGCCGTTGATTATTAATGTATGGGCTAGCTGGTGTGGCCCCTGTCGTGCTGAGATGGGTTCACTACAGCGACTTTCGGATAAATATAACGGTAAAGACTTTAATATTATCGGCATATCTACAGATGACTATCGTAATGATGCGATATCAGCCATAAAGCAATCAAAAATCAAGTTTGAAAATTTTATCGACCATAAACTATTACTGGAAAAAATGTTGGGTGCCAATGCGATTCCGCTGACTATTCTTGTCGATGATCAGGGGCGTGTATTAGAAAAAATTCGTGGTGCACGCGAGTGGGATGGTCCGATAATGACAGGTTCGATAGAAGCAACTTTCCAAATCAAGTTAGAAGATTAAGTCTGAGAAAACAGGTTCAGGGATATGTTGCACTCAGGAATTAGTGTGACCAGTAACAGGTGAGTTAGAGCTTCTATTTCGCATCTCATCTAGTTGCGAATTACAACTGAACCTGTATAGTTTGTATAAAATTATAAGAATATCGTCTTAATTGCATTTTGGAGACACCTATGAGGATTGGAATCGTAACTGATTCAGCATGCGATCTGCCGCTGAGTTATAGGGAGCAACATAATATTCTAACGCTGCCTATCGGACTCAGATTCGGTGATAAACATAGTCTCGATATTAGAGACCCTATTCAAACCAAGGATTTTTACCAACTCTACAGTGTAGAAAAGGATACCAAAGCAGAGACTATTCCACTGAGTGCAGATGAAGTTGCCAGATTATTTCTAGAACACTGGGTGCTGGATTATGATCTGCTGCTGGTGATAACAATTTCCCAGAGTCGTAGCAAAATCTTTGAAAATACCACTAAAGCCTCTTTTAAGATTCGCAGTGATTGCCGCGAGCTTCGCCGTCAGGCGGGGATTAATACGGCATTTACATTGATGGTGATGGATAGTCGAACCTTATTTACCGGTCAGGCGGTGCTGGTTCAGGAAGCCGTGCAACTTATCGAGTCGGGTGTACCATTTGATCAACTCAGACCATCCATAGAAAGATTGAGTGAGTTCGTGTATGGCTACCTTGTACCTAATGATCTCTCCTATCTGTATAAGGTCGCCAGCACCAAGGGTGATCGATCAGTGAGCTGGTTATCTAGCAAGGTTGGAACCCTGGTCGATGTTAAACCGATCATTCAGGTGAACCGCGGAGAAACTGTGCCGATAGCTAAACATAGGGGGTTTGAACAAACCTTGAGTAAACTGTTCAGTCGAGCAACACAGGCTATTAATCGAGGATTACTCACTAACTCAATTGCAATGAGTTATGCCGGTGATCCAAATGTTATTCGAAAGTTAGAGGATTACCAGTCATTCTGTGACTATGCCAAAAAGGCAGGTTTGCAAACCACGCTTTCCGTGATGAGCACTACCGCAGGGATCAATGTTGGCCCGGGGGCTTTTGCAATGGCTTATATTGCCTCACAATAATAGCTTTTCTCTTCTCTCCTCTCCTTGAAAAGGGGGCACTATAATCTGCGAAACTCGCTTTGAATCTGTATGCTTCAGGTTTCGCAGAGACATAACTAACATACAGATCAGAAGTGTCTTAAACTTTAAGCTAAAATCAGACTTTATTATTACTGGTTGTTGCCGATAAGTAGGCGAAGGCCTTAATTTAGAGGCCTGAGTGAAGCAGTATAAAATTGATACGCTGGGTTGATCAGTAGCAACTAAAAACTTAGAGTCATTAAGCATGACGAAAAAGAAGGTCTCCATAGATAAGCTGTCTCCAGGCATGTATATTGAATTACCTGGTAACTGGTTATCTCATGATTTTTTGAAAAATGAATTCATGATCAACTCGGAATCTGTACTTGAAGAGCTGCGTAAACAGAACTTCAAGGAAGTTATCGTAAATCTGGAAAAGAGTACGGTAAAACCCTCCATAGAAATCAAGCCTGTAAAAGCTAACATCATACGAGATATCCCTGAACCTGTTATACCTCAACCGAAGAAGGTATGGGATTCAGAATATATAAAAACTGCTGATCTGAGAACCGTTCTGGATGATGGGAAACTGGAGCCAGAAAACAAGGCAATACTGACCTACAAAGCCTCCATAGATATGATGGAGCAGTTGTTGGTGTTCCCTAATGAATCTAATATCAGGAATGCCAGGAAAGCTATTTATAAGATTGCAGACATGGCGATGAATGAGTCAGATACTGCCAATCACATGCTTAAATTAACCGCGCATGACTATCAAACCTATTCGCATTCGGTCAATGTTGGGTTTTATGCCACGCTTCTTGCTAAAAAGTTATACAGTAAATCCGATGCGCATGATCTTCAGGAGCTTGCGGCTGGTTTTTTTCTACATGATATCGGTAAAACAGCGATTGAGCCTGAGGTGCTTTATAAAGCCGAAAAACTACAGGACATCGAATGGCAGCATATAAAAACCCATCCTTATATGGGGTATAAGATACTCAAGGACGCGAATGCCTTAAAAGAAGAATCCAAAATCATCGTATTACAGCATCATGAAAATTACGATGGCACAGGTTATCCTAATGGATTAAAAGCGCGAGACATTCATGAGTATGCTCGTATCTGTGCTATTGCTGATGTATTTGATGCCTTGACTACCAACCGTGTTTACAAAAAAGCCATTAGCTCTTTTGATGCCCTCCGCTTAATGAAAAATGAAATGCTGCTTAATTTTGACGCAGAGATATTTAAGGTATTTGTTCAGCTCTTTATGAAATAAGCTGTTGGCAGAGCCATTAATCATCCGTCATCTGATAGATGACACCGGCCTCTAGCAATTGCTGATGGGGCGGATACCATATGCTATCCGCCTGTTAATGCACAAATTTGATGCCGAAAAGCAGGGCTGAATAGTTAAACCCTATCGACTGATTTTGTCAGGTGAATCATCAACTGAAAAATATTAAGGCGATTGTAAATTGCCTGATTTATTCCCGCACGGTTCGATCAACACGAATAGCGAGCTTTTTAATTCGATGCCACAGGCTACGTTGCGCAATGCCCAGTAGTTTTGCTGCCTGAACCTGTACGCCATCGGTTTCCTTAAGCGCTGCAATAATCATTTTGCGTTCATTATCCATTAGCCAGTTATCCAGGCCCTGTTGTATGACCTGATCGAGTTCGTTATTTTGTGGTTTATCTGGGTGCTCTGATTTTTTTACCTTGTCAGGTAAGTCGTTGAGTTCAATAACCATTCCATTACAGGAAAGTAATGAACGCTCTACCGCATTTCTCAGTTCACGCACATTACCCGGCCAGTCGTAATTGCATAGCGCGTGTAAGGCTTTATCACTAAAACGTTCTACCGGTTTGTCCATTTCAGCGCGCAGGTTTTCCAGGAAATTTTGAGTCAGTAAAACAATGTCGTTATTGCGTTCGCGTAACGGTGGTACATATATTTTGTAAACATCCAGTCGGTAGAGTAAATCTTCACGGAAGCGGCCCTGTTTGACCATTTTATCCAGGTCTCTATGGGTCGCGGCGATTACCCGTAAATCGACACGACGTAATACATCGCTACCAACCGGAGAGAATTCGCGCTCCTGTAATACACGTAATAACTTGGCCTGTAGGGCGAGATCGAGATCGCCGACTTCATCCAGAAAAAGCGTGCCGCCATTGGCCTGTTCCAGTCGTCCCAGACGGTTTTGCACCGCGCCGGTAAAAGCCCCGCGCACATAACCAAATAATTCGCTTTCCATTAACTCATGCGGGATCGCAGAACAGTTGATGGCAACCCAGGGCTTGTCAGCACGCGGTCCATATTCGTGAATCGAGCGAGCCACAGCTTCTTTACCGGTACCACTTTCTCCTGTGATGAGTACGTTGGTCTTATAGGGGGCAACACGATGTATCTTATCGCGCAGTTCCAGCATCACTGGGCTGTCACCTACCAATCTGTGTCGTTGGCTACCGTCGTTGACTGCGGCCTGTAGCTGGCGGTTTTGTTGCATTAAGTCATGCAGGCGTAAAGCGCTTTGCACGGCAAACTGCAACTCTTCCGGCTCGAAGGGTTTAGTCACATAGTCACTGGCACCAGCATGAATGCATTCGATAGCGGAACGGATACTGCCAAAAGCGGTGACTACTATCACCGGTACATCAGGACGAATCTGCTGACAACGTGCGATAAACTCCTTGCCTGACATGCCCGGCATTTTAAGATCCGACAGCACAACATCCAGATCAGGTTCTTTCAGAATTGGCATTGCTGCATCGGCACTTTCCGAGGTCAGTACCTGATATCCCGCTTCTTCCAGGGCCATTTGCATGACCATGCGCATATTGCGCTCATCATCAACTATCAGGACGGTTCGTTGCATTCATCTTCCTCCATGCGTGTAAAGCGCATCGCAAAGCGTGCACCTTTTTTAATATTGGGAACCAGCTCTAGTGAGGCACCGCTTGCGATAACCAGAGTATTGGCCAGGGTCAGACCGAGCCCGGTGCCTTCCTGTTTGGTGGTATAAAAGGGTTCGAACAGGCGGGTCATAAGTTTTAAAGGTATACCGGGGCCACTATCCTGCAGGTAAACCACGATCTCTTTGCCTTCCAGCGAGCAGCCGGCAATCAGCTTTCCACGACCATCCATAGCTTCAAGCGCATTGCGCACCAGGTTGACCCAGGCCTGTTGTAGCAAGTCTGCATCGGCACGAATACACTCAGGGCCATGCGTGCAGTGATGCTCTACCGTTACATCATCGTTACCGGCCAGCATTACCTGTAGTGCTTTTTGCAGCGGCAGCATAGGGTCTATTAAACTGAACTGTGGTTTGCGATGACGAGACAGTTGTTGAAAATCCTTTAGGAACTGATCAAGACGCTGACATTCTTCGTGGATCATGCGCTGTAACTCGAGACGCCTGGTCGGAGATTCATTTTTTTCTAACAGCTTGGATGCGGTATTGATAACGCCGATTGGATTGCGTAACTCGTGAGCCATTGCCAGTGACAGTTCACCCAGAGAAGCAATTTTATCGCGATGAAACTCTCGTTTTTGCTCATCACGGCTTTCACGCAGTTTTTCTACCATGCTGTTAAAAGCCTGTATCAGATCACCAATTTCATCACGCCAGTGTATTGGCAGGCTGGTGCGAAAATCCTGCGCTGCGATCTTCATTACCGCCTCACGTAGATAGGTTACGGGACGCACTACCACATGCGACAGCACCAGCCCGATGATACCAGCCAGCAAGCTGCCCAGTAGTGTTACACCGAGAGTGAGAGTAGCTTTGTCGGTTAAAATATCATCTGCGCCGCGATGTGCCAGGCCACTAAACAGGATTGCTTCAACATGACCGTTGGAGTCAGCGATCGGTGTGTACAGGCCTCGATAGTTACCATCTTCAGCCTGAGTGCTGTAATAATCCTGCTGTTGCTGTAACTGCTCATAAGCTGGGCCTGGCAGACGTAGCTTGAGTGGGCGCGTTTCTTCTGAAAAAGCGTTCGCGAAATCTCCGTTACGTGGATAGAACAAACGGGTTTTAAGTCCGCTCATACTGCTCAGTCGGGCGAGTAGCTGCTTATCGAATAAGGTGCCGAAAACCACACGATAGTGCAGCTTCTGATTCTTTGGATAACGCAATATTGTCACCGCTGCGAGCAGGTTCTTATCCCCTTGCGATACTTTCAGAACAGCCTTGTTCTGGCCTGGATTCCACGAGGTATCCAGGTTGACCTGAGGCGATGAGTATATCTGTTGGCCTCGGTCATCAAACACCTGTACCAGATTAATGCCGAGTTCCGCTGCTAGCGGTTCTAACTGACTGGGGATGGGAGACTTGTTGGCAATAAAATCAGGATGCTGATGCGCCAGGTTATCGTACAAATCAGCAAATAAGCTCGCATTGTTATTGAGTGTGTTGAGCCAGTTGCTATTCACCTGTGCAGCCCCTCGAATCCAGTGTTCTGTCGATTCATCCATACGTGCCGTGATCCAGGAAGCAGACAGCAGGCCGGTTATGATCATGGGTAGAAGAACAATCGCCAGCACCAGGAGCAATATCTTGCGCTGCAATCGATTGAGGATAAATAACTCTTTCAGTCTACATAACATGTGGTCATCATCAAAATTTGTAGAAGTTTAGTGTATCAGTTTATTGCGTAGGAAGTGGGAACTGTTTTAAAGCATTGTTTTTATGGGAATTTCCAAGTTTTATTAACTTGGCCTGTATCTTGCTCTCCCGATAAGTGTAATCAACCTGATAGACACACATAAAGATATATCATTTACATGCAGTTTTATAAATCAACTAAAAACTTACCTCTCTTACTCACTTTTTCAACCCTGATGATAGCCGCTACCACAGCCAGTATGGCATTTGACACTGAAAATATATCAGTTGATGCAGAGGAAATCAGCTGGCTTACTCGTCTGGCAAATTCAGGCGATAGTGGTGCACAGTTACAGCTTGGGCTGGCCTATGAAAAAGGACGTTATGGAATCAGGCAGGATGTTGAGAAGAGTGATCACTGGTTGGGTCAGGCTGCACAAAAAGGTAATGCTTATGCAGCGGATCTGCTTGCCAATCACCTTGCTCTGAAAGAACCAGAGCAATTGAATAAAGCAGTCTATTTCTGGAAAAAAGCTGCGCAACAAGGTAATGCAGATGCGCAGTTACATCTGGGTGAATATCTGGAAAAGCAGGGTGATAAGCATGCCCTGTCGTGGTTACGTAAAGCGGCCGATTTGGGTAATAAACGTGCTCAGCAGGATCTGGCAACCCTTTATCGTACAGATAATCTCAGTGATGCTGATTTACATCGGGGTGGAAATAAAATTGCGGTGCTGGGTCGGGAATTTAACTCGACCAGTATAAAAGCGCTTTTTTCACTCTGGAACTTAATTAAAGCAAGCTCTGTTTTTGAACAATCAACCGAAGCACTCATGGCAAGAGCCAAAAAGGGTGATCCGCTTGCTGAGTTTCAACTGGCTCTGCGTTACCGTGATGGCGCCTGGGATGTTAATCCTGATCAGGCAAAGTCAATCGTCTGGCTAAAGCGTTCAGCTGCAGCTGGTAACCGTCTTGCCATGCAGGACCTCGCCAAAATCCAGCAAGAAACAAGTCAACGAGATAGCGGCGAAAACTCGGCTGCGTTAATTAGCGATCAAAGCTGAGCAGTATCAATAACTGGCTATTCGATAGTCTTCCCCTCAGGGGACGATGCCAGGTCGCTATGTCGAAAAAATATTAACCTGTAAAAAATTGAAGGAACCATAAATGTCAAACAAGCAATACTCCATCTGGCAACAACGAATTTTTCCATTTTTATTGTGGAAGCATCGTGTTGATCGCAACAGCATTCGTGCTGACTTAATAGCTGGCTTAACGGTAGCTATCGTAGTAGTACCACAGGCAGTCGCCTTTGCCGCAATTGCCGGTATGCCTCCTCAGTACGGTCTTTATGCCGGTATGATCCCACCCATTATTGCAGCCTTTTTTGGTTCGTCCTGGCATTTGATGTCTGGACCTACAACGGCGGCATCCATTGTGCTGCTTTCATCGCTGAGTGTCTATGCCGAGCCTATGACCCCGGAATATGTCAGTCTGGCGATTACGTTAACTTTTATGGTAGGTATTATAGAACTGGTGATGGGGCTAGCACGAATGGGTGCTGTGGTGAACTTTATTTCACATTCTGTAGTGGTCGGATTTACAACGGGTGCGGCAATTTTAATCGCCAGCAAGCAGTTGAAGAATTTTTTTGGTGTACCTATCCCTCGTGAGGGTAATCTGATTTCAACTCTGGAACATTTTATTCATCAATTACCGAATATGAATTACTATATCGTATCCATTGCCATGACTACACTGGTTTCTGGGTTACTGGTAAAAAAACTATATCCTAAAATACCTTTTCTTATTGTTGCTTTGTTCAGTGGCAGTTTTCTGGGTGTCGCGTTTAACCTGATTTTTGGCCAGGATGTCACCGGTGTTATAACCGTAGGTGCATTACCGCAGACTCTGCCACCATTATCAGCGCCCGATTTTTCGCTGGAAACCATCCAGAAATTAGCGCCAGCAGCCTTAGCAATGACTCTATTTACCCTGACCGAAGCAATTTCAATTGGTCGAGCAGTCGGCATTCGCAGTGGGCAATTGATCGATGGTAATCAGGAATTTATAGGTCAGGGACTATCCAACATTGCCGGAAGTTTTTTCTCGGGCTATGTTGCTACAGGTTCATTTAATCGTACTAGTCTGAATTATCAGGCCGGAGCAAAAACGCCTATGAGCGCGATGATAGCGGGTTTTCTTGAGATATTTATCGTTCTGGCCATCGCACCGCTGGTAGCTTATCTTCCAAATGCTGCAATGGCGGGTATTTTATTTATCGTTGCCTGGGGGTTGATCGATTTCTCAGCGATTAAACATATTCTCTCTTCAACTCATTCAGAGAGAGCAATATTTTTCACAACATTTCTGGCAGCGCTTTTTCTGGATCTGGAGTTCGCCATACTGGCGGGTATTCTGCTATCGCTGATGTTGTATCTAATGAAAGCATCTAAACCTCGCGTCGTCACACGCCTGCCCGATCCAAATTTACCTAACCGTAAATTTTACACGGTAATGCCTGACGATAGGCGTCCGCAATGTCCGCAGTTACAGGTCATTCGTATTGACGGCAATCTGTTCTTTGGTTCTGTTGCCTATTTGCGCGAAAAATTTGCTAGATTTGTACAGCTACGCCCCCAACAAAAGCATCTGGCGATTGTTGCTAATGGCATCAGTTTTGTTGATATCGCAGCGGCAGACGTGTTAGCTAATGAAGCCATTCGTCGTCGATATGATGGTGGAGGGTTTTATTTAATCAATGTTAAAGAAGGTCTGTGGGATTCGCTTGAAGCGTGCCATGTGCTGGATAAGATTAATGCTAACAATGTGTTTCAGAGTAAGTCCTCTGCTTTACATGCTATTTTTCAGAAGCTTGATAAATCAGTTTGCGAAACCTGTAATGCACGTATCTTTAGGGAGTGTCAGAGCGTGGCATTCACCGCTGAAGCAGTGGTGGGGGTTAACGATACAGGTAGAGGAAACAAGACCGAAAAACCGGCTATACCTGCGCCATTAAAACCAGTTTCAGTACATGCTTAGCATATACAAACCGTGACGGATCTCAGTCAGTTCTCATGCCGCTTTTAAGCGCTTAAGGAACTTATTGCCTGCGGTGTATTTTTTGTCAACCACACTCCCTGTGACGATGAAAAGGTTCAGCCACATCAATCAAATTATCAATATGGAATCTGAATGTTAGTTGCTTCTGCAAAGAAAAAATCTCTACGTCAACATTGGCGTCGTAATCAACGTAAATTATTTTCAGTATCAGCCTGGCGCGTACGTCTGGTATTCTGGATTGGTGCTTTGCTGGTAGGCCTGATCTGCGCCATGTTCGCCATTATGGCTGACTGGGCGGACGAGGCCTTTCACGCCATAATCGGTTTGGCTGATTGGGTGCCGCTTGTAATGACACCGGTGGTCATGGTGGGTCTGGTGTGGGCAACCCGCAAGCTGTTTCCCGGCGCTGAGGGCAGTGGAATTCCGCAAGCGATTGCATCGTTAGAGTCGAATCGTAAAACTGCGGTGCTATCACTACGCATTGCCTGCGGTAAAATTTTACTGACCCTGATCGGTTTGGTAGCGGGTGCGTCGATTGGGCGCGAAGGGCCATCGGTGCATATTGGCGCTTCAGTAATGTATACGCTGGGACGCTTTGCAAGATTCCCGGCTCATTATATGGAACGTGGACTGATTCTAGCAGGTGGTGCTGCTGGTATTGCTGCAGCTTTTAATACGCCGCTGGCCGGTATTGTTTTCGCTATTGAGGAAATGAGTAAACAGTTCGAGCAACGCACCAGTGGTCTGGTGACTGTCGGCGTGGTTATTGCTGGTGTCACGGCGCTGGCGGCTCTCGGGCCTTATCATTATTTTGGGACTTCCAACGCTGTTATGACAGGAGCTATGAGCTGGGCAGCAGTGCCAATATGTGGCGTCGTAGGCGGCTTGCTTGGCGGACTGTTTTCCAGTGTTCTGGTGAATGGTGCACGCTTGCTGATACCTGTTATTAAAGCAAGGCCCTATCATGTAGCTTTTGTCTGTGGCCTGTTTGTTGCCGTGCTGGGTTATATTTCAGATTACAGTTCTTCCGGAACAGGTTATGCAGCGGCAAGAGCCATCATCATGGGGGAAGCAAACTGGGATCCGATATACCCACTACTGAAAATGGGCTCGACAGTAGCATCGTACCTGAGTGGAATACCTGGCGGTATCTTCGCACCATCACTGGCAACTGGTGCTGGTGTAGGTGAAAATTTGGGGCACTGGTTGCCGGTTGCTCCGATGGCGGTAATGATCCTGTTGGGTATGGTTGGGTATTTTGCTGGCGTTGTGCAGTCACCTCTGACGGCTTTTATTATCGTGATGGAAATGACCAATAATCAGGAAATGCCACTGGCACTAATTACCACCTCATTCATCGCTTATGGGGTTTCTCACCTGGTGTGTCCACAGCCGATTTATCATGCGCTGTCGCGTGCTTTCTTAAGTCGTGAGAATGCTACAAAAGATCCAGTGAAAGATTAGACTTCCAGGGCTTTCATCTTTTTATGAAATAAGGGGGCCATAAATCTGGCTGGTGTCATAGCCATGAGTCATCCGTCATTAGTTGTCGTCAGGTGATGGATGACTCCAGCCTCTAGCAATTGCTGAAGGGGCGGAAACCAGATGCTATCCGCTGCTTGCTGAAACATTATTTGTAGGAATTCCTCGCTTACGCCCTGTTGTTTAAATAAATCCAGATCGCGCTGCTGCTCCGTCAGCAGGCTTTCGTAAAGTGGAATAATCTGTTTGGTCTGGCTGGTATCAAAACGATATTGATGGAAGCCCAGTTTCCCCTTGTTGCTGAGCGAACGTTGTTGGCCAGCAACAAAAGCAGTGACGCAGGAAGAGCTACATTCAGCCTCAACATGCGTATCCAGTTGGTATTGACTAATCAGCTTTGCTATTCCTCGTCCCTGATATATCTGCCCTCCCGGGCTATCCAGTGTTACGCTTTTAATATCAGGGTTTATCGCAAGCAACTCAGCAACTTTACGAGTAATACCGATATCCAGAGCGCCTTCAATCTTAAGTTGCCGACCATTTTGTTCCAGGCTGAGTTTAAAGCCATGTTGGTCAATCAGTCGCGTATAGGCATCCATATCCTTCTTAAAGATAAAGACGGTCTGTAAGGTGCCGATGATATAGAGCAGGGTATACAGCACTGACAGCATAATCATCACATACACCATTCGAGTAACATAGCCATTACGATGCTGAAGAAAATGCCTGTCGCTGCTACGGATCAGGCCGATCAGTTGCCAGGGGAAAATAATCAGCCGAGTGATTAGCAGAGAAATAAAGGTTGCTTTAACCATGAGTTCGGCATCGTAGCTAAAGTGTAGCAGGATAGCTGATTCAATCAGCGCCAGAACTATCAGCAGGGCAAATAAATTAACCCAGAGAGAGATCGATAATGGGAGTACTCCGCGCCAGTGATTTACCAGGTATCTCATGGCGCGGTAGGCGGTAGATAGCGATTAGCCCGGGGACATGCCGCGCAGACGTTCGTTGCGGCGACGCAGCAACTCAAGAGTAAACAGCAGGATTACGGAGATGAACACTAGTAGTGATGCGACCGCTAGAATTGTGGGGCTTATCTGCTCGCGGATACCGGAGAACATGGCCCAGGGAATAGTGCGTTGGTCAACACTACCCACAAATAATACGACGACGACTTCATCAAATGATGTAATAAAAGCAAACAGCCCGCCTGAAATTACGCCAGGAATGATCAAAGGTACAGTCACCTGAAAAAAGGTGCGTGTTGGGGATGCGCCCAGATTAGCGGCAGCTCTGGTCAGGCTGTGATCAAAACCGGTCAGGGTTGCGGTTACCGTGATGACCACGAACGGTGTAGCCAGTGCGGCATGCGCCAGGATTACACCTACATGAGTACCCTGTAGGCCGATTCTAGAGTAAAAGAAAAACATACCTGCGGCTGAAATAATCAATGGCACTACCATTGGAGAAATCAGTATGCCCATGATGGTGGTTTTAAAAGGGAAATCATTACGACTTAAGCCCAGTGCCGCCAGGGTACCGAGAAAGGTTGATATCAGGGTGGAAAATATCGCGATAAAAATCGAGTTACGCACCGCCTGTTGCCAGTTCTCATTGGTAAAGAAATCTTCGTACCATTTGAATGAATAGCCAGCAGGGTCAAGCGCCAGCATTTCCTTGGTAAAAGTAAAATAGGGTTGGGCATTAAACGATAATGGGATCATCACGATAATCGGGAAGATCAGAAAGAAAAATACAAACCCACAAATAGCGAGAAATGTGTAATGCCAGATACGTTCACCAGTTGTTGCATGTATAGGAAGCGCCATATCTTCACCTACCCAAGTTTCATGTTATCAATGCCTACTATCTTGTCGTAGAGGACATACAGAACCAATACGATAGACAGAAGGATAGCACCGAGTGCAGCCGCCAGTCCCCAGTTGAGAGATTTGGAAATGTGGTAGGCAACAAAGTTACTGATCAAGGTTCCATCGGTACCACCCACCAGAGCCGGGGTAATGTAGTAACCGATAGCGAGAATAAATACCAGAATGGCTCCGGCGCCAATACCGGGTACTGTGTTTGGAAAATAAACACGAACGAATGCGGTAAATGGTGTTGCACCCATCGAGCGCGCAGCACGCACATAACTGGGTGAAATGGTTTTCATTACGCTGAATAGTGGCAATATCATAAATGGGAGCAGGATATGCGTCATCGCAATGATGGTTCCTGTCTGGTTATGAATCATGGCTAGTCGACCATCTTCGCCTACTAATCCTATTGCTACCAGAAAATCATTGATTACCCCTTCACGCTGAAGCAGGGCTATCCAGGCACTGGTTCTGACCAGTAAAGATGTCCAGAACGGTAGTAGTACCATGATCATCAGCAGGTTACTGGTTCTGGTTTTAACCGTCGCCAGCAAGTAGGCGATAGGGTAGCCCATGATGACTGTTAATAAGGTAATCAAGGTGCTCAGGAACAAGGTGCGTATAAACAGGTTGAGGTAAATCTGTTGTTCTTCATTCTTGAACTCTATTTCACCATCAGCATTTTTCCTGGCATCCACTGCAGACAGATAGTACGAAGAGGTATATTTGCCACTTTCGCGTTTGAGCAATTGCCAGATAGTGATGTCTTTCCATTTCTTATCGATATTTAGTACATGTTCTTTATAGGTTGTTTTCAGTTTGCTGGCGTCAAAGCGTTTCAGCTTACGTTCGGTTTTACGGAATAGACTGGATATACCTGAACGTTCATAATTTAATCGTTTACCAAGGCGGTTGAAGTTTTTTGCCTCGGCTGCCACTTTGGCGTCTTCAACAAAGGCCTTAAAAAATGCTTCATTGGGAAATTCACCACTGGAATCATCCCATTTTTGTAGTAGTGGGGCAGCGGTTGGTAAGACTTCGACCGTTATCTCGTTATCGACACTACGCATGAGCATATCGAAGATGGGTAAAAGGAAGGTCATCAGGATGAAGATGAATAAAGGTGCGACCAGCAGCAGAGCATTACGTTTGCGTTTACGTAAGGTGCGTTGCAGGCTGACCTTCAGCGGGACACCATCCGCAGTAGTCAGTGATGCTTGTTCGGTTGTTGCTTGAGACATAATATAATTCTACATGTTTGGTTGTGTGCTCAATTCTCAATGACCCAATTAACAGGTCATTGAGAATTGAGCCGGAAACGAGTTCCGGCTCAAAACCGTGTCGATATTACCTTATTTGGCTAACCAGGCTTCGAAACGCTCTGACAGTTCATCCTTGTGGTCGGCCCACCAGGCGTAGTTAGTCAAAAGGGTGTTTTTAGCATTTGCCGGGGTAGTAGGCATATGCGGCTTCATGTCGATACCTAAAACTGCATGTTTACCTACCATCGGTGCAGAAGATGCACGTGCTGGGCCATAAGAAATGTATTTAGCCTGATCCGCCAGACGTTGAGTGTCTGTTGCGAATTTCAGGTAAGCCAAAGCTTCTTTCTTGTTCTTGGAGCCTTTAGGAACAACCCAGCCATCCAGATCAAATACCTGATAATCCCACATCATATTAATAGGTTGCTTATTTTCTTCAATGGCTGCAAACAGGCGACCGTTATAAGCTGAAGCCATGACGACTTCGCCATCTGCCAGTAGCTGAGGTGGTTGAGCACCCTTGGTCCACCAGACTACATGGTCCTTGATGGTATCTAGCTTCTTGAATGCACGGTCAACACCAGCAGCGGTATCCAGTGTGTCATAAATCTTGTCTGCAGGTACACCGTCAGCTATTAAGGCCCATTCCAGATTATTCATAGGACGTTTTTCAAGAGAACGCTTTCCAGGGAATTTTTTCAGGTCAAATACATCGGAAATACTTGTTGGATTTTTTCCACCAAATTTGTCATTTCTATAACCAAAAGTCGTAGAGTAGACGATGCTGGGTATAAAGCAGGGAGACACAATCAGATCGCCAAAATCTTTGCTGGCAGGCGTGCCGTCGGGTGCTTTGGCAAGCATTTTATCATGGTCGATTTCTTCTATCAGACCTTCGTCGCACAGGGTGATGGCGTCAGATGCAAGTGCATCCACTATATCCCAGGAGGTGTTGCCAGCTTCAGCCTGTGCGCGTATTTTGGCTGTCGCTTCGTTTGAAGAGTCATCATTAATGAGATTGATGTCTGGGTGTAACTTCATGTAGGGGTTATGGTAAGCCATTTGCTGGGATTTGGTGTAAGCACCACCCCAGGATACAACGACCAGGTCTTTGGCCGAGGCGATATTGGTACCTGCAGTTGTTACTGCGATTGCTGTCGCCAGTAGCGTTTGTTTATAAATTGTCTTCATTTATAGCTTCTCCTCAGGAGTAATAAAAAATGTCGTTATGACGGTAAATACCGAATTATTTCGGTGTTATATTTTTCTGGCCCAAAATTCCATCTTGAATATGAATTAATCAGATGCGTCTAAAGCTCGACAATCTTCAATAGACCAACCAACTTTTACCATTTCGCCTTTAACAAGTCGAGCGTGATGGGAGGCGTTGGGAACCTTGACAATGAAATCATCGTGACCGCACATTTCAACGCGGGTACGTAGATGGTCGCCCAGATAAATGATTTCAGCAACCTTGCCTTCAAACATGTTAGGCATGTCTGAGTCGGGTTTGATAATTACTCTTTCTGGGCGCAATGAAAGGGTGGTTCGTTCACCGACCCCACCGATATTAATGGCTGCAGCCGTCACCACACTACCATCATCTAATTTGACGATACAGCTATCGCCATTGATGGCCTGGATGGTACCGTAAAGCCGATTATTTTCACCGATAAACCCAGCTACGAACGCATTTTCTGGCTTTTCGTATAATACATCTGGCGGAGCCATTTGCTGAACTATACCATCGTCGAAAACAGCAACACGGTCCGACATGGTCAGAGCTTCACTCTGGTCGTGGGTGACATACATGACGGTAACACCAAGGCGTTCATGTATATGCTTGATTTCGTACTGCATTTGTTCGCGCAGGTTTTTATCCAGAGCGCCTAGTGGCTCATCCATCAATACTACGTCTGGGTCGAACACCAATGCACGTGCCACGGCGACTCGTTGTTGCTGGCCTCCGGATAACTGTGCTGGACGACGACCAGCAAAGTCACCTAGCTGAACCATATCCAGCGCTCGATTAACGCGTTCTTCACGCTCGGATTTGCCCATCTTTCTAACCTCTAGAGGAAACGCGAGGTTTTCTCCAACGGTCATATGCGGGAAAAGGGCATAGTTTTGAAATACCATTCCGATTTCCCGTTTCGAAACCGAGACGTGGCTCACGTCTCGATTATCGATTGTGACGGATCCCCGGGTCGGCTTCTCAAAACCGGCGATGATTTTGAGGATGGTTGTCTTGCCCGATC
>JBNKUM010000062.1:0-106047 GCA_050298595.1 Gammaproteobacteria bacterium | reverse complement strand
GGTTTCCAATTTTACGATGCAGCATTGACGTTGGAAGAAATTAAGAAGGAAATCGCTTCTCCAGGAGATATACGCCTTCCTTGGTATCTTAATTTGGATCCTGCTCCAAGTGACGTATCAGACAAAAGTGGAAACAATCACCCACCCTCATGGGTTGGAACAGAGCGACCTAAGCTCTGGAGGGGAACAAGTGATGCAAGGTAAAATCATTCCCCAGAAGCACAGTAAGATTTCTCTATAAAAATTGAGTAAAAACAAATAGCATTTACTAGGGTAGAAAATAAATGAGGGGTCAGAATGATTTAGTAAATAGCGCTCCCAGAACCGCCTGTTCATACTCATTGGCAGAATCGGAAGAGTCCTGTCTCGTTTTCCTAATGGTAATTTTATAGACACTATTTTTGGATAAAGATTTGTTGTAACTGACTTCTATATCAGTCAAATCATTGTCTTGTGTGGTTTTGCTTTTTTGAGACAACAGAATCAGGTCAATAGAAGAGCGGGTAGACAGTTTTCGGTTGAAACCTAACTTTGCCCCATTTGTTTTTTCAATCTTAGTTGCATTGCGCTGATCACGTTCAGTCTGAAAAATTGTGAAGGTTAAATTACTTCGTTTGCCTGTCAGTAACATACTGAGTGTTGACCTTTTTTCCAGCACAGGGATGATTGAGATTGATTGTGTTGTACCTGAAAAGGTTGGATCGGAGGACATTGATGACAATGTTGCTTCTCTGCTAGTGGTAACTGTTTCTTCATAGTTTGCAGTTAATGTCATCCTGCGGTTTTTATGTGAGGCATCCAGTAAGTAACTGTCTTCATCCCCTCTTTTTCCGGCAGCGATGCGAAGTGAGGTATTCCTTCCTGGTGTCCAGTTTAAGCCTAGTAGCGTTTCGGTTTCATTCAGTTGATCATTGTTAGTATCAGTGCCTGTCACATCCAGAAATGTGCTTACTCGATTATTAACCCGGTAATCCAGATTGATATGAGCAGTATCGATTTTTTGTTCTTCAGTATCAGTTTGTGAAAGCCTGCTATCTATTTCGAATTGCCAACTGAAAGGTTTACGTGCTCTGGAATTATCTAGTGAAAACCTGGCATTATATCCTTCACTATCCTCGCTATCATCATAATCTGCGTAATCAGCACCCAGAGAGGTTTGAAACCAGGTTGTTTCCGACACACGCCCATTAAGAGCTGTGTTAACACCTAAAGTCCTTAATTCACGTGTATTGTCTGTAGTGATATTAGGGTTAAGATTCTGTATACCATCGGCACTGATATTGGCCTGGCTGATATTACCAGTCACATCAGTGGTCCAGAGGCCAGGAATATGGGTGATACTGTCGCGCAATCTTAAATTATGATTAATCTCATCATCCTGGGACAGGCCGCTCGAGCTAATTGCATCCAGCGAATAATCAATTAAGAGTGAGTTTATCCCCCCTTCAGCGATATATTGAATACCAGGTGATAACCGGGTTACAGAGCCTGATTCATCGACACCAGGAGTTTTGTTCTCAATAAACTCCTGATTGATTTCAATACGTGGAATCAATTGGGACTGGGCAGAAGCCGTGGGCAATATTAATGTGCAGGCTGAAACTAAACAAAAGTGACGGGCAGTAATTCTCAAACTCATCATATTAAGGAGAGATTAACCCTGATGCCCATAGCCGTAGTAGCCATAATTTGAGTCTTCATTTTTTTCACGCATCTTATTCAACATCAGTAGTACGATTTCATTATGTAACAGGCTAAGACTTTTCTTAACCTGATGTCGGAGGGTTTTTTCAGCTTCGATTACCATAATTACCTGCCCCATATGCTGCGCAAGAACACTAGACTCAGTCGTAAGAAGTAAAGGAGGTGAATCAAAAATCACGACCCTGTCTGGATAACGTGTAGAGATTTCTTTTACAAATTGTTCCATCGCTTCACTGGCCAGTAATTCTGTTGCGTGCGAGGTTAAGGTTCCTGCAAACATTAAGGACAGAGACGGAATATTGGTTTTTAGTAGCACCCGACTCATGTCATTAACCTTACCTGATAACAGGTCCGTCAACCCATACTCCATTTCAAGCCCGAAGGTTTTATGGTGTGAGGGTTTGTTAATATCCGCATCAATCAATAGCACGCGTCTGTTCTTTTCCATTGCGATGCTCAAAGCCAGATTCATCGCTGTAAAACTTTTGCCTTCTTCACTTAGAGAACTTGTCACCATAATTAAATTGGCATTATCCAGAACTGTCGCTCCCTTACCTCTGACATTATTCAGTATCGGGCGCTTAATCATACGAAAAGAGTTGGATAGTGCTGTATTGGCGTTATCAGGTGTAATAAACCCCTGACGTTTAAGATTATTCAGATCGAGATCAACCGGGTGTGAAAATGGTTTTACCGTATCAATAGACAGGATATTTTCACCATATATACCCGTAATATCTTCATCATCAGATGACAGATCAAAATCAAGATTTTCAAGGTCCAGGCTTGATAAATCGATATTATCTTGTTGCTCAATCAGGTTTTCATGCAAAAGTATATCAACTATAGAGGCATCGATTTCATTATCTTTGAACAAAGCACCCTCTTTAACGACATGATCCTGAGATTTTTGAGCGCCTGGATGTGGTAGTTGATCCTTAGAATCAACTGACCGAGAGCTTTTCAACTTATTAAAGGCTTTGGAAATAATACTCATAAGCCTAACACCCTGGTCTGGATACTACTCAATAATAAAAAATCACGACTATGCAGAAAAATAAGAGCACCACCAACTGCGAGGAAAAAGAAATTTGCGAGCGAAAAATAGATTAGATTCTTGCGGCGCTTGCTAAGAACTTCTTCAGTATCGAACTTGTTGATAGCCCCTAAAATAGGCAAATCAACCATGTTCTTCAAGTCTGCCGTATTATAAAAAACCGGCTGGAACAGGGATATTAGTAGCCCTACACCATATCCAGCACCAAGAGCGAGAATAAGTACAGCCATATCGAATAATGGTCTATTGGGGAAATCAGCTTTAGTCGGTACGAATGGTGGCTCAATTATTCTGAATTTGACTTGATCGGTACCTGACTGGACATCTTCGGATATCCTGGCCTGTTCACGTCTTTGCACCAGATCGTTGTAGTTCTTTTTATGAATTTCATAATCCCGATCTAGCCTTTGCAGCTCTGCTTCAATCTTTGGAACTATATCGACCAATTTTTTTAACTCGACACTTTTAGCTTGATATGAAGCCACTCGTGCTTTCAATGAAGAGATATCAGCTTCAGTTTGAGTTAACAGAATCTGCAACTCCTGATACACCGGATTGTTTGATTTATCCGCCTTTTGCTGCTTTTGGGCATTGTCTTTGATATCCTGATCCCGTCGTTTGATCAGCGAATTCAGCACCATACGGGCATTGATAACATCGGGGTGTTCATCCGTATAGAGCAATAAAAGATCATCCAGCTTGGCCTCTTGAGACAAAATACGTTCATCATAAATACTGATTGCAGGAGTAGATATCTCTTCTAGTGCATTAAATTTTGCCTGCTCTGATCGTACTTTATTACGTCTGTTGATTGATTCATTCAATTCACGTTGAGCTTTTTCCAGCTCAGTATTTATCTGCTGCAGTTGAGAATAATAATTTACACCATCCTTAGGCATTAAGCCGACATTCTTACGCTTGAACATCTCTCGGCGATTTTCCGCTTCCTGCAGTAACTGGTCGTATTTTTCGATTTGCTTATCAAGGAATGCAATTGCCGAATCTGATTCATTGACCGATTTTCCCAGAGTATCCTCAACAAAGATATCAAGCAGGGTCTGTACCATCTTTTTGGCAACATTTCGATTCTGATCAGAATAGGTAATGCTATAGGTATCCGTCCGATTCTTAGCTGTAATGCCTACACGATCTCGTATTCTAGTGATCAGCTTCTCCATATCCTCCGGCGTATTCGCCTCAATATCCAGATCCATGATACGCGCAGCTCGTTCAAGGTTTGGACGACTTAGTAGTTTTCTGACCATCAGTCGAACATTAGCCTCAAAATCTGTCTGAATGGCAAGCCCTTTTAGCAAGGGTTTTAATACAGAAGTTGAATCGATATATACCTTGGTCTCAGCCGTATAACGATCCTTTATTTGATCCACCACGATAACACCAGTGATCATTAAGGGCCAGGCGATAGCGATGGCAATCCAGCGATTCTTCCATATTCCCCGTACATAATGCAGTACGAGAACTTTTAGATTTTCTAATTCTTCCATTGAGAATATTCGTCTCTCTAGAACCAGGATTCAGGAATAATAATGGTATCACCAGGATACACTGGGCGGTTTTTGGAAATATCTCCTCCACGTATCAAAGAATCAAGTTGAACAGTATATTGTTTATTCACACCATTTTCCTTTCTAATCAATTGAGCATTGTCACCATCTGCAAATTCTGACAGGCCTTGAACATCGATCATGACATCAAGTAAAGTCATCCCGGCTCGGTATGGTAAGGTTCTGGGATTTGTTGCATTACCGATTACCTTGATTTGTTGAGCAGATGTACTATGAAATCCGGAAACGATGACTGTAACCTTTGGTGTCCGAATATAGGTAGATAAATTCAGCTCGATCATGGCCGCCACTTCGGTAGCCCTTAAATTGGCAACGGCCAAATCATCAATCAAAGGTGATGAAATTCTCCCATCTGGTCTTACCGTTACATTTGAACTTAAGTCTGGGTTTCTCCATACAAAGATTTGTAGCTGATCCCCCGGACCGATTAGATACTCTGTTGAATCTAACGCTTCGCTTTGAGGTAACAGATTGCCGCCTGTAGAAGAGCAACCAAGCAGGGTTAGCAGAATGAGCGCAAATGCTGCAAAATTTAATCTTTTAAAATTCATCATCTTATCGATTCGGGTCTCAGGGTTAATCAAAAAAACCTTTTTTGATGCGCCATTTTCAGGCATCGGTATCGTAACAATTGACATCTATAATTCAAGGAGTATTACAGATATATCTCCAAGCTGTAACTAGGTTCACAAAATATTGTTTGACTCATATCAACTTCGCCTAGTCTAGCTGGATTTTCAGGCGTTCGATCAGGGAATACAGGGTTGGCCGAGTCACATCAAGTAATTTCGCCGCCTGCGATATATTGCCATCTGCTTCTTTAAGGGCGTGTCGTATAGCCCTTCTCTCTGCTACATTCCTGATGACTGATAATTTATACTCTCCTTCCAGATGTTCATCATCTTCGATGATATCAGGCTGTACCTGAATCCCAAGATCTTCAGGCTGTATGTACGAGTTTTCCATCATAATTACCGCTCTACGGATGATCTTATCCAGCTCTCTAACGTTCCCCTTACATTCATAATTCAGTAACACATCTTCTGCTGCATGACTTAATCCTTTGACTACTTTATCCTGTTGCTTTGAATAGCGGTCGATGAAAGCATTGGCCAGTATCAAGATATCATCATCTCGTTCACGCAAAGGAGGTAAATCTATCGTGATATCACTAACACGGAAGAATAAATCCTCACGAAAACTACCCTGGGAAATCATATCATTTACCAGTCTGTGAGTAGCGCAGATAACACGGGTATTAATTGGGATCTCTTTGGTACCACCAACCCGTTCGATTACTCGTTCCTGCAAAAAGCGTAACATCTTAGCCTGTAAATCGAGTGGCATATCTCCAATCTCGTCCAGAAACAGGGTGCCGCCATTAGCAACTTCAACCTTACCTATTTTTTGACTAGTTGCTCCAGTGAATGAACCTTTTTCATGGCCAAATAACTCACTTTCCAGCAGATTCTCAGGGATCGCTGCGCAGTTTATCGCGACAAAGCGCCCATCCGCATACTGGCTCAGGTTGTGCAGGGCTCGGGCTATTACCTCTTTACCAGTTCCACTTTCACCCAGTATTAGTACCGCAAGGTCACTAGGTGCTACCTTTTCAACCATCTCACAGATTTTTAGCATTGAAGGGCTGGAAGTGATGATTCCATCCAGTGGTGAACTGCTCCGCTGAGATAAAAGTGATGCATTTTCCTGCTCAATTACAAATAGATGATAGGCTCGTTCTACCACCATGGTTAAAATTTGTGGATCGACTGGTTTATTAAAAAAATCGTATGCGCCCATGCTCACCGCTTTCAAGGCATTCACCCTATCTTCCTGACCGGTTACCACGATAACCTTAATTGACGGATTGATTGTAAGAATTTTTTCAAGAATCAAAAAACCCACACTCACCCCACCTGGATCAGGCGGTAAACCAAGATCCAGAGTGACGACTTGCGGCGGATCAGACTCGATAACCTTGAGCGCACTGTCTTCATCGGTTGCTTGTGCAACCTCAAAGTCACTAAAGCACCAACGAAGCTGCGACTGCAGGCCAGGGTCATCTTCAATAATTAATAGTTTTTTTGTCATTGTTAAGCGGAAATCTTAAAGTAAAGGTGGTTCCTTCACCGGGATTACTGTAAACAGTCAGGTCGCCTTGAATCGAACGTAAAAACTCCCGGCTCTGGTAAACCCCCACGCCCATGCCAGAAACGCCCTTGGTGCTATCAAATGGCTGGAATAAGCGGTCTTTGATAAATTCTCGCGTCATGCCCTTACCAGTATCAATCACTTTCAACAAAGCTTCATCAGGTCTATCAGATGATAACTGCAACCGAACCTGACCATTTCTATCACATGATTCTAGCGCATTTTGTACGATGTGCTTAATCGCGGAAGTCAGGTTTTCTTCGTTGCATTCTAATAGCGGATTCAGACCGTCCGGAATCTCAAGTACCGGCTGAATTTCATGATGCTGGTAACTGGACACTATACCCTTGACAACTTCTACAATCCTGGTTGTTTTCTTTATTGGTTTCTGGTCTGGAGATTTTAACTGTTGGACCAGGCGTTGCATCTTACTCGCAACATGTTCTACCGTATTAAACATATCATCAATAAAAGCGGGGTTATTTTTATGTACCTTACCATTCTCGACCATCAGGGTTAACTGACTCAGCACTGTTTTCAAATCGTGAACCAGAAATGCTGTAATTTGATTGACTTCTTCAAACCTTTGCGCTTGTTGTAATGCCAGGTCTGTTTCTTTCAAGGAAAGAGATAAGGCAACATGATGGGCAACCGTGGTGAGTAAATCCTGGTCTTCTATATCTAAATCCATCCCAACAATGGACTTTTGAAGTTGGACAAAGCCAAATAGATTCTGCCCTATCCACAGGGGTATAATCAGCCAGCTATTTTTTGATTGTAAAAACCAATGTTCTTCAGAGGTGTTTTTTCGCGCATAATCATCAAATTCCTTCTGGCTAAAAAGGCAGTGATTTTTATGGATAAAATCGATCAATATTGAACTACCCATTTCAGTCTCAGGTAACTTATCCAACTCACGGTACTCAGCAACCAAACTATATTCCTGGTCATTTTTGATCCACAGTGATGCACCCTCACTTTCAACTATTTGCGCTACTGCCTTGAGGGATCTTTGATAGATCGACTCACCGGAATCTGAGAGTAAAATGGTCTGCGAAAATCGATTCCATTC
Source organism: Gammaproteobacteria bacterium (assembly GCA_050298595.1). Taxonomy (GTDB): domain Bacteria; phylum Pseudomonadota; class Gammaproteobacteria; genus JACNJF01. Next base: position 98,477 of record JBNKUM010000062.1, on the reverse strand, counting down.
CTCACGATAATCGTATTTGTTACGAAAACTATATACAAGATAGCGTTTGATACGGGTTTTGATGGATGAGGAAAAAAACACAAAAGCCAGGATAACGATGGCCGCAAAAAGAAAAAGTGCCTGTAGTACCTTACCCCACTCTCCACCAAATTGACGTATATAAAAACCCGCCAGCGACATCAGAATCAAATAGATACCTGTTGCCAGTAATGTTGACGAATGGAAAATAAAAGTTCTGGAAACATGTATCTTGGGCGCCAATTGTGGGCTACGTACTGCAGCTAAAACAACTAACGGCATCATCACCGCATTGACCAAACCCCGTGCGCTCCAGAATTCATAATCCAGATTTTGCATAAGGAACGCATTGGAGTAGACAAAAAAATCATAACAAAAAATTGCACCAGAGCTGATACATAAAAAATTTACAGTCCAACGTTCAGCCTGAGGAGTATTGCGATAGAGTTGTTCCACCAATAATAAACCCAGTACAGAGAGGAGTAGCATTAAAGCAATCTGAATATATATTGGATTATTGATCAGGAATATCTTTGATAACGATTCATTGAACAAAACCACTATCAGGGCGATCAGAAATAATATTGAGATATTGACAGGAGAAAGTGGATCGGATAATGAAAATTTGAACCACTGTTCAAATTGTCGACCTGATGCAATTTGGAGCACATAAAACCAGGTATAATAGCGCAGTAACTCAGCCACCATAATCAAGTCAAATGCTTTTGAAGCTCCAATCTGACTCATGATCAGCAGAATACTCCACACCAGCGTAGCAACTACCAGCAGCAGATAAGGTTTACCCTTCTGACCCTTTTGAATCCCGATAAAATAAATGATTAGCAGAAATAACGAGAATAATGCACTGGAAACATAACTGATAAACCCAATTGATAGATTAATTTCCAATTTATGCGGACCGTTCGGTTTTTACTATTAACAAGGCTGGTAAAAGATCAATATTTCAGGCGATTTACCGAGAATTCACTATCAACAGTCTTCATCGAGCACCTTTGCCAAACAATACGATTTCAACTGTCTGTAATAAAATCAGAAAATCAAGGAAGATTGATCGGTTCTTAATATAATAAAGATCATACAGCTGTTTTTGGTAAGAATCGCTTACTGATGCGCCATAGGGATACATTAACTGTGCCCACCCGGTTATCCCTGGTTTTACCAGATGTCTATCATGATAATAAGGGATTTCACTGGCCAGAGTTTCAACAAATTCCGGGCGCTCGGGTCGAGGACCGACAAAACTCATTGAACCATTGAGTGCGTTATAGATCTGCGGCAACTCGTCGATTCGGGTTTTACGAATGAAAGCGCCCACTTTGGTAACTCGACTATCCGTTTTGGTAGCCCATACAGCACCGCTGGCCTCAGCATCAGTACGCATACTTCGGAATTTATAAACCTTGAATTGAGCCCCTCCCTTACCCACTCTGATCTGATGGTAGAAAACAGGGGCAGAGAATCCTTCTTCTAATTTAATCGCGAAGATAGTCAGAATCATAAATGGCGAGGCCACCAATAGCAGAATAAAGCTTGAAATAAGATCGAATAATCTCTTGATATGATCACTGATTGTAGACTGCTTGAAGCCTTCTGAAAAAATCAACCAGCGTGGCTCCATAAAATCGACTCGAATCTGACCCACTTCTCGTTCAAAAAAAGTCAGTATATCTACTACTTCAATACCATTTAATTTACACACAACCAGATCATCCACAGGTATTTCTGCCTGTATATCTGAGGTCGCAACTACAATTTCATCTATATCATTTTCTACGGCATATTCGTATAGACTACTGGTGGGTGTAACAATTTTATTCTCATCAACTGCCTTTAACTGCTCCTGATGATCGAGCAGAATATAACCAAATATAGTAAATGAACGTCGATCTGACTTCCTTCTTAATCGCGATTCAATTTGCTTAGCGGCTTTCCCTGCCCCATAAATCAGCACTCGCTTTTTAAATGTGTTGGTATCAACCAGTTCGAAAAATATGGCTCTAACAGTTCCAATAATGAAAAAGGCCAGAACTCCGGCCAGGGCCATGATGCTACGTCCAATATATAAATCAGGGAAAAGATAAAAAATGGTTACAACCAGTAAACTGGAAGCCATCAAACTGATCAATAGCCTTAGCAAGATCCCCGGCATACCTTCACGTATATGCCCCTGGTATAAACCTGTAGCCAGCATCACTATCGGCGTGATTACTGCGAAAATCGAAGACTGAATCCAGAGACCATCAACCATGCTCAGGAATTGATTTGTAGAATTGATGTAACGCAGATAACTCGAGATATATACAGAGAAGAAAATCAAACAGACTTCAACTGACAATAAAATTAGGAATGGCGTTTTTAAATAAGATCTGAAAACCCGAACTGATGCCATGCCGGGGAGTTACCTCAAGATTGTTTAATAGATTATTCTAATGATGGATAATCCTATCATAATTTGAAGATTTAATCAGCGGAGAAAGTGTACCAAGGATAAAAAAAGCCAAAATCGAGGAAAAAACTACGACAACAACACTTTGCGAAAAAACAGGAATTAATTGTCCTACAAGAATGATCATAACAACACCAGATACTAGTCCTGAGATATTGCCCAGTAGTACTTTCAGAACTCTAGTTTTGTAATGAAAATTTTCAAAAATAAACCGCCGTGCAAAACGAAGACAGATAAACACGACTGAAACATAAAAAGACATTTCAACCAAAAGTTGAGAGGTTACTTTTAAATCCATCAAAGCCACAAATAACAAAAACGATACTATTAGAACTAGCAGATCTGTTAGCCTTGAAGCAAAACTTGATTGACTGAAGATAGAAAACACCATGAAACCAAATCCATTTATTAAGATGAATGGATTTTAGAACTTTATTGTTGAGAGTCTGTTAAGCAGCTCACATTTAGCCCAAGTTATATAAAGTTGCAGCTTACACTTATACTTATATCACTATATATGTGATCAAGATCATACAACCAGAGTTACTATTTTTGGCTATTTGGTGCATATTTCATCCACGTACTGGAAATATTAACTGGCAGCCGCCCCTTGTTTTTCAGCCGATACTGATTCAACCCCGACTTTTTAGCTGATATATCAAGGATGCTAACTATCGAGGGATTGAGTCCGTTTCTTTTCTGAAACTCAAGATCAGAGTCATATTCCCCCTGCCAATTGAGACTCACACTTCCTTTCAGGCCCAAAAGGCTATCTCGATCACTTAAGGCCACATCAATCCCATCTCTGGATGGCTTTATGGTAGCCATATAGTTACCAATAACCTGATCTTCTCCCTGCACACCTGCATTAACCCATTCTACCTGGGCTTTAATATCTTCCAACTTAAAAGCGGCATCTAACTGCAGGTTTTCAATATTTATTTTGAATAGACCAGCCGGTCTGACCGGCAAATTAGGTATCATTTTGAAAAATGAGGCTGGCAGGTCTATAAGACTGTCAGTTATTCTAATACCCTGCAGAATCAATGAATATTGCAGGTTGATATCTAGACCATCATCCTCTGACAAAAGCTGATAACATAAGGCCAGTTTGAAAAAGCAAGATGACTGAATCCTGTATTCAACCCGGCTCAACGAATACCCCTGAACAAGCATCCGGTCTATCTGCCCGCTAGTGATCGTCCCCTGAAGCCCCTGAATTTTAACCTGTTCAGGCATCTTGATGACCTGAAAAAGCTGGATAGCGGGCATATTCACGACCAACCCAAACAGAAAAGTCAGCAGGAATAAAACTATAGCGAGAGATATCTGTTTAGCTGTCATGACGTAGCATTGGAATTTTTCAGCACCAGGCTCGCGTTAACAACACCTGAGTTAGATTGCGGCAGGATTCGTACTTCTTCGATTTCTATTGAAGCCTCTAGCGCAAGCAGGAAATTAAGTAATTTATTAAAATCTACATCCGATAAACGTACCCGAACCGAGTGTTTCAAAATCGGAGTCATTTGCTGCAAGTTTTTCTTTAAACCTGAGCGTGTAATCTGTCCATCAACATAGGTAGCGATACTTCCCTTTAAGGCTTTAGCAGCGCTGTTACTCCCTGAAGGTATTTTTTGGACGGCCTGCTGAATCCAGGCTAAATCTTCTCTCGCCTGTGCAACATCCTCTATCAATTGCTGCCGTTGGCCCAGAACTGGCTGGATAAGAATGAGGTCCAGTAATACATAGAACACAGCAATACTGGCGACAATCACAATCAAGCGTTCGCGCAGACTAATTCCTTCCCACCAGGTTCTCATTAGCGTTCCTCCATAATCAGACGCCCAGTTGTCTTTTCTGGGTTGATATTGACATTATCGATACGAGCCTTAAAACTGGACGTTCCGAGTTTTGCTCTAAGAGACTCAAGTGACTTCAGGTCTTTACTTTCAAGATCAACAATCAAGCTGAACTTCTGAAATTGAATTTTTCCGGTATTAAGCTGTGTTAACCCCTCTTTCAAACGCACGAACTCATATAACTGGTCAAGAAAACCCTTCTGTTCAGATCCGCCCCTGTGATCAGCCAGGTATTTGGTTAATTCTGAGCGAGGATTATCTGAATCAGCCAGTTCGGGTAGTTTTTGTTTCAGCAAAGCATTCTGTTGTTGAACCAGAGTATTGAGTAAATTCTTTTGTTGCCATAAATCGATAACAGCATCTGAAATAAATATAAACATCAGTAATAACAACACAAGGGCTGGCCATTTCCATCGGCGCAGGATGGCTATCCATTGATGCGAGCTTTCGTATTTTTTCTGTTTCAGATTAAGACAACCAGATTCAACCACATCCTGAGTGAGTAAATCTAGTTGCGGCTGACCAATAATTTCAACATCAGTAATATCGAGCTGCTCTGGCAAACTACCAAAACAGATAACCTGCTGAACTTTTTGTTCGGAATGCCTGGAAACCAACTTTAATATCTGAGGCAATACGGATGCTTCACAATAAAAACCTTCATGTTCTGCTGTACGCACCAGAAAACCTTGCCGTATCGAGCAAACTGTAGCAATTACAGAGGCGTCATCAGGCTTGGGACATAAATACATCTGGGGTAATATCAGTCGAACCTGTAGATGATATTCAGCTATAAGTGCACTAATTTCATCCATTTTATTTTGATCAATAACAGCTACTGGAACCGAGCCATCCTCCCGTTGAGGGAGTATTGCAAAGAAACAGTTTTCGATGTCTTCAGCAAGTTGATCCTCAATTGCGTATGAAATTGCATTGAGCTGTTGTTTATTGGCCCTTGGTGGCATTTGAGCAGAAGTCTGCAAAATCATTTGCTGAGGGAGAAAAACCGTAACTAGAGTGCCTTGCGGGAAAATTCGACCTAACTGCTCAACTTCGGCATGTCCAGTCTGTATTTGCGCGGATTCAGAATCAATCCTGCACCAGTCAAAACGTTGCAGGTTGGAGTCATGAAAAAGAATTCGATTTTTATTCATAAAAAACTACCCAGGCTTCGCGTTAATACTTTCGATAGCCCGTTTTTATCTCTGTATATCAAAGAATTTAAAGTTATTGATTTTTCGCCTAAAGTCACTACACCAGAGGCTAGAAAGTAAGACGTAGAAACCGATAGATATTCTTTCTGCTTCTCATCAAGAACGATATTCAAACGAGTAGCGAAGTCTTCCAAACTACTAAACGCATCCTTATCACGCTCCTCGATAAATTCCTGACTGGTTTTACCCAGTCCCAGTGTATCGAATATGTCTCCAGGAATAGTATTCAAGTTCAAAGCTGTCTTTTCCGGTAATGCTGTCAAAAAGGGTTTCAGTTTTATATACATCTCTTTATCAACACCCTTTATCAACTTCAATTCACTGATATCAGCCATAGGTCGATTCGCAGTACGGTAGGGAACATCAAGAGCAGTATAATAGTCGTCTTCGGCACCATCAGGAACCTCTGCTTCAGTATTTTGGTCAATCCAGTCAATTAAAGCTGGCACAAAATCCGGATTCACATCTTGATTCTTACATAGCAGAGTCAACTGCTGGCGTGATGCTACATTGGTTAACAGGTTATTAATGTTTAGTAATCCCTGTGCATCCTGGATAGAACCAGATAAAAAGCCCCCATCAATCGGTAATGCAGGAATACCTATGGCCCAGTCTTCGCCCAGGTGATCAATTTTGGAGTCTTTTGCATCCTTCTTAAGGAATAGCCTTGCATAATCTTCAAGACCCACGCCATACAACAAGCCGGTATCATAATGTTGCAAATTAGATGTCTTACGTACACTGAAAGACTGCTCATGTACCAGTGAAACAGCCGTTACTGCAGCAATAGCAACGACCAGCATTGCCATGATTAGCGCGATACCTCGTTGTTTGCGGGGGCTAATCAAACACATTGCTGACCTCATAGACGCGACTCACCAGACCAAAATCTTTCATTTCGATAGAAACCTCAACCGCAACTGGAGGCGACGTAGAAGCTGCCCCCACGTCAGGTGGCCAGGCTTCGAGTTTATCATTACCCGTTGTGATTAACCGAACTTCAAATTTTTCTACTCCATCAAGTAATGACTGTTGAATAGGTTTAGAAGTATACCCTTGATCGAGTTGTAGCCAGTATTCTCGTAATAGCTTTTCATCTTCCAGCCGGTACGCTACACGTTGAAGTTGGCTACGAGTTTGCTGCAACAGGTTCGCCCAACCTGTATGGGTAAACTGAAGCACATTATCTGACAGCACAAATTGATTCTGCTCATCGCCATATTGATCGCGAACTTTACGGTTGATCATCTGCGTCATATCCTTTGCCATATAGGCCATCGCAAACTGGATATCGGACAGGCGTTGCTGAGCGTTACTGATTCTTTCTCCTGCTCGACCAACCTGAATAAGATTAGTCATCGCAATGGTGCTAATCAGGGCGAATATGCTCACGGCGATCAGCACTTCAAACAAGGTGAAACCAGTGACTAAGTTACGTACCTTTTTCACAGATTACCCATAAATCCCGACATCGTCACAACCGGTTTTTCATCATCAAGTTTAAAAACCTGAACATTCAAGCGCCGAATATTCGCATCATCTGTTTTAACAAAATTAATTTTCCACTGCCATTGTTGTCCGGCCATCTCTACTTCGCCCGATTTGCTTGAGGCACTGCTCCATTGCCTCTTCGCTCGAACCAGAGAGATTTGATTCATCGCAATCCAGCCAGCGACGGTTTTGTCGCGTAGATATTGCGCGTTGATATTGGCAGCCGTTGTATTTTCTATAATTGCACCCAGCGTTATAGTGATGATGGCTAAAGCCACCATGATCTCTATAAGAGTAAAGCCGCTACTGAACTGGCGATTCATTTAAGCGACACCGCCGGGCCTTCGCTACTGATATCACCCAGCATATTCCCTTTGATGACACTATTTAATTCATTTTTCTGATCTGAAACATGCCATTCAAAAGGTGTCATTTCACCGCTGGATAAGATAAGTATATGTGGATCAGGTTTTTCGTCTTTTCCCTTTTTTTCGACTTTTACAATCTGATTGTTAATGATCAGTTCGTCGCTATAAGAATACTGATTTGCCAGTTTTTTCAGGAACTTATCTTCACTGGCTACAAATTCTTCACCTGTAAATTCAAGCACAAGATAACCACCGGGAACCAGAGACAGGGCGTAATTGACATCATTCAGAATGGCTTCCTGCATTAACATCTTGAGTGTCTTACTCACACGACTGATATGTTGCTTAAGCGCTTCTTCTGGACGACTTAAATTGGTATTCAATAATATCGTAGACGTAATGATCGAGATTACGGCCACCACTACCAGAATTTCAAGAATAGTGAAGCCGCGCTGCGTTTTCATGATTTTGGCTTAAAGGGAATCTAGATTCCAGGTACCGATATCAGCATCCGAACCCGTTCCACCTTCCTTGCCATCAGCTGCAAAGGAAAATATCTCTATTTCAGCTCCTTCACGACCGGGTTTAGCATACTGATAGTCGTTGCCCCATGGATCTTTACGCAGCTTTTTGACATAGCCACCCGATTTCCAGTTTTTAACTTCTTCGCTCGGCTGAGTAACCAGTGCCTGTAAGCCCTGCTCTGTAGAGGGATAGGTGAAGTTATCCAGGCGATAAAGTTCCAGCGCTGACTCCAGCACCTGTATATCATTCTTAACTTTACTGATACGTGCATCATCTGCACGCCCGGCCACTTTGGGTGCAATATAGGCGGCAAGTATTGCGATAATAGTGATAACAACAATAATCTCTAAAAGGGTAAAACCAGATTGACGCTTAATCATGAATTTCCTGTCTGTTTAGTAAAAGGTAGTAATTTAATCGATAAAAAAAACATTTCTATGATAAGTGCTGTAATCACCCCATACAAATGAGCTTCAACCAGCACCGGTATACCGATCAGTTCATCAGAGGTGATTTTAACAGATGACCATAAATCTAATATTAATTTTAGAGCAATAATACTTAACAAAATTGATGACATGACCTTCTGTTGTGGCCAGGAGGTAATTGCACACAAAACGTATAGACCAAACAATACGCCGGAAAATCCAACGTACCAGCCCATTTTGGGTTGCAACAACCAGAACGCAATGGATATACCCAATGCCAATAGTAGTATCCGCAAAATCCATTGAACGAGTTTCCATCCAGTTTCAGTGAGTGCAACACACAGAACAAACCCCGTCATATTTAATGCATAATGCACCCAGTTGGCATGCACCCAGTGACCTGTCAAAAATCGCCACCACTGCTGTTGATGTATTAGCGCGGTATCGTAACGTAAAAGCTCCGGCCCAATGAGTTGAAATACAAGCATTACCATAACCAATATCAATACTGGAACCCACTGTAACTGACGTGGCGACATGCTTACTGAATCAAGTCATTCATATCAAAGATCGGTAACAGGATAGCCAATACAATAACCAGTACAGCACCACCCATCACCAGAATCATTGCTGGCTCGAAAACACCCAGAAAAACAGCAGTGATACTCTCAAACTCACTCTCTTCCGCCTTGGCTGATCTCTCCAGCATCTCGCCCAGCTTACCGCCTGCCTCACCATTTGAGATCAACTGGATCACCAGGGGACTGAAATAACCCGTCTTGGTTAATGCCTCAGAGATACTGGCTCCCTCGCGTACACTCTCCGCAGCCAGTTGTACACTGTGGTTGATCAGACTATTACTCAGTACCTCGGTTGAAATATTCATTGCATCCAGGGCCGGTACGCCACTGGATACCAGTATGCTCATAGTACGTGTAAAACGTGAGGTATTGGATAAACGAACCAGATAACTAATCATCGGTAATTTGAGGTAAAAACGATCTCTGAGTTCTTTCAGCACACGAATTTGCATCAGCCTCGAGTAAGCTACAGAAAACAGCATTATGGATACAATCAACTGTAGCCCATAAGCTTTAAAGAAATCTGACACATGAATCAATACCTGAGTAATAACAGGCAACTCCTGATCAAAACCCTCAAACACCTGAATAATCTGTGGCACAACAAAGGTCAATAGCCCACTCACCAATAACAGTGAAACCACAGTAAGTAATATGGGATAGATCAGGGCTAGCTTGGTTTTTTGCTGTAGTGATTGGCGTGATTCCATAAAATCGGCTAATCGCTCCATAACCACATCGAGCAACCCAGATTGCTCACCCGCATGAACCGAGGCACAGTACATCGCATCAAAAACGCGAGGGAAATCACGTAAAGCCTCTGATAAGGCATAGCCTTCCAATACACGGGAGCGGATAGACAGTAATACTTTGCCAGCCTGTGCTTTATTGGTTTGCTTTGAGACAGCATGAATGGCTGATTCAATGGGCTGCCCTGCGCTGATCAGGGTCGATAACTGACGGGTTATCAACGACAGCGTGGCAACTGAGATTTTATCGCGTCGGGTTTTGCCCGACTTGTTATCCTGCTGTTGAGACACAACCTCCAACTCAACTGGAGACAGCCCCATTCCTCGTATCTGTTGCCGAGCCTGTTTTTCGGTATCAGCCTCAATCAGTCCCTTTTTACGAGAACCTTTGAGATCAAAAGCAAGGTATTCATAGGCCGCCAAAATTCTGCTCCCTGAAACTAAACTTCACGTGTAACACGAAAAACCTCATCCAACGAGGTGATCCCTAACTTCACCTTACGTAAACCATCATTAACAATACCACCGGATTGAGAACGGCAATAGGTTTCAATATTTTGCTGGCTCTCCTGGTCGTGAATCATGGTCGCTAACTGACTATCGATATCGATCAATTCATAAATCCCCGAGCGCCCTTTATATCCTAACTGCAAGCAGCTATTACATCCTGCAGGTTGGAAAACCGTATCAGTGTCAGATATGGAATACTTTATTTTTTCTTCATCAGACAAAGGCATGGGTTGTTTACAATCTGGGCATAAATTACGCACTAGACGCTGGGACATAATGCCCAGTAAACTGGAGGACAGCAGGAATGGCTCAATCCCCATATCCTGCAAGCGGGTTATTGCACCAACCGCTGAATTGGTGTGCAAAGTGGACAATACCAGGTGACCGGTCAAACTCGCCTGAACAGCGATTTGTGCCGTTTCGCCATCGCGAATCTCACCCACCATGACCACATCCGGATCCTGACGTAGAATCGCTCTCAAACCCTTGGCAAAGGTCATATTGACCTTGGCATTTACCGGTGTTTGGCCGATACCATCCAGGTCATATTCAATAGGATCTTCTACTGTTAAAATGTTGCGTTTACTATTGTTTAAGGCGCTTAATACAGCATATAGAGTAGTGGTTTTACCTGAGCCAGTTGGGCCAGTAACCAGAATAATACCATGCGGCTTCTGGATCATTTTTCTCAGGCGTTTTTCATCGTCATCCCCCATCCCCAGATGCCGCAGATTTAATCGACCGGCCTGTTTATCGAGAAGTCGCATTACAACACGTTCACCATGACCTGATGGCAACGTTGAAACACGGATATCCACTGGACGGCCCGCGATACGTAAGGCAATACGACCATCCTGAGGCAAGCGTTTTTCTGCAATATCCAGTTTTGCCATAACCTTGATACGAGAGACCAACAAACCAGCTACCTGTCTGGGTGGCTCTATAACCTCACGCAATACGCCGTCTATACGAAAGCGAATACAAAGACGTGTTTCGAAGGGTTCAACATGAATATCCGATGCATTTTCCTTGATAGCTTCAGTAATCAATGCATTAATCAAACGGATTATGGGCGCATCATCATCACTTTCCAGTAAATCTTCCGGTTCGGATAATTCTCGGGCAACATCCTTTAAATTCAGCTCACCACCCAATTGTTCATTGGTTAAAATTGAATTATTTGAGGAAAGTTCAAACTGGCGACTAATCTCATCATTAAATTCCTGGTCAGAAATAAGAGATAAGTTATGTACAACGCCATGTACTCTCTGTGCTTCGATAAAAGCGCTTATTGTCGCCTCTTTTTTTAATGCCAGTGTCTGTCCGCTCACAGCCTGTGAATCTTCGTTAGGGCGAAATAACACACCAAACTTTTTGGAAAAAGCGTAAGACAATGCTGATTTTTGTTCCATGATGATCAATTATCCTCTTTAGTAAATACCATCACATTTATTGATCACTATATAATTGAATTTGTTCGAGCACTGGAGGATTGTTGCCATTTTCCTCAGCTCGCAGCAATTGGTAATCTCTCAGCGAGTTATATTTTTTATAACTCAGGTTACGTGCCTTTTCTGGATCTTTGATAATGCTGGCGCGTAAAAAAATCATTAAATTACGCTTAGTCTTCTCCATAGTCGATGACCGAAATAAGGCTCCTAAGATAGGGATGTCACCAAGCCCCGGCACTTTCTGTTGTCTTTCAACCAGGGTATCGTCTATCAGTCCACCAAGAATCAACAGCTCACCATCCTGTAACTGCACCATCGTTTTCAATGACCGTTTACTGGTGATGACATCGACCCCAGTGCTTGCTCCATCCAGATTAGAAACCTCCTGTGCAATTTCCATGGTAATGGTATTCCCTTCATTGATCTGTGGCTTAACCTTAAGACTAATACCCACATCCTTTCTTTCGACGGTTCTAAATGGGTTAGAACTTGAAGTTCCGGAAGTTGAAGTCGTATATTCACCTGTAATGAAAGGCACATTTTGACCCACAATAAACTCTGCCTCCTGATTATCGAGCGTGACAATTGAAGGTGTTGACAGCAGGTTATTATCTGAATCTCCAGCTAACGCTCTGATCAAAGTTACAAAATCAAGCGATGACTCTCCAATCCTGCCAAGCGCGAGAGAAAGACCTTCCCCTACACTAGCACCCGAACCGGATGCAACACCGGCTGCAATTGAGGTTATGCTGGAACCAGTTCCCGAAAAGTTAGTTGCTAAGGCGGGCCCATTAGTTGATGTGTCATCAATCAACCATTGCACACCGAGTTCATTCGACGCATTCATAGAAACTTCTGCAATGATTGCTTCTATATGCACCTGTGCACGCGGAATATCCAGTTGCTGAATGACAGTCCTGAGGGATTTAAAAATGGACATAGGGGCAGTAATCACCAGAGCATTAGAAACCTCATCAGCCTGAATATTTACAGCAGTATCCCCTGAAGACTTTGACACATCGGCATTTTTCTTTTGTGCATTCAACACATCCTTACCAACACTACCTAAAATTTTGGCAATGTTTTCTGCACTTGCATAACGCAAATAAACAACGTGAATGTCTCCAGTAGACTCCACCGGCCTATCTAATTTGGTGATAATTGAGCGATATTTGCGACGTAAATTCTTCTCCCCGCTAAGTAGGACACTATTGGTTCTCTCATCAGCAGTAAATTTTATTGATGGCGCTGCTCCCTTATTTTGAGGCGTATCGCCACTGCTCAAACCGCTTAACAGTCGAACCACTTCTGCGGCAAAGGCATGTTCTAATTTAACAACTTCAAGTTCTTCATCGACCTTTTTATCAACCTGCTTAATGATCTTCAAAACGCGTTTGATATTGGATGCACGATCCGAAACGATTAGGACATTAGTTTGTGCGTAAGCTGCCAAATGACCCTGCTGAGCAACCAGCGGGCGCAATATCGGAACCAGTTGAGTTGCATTGACATTATTTACCTCGATCACCTGGGTCACCAGTTGATCATTACTGGCATAAGATGAATTGACTACCGGTGCTGAATCCTGTTTCGCTGCAGCATCAGGAATAATTTTAATGGCATTTTTCGTTGGTACCGTGGCAAACCCATGAACCTGCAGAATAGACAGGAACACGTTATAGACTTCATCCTCGTTTAGCGGTTTAGACGAAATAACGGTGACCTTTCCTTTAACGCGAGGATCAATAATGAAATTTTTTCCGGTGATATGAGAAACGCTATTGACCACGGCGGTCAGATCAGCGTCACTAAAATTCAGAGTTACATCCTCTGCATAAGAAAACGTGGTTACAAACAAGGCCGTAACAAATACAAGACAGCGAAAAAACATAGGTGAAATCAACCTGACCAACGAAAAATCCATAGCCATTATAAATTAAAATCCAGAGTCTCTCTGTTACCATTTCGTATAACAGTCAGAGAAACATCTTTAGCAGTAGTTAAAGATTTCAAGGCATCTAAAGCCTGAAACGGCTTATCCAGACCAATTCCATTGATCGCAACAAAAACATCATCATCCTGTAAATTTAACTTTTTCAATAATTGTTCGCCACGCAACGCCTTCAACTTGTAGCCGACGTTCTTACCATTTTCCTGTACGGGTATCGCCTGAAAGCGCCTGGCCAGAGCCATAGGGTTGTTAGAATACCTTCTACGATAACTCTGCAACACCACACTTGCAGGAGAAGTCGGCAAATTATTAAGTGGTCGGCCACGATCAGTAGCAAGCTTTTTCAAATCTAACTCTGGCTTTTCAAGTACCAGCTTCTCAAGCTTGCCCAAGCGAGAAATTATCACATGATTGGGCTGTATTTGATGAATAAATATGTTCTTATCAATCTCGTCACCCAATCGATAAAATCTGGTGGTGTTACTGTTTTTCTGGAGAATGATAGAAGCCAGCGACTCATCGGCTGAATAATAAACACCTCTTAGCTTGTAGCTTAAAGAACTTTTAGGTGCATCTTCCACAACAACTTTGGTATTTACCTGCTGCTGCACCTGACCATAAATATTTTTGCTGATAATTTCCCTGACCTTTTGGCTAGTTGGAACACCAGCCTGAACTCCCTGTCCTGATGATTTCTGAGGCAGAATTATACTATTTCCCACATCGGGCTGAGGAATAATTTTCCATACCACTAAAGACAGCTGATAAGCGGCTATAGCCATCAGTAATATTGTCGAAGTAAATATAATTCGAGTATCACTGAGGTATTTATTTACACCTTCTGGGAACATATTAGAGAATGATTGGAAAAATATCAGGTTTAAAGCCCATGATTGTACATGGTCTCACATCGTAAGCAAAAATTTGAATATATAAACATTTTCACTTTACGACTTCGTTGACTTAGATTAAAAAACAGGTAAAAAAAAAGAGGCAAAATTGCCTCTTTTTCTTTGATAGTGGCGTCCCCAAGGGGATTCGAACCCCTGTTACCGCCGTGAAAGGGCGGTGTCCTAGGCCGACTAGACGATGGGGACACTGTTTCTCAAGCCAAAGCTTGTTTGGTGGAGCCAGGCGGGATCGAACCGCCGACCTCAACACTGCCAGTGTTGCGCTCTCCCAGCTGAGCTATGGCCCCTCGAGAGAGCGCGTACTTTAATGGCGAGACTGGCAACTGTCAAGAAAAAATCTGACAGTTTTGAAACTTTTCAAATATATTAATTGCGCCACAAAATTCACCTCAATCACTGCTATTATTCATCTCTAATTTTGGGGTAAAAACTATGAAGAAAGTGTTAATCACCGGTGGAGCTGGATTTATTGGGTCGCATACCGCCGATCTGCTAATGTCACAGGGTATTCAGGTAAAGGTTCTGGACAATCTGTCTTCTGGGTTTCGACACAATTTGCCTGAATCAAACGAATTACTCGAATTTGTCGAAGGTGATATCTGCGACAAACAACGGGTGAACGAATGCATGAAGGATGTAAGCCACTGCCTACATCTCGCGGCTCAGGTTTCTGTGGTTGCATCACTGGAAGATCCTGAATTTTCTGCACAGCAGAATATCATTGGTTTTTTGAATGTTCTTGAGGCGGTTAAAAACCATAAAGTAAAAAAACTGGTTTATGCTTCATCTGCAGCAGTTTATGGAGAACCTAGCCAAATCCCTCTGCCTGAAGATGCAGAGAAAACTCAGCTCTCCCCTTACGGATTAGAGAAACAGGTCAATGAACAATATTCAGCGCTCTATCATGAGTTATATCAGGTTTCTTCTCTAGGACAGCGCTTTTTTAATGTATTCGGTCCACGCCAGGACCCTAAATCACCATACGCTGGCGTCATCGCTCTATTCGTAGATCGTATTACCAGCAATTTACCCTTGACCGTATTTGGGGATGGTGAACAAACTCGTGACTTCATCTATGTTGGGGATGTCGCTCAGGCGAATGTTGCCGCATTAAAAAGTGATACGCAAGGAGCCTGTAATATAGCCACAGGATTCAAAACATCACTACTAGACCTGATCTCAGTATTATCTGATATTAGTGGCAATCAACCTGTGATCACCCATGATCGGCCTCGTGAAGGTGATATACAACATTCACTTGCAATAACCGAAAAAATGAACCACCAACTGGGAGTCACTGCACAAACCTCCTTAAAACAGGGGCTGGAAATTCTGATCCAAAGCCAGCAAAACGCCTCGGCCTGACATGGGTTTTTCTTTATATCTGTACCCATCACAATCTCACCGGCCATTTACAATAAAGGAATTAGCTGATTTTTTTTCAGAGCAGCAATTTGGCTTAACCACCGAAAACCCAGGAAAGATGCTGGCAGGGCCAAAATTGATGGCGCATATTACCTATCTGGGATGTTCGCCGGCACTTTCCACAGGTGGAAGCGAAAGTGAAATACATATACACATGTTTACGGAGATACATGGGATGGGTGGCGACTCAATTGAAACACTTCGCTTTCCACGTTGCAAACACAAAATACCCAATCCACTTGTACTACTCTCATCCCCTCCTTACGCTAAATGGATATGTGATCAATGCGATAACTCCGGTGTAATTAGCGAAATCAACTGGCGTAAGTCTGCTGCTTACTCAGATGTTTTTATTGAAATCACCTCTATTTTCCCTAAAGAAGCCATTCCCTCCGAAAGCTTCATTCAATCCATTCGCCTGTTTTGCAACTCCGAATGGGGCTGGTTTTACTCCCACTCCTCTCCGTATTAAAAACGAACTTATAAACTTGTAATAAATTGTTTGTATCAAGTGGGACTAATTTAAGTTATAAAATTCAAAAAACGAGAGTACAGCGCCATGAAAAAACCAGAATTAATCCATATCACCCCAAAACAGGCCGCAGAAATGCTACATAAAGAACCAAACATGGTATTTGTAGATGTTCGATCTGAAATGGAGTTTCTATTTATCGGTCATCCGGTAGGGTCAGTTAATATTCCCTGGATTGAAGAACCAGATTGGGAAATCAATCCGCACTTTGTACGCGATATCAGAAAGTTAATACTGGGTGGTGTGATTTGCACAGAAGATCATCAATGTGCACCTGTAGTGCTGATTTGTCGCAGTGGAAAACGTTCTGCCGAAGCTGGGCAGGTATTAATCGATGCTGGATTCAATCGAGTTTATAACATTGATACAGGATTTGAAGGCGAACTGGATGATACACATCATCGCAGCTCCATTGCTGGGTGGAGATTTGACGGTTTACCCTGGGAGCAATGCTAACAGGATAAACCATCTATAGCTCAAGCCTTATTTAGCAGGCGCGTTTTGTGGTGCAGGACGACCATAAGGTGGAACTGGTCCTCCGAAAGGAGCTCCCTGAGGTGGTCTAGGAGCACCGTATGGTCCTGGCCCACCATAAGGCATTGGAGCACCATATGGAGCTGGGCCGCCGTATGGCATTGGAGCACCGTATGGAGCTGGACCACCGTATGGCATTGGAGCACCGTAAGGCATTGGAGCACCGTATGGAGCTGGGCCACCGTATGGCATAGGTCCGCCGTAAGGCATACCGCCGTATGGACCTGGGCCGCCGTATCCATAATAATCATTGTCATTATCAAATTCGTCGCTCATCTCTTCCATCCAGTACATTGGAGTCCATTCTGGCCAATCATTACAGTCATATGCCCAGGGTGGACAATCGTTGCCGCCAAAGAAATCAGAAGCATTGGCGCTGTAAGAAAATATTAGCATCAGCCCTACAATTAAAGTTTTTATATAGTTAAACATTATTGTCCCCTTCCTATAGTTAAGTGGTTCGGTCATTATGCTATATAATGAAATACTAATAAACCATTTAGTCTGCTTAATTCCTGTTTATTGATTCAAATCAATCGACTTATCGTATCATTTATGCTGTTTTTTGGCGTCACATATATTCCAGCGACAGTTGATTTTTACTTTTTTCAATTTCGTTTTTAATGCCTCGAATAGTTCGAATAATGGGCGAATTAGCTTTAAGAGAGACTGGCAAAGAATTGATCTGAATACGAGCTTCAGAACGGTCTGCATAGCTACCAAACAAAACCACATAAATATGATCGCTAGCTTTATTCATCTCGTAAATATAGATTTGCTCCATACTGATGCCATTAGCAACTAGCTTGCGTAAAAAAACCAGCAGGGACTTTTGTGAGTCTTTCCCTAAGCTCATTATCTGAATACTTGCCGTGTCATCTGAAGACAGCTGTAACCATTCATCGGTAGCCGATATCCGTTCAAGTAATACATTTTGTGGTTTCGGCATCTGTTCAGTTTCGATTTCTGTGTTTACTGCAGCAACCATTTCTACTGATTCGGTACCCAGCCCCTGTTTTGGTCTGTCTGTAATTTCACCAGAAAGTGCTAACTCAGGCTCTTTCTCGCCTGTTATTAACTCCTCCTGTTCTAAAATCACGGGCTCAACGAGACCAGGAGTTTCAAAGTTTTCCAGTTGATTTATTTTCTGTCTCGGGAACTCCTTACCCTTTACTTCTGCTGCTTGCTGGATTGCCTGGCTCTCAATAAGATCAAATTTACTGAAATTTAAATATATAACAGGACCGAGCATCAACATCGAAGCAGCTAATAAAAACAGAACCTTAATTTTCCGGTTATGCAGATTTTGTTGACTGCATTCAATTAAGCCAGAATGTCGCTGGATAATCTGGTCTAGCAACCCCGGGATCCCGCCGGCTAGTTTAAATTCTCTGCTTAATTCGATGGATAATACCGCAACTGAATCCATATTTGGACAAAGCTGAGCTGATAGATATTGTAAACTTTCACTTTTAGATAAAGGCTTCAACTCTACACTGGGGATCTTGAGTTTAAGCTGTTGTGATATTTTGTAGACAGTACCGAGATACCGAGGCCTACAGCCGAGAATTAAGGCACAATTTAGCTCACTCGCATGGAGTGACCAGAATTGAAGCAACTGTTGTATAAACTCGCCAGAGGCTAACTCCAGCTGATCAATGACCCAAATAGAATTGTCTGGGGGCGAGCCAAGTATGGTCGGCATCAGGCGATCAAAGGCATGCAATTGAGCATCATCATCCAGAAAAAAACCGTCTGTGCTGAGTCTGCAAAACTTCACATTTCGACCCGCAAGTCTTGTCGATATAAACTGTTTGATCAGTCGAGTCTTACCCACACCTTCAACACCATACAGCAGGCAAATCGCACCAACAGCTGAGATCTGTCGGTGCAGGTCTTCCATCAGGTTTGCGCTTCGGCGAGTAATAAAAAAGGGATTCTTAAAGGACGCAGGCGCGTTCATATTGAATGTATAATGGCCAGTAGAAGTAAACTAGAATATTTGACTATAGCAACATAATCTCTTCATCAGAAGCTTTAGCCGTTGGAATACAAAATAAACTTATGAAACCTGTAAATAAACTACTCCCCCCAGTAGAAAATATCGTCTGCCAGCATGCAGACGCTTTATTAACTCAGTATTCAGGACAAGTCAGCGCAGAGATCAAACAGGATGGCAGCCTGGTGACCGAGATCGATACTCGAATGCAACAGTCCATTACTTCTGAGCTATTTCAACTAGTGCCCGACATACCTATGCTTGGTGAAGAAATGACCTATTCTCAGCAACAAGAAATCATTGAGGAGGGTGAGACTTTCTGGTGCCTTGATCCGGTAGATGGTACCAATAACTTTTATCACGGCGTACCACTATTCGCAGTTTCATTGGCCCTGGTGGAGAAAGGAGAAATAGTTTTTGGGGTTATCTATGATCCAGTCAGAAAAGAGTGCTTTAGCGCTATTAAAGGAGAGCCATTATGCATTAATGGCAGCCCAGCGACAAAACCCATCCAACCCAAAAAACTAAAAGACTGTCTGGCTAGTATCGATTTCAAAAGACTAGATCCGCAAGTAAGTCAGCATATCGTTGGGACAATACCTTTCAAGTCGCAACGGAACATTGGAACCTGTGCTTTAGAATGGGCCTGGCTTGCAGCAGGTAGATTACAGTTATTACTGCATGGCGGAGAAAAAATCTGGGATTATGCTGCTGGCTGCCTGCTGCTAGAATCAGCCGGAGGTATAAGTTGCTCACAGCCTGGTCAGCCGGTATTCAATCATTCACTCTCCCCAAGGCAGGTTATAGCCGCCAGTGATGAGCTGTTACATCAACACTGGTTAGACTATTTATCCGATATTATTTAATAGCTGTAGTAGTGATATCTGTTAGCTGGGCTGGATATGGCATTCACGTTGTATTGGCTCTGCTGATAAGCATTACCATAAGCATCTAAATTGTTATCAAAATCACTATTCGCATCCATTCTGCCACGGGCTTTAAATTTCATTGAAAAGTTAAATTCACCATCGCCTTTCATTTTTCCGCGACCGTCACTACGGCCATAGGCTCTGGAAGTTGAGTAATTTTGCTGGCCATTATTAAAACCTGCATTGTGAGAATTGTATAAAAATAAGGTAGCCTGGTCACCATACCAATACCCCGATACATTATTTACTGGCATCATATTTGGCTGAGACAACGCCTGTTTAGCCGCTAACTCAACGTCAGTCGAAGTCGCTGGACTCAGTTTTGCGAGCTCTACAGATTCCGCAGAATTCACAACTTCATTATTGTCTTCTAGTGTCAGTGTAGGAGTTTTAAAGATCCCTTGTGAAGAAGGTTGAATTGTATCAGTATCCGCACTGGATAGGGCTTCAACGGATTGTGTAGCTACGGTGTCGGGGGTCTTATTAACAAATGATGATAAGAAACTGTTTTCGCTATTATTAAATGCAAACTGATTTGCATAAACCAGTAAACCGATGAAAATGGCCATTGCTGAGAATAGCCCGATGCTGGATGATCCTTTTTGTTGTATAAGTTTGAACATCTTATTCCCCAGATAATGACCTCAATTCAAATTAGTATATTAGCTATTACTTATTCTATCAATGATTAAGATTTTCACCTTATTTAAGATATTGCTGCTATTCATTATATTTTCCTGCCAACCATTATATGCGGGACAAACGTTAAGTCTGGTATCTCAGAATATGAATCGTTTTTTCGACGACAAAGATGATGGGCAACATGAAAAAGTTGTAACACGCAAAACCTACCAAAAGCGTATTAAAAAGCTGTCTGAAAAGATATCAAGCAGCTTTGCAACGCCGGATATTATTGCACTTCAGGAGGTTGAAAATCTGGATATACTTCAGGACGTAGTCAAAATTCTTAAGAAAAAGGGCTTAGATTACCAAGCTGTTTTGTTGGACGGTAATGACATATCAGGTATAGATGTGGGTTATCTAGTAAAAAAACGTTACCGAGTTACAGAACAAAGGCAGCTATTCAAAGACCTTCATTATGGCAGTTCAGAAAGTTATCTTTTTTCAAGACCTCCATTACTCATTAAAGTCTGTATTGATGAGTGTGTGACCATAATTAACTTACATCTAAGATCTATGCGCGAACTTAGAAATAAAAATGAGGGAAAACGTGTAGCGATAAAAAGAAAACAACAGGCAGAAACACTAGCAAGGTGGGTCAATCAATTCCAGATTTCTCATCCTCAACACAGATTAGTCCTTGTAGGTGATTTTAACGCCCTGCCCGTGTCGGACAAGTATGTAGATGTAATCGGTATCATCCGAGGTAACCCTGATCAGACGAGAGCAAAATTTAAAAGCTCAGACCTTATCGAAAGGGATTTGATTGACCTAACCAGATCGGTTCCAGTTAAACATCGCTATTCCTTTATCTATAAAAAGCACAAACAACAGCTCGATTATTTACTCATCAGTAATACTAAAAATCATAAGCTACAAAACCTGAAGTTTGAGGACATAGATTACAAATTTTCGGACCATGCCGCGTTGATGGCTATGATAGAGCTTGTGAACTGAAATAGTTAAATAACATGTGACTCGTGCATGTAATTCTGACTTTGCATTTCCTGCAATCGGCTCACTGTACGCTGAAACTCAAAAGACAGAAAGCCTTCTGTATAGAGTTCATTATGAGAAACCTCTGCGGTACAGATTAATTTAACCCTATGGTCGTATAAAACATCAATCAAAGAAATAAATCGCCGCGCAGCATCATTAGAAGTATTCCCCATCTGTTCGATATCGGTTAGTATTACCGTTCCAAATAACTGGGCGATTTCCAGAAAATCCAACTGACTGCGAGTAGTTTTACACAATTCTTCAAAGGTAAACCAGATAGTATCCTCACCACAGTATTCAAAGCGTATCGGTCTATTATTGATATCTATGGTTTGATGATGCTCACCTGACACAAGATGATGCTGGATGTATTTCTGTATGCTGGATACAGCATCCTCATCGTGCGGGAAGTGATACAAATCGGTATCACTCAATCCCAGCATGCGATAATCCTTACCTCCATCCAGGTTACAGATATCACAATTTTTTTTAATCAAATCTATTGCCGGAAGGAAATTCGCTCGCTGTAACCCCCCTTTATACAGATCATCCGGCGGCGTATTAGAGGTAGTAACCAGAATTGTGCCCTGCTCAAATAAAAATGACAGCAATCGTCCGATTAACATGGCATCGCCGATATCAGTCACAACAAACTCATCCAGGCACAATACTTTACAATTATCAGTAACCTTTAAGGCAATCTTCCTCAGAGGATCCAAACCTTTTTTCGCAAGTGTTAATTCATCATGAATCTGTTTCATGAACTTATGGAAATGGACTCTTTTTTTCTGCTTAACAGGCAGGGTTTCAAAAAATATGTCCATCAGAAAGGTTTTACCCCTTCCTACCCCTCCCCAGAAGTAAAGCCCCTTAATTTTTGGGCAGTCCCCTTTTATCCTGGCAACAGAACTGGCAATCCTTTGTATGATTCCCTGCTCTATCGGTTGTAGCTGCTCCTGCAATCTATCGAGTAAAAATATGGCATCTTGTTGTGCGGCATCCTGACAAAAACCGGATTGTCGCAAAAACTCTTCATATTTACTGGATGGTTTCATTATTGAGTAGTTTTTTCCGTAATTAGAGCTATCAGGCAGGAGTATTATCATGGGTACGATTTAAAAAAAAATCTTAGCAACTAGCTTGACGGCACTCTAATATTTAAAGCTGCTATGCTAATTACTGGTTTGCCTGGACTATCTGTGCACATCAACATGCACCTGTGGTCACTGATAGTGGAATTTCAACCCCTTTATCCAAACTGGACCTCGACGATAAGCCCATGTTAATTCAATCAGTTAAATAACATTTATCAAGTAATTTACTATAAACAATAGATAATGCTATGATTCTATAAGATAAAACTAAGAATATTTCTTTTTAAGCAGTTTTTTTATTACATTATTTGCGTGCATATTCTCATTAAAAAAAGCGTGGTAATATATGATTCATTGCTTAATATTAAGCTATTAACCAATACGAGTGCCTGACCGGTATGGCCATCAATAACAGAGTGATTAGTCCTGAGATTGCTCAGCAGTTGTTCAGAAAAAGTGAACAGATAAAGCGTATGAGAGCTGGAAAGCCAGCTGCGCTTGAATCATTCCCAAGAGTGATCAAAACGATCAGCAGCCTATGGCGATATAGAGAGGGTCAAAAGTATCTGGAAGAGCTCATTCTTGTTGAGGGTGGCAAAAGACGTCAGGGATTTCCAGTTGAAGCACAGGAAGAACTGATGTTCCTATACCAGCTATTGCTCGACCAACACAGGATTCTTGCTCTAAGCGGTCAAAAAATAAGGGCGCATAGACCACCGGGTACAAAGTTTACGATGGGTAAAGTTTAGTTTTAACATTTTCCAGTACCTGCCTGGATAAGCCAGAGTTACTCGAAAACTTAAATACTCCATTATCTTACCCAACTGAGGCAATTATTTTATTCATACACCCGACCTGCTGAATTTCGACAAATTATTATAATGATAACTGAGCAGTAGCAACCCTAATTATGCGCAAACATATTCGACGATCACGACGTAGACTGTTCTCATTTAAAGCCTGGCGCCTGCGTCTGGTATTCTGGATTGGAGCGTTGATCGTTGGCATTATTGCCGTACTATTTGCAAAAATGGCTGACCTTGCTGATCATAGTTTTACCCGCTTACTTGATGACTATCCACTGCTTCCTTTCATTCTAACCCCGGCAGGTCTTATGCTGATCTCCTGGCTCATGCGGAAATATTTCCCTGGTGCCAATGGCAGCGGCATCCCCCAGACTATAGCGGCTCTGGATCTACAGAATAAGCAATCTGTATTATCTTTTCGCATTGCCATTGGTAAACTGCTGCTTACCACAATGGGATTATTCTCAGGAGCATCTATCGGTCGCGAAGGCCCAACCGTCCATATCGGTGCATCTATCATGTATTCATTAGGGAAGTTTGCTAAATTCCCTGCGCACTATTATCAACACGGCATGATAGCCGCCGGTGGGGCTGCCGGTATTGCCGCTGCTTTTAATACGCCTCTTGCTGGAATTGTGTTCGCGCTGGAAGAAATCAGTAAATCGATGCAGCAAAAAACCAATGGAATTATTCTCACGGCGGTAATTTTCGCCGGTATGACAGCCATTGCTCTGGTAGGTAACTATAAATACTTCGGGATAAGTCAGGCGGTTTTTAGTATGGATGTTTCACTCATAGCGAGCATGCTTATCTGCGGAGTGTTTGGTGGTTTTCTGGGAGGACTATTCAGCCAAACCCTTATCAGTGGAAATCGACTCATTCAGCCCTGGCTACGTCGCTACCCAATGAGAATCACCTGCATGCTGGGTCTGTTTATAGCATACATAGGACATCTTTCAGGCCATAGCAGCTTTGGAACCGGTTACAGTGCAGCTTATCAAATTGTTTCTGGCGACGGCCAGGTGGACCAGCTATTCCCTTTTTATAAGTTCCTGGCCACCCTGGGTTCCTATTTTACGGGTATTCCTGGAGGTATCTTTGCTCCATCTCTGGCGACAGGTGCCGGTATTGGACAAAACATGGCCCACTTCATACCACTTGCCCCTCAATCTTTCATGGTACTAATCGGTATGGTTGCCTATTTCTCTGGGGTGATTCAGGCTCCGATTACAGCCATGGTGATTGTGTTGGAGATGACCTCTAATCAGAATATGATTTTCCCCTTGATGGTGACAGCTTTTCTGGGATCGGGTGTCTCGTCATTGATCTGCCCCAGACCTTTGTATAGGGCGCTTGCAGATAGTTTTCTGGATGCGGAGAAACACAACCAATAACTAAAGGATAAAAAAACTAATCGCAACTATAGGTAACCAGATTGCCCTGACCTTTATCAATATTTTTACCCAGGCTGATCTCTCCACTACCAAATAAGGTCAGATCTTCCTGGCGCAAAAAGAAGTTTTGCCCATCTCGAGTTCGCAGATAAGTACCGTTGGTACTCTGGTCGATCAACACAAACTTCCCCCTTCTCACCTCAACCCTGGCGTGAAAACGAGAAATCAAATCTCCACCCACAATTAAATCGCAATCCTTACCCCGGCCGATGTTGATAGCAGAGCTTTTATAATCCAGCTTGATAACTGTATCAGCATACGTCAGTGTTAAACCCTCAGCCTGATCTAATTTAGACGGATTAGTGAAATTGCTGGCAGTTGCCATATTGGTGATATCGGACTCTTCTTCCCATGAATAAAGGTAAACATCAAGTAACTCTTCCTTACCTTTAACCCGAATACGATCATATTGACGTGTTTTATAACTCAATTCGGGTGAACTAATGCGGTTAGCCAGCTCACTGGTAAATAAAATTTGTCGTGCTTTAGTCATTGCGACTACACGAGCTGCCACGTTTACCGTATCACCAAATATATCGTTATCCTCATAGATAACAGAGCCATAGTGCATACCGATACGAATAGAAAGACCTACTGTCTCAGGAGAGCGATGATCTTCCATGGTTTCCTGGATAGCTGCCGCAGCCAGAATTGAAAGATCTACATCATGGAAATAAACCAGAATCTCATCACCGATGGTTTTTACTAGAACACCTTTGTGACGTGTACAAATAGAAATGAGCATATTCAATGCCTTTGAGATTCTATCTCGAGCTTCGACATCGCCTAGATTTTCATAGATTGCAGTGCTTCCAGCTACATCTGCAAACATGACAACACATTGAAGTGGCTTTCGCGACATTCGGCTGATTCCTGTACCCGATATTTTTTTTAGTTAAGTTGTTATAGCATTTTTTGTGAATAATTTTAACGTATACTACTCATTATTTTGCCGAATAAAATCAATCGCCTGCTGAATTCTGTTAAGAGTGTTTCTCTGGCCAATAAATTCCACGGTCTGATCAATCGGTGGGGAGAACGATCCCCCGGTAACAGCAACCCGTAATGGTTGACCTACCTTGCCCATATTAACGTCCAGTTGCTCTGTCACATTTGCTACAACCTGGTGTATTGATGGAGCAGTCCATTCTGATAACTCTGCAAGTTGTTGCAGTAACAGGCTCAAAGGTTCCAGTGCTGCCTGTTTCAGATTCTTTTTAGCAGCCTTAACATCATACTCTGTAAAGTCCTGAAAGAAATATAGAATTCCTTCTGCAAGTTCATTCAGGGTTTTAGATCGCTCGCGGTACAAATCTACAATTGATGAAATATCCTGAGCGGGATCAACGTTGACGCCTAACTTTTTCAGTTTTTCAACCACAAGGGAAACAATATACTGAAGATCACTTGATTTGAGATACTGTTGATTCATCCATTGCAGTTTTTCAGGGTTAAAGGTTCCTGCTGCTCGATTAATACCCTCAAGAGAGAAATGCTCAATCATCTCTTCACGAGTAAATACCTCTTGATCTCCATGTGACCACCCTAAACGAACAAGATAATTGAGTAATGCTTCGGGAAGATAACCATCTTCATAGTACTGCATAACACTTACTGCACCATGTCGCTTGGATAATCTTTTACCATCTCCACCAAGTATCATGGGCACATGTGCGAATTGAGGTAGCTCTGCACCTAGCGCCTTGAAGATATTGATCTGTCTAGGAGTGTTATTAACATGATCATCTCCACGAATAACATGGGTAACCTTCATATCAAGATCGTCTACCACTACGGTAAGATTATAGGTTGGCGAACCATCTGAACGAGCAATAATCAGATCATCCAGCTCCTGATTATTCACTTCAATGTCCCCTTTTACCAGATCCTTGATAACCACACTACCGGATTGCGGATTTTTAAACCGGATGACATGGTTTTCGGCGGCAGCCAGGCCCTTATCACGGCAACAGCCATCGTAGCGGGGTTTTTGCTTATTCGCCATTTGCTCAGCGCGTAAATCTTCCAGGCGCTGCTTTGAGCAGGAACAATAATACGCCTGTCCACCATCAAGCAGTTGCTGGATGACTTCAGCATAGCGATCAAAACGATGAGTCTGATAAAAAGGCCCCTCATCATAATCCAGATCAAGCCAGTCCATCGCCTGCAGTATCGCCTGAACCGAAGCTTCCGTAGAGCGTTCAAGGTCTGTATCTTCAATTCTAAGGATTAACTTACCGCCCATTTTCTTACTGAATAACCAGCAGAACAACGCAGTTCTGGCACCGCCAATATGAAGGTAACCGGTAGGACTAGGGGCAAAACGTGTTCTTATCATGTTGAATACTCAGGGCTAAATAGGAAAAGCGAGCTATTCTATCAAAACCGTAACTGGATAGAAGCTGGAGATTGCATTTTTACAAGGAATATAAGCAACCGATTTTAACTCAAAAAGATGGAGTCATATTGACTAGTATTTTTGTTCCAGCGTCATAACTGCGCCATTTCTATTTAGCTTTAAATGCTGTAGAAAAGACATCCCCAGCAGCGGATTATTGGGTTGCGAACCTTCAAGTACAACCGCATCTACATTAGTGACACTGATATCACCCACGGTAATGTGATCAAGTTTGATATCCCACACTGGGACAACCTCGCTGGCGGTTCTGACATATTTACGCTTTGATGATTCGTAAGCCAGGCCGAGTCTATCAGCCTCGGTTTGACTGATGGCCACAGTAGTAGCACCGGTATCCAGTAGAAAATTTGTCGTCTGTCCATTGATTTTCCCCTGTACCATAAACATGCCAGATTGGTTGGCGTAAACAGTTACCTTACTTTTATCGCGCTTGCTGTATCCATGACTGATGGATTGATTAATATTCAGCATCTTTTGCTGGCCATCCGAAAAACCGACCAGAGCGCCTCTAGCGGTAGATGAAATCAGCTTTATGCCATTGAAAACTTCTCCCTTACGTACCAACTTTTGCTCCCCATTAACCATTAGTAACGCTTTATTATTGAAAAGAGCTATCACTTTCACCGAATCTTGCTGTGCCATAGCCGGGTTTATCAATGAATAAACAAGAAGTGATAGGCAAATTATTGTTTTCATGACAAGTATTAAATCAGGTAGATTAAAAAGTGTAGCCCAAGCAGCGCAAAAATACCCGCCAGTACATCATCAAACATAATGCCAAAACCACCCTGAAAATGTTTATCCACCCAACGTATAGGCCAGGGTTTGACGATATCGAATAGCCTGAACAGCACAAAGCCCGCCAGCATCCAGCGCCAGTCTAACGGCACAGCAATCATGGTGATGAAATAGCCGACTATCTCGTCCCACACTATGCCCGAATGATCATGTACACCGAGTGCTTTTGAGGTATACCCGCATAGATAGACACCCACAGCAAAACCCAGCAAGATAGTAACAAGAAATGCGATCAACGAGAGCTGACTCGCCCACCAGTAGAGTGGAATAGCGACCAGCGTCCCAAAGGTTCCGGGGGCAAAAGGTGCTAGACCACTGCCAAATCCCAGAGATAGAAAATGCAACGGGTTTTTAAGATAACTTATCGGTATTTTTTTATTCGACAAAGTGATTGAACCCCTGATATTGCATTAAATCGATCTGTTCAGATGGAGTTTGCAGCCAGTAGCCCTGCCCGGTAATCTCTCCGATTTCTGTGATATCCAGGTTTTGCTTGCTCACCTCATCGATAAACTCATCATAGTGCGACGGTGAAACCGTGAAGACAATCTGATAATCATCCCCTCCCCCAAGTGCATATTGATACTCATTGTGGTTTCGTATCCACTCCGGAACGGGTAAAGCATTCTGCTGTATCAAGGCACCAACCCCACTTTGCTGCAGAATATGCCCCAGGTCACTGGCAAGACCATCAGATATATCGATAGCCGAAGTCGCATAACGTCCAAGTAAAGGAATCAAATCGACACGGGGCACAGGCCTATTTAACGCCTGTAAACATTCATCCTGAGTATCCGAATCCAACTCGCATTGATCGAGCAGAGAGGACAGCCCTAAGGCAGCAGAGCCAATATGCCCACTTAACAGCACCCTGTCACCTACCCTGGCCCCCTTACGAGTCACAAAGCCATCAGTAGCTACGTGACCACTGGCCTGGATAGATATAGAGAGCGGACCTTTACAGGTATCACCACCGATAAGCTGAATTCCAAATTCTGCCGAAGCATTAAATAAAGAACTCGAGAACTCGCTCAAAAAATCATGATTAATCTCTGGCAGGGTCAAAGATAATAGATAACACCAGGGTGTCGCTGCCATCGCAGCAAGGTCGCTAACATTTACTGCCAGGCTCTTGTAGGCAATATCGCGGGCAGAGGTTGATTCTGGGAAATGCCTGCCAGCGATTAATGTATCCATAGTCTGGACCAGCAGGCGGTTGTCGGGGATCTGCAGAACAGCAGCATCATCACCTATCCCCAATAACACTGAATCATGGATGGTATGCGCAGACGGATGAGCAAAATACTGCTGTATCAGTGAAAACTCTCCCTCCGCCATCGCTTATTCCTGTCAGGATCTGTCAGCCTGAGTTTCCAGCGAGCGCATTTGCTGAGCCAACGGATCAAGCACACCATTGATAAACTTGTGGCTGTCATCCGCGCCATAGGTTTTAGCCAGATTGATTGCTTCGTTAATCACCACCTTGTAGGGAATTTCCAGGTGTTGCTGGAATTCGTAGGTAGCAATACGCAGGATATTGACTTCTATCGGATCAACATGATCCTTGAATTGCGTAATATATTCGCTATAAAGCGCATCCAGTTCAGTCACAGCAGAAGGGATCTTGTACAGCAGTTCAAGAAAATAGGCTTCATCACCAGATGAAACCCCCTGCTCCTGCAAATACATATCACGAATCCAGTCCAGGTCTTCGCCAGATAATTGCCATTGATATAAAGCCTGAAGTACCTTGTCTCGTGCATGCTTGCGCTTTTTTATGGCACGCGCCCGCTCCTGTTGTTCGGGCGTGTTTGAATTTGACATAAGCTTTATGCGCCGATTTTACTAAGTAGACTGATCATTTCCATAGCCGCCATTGCAGCTTCTGCACCCTTATTACCAGCCTTGGTACCAGCGCGTTCTATAGCCTGTTCGATGGTATCGGTTGTCAACACACCGTTGATAACCGGTAGATTAAATTTGAGTGCAAGACTCGCCAGGGCCTTGGCATTCTCACCCGCAACAAAATCAAAATGTGGTGTTGAGCCACGGATTACAGCGCCTAATCCGATGATGGCATCAAATTGACCGCTTTCGGCGTACTTTTGAATAACTAGAGGCATTTCAAATGCACCAGGTACATGGCTGACAGTAATATCAGAAGCGGTAATACCTGAACGATTCAGGGTATCCAGTGCGCCAGTCAGTAAACTGTCTACGATAAAGCCATTGAAGCGGCCGACAACGATGGCAATTTTAGCGTTACTAACACTGATATCACCGTTAATGGTTTTAATTTGAGTCATTTTTGTATCTCTTTTTAAATAATTCAGCGGTTTTACATTTAGTCGGAAATATACTCTACAACTTCGAGTCCAAATCCGGCCAATGCATGAAATTTTTTCGGCGCAGATAACAGCTGCATCTTATGCACGCCCAGGTCAGCCAGAATTTGCGCACCGATACCGTAGGTACGCAAATCATCACCAATAGTTTCATCCTGCCTGCCCTGCTCTTCACGAATAACGGCTTCAATATTTTGCACCATCTGTCGTGGGGTTTCTGACTGCCGTAAAAAAACGATGACGCCATGGCCTAATTCATTGATCTTTTGCATCACATTGCTCAGAGGCCAGCCTCGACCAACGGTTCCATACAGGGAATCATACAGCGTATTCTGCACATGAACCCGTACCGGGGTGATGTCATCAGGCTTAACCTCGCCCTTAACCAGAGCCAGATGCAATTCCTGATCGATGGCATCTTCATAAGCCACTAATCTAAAATCACCAAAATCGGTGGGGAAGTGAGTTTCAACGATGCGTTCCAGCGTTTTTTCGTTTTCTATGCGATAACGGATCAGATCCGCTATAGCTCCAATTTTCAGACCATGCTGTTTGGCAAACTTTAACAAATCAGGGCATTTGGCCATGCCGCCATCTTCATTAAGAATTTTCACTATAACCGATGCCGGCTCAAATCCGGCCAGACCTGCCAGATCACAACCCGCTTCTGTATGACCCGCACGAGCAAGCACCCCACCGCTGCGTGCCATAACTGGGAATACATGCCCTGGCTGGACAAGATCGGCTGGAGATGCATCGGCTTTTACAGCGGCCTGTACAGTGACTGCACGGTCAGCTGCGGATATCCCAGTAGTTACGCCTTCGGCAGCTTCTACGGAAACCGTAAAATGAGTTTCTGTGGCCTGGGTATTATCACTAACCATCAAGGGTAGGCGTAATTGCTGGCAGCGTTGCTGAGACAGGGTTAAACATATCAAACCGCGAGCATAACGCGCCATAAAATTGATATCATCAGGCTTGACTGCCTCTGCAGCTATCAGCAAATCACCTACACTTTCCTGGTCTTCATCATCAATAATGATGACCATCTTGCCTGCCTTGATATCTTCAATAATTTCTTCAGTTGAACTTAATGCCATTCTTATCTATTTCTCTGTTGTCCACTCAGGACTTGATAAATCCTGACTCTGCCAGCTTTGCCAGTAATTGATTATCGCTCTGCTCCGATGATTGGCCGGTAAGCAGGCGTTCCAGGTAGCGCGCGATTATATCAACTTCTATGTTGACCTGCGTATTGATTTCATAAAATTGAAATACGGTGTTATCACGAGTATGGGGCACGATATTGACCCCGAAGCGATTATTATCGACATGGTTAACGGTCAGGCTGGTTCCATCGATGGTTATCGAACCTTTTTCGGCAATATAGTGCGCAAGGTTCTGCGGTACAGTAAATTCATAGCGGATTGATCGGCCATCATTGCGTTCACTGACCAGAGTACCCTGCCCATCCACATGCCCACTGACGATATGGCCACCCAGAGCCGTGTTCAGGGTAAGTGCTTTTTCCAGATTGACACGACTTCCCTGCTTAAGAAAGCCAAGACTGGTTAGATTCAAGGTCTCGCGTGATACGTCTGCACTAAACCCGTTGTCGGTATATTCCACTGCAGTAAGGCATACACCATTGACTGCAATACTGTCACCCAGATCAGAATCATTAAGAACCAGTCCGTTTGCATCTAATGTTAAACGAACATCTCCCCCTTTCTGTTGTATCGCCTGAATGCTACCAATGGCCTGAATAATTCCTGTAAACATATTGGACTCGCTTAAGATTTAATTTTTCAAATTGAGCGTAAGGCTTTGCATGGGTAAAGCCGAGGCATTATCAAATGTTGCCCCTGCCATAACACCTGCTTTAGCTACCTGCTCAGCCGTATCGCTGTGTTCATAGATTGCATACATCGCACCCAGTGCATATTCAGCACCTGATCCCACCGCCCAGAATTTTGTGTATTGATCAACTTCACGTAGAGAGTAGATACCAAACATACCCTGAGGGTTGATCAATAAGGCATCAATGCGCGAGGTTTCATAGGCATCTTCATCCTCATCCTTACTATTTAGAAAATATTCCTCCTTAAGTACCGGGTGAATATTTTTAAGGCTTTCAAATATCGCCATCTGACTGCTGAAATCAATCTTATCAGCATGATGCAGCAGTAAGGATTTGAGTACCAGCTGATGCGCCGCACTGCCCACAACACCCAGATAAAAATCTCCAAACTGGATAATCTTGCTAGAGTCAGCAACAAACTCGGCAGATTGTTTGGTATCACCAAAGCTGGTTAAGCTGTCTGCTGCGATACAGACAGTATTGTTTTTCTGCGCCACGACTATGGTAGACATAAGCTCTCCGGAATTGCGGTTATTTTGATGTCATCGCCAATCTGGCGTACATCCTGAATGTGTAATTTCAATTTGTCCGACATGATGCTGATTTCATCCAGATCAAACAGTCCCCGGGACCTATTTCCCAGTAGACTGGGTGCCATATATAAAATCAATTCATCGACCAATCCTTGCTTAAACAATGCACCAGCCAGAGCAGCCCCGCATTCCGTATGGATCTCATTAATTTCATGCTGAGCCAGTACTCCCATCAATACGGGTAAATTAATCCTTCCCTGATCATCTTCAATAATCTCAAATACCCGCACATGAGGATATTTAATAAAACGCTCAGACTGGTTGCGCTGAGTGGTAATTACCCAGATGGGTGACTGGATCGCAAACAGTCTTTCTTTACCGGTTAAGCTCAACCCGGTATCAAGAATAACGCGGACTGGTTGTCTGACATCAATATCCTGCTTTAACGATTGTTTATCCAGACGTACATTAAGTGAGGCATCATCAGCTACGACGGTTTCAGCAGTAGATAAAATTGCCGAACTTTGAGCGCGCAGCAGTTGTACATCTTTGCGGGCCTCAGCTCCCGTAATCCACTGACTAACCCCATTGGACAGGGCTGTTCTGCCGTCCAGACTAGAGGCCATCTTAACTCGTAGCCAGGGTCGCTGGTGCAGCATGCGCTTGATAAAACCTCGATTAAGCTGCATAGCCTGTTGCTGCATCACCCCAGATATGACCTCAATCCCGGCCTGTTGTAATCGCTTTATGCCATCTCCAGCCACTAAGGGATTAGGATCCTGCATAGCTAACACAACAGTATCAGGCTGTGCTTTGATTAGCGCTTCGGCGCAGGGCGGGGTTTTTCCACTATGCGAACAGGGCTCCAGAGTCACATACACGGTACAACCCTGCGCCTGCCCCTTTAGCTGTGACAGCGCATTAATTTCCGCATGCGGACCACCGGCGTATTCATGAAAACCACTGGCGACCAAGCGATCAGCTTTAACGATTACACAGCCGACTCGCGGGTTAGGATGCGTTGAATAACGCCCTTTTTCAGCTTGCTGAATCGCTTTAGCCATCCAGTATTCATGTGGGTATTTTTGAGCCATGAATTATTAATCGCTATCGTCGATTAACGGAACCTGGCGCTTTTGCATCTCCGGTGTTGGCTCAGCAGCCAGTCTTTGTATCACTTCTTCAAATGCAGTAATGTCCTCGAAGCTTAAATATACCGAAGCAAATCGGATATAGGCGACATGATCCAGTGCCTGTAATTCATGCATAACCAGCTCACCAATCTTGCGCGAAGCGATTTCTCGGGCATCAAGAGCCGCAAGCTGTCGTTTAATATGGCTCATCGCATCTTCAATCTGTTCTGCTGAAACCGGACGTTTTTCCAGCGCGCGCAGCATACCATTACGCACTCTTTGCTCATCAAAGGTATCGCGGCTGCCATCATTCTTGATCACCATAGGCATATTCAACATGGGTGATTCATAGGTGGTAAAGCGCGCTTCACAGGAAACACATTCGCGTCGTCTTCTAACCTGGTTGGATTCATGCGCCAGGCGCGAGTCGACTACACGGGTATCCGGTGTGCCGCAAAAAGGGCATTTCATATTATCGTATCAATTAATTCTGGTAAGCAGGTGACCATAACAATGCTATTAAAAACAGTTACGACCGCGAATGAGAAAGCGGCGTATTGTAAAACAGATCAGGCAATAGCACTATAGCGCGAACCTTAGACAATGCTTGAAATAACCAAATCAAGCCCAACATAGACTATCACTACGTTTTTCAGGGAATATTAAAAGCATATTTGTATATAATATGCCTTTGTAAAGATGCTAATAGCATTGTCATCCAGGTCCCTTGATATGCTAATATCCGTTCAAACACATAGAGTTAGGTAAATTATTATGTCCGAAGTTGGAATCTATACCCCACCTGCAGCAAACAATGCATCCGAAGCCTCTATTTCGGATATATTCAGTACTAAACTGACCGAAAGTGATCTTGAAGTGACAGCATCGGCTCAATCCAAACTGGCTGAAATCGTGAGTCAATCTGAAGATGATGTCGAAGGCATCCGTATTTACGTCGGTGGCGGCGGTTGTGGCGGCATGTCTTATGGTATGACCTTTACTGACCAGATTACCGAATTTGATACCGTTCAGGAATTTGATGGTTTCAAAGTGATGGTTGATGTAGTTGCACTAAATTATCTGCGTGGTGCTCAGATCGACTATATCGAAGAAATTGGACGCGAGCGATTTGTATTCAATAATGTTTTCGCCGAAACAGGTGGCTCGGGCACCTGTGGATCCTGTGGTTCTGCTGGTGGCGGTTGCGCCTGATTACGAATACCTCCCAGGTTTTTCACCAATAAACTCTTCAATGACAGACCCTGACTTACACTCAGGGTTTGTTTTACTAATTGCACCTGCATTAAGCTACCGCGTAGCTAGCTATATCAATGCAGTACAACAGTTAAATTACCAATTACTGGTAGTTTCTAATAGTAAACACTCCTTAGTTTCTCATATCGCCAGTGGCATTACTGTTGATTTTTCACAGCCCGAGTCAGCGATTCAAACCGTCCTAAACGCTGCCAAAACCCTCAATATTAAAACGGTGATAGCTACCGATGACTCAGTTGCTCCCATTACCAGTCGCATCGCGAATGCTCTCAAGCTTCCGCACAACGACCCCCAGTCATCCCTACTTACCTACCGTAAGGATCTCGCTAGAGAATGTCTCAAACGACAAGGTTGCAATGTACCGGAGTTCCAGGTTTGCCGGTTTTCAAATGTCGCGACAGTTGCGCAAAACCTGATCTACCCGGTAGTCCTTAAACCATTAATGCTGTCAGGAAGTCGCGGTGTGATTAGAGCTAATAGCGTCATTGAGTTTACCCGAGCCGCCGAAACCATCAGGGACATTTTACAAAATGAAAATGGGTCTGAGTTCGAGAAGAGTCATTTCCTAGTTGAGTCATTTCTTGCCGGGAAAGAAATTGCTTTTGACGGTTTTGTTAAGGAGGGTCGCATAATCCCGTTGGCAATGTTTGACAAACCTGAGCCCCTGAATGGCCCCTACTTTGAAGAGAGTTACTATATAACGCCCAGTAATCTGCCTGATCACACACAACAACAGATTATTGGTGAAATTGAAAAGTGCTGTCATGCCTATGGACTGATTCACGGGCCGATTCATGCTGAGGTAAGAATCACTGAGAAGGGACCTTATTTGATTGAAATAGCTTCCAGGACGATCGGTGGACAATGCGCACAAACCATAGAATATGTCCTGGGGGTAAAACTTGAAGAAATCATTATAAAATTAGCTTGCGAGCCGCTTGTGAAGCTCAAGCGTACAGACCTTTATGCCGGTGTGCTGATGATACCCATTCAAAATAATGGTGTACTAAAACGCGTTGAAGGCATGACTAAAGCGCAACAGATCAAATATATCAGTAATGTAGAAATTCATATCCAGCCAGGGTACGAATTGATTCCGCTACCCAGAGGATCTAGTTACCTGGGTTTTATCTTTGCTCAGTCACCTGATTTTGATGCCACTTTTAACGCACTCAAACAATCCCACCAGGCACTTAAATTCATCACCAGCGAGAAATGGGATCTAACCTCCAGATAAAACGGGGTATTTTTACTACTTTTTCGCTGCAGGTGGTTTGAAAGGTTGGTTTGCCAGTTCACCTTCCTCAAACAGAAAACTGAGCATGTGCTTTTCCAGTAATTGAAGACTGGTAGGATCCATGGTCGACAGTCCATTTTCATTGATGATCATGGTTTGCTGTGTTATCCATTGCTGCCAGCCTTCTGCAGAAACGGAATTAAAGATTCTCTGCCCTAAATCACCAGGATAAGGAACTCGATCCAGCGCTGGGGCTTCACGCTTTAAAACACTACACATTACCAATCTAGACATATCTTAAACTCAAAAAAAGCGGCTGATTAAAATAGCTGCAATATTAGCATTTTTTTAAATAAATCAGAATGCGTAATTTATTCCGACAAAAACTACTGGCCAGGTATCCAGAACAGAAAGGTGTTTGTTTGCAGATGACTCGGCCGCATTAACATCTTGATCGATAACGGCCTGATCAAGTCCAGATCTTTTCGTAACTGTTGGGGCCGTTAAATCGATGCTGGGATCCATCAGCACGATTCCCAGATCCAGTGACACGGACAGTCCAGGATCATCATCAGCATTTCTACCCCAACCTATGCCAAGATAAGTTTGAAATGAAGATCCCATACTGATTTTTCCTGATATAGTTGGGTCAACAAAGTCGGTAACAGAATAGGGGTGACCATTTAGAGTAATTGACGAATCGGTTAAGCTTCCCACTAAATTAATTGTGTTACTATTTTTTATCAATCCGGTCGTAACATAGAACACTCCATCGAAAACATGCCAGTCAATAAACAGTGCGCTTGTACCAAAATCCAGATCTAAAGTTGCATCTATTGTTGCAACAGTATCACCATCATCGATTCCTAAAGTTACATTATAGCCAGCATTCCCACTGGTCAAGGATAGACGTGAATTAATGGTTTGCGTAAGCGTCAATCTCAACTCACCCCCTCCCCCAAGCGTACCCGCTTTCACTCCAACACCAATATCAAAAGCTTGCGCAGACGTAGTTGCTATCAATGCCAGCCCGGCAATAGATACTACAGATTTCATAAGGCCTCCGAGATTGATAGGTTTTTTTGCTGATTATAGTTAGCACCAACATTACATTCATTTAAAAAATCTCACTATTTTTTAACTCGTTTTCAGATCAGGCATGATAACATCTGCACAGAATACTCTAAAAAAATCCGGGCGAAATTTGTCACTCTATAATACCAAATCACCAGAACGAGCATTTTTTAACTTTTCGTATTCTGGCCTAACTCACACCGGGTTAGTCAGAACGCGTAACGAGGATAGCTTTACCTGCCTTCCCGAACAGAACCTGTGGATTGTTGCTGATGGTATGGGCGGTCATGACTCTGGTGACTTCGCCAGTTCAACTATTACCCAGCAAGCAAATAAATTTATTAAACAACCCACGCTAGCTGCTTCAATCCTGCTACTGGAAGAAAATCTGATACACAGTAATGAACTGGTTCAGCAAAAAGCACTCAAGCTCGGCAAACAGTCCACCATTGGTAGCACAGTTGCCTGTATGTTCAACTGGAAAAACCTGGTATTTGTACTTTGGGCAGGTGATAGTAGAGTTTATCGATATCGTGATAAAAAGCTTCAACGTTTAACAGAAGATCATAGTTTTGTTGAAGAACTGGTCAGGATGGGTAAGATTGATGCTTCGCAGGCGGAATCTCACCCTGCAGCAAATGTGGTTTTAAATGCTGTAGGAATCGCAGCTGAGCTTATCGTCGATATGGATTATTATGAAATTTACGACAATGATCTATTTTTGCTGTGTTCAGATGGCCTTTATAAAGATTTAAGCGATGAAAAAATTATTCAGATTCTGGATAATGAAGAATCAACTCTTGAACAAACTAATCAACAATTGATAGATGCTGCGCTGGAGATGGGTGGCAGTGATAATTGCACGGTAGTGCTGGTAAAAGCGAAGATCGAAGAAAAAGATGTCTGAAATTTGTGAATCAATCATTAGTGACTTTCTGTCAGGTACATTGAGTCGTAAAGACATGGAAGAAGGTCTGACATCCATTTTCCATGCTTCTCATAGTAGTAGTCCCCAAACTCTTATCTATCTCAAGCAGCTTTACACCCAGAATAGAATTAATGATGAACAATTCAAGTTTCTGTCAGAAACCGTATCGCAGTTAAGTATACAGGCTACATTAACCAGCAGTCAGGCATCTACCGACTTATCCTACTTTAACGAAGATAAAACACTGCATCTAACCGATGTTCCAGATGCCTATGTAGAAAGTGACGCTAGAGCTGATCAAACCGTGATAATACGGACCGATACCGCAATGCCCGTGAGCCGAACTCCCCATGCGGAAACCCTGGATATCAGTGGCGATTTCAGTATCGATACAGACATATCGAATAGTCACCCAACGAATACATCTCCAACTTACCCTCAAACATCTGTCAAACATGAAAACCTGGGGCCAGGGGTCACTTTAAAAAATCGTTTCGTTTTACTCGAAAGACTTGGTCAGGGTGGTATGGGTGTCGTCTTCAAGGCTAAAGATCTGCTCAAAGTAGAAGCCAAAGACAAGGATCCCTATGTAGCAATAAAGGTATTAACCGATGCATTTAAAAAGTACTCAGGTTCGTTTATAGCGCTACAACGTGAAGCAAGTAAGGCACAACGTCTTGCGCACCCCAATATTGCTACAGTTTATGATTTTGACCGTGATGGTGATACCGTCTTTATGACGATGGAATATTTGCAGGGTAAGCCCTTAAATCGGCTGATTAAGGATCTCACCAAGAAACCCCTGAAAACAGAACAGGCACTACATATTATTGACCAGCTTTGCCTGGGCCTGGCTTATGCACACGAGAAAAACCTGATCCATTCAGATTTCAAACCTGGTAACTGCTTTTTACTCAATGATGGTAGTGTCAAATTACTAGATTTTGGTATCGCACGCGCTGGCACTATTGCCGGAGAAGAAAAAGAGCAAACCATGTTTGACCCCGGCAAACTGAGTGCAGTAACCCCAGCCTACGCAACACCTGAAATGTTTGCCGGTATGAGTCCCGATCCGCGCGATGATATCTATGGTTTAGCCTGTGTTGCCTATCAATTACTTGCAGGAGGAAAGCACCCTTACAATAAAGTCGCATCCCCCAAGATTAAGGAGCTTGGTATAAAGCCTAAACCGGTTAAAGGTCTGGATCGACGCCAGCAGCGCACTCTGGTGAAAGCTCTATCCGTGAATAGAGAAGATAGAACCCCTTCAGTAGCGAAATTTCAGGAAGGTATTCGCCAAAGAAAGTCACATAGCACACAAATCATACTGGGTGCATTATTTCTCGCTATCATCGGTGCGGGTGCTGGATACGAACCAATTATGGCATTTCGCGATGAACAATCTATTTACGAAAAGATTGAACGCATCCAAAATGGTGACAAAGCATTAATGATAGAAACTATCTGGGGCCTTGAGCAGATGAGCCCAGAGCATCAACAGATTTTATCAGTAGGCCTCAGACGCGAGATCATTACCTTTTATCGGGATAGAATAAATACTGTATTTAGACCTAAGGAAGGTTTGTACGATTATCCTCAGGCACTCAACTTGCTTTCCCAGGCAAAACATCATTATCCCGACTCGGTTGCTCTATCGACTATTGAGGACAATATCAAGGAACAGAAAGACCGTCTGATGAGCAGCCTGATTTCCCTGTATAACCTTTATGTTAAGAATAAACAATTAATCAAATCTGAAAGCGGTGAGGATTTGACCACGGTACTGCTTTTGCTGAAACGAGTAGACCCCAAACATTATCTACTGAAAGACCCGAAACTTGCGGAGCTATACCTGTCAGAAGCCGAAAGAAGTCTGGCAAAAAGTGATTTTATCAAGGCAACCGAGTACATACAGACAGGTCTTAGATTCTTCCCTGATCATCCACGCCTGCAGAGCCTGAACAAGCAGATCAACGCACAGAACAGCAATTGATATGGATCAGGAACCTGAAAACACAACCAGCCCATTACGTCTGCTTGTCAAAAATTACAGCAATGGCTTATTAACCCGAGCCCAATATCTGGAAGTAAGGTCTCAGATATTAAAAAAACTTGCTTCACAGGGAAGTGTGACACATGAGGAACTAAGCAATTTTATGAAAATCCATCAGGATACTGGAGAAGTAACCACCAATAACTCCTACTCTTCCTCGGACTGGATCATCATAATTCTGGGCTTACTAGCATCCATTGCACTTGCTTTTATCCTTTACGGATAAAAAAACCGTAGTGCAAGCACTACGGTAAAAAACAAATCCATCAACTTAAGTAGATTAAGCCAGTAAATAATAATTAACATAGGTTAATTAATCAAGTTGAAATAATTTACTTCTTAGTGCCGATACCCTCATCATTGATACCAGACGACGATCCAACGTTTACCAGAAACAGGTAAATCTTTAGCTGTTTATCTTCTAGTTGATCGGCTTCTGAAACACTAATGAATTAACTCAGTAACTGCTGATACAAATCCTGATATTGCGATACGATGACTTGCTGAGTAAATTGGCTGTTTACTCTAGCCGTTCCTTGCTGGGCGATAGACTCTCGAAAAGAATCATCCTCCAGCACTCTTTTTATTGCTTTTGCCATCTCATCCGGTTGATCAATGGGGACTAATAATCCATCCTGATTATCGGTAATTAATTCTATTCCACCCATACTCCTGGTTGAGACTACAGCCTTACCATAAGCCCAGCCTTCGAGAATAACATTGCCTAATGGCTCTTCACGTGAAGGACAGACAAACAAATCTGCCATATGAAAATAATCACTCGCATCAGTTTGCCATCCAGTCCAGTGAATTCTGTTTCGACTCGTCAATTTTTGGACATTTGAGTGTAAATCTTCAGACACAGGTCCATCACCAGCAATGATCAAATGTAATGGGCGAGCATTAATCTCGCTGGGTAATTGGTCGAAAGCATGAATCAGCGTATCAAAACCTTTTTTATATACCAATCTTCCCAACGTAAAAATTACCAGAGCATCAGTTTCAATGCCAAATTGTTGACGCTTCGA
Source organism: Gammaproteobacteria bacterium (assembly GCA_050298595.1). Lineage (GTDB taxonomy): Bacteria > Pseudomonadota > Gammaproteobacteria > JACNJF01. The sequence continues at coordinate 56,817 of JBNKUM010000062.1, read as the reverse complement.
GAGGATTTTACTCTGATCCTCTGGTTGTATTTCACCCACAAAATTTCCAATATAAAAAACCTTACTCGAAGGCAATCCATGCTCAACAAGATAATCACAAATCCCTTTGGTATTGCCAACCCAGGCATGAGCGTGTTGAAACCTTTTAATATTGTAATAGCCACCCAGTCTAGCGATATGCACAGGGCCTTTACCTTGCGGGACATGAGTGAGTACGGTTGCCCGAGTCATATAGGTTTGTACGATGTCTGGCTTCTCCTGCTTGATGACCCTGCTGATTGCCATGCGTGATAAAAAATCCCACTGGCTTCTCATCTTGCAATGATATTGAGGAACACTGCCTGAAAGCTCTTTCGCAACCAGGCTATTTGGTCGATTAATTGCGAGGCTTTGGTCACCTGATTGTTGTAACGCTTTGATCAGACGCATATAAAAACTTTCAGCTCCCCCCAGCGTCCGACTACCAATAATATGTATGGATTTCGTCATAGTTATTCTATTGAATGATTTCTATTGGGTCGGTATTCGTTGCTGGCATACTTCCATCACCTTCGATAAAAATGTTATGCCAGATAGCAAATTGCCATAGTCGCCAGATTGGTTGTGTCATATCCCCTTTTATCTGCTGACGCTTTATTAATGCGTCCAGTGCTTTAGGATTAAACCAGGATTTTATACCCGTATTGTCTGGCAGCACCCTGGCAAGATCATGAAGCAAAGGTCCAGATAACCAGTCATGCACTGGTACAGTGAACCCACGCTTTTTACCCCACAAATGTTCTTTAGGCAGATATTGTAGTGCCCAATGTTTTAGAAAGGCTTTACCATTTTTACCCTGCATCTTCATATCTGCAGGTAAACTCAAACCAAACTCAACGATGCGATGATCCAGAAATGGCACTCTCCCCTCCATTCCCCATGCCATTAGCATTCTATCTGCCTTGACCAGTAAATCATCTACTAGCCATGTCTGCATATCAACAGCTTGCATACGCGACATAACAGGCCAATCTTTCGGTAACTCTTGCCAACAGGATATAAATGGCTCTGACCAGGCAGCATGTTTTTCCAGTAAGGGTTTAGTATAAAGCTGGTTTTCCCAACCCGATTTCAGGGTTTTGCTCATGCGAAAGCCGCCAGAGCCTGGATAGCGCAACTGTTTCAGTAAACGCTTGATTGCTGGCATACGGTAGCGTGCATATCCTGCGAAAACTTCATCACCCCCTTCTCCAGAAAAGACTACTTTCAAATCCTGTGAGGCTCGCTGTGCCAACAAGGAAACCGGTAGATTGGCATAATCCCCCATCAGCTCATCTGCTGACCAGATTGCATGCGGTAGAGATTGCAGAAGCTCATTCTCATGAAGTTCGAGTACGGTATGTTGAGTATTGTATCGTTTGGCTATCGCGTTGGCTGCAGTCAACTCATTGGTCACGCTTGCTCCTGGAAAACCAACTGAGTAAGTAGAAACAGGTCCATCTACATATTTATCCAGCATCGCCAGTAAAACTGCGGAATCAACGCCACCTGAGAGGAACAGGCCAAAAGGCACATCGGAACGTAGATGAATTTTCATCACCTGCTCCATCAGTTCACTAAACTGTTGCTGTAAATCAAATTCACTAGATCTAACAGGAGCAACATGATCTGGTTTCCAGTAACGATATCGTTTTACGATACGACCTTTTTCAATCAAAACCGCTTCACCAGGTAACACTCTCTGTATACCCTGGTAAAGTGTTGTTTCCTGAGTAGTAAAATTATTTTGCATAAATTGAACCAGGCCGGCAGGGTTGACCTGTGCTGATTGTTCATTAATAGCCAGTAATGCCTTAATCTCTGAGGCAAAAAATACACCTTTTGCATCTTGTTGCAGAAATAAAGGCTTAATACCCAAACGATCTCTAACTATTAGCAATTGTTTCTTTTTTCGATCATATAATGCGAAAGCATACATTCCCTGAAGTCTAGCCAGGCATGCTTCACCATACTGCTGATAAGCAGCTATGATAGGCTCACAATCCGAATGAGTTGTGAAACAGTAGCCCAGGCTTTGCAGTTGCTGGCGTAACTCAAGATAGTTATAAACTTCACCATTAGCGACAAGACATAGAGCTTCATCTTCCGAGAATAGCGGCTGGCTACCTCCTTCCAGATCAATAATAGAAAGACGCGTATGCAATAGTGCCAATCCATTCTCGTGGAATGTTCCAGATCCATCTGGACCACGATGATTCAGCGATTGTGTCGCTCGCTTTATCGAGTCAGGAGATACCATACCTTCACGCAGAAAAGCGCCCGCAATTCCACACATCAGGGCTGCCTCTTCACACAAAATGGTTTATCAAGGTGGACAGAATGGGTTTGAAGTTTACAATGAAGCCACGGACTCAAATCTATTAGTCTTATCATGATTGATTATCAGTATGTTCAGGCGGCGATTTTATGAACCTCTTTCGGTTCAAAACCTCTCGCCTATGCTTCGGTCCCCAAAGAGAACTCTGCAATAGCGAGAGTTTGAAAATGGTCGGGGCGAGAGGATTTGAACCTCCGACCACCTGCACCCCATGCAGGTACGCTACCAGGCTGCGCTACGCCCCGAATATATGATTGGTTTTTAACCGAACTACCGCTTAAGAATGTGGAGTAATTCTTCCAGTTCAATCAGAGTTTGTTTAATGATTTGCTGACTTTGGTTATTATCTTCTTTTGCATCAACACCTTCAAGCCTTTGTCGTGCTCCGCCTATAGTAAATCCTTCATCGTATAATAAAGAACGTATCTGACGGATCAACAATACATCATGGCGTTGATAATAACGGCGATTACCTCGACGTTTTACGGGTTTAAGTTGCGGAAATTCCTGCTCCCAATAACGAAGAACATGTGGTTTAACATCACATAGTTCTGCGACCTCACCAATGGTGAAGTAACGCTTACCAGGGATAACTGGTAATTCATCATTGTTACTCGCTTCCAGCATATGCTTCAACTCTGATTTTTAATTTTTGTCCAGGCCGAAATGTGACAACTTTACGGGCTGAGATTGGAATCTCTTCGCCTGTTTTTGGATTACGTCCTGGTCGTTCAGCTTTGGATCGAGTTAGAAAATTTCCAAACCCCGAAAGCTTTACCTGATGCCCAGTCTCCAGCGCCACTTTAACTTCTTCGAAAAAATGTTCAACGATCTCTTTGGCTTCGCGTTTATTGAGACCAAGTTCATCAAACAGCATTTCGGCCATATCAGCTTTGGTCAAAGACATGAATTATTTACCTCAAGACTGCATTATGTTGTTTTTCGAGAATATGCAGAACATCTGAAACAGTTTTCTCGACATCCTGATCCATTAGAGTGCGTGAAAAGTCCTGTAAAATCAAGCCTAAAGCGACACTTTTTCGAAAACTTATGAATTCGTTACCAGTATAGACATCAAATACAAAAACGTCATGGATTATTTTGGACTTTAAAGAATATATCGTATCAATCAACTCTTGAGCCGTCACGTTTTCGTCTACCATCAGAGCTAAATCACGCCTGATAGAAGGGAATTTAGATAAACCTTTGAACTCAGTCACACGACGAGACAGCAACACCTCTAATTCAATTTCAAACACAAACAGTTTTTGATCTATATCCAGTGCTTTCAATACAGCTGGATGCAAGGCGCCAACAAATCCAACTAACTCATCCTGAAAATAGATATCCGCCGCCTGACCAGGATGCATGATTTGATTTTGAGTTTTCCTAAACTCAAATTCCTGTGCATTGGCCATTTGCATCAGAGACTGCAAATCACCTTTAATATCATAAAAATCAACTGCTTTGTTTTCGGCTGTCCAGCTTTCCGCCTCACTATTACCCGATATGATTGCAGAAATATGAGGTTTTTGAATCAGTTCTTCACCCTCAGGTATAAAGCACAACCCTGTTTCAAACAGTCTAATACGTGATTGCTGTCTATTAAGATTATGCCTGGCAACCTGAATAAGGCCAGGTAGCAGCCGGGTACGCATTTCAGACATATCTGAAGAGATTGGATTACTGAGTGAAAGCGTTTCCTGTTCTGGATGCAGAATTTCCTGAATTTCCGGTGAAACGAATGAGTAGGTAATTGCTTCGTAATAGCCTCGATCAACCAATAAGTTGCGCATGCGATCAACATCAACTCTGGATTCAGAGAAAGAACTCATTCTCGCGTGTACAGCCTCCTGAGTGCCAGGAATATTGTCATAACCAATAATGCGGCCTATTTCCTCTATCAGGTCCACTTCGATATTAATATCAAAGCGATAGCTTGGTGCTTTAACCAACCAGTCATCAGCTTGCTGGGTAGATTCAATATTCAGACCTGTAAGAATTTTCTCAACCTGTTGCTGGCTAACCTTTATACCCAGCAGACGCTCAATACGCGCATGTCGCAATAGAATATCCGGTTTAATGGGTAAATTCTCTGATGCTAATTTTTCGAAAACAGGGCCCGCCTCTCCGCCAACAATCTCGATTAAAAGTTTACTCGCACGGTGGATTGCTGTTACTTGAAGCTCAGGATCAACACCACGCTCAAAACGGTGAGAGGAATCAGTATGAAGACCGTAACTACGCGCCTTTCCAGCAATATGTCTGGGGGTGAAAAATGCAGCTTCCAGCAAAATATCAGTAGTATCATCTTGAACAGATGAACCCTGCCCACCCATGATTCCAGCCAGGGCAACTGCTTTTTCATGATCCGCTATTACCAGAGTATCATCTCGACATTCAACTTCAGAACCATCAAGTAGCTCAATTTTTTCTCCGGCATGAGCATTACGCACTCGAATACCACCACTGAGCTTGTTCAGGTCAAAGCCATGCATCGGCTGACCAAGTTCCATCATCACGTAATTGGTTACATCGACCACTGGACTAATAGAACGTAGTCCACAACGTCTCAGCTTTTCTTTCATCCATAAGGGTGATTCGGCATCAGCTTTTACACCACGGATGATTCGTCCAACATAATGAGGACAGGCTTCTGCATTTATCAGCTCGACAGAGAAAGTGTCCTGAATACTATCGGCTACCTTATGATCTTCAGGGGGCGTTATAGGTACACCATTATTTGCAACCACTTCCCTCGCAATACCGGCGACACTTAAACAATCACCTCGATTAGGCGTTAGATCGATTTCGATCAGCGTATCATCAAGCCCAAGGTAATTGACGATAGAAGTTCCGACAGGAGCATCATCAGGCAGTATCAGAATCCCTTCAGATGACTCAGCTAGCTTCAATTCAGATTCAGAACAAATCATGCCGTTGGATTCGACACCACGTAGCTTAGCTTTCTTGATTTTAAAGCCAGGTAGTTCAGCGCCCACCTGTGCAAATACAACTTTCAAACCTTGCTTAACATTTTTCGCACCACACACAACCTGCACAGGCTCCCCTGTACCGTCATTTACGGTGCACAAATTTAAACGATCTGCATCAGGATGTTGGGTACAGCTTAGGACTTCAGCGACAACCACTTTATCAAGGTCTGGAGCCGCTGCTTCTACTGAATCAACTTCCAGCCCAGCCATAGTCAATTGAGCGACCAGCTGTGCACTGGTTAATTCTGGATTAGCCCATTCTCTCAGCCAATTTTCACTTATTTTCATGTTAGCAACCGGATATCAGGCAAATTGTTGCAGGAAACGCAAATCATTTTCAAAAAATAGCCGTAGATCATTCACGCCATAACGTAACATTGCCATTCTTTCCACGCCAAGGCCAAACGCATAAGCAGTGAATTTTTCAGGGTCAATGCCAGTATGCCTGAACACTTCTGGATGAACCATCCCGCATCCCAGGATTTCTATCCAACCAGTTTGACCACAAACCCGACAGCCTTCTCCAGCACACATGACACAGCTGATGTCGACCTCCATAGAAGGTTCTGTAAAGGGAAAATAGGACGGACGAAAACGGGTTTTCAAATCTTCCTGTTCAAAGAATAATTTGAGAAACTCGTGCAGCATGCCTTTTAAATTGGCGAACGAAATATTTTCATCCACAAGCAAACCTTCAATCTGATGAAACATCGGCGTATGAGTCAAATCTGAATCACAACGATAGACCCTACCCGGAGCAATAATTCGAACCGGTGGTGCCTGATGTTCCAGAACACGTATCTGTACAGGTGATGTATGAGTACGTAACAGGGTTTTTGCATCAAAATAAAAGGTATCGTGCATCGCTCTGGCTGGATGATATTCAGGTATGTTGAGCGCTTCAAAATTATGGAAGTCATCTTCGACTTCCGGACCTTCTGCTACATCGAACCCCAGTTTGCCAAACATCTGCTCGATACGATTCATCGTCAAGGTGACTGGATGCAGCCCACCTTTATCAATACTACGACCTGGCAGAGTTATATCGATAGTTTCAGCCGCCAGTTTCTGGTTAATCTGAAGATCGACAAGAGTTTGTTTGCGTGCTTCCAGCTGTTGCTGAATAGCCTGCTTTACTTTATTGATTTCCTGGCCGGCAGCAGGACGTTCATCCGCTGGTAGTTGACCAAGATTTTTTAACTGTTCGGTAATTTCACCTTTTTTGCCAAGATACTGCACACGCAGGTTATCCAGGGCTTTAAGATCATCGGTGGCATCTATAGCCGCACTGGCAGATTTTAATAGCTGATTGAGATCGGACACGGTATTTGGCTTAGGTTGTAGCGGACACTTTGAGTGTCCGCTATCAGGTGAATATTAAGCAGTAGCTTGTAGACCAGCTTTGGCTTTTTCAACCAGAGTGGTAAAGGCTGGCTTATCAAAAACTGCGATATCAGCAAGAACCTTACGATCAACTTCAATTGCAGCTTTTTTCAGACCATTCATGAATACGCTATAAGACATGCCGTTTTCACGTGCAGCAGCATTAATACGCGCGATCCATAAGGCACGAAACTGACGTTTTCTCTGTTTACGGTCACGGTATGCGTATTGGCCAGCTTTAGTAACAGCCTGCTTGGCTACCCGGAACACCTTACTGCGTGCACCACGATAACCTTTGGCTTTATCCAGAATTTTTTTATGACGTGCGTGTGCGGTTACACCGCGTTTAACTCTAGGCATTTCTCACCTTCCTATGTATAGGGTAAAAGACGACGTACCTGACGTACATCACTAGCATTAACTTCAAGCATATCGCCCAGATGACGTTTACGCTTGCTGCTCTTTTTGGTGAGGATATGACGTAAATGAGACTGGCCACGTTTATAGTTACCTGCCGCATTACGTTTGAAGCGCTTGGCAGCGCCCCGGCTCGATTTGATTTTAGGCATTTCAAACTCCCGTTCGATAAATAGTAAATAAAAACCCTGCACGCCGGAGTCTGCGTGTTTGGGTATACTTCCAGTCTTTCGACTGAATAATCGAATACTGCGCAGGCAGTATTACTGATTATTTCTTTTTAGGCACCAGTAACATCGTCATCTGACGGCCTTCTGACTGCGGATATTGATCCACCGTCGCTACCTCACTCATATCTTCTTCGATACGCTTGAGTAAATTTCTTCCCAATTCCATATGAGCCATTTCTCGGCCACGGAAACGTACAGTCACCTTGGCTCGATCGCCTGCCTCTATGAACTCAGTCAGTTTTCTTAACTTGACCTGATAGTCGCCCAATTCAGTTCCAGGTCGGAATTTAATTTCCTTAATCTGTATCTGGCGCTGTTTCTTGCGCTGGTCATGTAATTTTTTCTTTTGCTGAAACCTGAACTTACCAAAGTCCATCAGGCGGCATACTGGAGGTTTACTGTTCGGTACAATTTCTACCAGATCCAGTTCGGCATCTGCCGCGGCCTGTAGAGCTTCCTGTATTGAAACAATACCTTTTTGTTCACCATCCTGATCGATTAATCTAACTTCAGGAACCGTAATTTCGTCATTTAAACGACTTTGCTTATCATCAGCGATTGGATTATTCCTCGCAATTATTCATATAACTCAATTACTATTCGTAGTTTTGTATCTGAGCCTGAGCTCTAGAGATAAAAGCGTCGATCTTCATACTTCCCAGATCTTCACCTGCCTGACTACGTACAGCAATCTCACCCTGCTCCATCTCCCGATCACCGACTACAAGGAGGTAAGGAACGCGCTGCATTGTGTGCTCGCGAATTTTAAAGCCGATCTTCTCGTTTCTCAAGTCAGAAATTACTCTGAAACCCTGATTTTTAAGACTTTTTTCAACATCTTGAATATAAGCAGCCTGTTTATCAGTTATATTCATCAGAACAGCCTGTACGGGGGATAACCAGAGCGGCATCTTGCCTTCATGCTGTTCTATAAGAATCCCAATAAATCGCTCAAATGATCCCAGAATCGCTCGGTGCAGCATGACTGGAGTTTGACGCGAACCGTCTTCATCAACATATTGCGCGTTCAGACGACCCGGCATAGAAAAGTCGACCTGGATCGTACCACATTGCCACTCACGTCCTATACAATCTTTCAAAGTAAATTCGATTTTTGGTCCATAAAAAGCGCCTTCTCCAGGTAACTCATCCCAATCCAGCTGTTTGGCATCCATTGCTTCGGCTAATGCCTTTTCAGCTTTATCCCAAACCTCGTCACTACCAACACGATTTTCAGGACGAGTGGATAAGCGATAGATCACTTCATTAAAGCCAAAATCCCTATAAACCTCATGCAGGAAATCGATGAAATCAGCCACTTCGGACTGAATCTGCTGTTCGGTACAAAAGATATGTGCATCATCCTGCACAAACGCTCTTACCCGCATCAATCCATGTAACGCACCTGACATTTCATTTCGATGGCAGGAACCAAACTCAGCAAGTCTTAATGGTAAATCTCGGTAGCTTTTCAAGCCCTGATTAAACACTTGAATATGACAGGGACAATTCATTGGCTTGATTGCAAACTGCCTGCCTTCAGCTTCCAGCGTGAACATATCAGCACTGAACTTGGCCGCATGGCCTGATTTTTCCCACAGAGAAAAATCCACAACCTGAGGTGTATTGATTTCCTTATAGTTATACTGCTGCTGTTTCTTGCGCATGTATTGCTGAACGGCCTGATAGATAGTCCAGCCCTTTTCATGCCAGAAAACCTCACCCGGTGCTTCTTCCTGAATATGGAATAGATCAAGCTTCTTACCTATACGACGATGGTCGCGCTTTTCAGCTTCTTCCAGTCGATGTAGGTAATCCTTTAGCTGCTTCTTATCACTCCAGGCAGTTCCATAGATACGTTGCAGCATTACATTATTGGAATCACCACGCCAGTAAGCGCCTGCCAGCTTCATCAACTTAAAGCCCTGCCCGAGCTTACCGGTAGATGGCAAATGTGGACCGCGACAAACATCAAACCAGTCTCCCTGACGATAGATGGATACTTCTTCACCCTCGGGAATGATGTCTTTAATAATCTCAACCTTATATTCTTCACCCAGATCAGCAAAAGTAGTAACCGCCTGATCCCGATCCATGACTTCTCGCACAATAGGTAGATTCCGTTTGACGATTTCATGCATCCGCTGTTCGATCAGGGTTAAATCGTCTGGAGTAAATGCCTCGTCACGATAAAAATCGTAATAGAAGCCATCTTCAATCGCAGGCCCTATCGTGACCTGTGTTCCTGGGTATAATTCCTGAACCGCCTGGGCCATAACATGAGCTGCGTCGTGTCTCATTAACTCCAGCGCTTCTTCATCACGACTGGTAATAATTGAGACTTCAGCATCATCTCTAATAATAAAAGAGGCATCGACCAGTTGACCATTGACCTTTCCAGCCAGTGTAGCTTTAGCTAGACCTGGACCAATATCAGTAGCTATTTCTATGATTGATACGGCTTGATCGAACGAACGAATAGAACCATCGGGAAGTGTAACTTGAGGCATATTGATCCTGTTTCAGTGGTGACCCCTACCAAAGGCCACGTGTTAATCAAAAAGATAGTTTAATTAAAATCGGGAAAGTACTACCAGATAAATCTGGTAGGCGCGAGTGGATTCGAACCACCGACCCCCACCATGTCAAGGTGGTGCTCTAACCAACTGAGCTACGCGCCTGCAAATCAGGTCGGGTATTCTACATCACAAAATTAAATAATCAATCTCCAACTACATGAAATAGAAAATAAAAAAAGCCCCATAAATGGGGCTTTTTAAGTTACTTGCAGTAGATATTAATCATCCAGCTTATTTATACCCATCATCTTCAGAATATACTTTTCGTATAAAGGCTCAGAAGTGCCTTTCTTCATCTTACGCATAAAGTATTTTTCAAATGCAATCTTCGCCATGTGTACCCACTTCCCTTTCTTAAACCAGGCAACGTTACGCGGTGGAATCTGTGGAATTGCAACAAAAGCCGCTCCCGTATCACCCATATCAGCAAGACAGATAGCATTCCAGGTAGCACCGGTAGTCGGCTCTTTGCCAGCCAGCTCATCAGTAATATTATGTACAATTGAAGTCACCATGGATTCGATCATATAACCTGTTTTAGGCGTACCTGTTGGTACAGGTGTCGCTTCCACAGGAGGAATCGCAATACAAACGCCAGCCGAGTAAATATTTTTATAGGTTGGGTTGCGGTGGAATTCATCAACCATTACGAAGCCGCGTGGATTACACAGCCCCTCAACATTTGCAACCGCGTCCACCCCTTTAAACGCAGGTAACATCATACCGAATTTATAGTCAACTTCGTGCTGTTTGACGACTTCACCGGAAGCATCCAGTTCGTCAACAAACAGTTTCCCGTCCTCTACTTTGGTAGTTTTGGCGTTAGTAATCCATTTGATATGATGATTTCTCAGCTCAGATTCGAGCATGCCTTTTGAATCACCTACACCCCCCAGACCCAGATGTCCGATATAAGGCTCGGACGTAACAAAGGTCATAGGGTATTTGTCACGGACTTTACGTTTTCTAAGATCCGCATCTACGATAAAAGCAAACTCATAAGCCGGGCCAAAGCAACTGGCAAAAGGCATGGCACCGATAACGATCGGACCGGGCTCTTTCAATAACTCTTTATAATCTTCGTACGCTTTTTCAGCGTGGTCGATAGTACAAATTGAATTGGTATGATTTTCTGGCCCTGAACCTTCAACCTCTTCAAAGGCTAAACGAGGTCCGGTAATAATGACCAGATAATCGTAATCAACGGTTTCGCCCTTAGCTGTTTCCAGCTTGTTCGTAGAGGCATCGATTTTAGTAACGGTATCGCAGATAAAACCTATGCCTTTACGATCAAGATATGGTTTTATGGGGAAAGTGATTGATTTACGATCTCTCCAACCCACTGCAACCCATGGATTTGAAGGAGTAAACTGAAAGTATTCATTTGAATTAATGACCGTAATCTGGTGCTTCTTGCCCAGTTCATTTTTTAATTCATAGGCGCAAGGCATACCGCCTGTTCCAGCGCCAAGGACAACTATATGAGCCATAGGGATCTCCTAAATTGATTATTTTTTAGTTTTGGTTTTTGGTTTTCTCAAGAAACCTTTGCATAGATCCATATCACACAATTGGTGCATATCAAAATATGCAGAGATTTCTTAGCTTAACCACACGAATACTAATCCATTTATTTAATTTTATCTATATATACACTGCTTATAAGTGTGTGAAATATGGAAACTTTTTATTGCCTTTAGGTTTTTAAGACTGAGAATTGACATAGAGAAATCTTACCAATCATTAAACCAGGTCTAAACTTTCAATATATATGCTTAAGCTTCAGCAATATAATGTTTATTTTTAAGTGCTTCAATTTCATCTCTAAGCTGTGCAGCCTGTTCAAACTCCAGGTTATTCGCATGTTCATACATCTTCTTTTCCAATACAGATAGACGCTTTTTCAACTCTGTGGGTGACATTTTATGATGATACAGGCCCTCAGCTTCAGCTATTTTACGGAGACCTGGTGTACCCCGTCCCTGCCCCATATCCATCACATCGGTTATCTGCTTGCTGATACCTACAGGTGTAATGTTATGTTCCTTATTAAAGGCCAGTTGCTTGTCGCGACGTCTTTGTGTTTCATCGATAGCACGCTGCATGGACCCCGTTATCCGGTCAGCATAAAGTATGGCTTTACCAGTGAGGTTTCTTGCTGCTCGACCTATAGTCTGTATCAGAGCCCGGTCCGATCTCAAAAAACCTTCCTTATCAGCATCCAGTATGGCCACCAGTGAAACCTCTGGCATATCCAGACCTTCGCGGAGCAAATTGATTCCGACTAGCACGTCGAATTCACCCAGACGTAAATCACGAATGATTTCCATGCGTTCTACCGTATCTATATCCGAATGAAGGTAGCGGACTTTAATCCCATGCTCACCCAGGTAGTCGGTCAAATCCTCAGCCATGCGCTTGGTTAGCGTAGTAACCAGCACCCGTTCAGATAAATTTACCCGCACATTGATTTCTGAAAGCAGATCATCTACCTGTGAGGTGGCGGGTTTAATCTCAATAACCGGATCAACCAGCCCGGTGGGGCGCACTACCTGTTCGACCACTGCAGCAGCATTTTCATCTTCATATTTTCCAGGTGTAGCGGAAACAAATATCGTCTGCGGAGACAGGCGCTCAAATTCCTCAAAACGTAGTGGTCGATTATCCAGCGCAGATGGTAGCCGAAACCCATACTCAACCAGAGTTTCCTTACGCGAACGATCACCTTTATACATACCACCGATCTGCGGCACACTGACATGGCTTTCATCAATGAACAACAGGCAATCTTTTGGTAAGTAATCAAATAAAGTCGGTGGCGGCTCGCCAGGTTGTCTGCCCGATAGATAGCGCGAGTAGTTTTCTATACCACTGCAATAGCCCAGCTCCAGCATCATCTCAATATCATAATTGACGCGCTGTTCCAGACGTTGCGCTTCAACCAGTTTGTTCAATTCGGTCAGTTGTGCCAGACGCTGCTGCAATTCAACCTTAATATCTTCCAGCGCTGCTACAATGGTTTCGCGAGGAGTAACATAGTGTGTTTTAGGGTAGACAGTAATACGCTTAACCCGCTCCAGTATCTCTCCTGTTAAGGGATCAAACATACTGAGTTGCTCGACCTCATTATCAAACAATTCAATACGCACTGCTTCGCGTTCACTATCTGCCGGGTGAATTTCGATAACGTCTCCGCGTACTCGATAGGTACCCCGTTTGAGCTCAATATCGTTGCGGGTGTACTGCAACTCGGCCAGCCTGCGCAGTATTCTACGCTGATCGATCAGATCGCCCTGCACCACATGCAACAACATCTTGAGATAGGACTCAGGGTCACCTAAACCATAGATAGCAGAGACAGACGCTACAATAATCGTATCTTTACGTTCGAACAAAGACTTGGTAGCTGACAGGCGCATCTGTTCGATATGCTCATTAATCGATGCATCCTTTTCTATGAAGGTATCCGATGCAGCCACATAAGCTTCGGGCTGGTAATAGTCGTAATAGGAAACAAAGTATTGCACAGAGTTATTGGGGAAAAACTCTTTCATCTCTCCATATAGCTGAGCAGCCAGGGTTTTATTATGCGCCATAATGATAGCCGGACGTTGTAAATCAGCAATCACATTAGCCATGGTAAAGGTTTTACCCGAGCCGGTGACACCCAGCAGGGTCTGATGCATCAAGCCATCATTGATCCCTTCAATCAGACCAGCTATTGCCTGAGGCTGGTCACCAGCAGGCTGATAATTGGTTACCAGTTGGAACGGTTTTGACATACAGAAATAACTTCCACACTTTATTTATTCAAACAGAATAACAATTTAATTTTTAAGCTAGCGGTAACACTTTATCAGCCCTGAATCAGACTGTATGCTAAAGCTTTTCACGATTAATCAAAGTAAGGGCCATCGACTTGAAATACCGACTATCTGACCGTGTCAATGCTATCAAACCTTCTCCAACCCTGGCAGTAACCAATCTTGCCAGTCAACTTCGTGCTCAGGGACGTGATGTCATCGGGCTGGGCGCAGGCGAACCCGACTTCGATACCCCGCAACATATTAAACAGGCTGCTATACAAGCCATTAACAACGGCCAGACCAAGTATACCGCCGTTGATGGAACAGCAGAACTGAAACAGGCGATTATTGATAAATTTAAACGAGACAACGGTCTCGACTATGCAGCCGACCAGATACTGGTTTCCAGTGGTGGTAAGCAAAGCTTTTTCAACCTTTGTCAGGCATACCTGAATAAAGGTGACGAAGTCATCATCCCCGCGCCTTACTGGGTTTCTTATCCTGATATGGTACTTCTGGCTGATGCAGTACCCGTGGTGGTTGAAAGCACCCTGGCTGAAAACTTTAAAATGACAGCGGAAAAACTGCTGGCATCGATTACTCCGAAGACTCGCATAGTAGTCATTAACAGTCCTTCTAATCCCACTGGTATAGCCTATTCCCACAAGGAATTAAAGGACATTGCCGACGTGTTAATCCAGCACCCCGAAATTCTGGTGGTTACCGATGACATGTACGAACACATCATCTGGAATGACGAAGGCTTCAGCAATATTCTGAATGCGAACGCAGATTTATATGATCGCTGCCTGGTACTGAATGGGGTATCCAAAGCCTATTCCATGACTGGGTGGCGAATTGGATATGCTGCAGGCCCCGTCAATATCATCCGGGCGATGAAAAAAATACAGTCCCAAAGCACCTCAAATCCAGCTTCTATCTCCCAGGCTGCTGCCGTAGCTGCTTTAAATGGTGATCAAACTTGCATACAAGAGATGCTCGCGGCGTTCAAAAAGCGCCATGATTATGTAGTACAAACACTCAACTCTATCACTCATATTCGATGCCTTCCCTCAGATGGTACCTTTTACAGCTTCCCTGATATTCAATCATTTATCGATAGCCGCCCTGATCTGACGGACGATGTAGCAGTAGCAAATCATCTACTGGATAGCGCTGGAGTAGCCGTAGTGCCGGGCTCAGCATTTGGAGCCCCTGGCTATATGAGATTATCGTTTGCAACCTCAATGCAGAACCTTGAAAGGGCATTGCAAAGGATCGGAAAAGTTTTTGAAAAAAACATTTAAATACTATTGCTGATTAGTTTCTTTTCCATTACCATACGCTCCGCAATTCCCCGGTAGCTCAGTTGGTAGAGCAAATGACTGTTAATCATTGGGTCCCTGGTTCGAGCCCGGGCCGGGGAGCCATCTCAAAACTCATGAGTCACTAACGGTGACTCATGAGTTTTAAAAAATATTCTCCCGTTACCCTATCTTTATTGTTAATCCGTTTTACGCTTTGCTATTCTGCTAGCTATTTAAAACCGGCAAATATTGATGAACAATTTCTTCTGGTCAAACCTGTTCAAACATAAGGACAATGAGATCAATACCATCGCAGAATACTGGAGCAATACTCCTCTATTTAAGGATATCCCGCTTCGTCACATTACCGCGTTAAGCGAAAACATGCATATTCGAAACTATCAGCAGAACGAGATCGTGTTCCGAGAAGGCGATCAGGGCGCTGGCGTTATTCTGGTTCTTGAAGGCCAGGTAAAAATCATGGCGCTAGATACCCCCATTTCGGTACTCGATCAGGGAGACTTTTTTGGTGAAATTGCACTGGCTGAAAACGATAAGCGGACCGCTGATGCTGTCTGCGCCAGAAATTGCCGACTGGTTTTTTTTCTGAAACAGGATCTGGAGGAATGGATTGAGGTGGAACATTATCTGGGACTGGTCTTTGTGAAAAACCTTGCCTCAACTCTGGCACAGCGTCTACATCAGGCTAACCTGCTATTAGCCGATAAAGCTGGACACTGACATGGGACATCACGTTGAAACCAATCGGGCCAGCTCGGCGTATCTGGATAGCTTCAAAGTTTTATCGGTTATTGGTGGAATTGTGCTAGCGGCCTTTTATCTACTTTCGTCAGTATTACTACCCATTATTATCTCTTTTACCCTTTACGCACTACTGCAACCATTCACTAATTATCTGGTCCGCAAAAATATTAATCATTCAGCTGCGATTATTTTCATGCTAATCCTCATGCTAACCGCCAGTATTTTAGCCATCAGTTTCGCTCTGCCCCAATTACTGGAACAGGCAGCATTCCTGAAGAATAAAATGCCGGGTATTTTCAGCCACCTTGAAGGCTTATTAAATGTGTACAGTCAGAAATTTGCTGATATCACAGGCATTGAATTTAATGTTTCAGATGTAGTGGTATCGATCCTAGCTCAGTCATCATCACTGGGCAATGATTTACTACTCAAAATATCAGAACAGGTTTTTGCCATCACCCTTAGCCTGATTCTGGTACCTTTATTGACTTACTTCATCCTCAAGGACTTTAAACAGGTACGCAATAAAGCACTCAACTGGTTACCTAATTCAAGTTTTGAGCTGGGCTGGCTGATCTACCATCGAGTGACTCGTCAGCTCATACTGTATACCCGTGGTGTCATGATTCAATCTTTCATCATGGCTGCGGTAGCAACTACAGGTTATTTTATAATCGGACTGGATATGCCGATATTATTGGGCACATTAACGGGGTTACTCAATCTGATTCCCTATATCGGGCCATTAATCTCAATGTTCCTGGCCACCATAGTAGCCGCTGCAGTGACACCATTCGATCCCAGTTTGATTTATATGGCAATAGCAGTAGTGGTGGTGGCACAGGTAGTAGATAACGTTGTGGTCATACCTTCGGTGATCGCCAATGCTGTGGATTTACATCCGGTGCTCGCCATCGTAGGTATTATTATTTTTGGAAATCTGTTTGGTACTATCGGCGTCATCCTTGCCATCCCTGCCATGGCAGCGATCAAGATCATCCAGAACAATCTGTATTCTGATATTTATAATGATCGTCGCACAACTTATCTAAGCAACGGCAGCTAACTCTCTTTTTGCCTGATTGCTTCGGCCAGTCTTAACAACGATTGTTTTAATTCATCATCCTCAATATTTTTGGCTGATATTTTGATTTTGTCGCTAACTTCTGCAGAAAAATGCGCGGCAGGTTTTAAGCGAGAGCGCGGCATTTCATTCTGCGCACCCATAGGACTAGTGACGATCTTCAGTGCCATCACCTGCCCAAATTGATGTTCGATTTCTTTACTTATCTGTTGGGCATGCATGCGCAGATAATTGACCAGCCCTGCTGAAGGCAGAGAAACAGTTAGCATATCAGCTTCAACACTCACCACCTTGACCATTTGAAATACCGCATCAGAATCCAGCGAATTGAAAAAATGCTGATATTGATTGATCAGGGCTGTTTTGGCCTGGAAGCCATCGGGCAGAATTTTCCCAAACAGTCTGGATACCTGTAACGGACTGCTTTTGCCTTTTTTTCTCGCTTGAGCGGGTGTTTTTTTAGTGTGACGACTGACCATATTCGCATGATACCTCTAGTGGGCAAAGAGCGCATACCGGCTTCTTGCGGCAATGTTGTTTCGCATGCGCGACGATCAGGGCGTGGAACTGTTGATAATGAGCTGCATCAGCCGGTAAATGCTGGTGGAATATCTGCTGTAACTTGCTGTAACTGTGCTCGGAGCTTAATAGAGAAAGGCGTGAAAAAATTCTGCGTGTATAGCTATCAATCACAAACAGAGGATGATTGAAGGCATACAGGCAGATATCATCCGCCGTCTCTGCTCCCACTCCTTTCAGACTGAGTAATTGCTGTCTTAATTCACTTTGGTCAAATTGTCTTAAACCGCTTAAACCGCCCTGCTGCAGATACCAGGCAGCAATAATTTTCAGGCGCAGGGCTTTCTGGTTGAAATATCCAGAGCTACGGATTAACTGGGCGAGTTGCTCCAGTTCCAGCTCAACCAGAGCAGGCGCGTTGCAAAAACCCTGCTGTTTCAGATTATCTATCGCTTTTTCTACGTTGGTCCAACTGGTGTTTTGCGTGAGGATGGCACCGATTATGATTTCAAACTCATCCTCAGCAGGCCACCAGTCCTGATGTCCGTAGTACTCATGAAGCCTGAGATAAACCTGTTGAAAAGAATTATTTCCGGCGACCATGTCGACGCTTCAGGTCGTGTTGAGTAACCTTGTGATCGTAATCCAACTGCAGAGATTCAAACAGTTTCTTGACTGTCATATCTTCCAGAAATCGACTCTTACCTGGCTTCAACCACTTGGGCAGGGTGAACTCATGATAACGCACTCGAACCAGACGACTGACCTCTACACCCACCGCTTCCCACAAACGCCTTACCTCTCGGTTACGTCCTTCACGCAGCACCACGTGATACCAGTGATTGGTGCCCTGACCACCCCCATCGGTAACCGAATCAAATTTCGCCGGCCCATCTTCCAGTTCAACACCGTTAACAAGTTGTTTAAGCGCATCTTCGGTCACCTGACCGCGCACGCGTGCGGCATATTCACGCTCAAGTTCAAATGAGGGATGCATAAGACGATTAGCCAGTTCACCGTGGTTAGTAAACAGTAACAGCCCCGAGGTATTGATATCCAAACGACCAATTCCAATCCAGCGCCCCTGCTGTAATCTGGGTAGATCGCTGTAGACATCTGGCCGACCTTCCGGGTCCGAGCGTGAGCACACTAATCCGATGGGTTTATGGTACATCAATATCTTTGGCTTGATTTCATGCCGGGATAAACGAACAGGTTTGTCATCCAGAGTAATCTTTTCTCCACCACTGATCTGATCGCCAGGTTTTGCCTGCTTACCATCGACCTTGATACGCCCCTCCTGCAGATAGCGATCTATTTCACGGCGCGAGCCTATACCATTATGGGCGAGTAATTTTTGAATACGTTGCATGGTTTTCCAGAGGTTATTTTAAAGACCAGAGCTGACCGATTCCGGCGGACGATTCTGATAGTAATTGTGAATTATCGGCACTGATCTTTAAATCAAGTATTGTGGCGGAGTCTGGCTGCACCAGATGCTTAACTTTAGGCAACCAGGTTTTAAGGCACTTGCCGGTTTTAATATCCCAGATATCGATACCTCTGGATGCCCTACCCGTCGCGAGCAGACTACCATCATCTGAAAAGTCAGCAGATACAACCGTCATTCCACGTGATTTGATATCCAGCTCACTGACCAGATCCCCCTCTTTATTCGTTGAATAGATTCTGGCCTGTCCCACCGAAGCATTAGCAAAGGCGAGCTGACCGTCGTCTGATAACTCAACATGGGCAATCTTGTATTGCATATTCCTGGCCCAGATATACTTACCCGTTTTCAGGTCCCACAAACTGGCATGCCAGTCGTCTGAACCAGTCAATGCAAAACGCCCATCGCGAGATAGTGCAACCGAGTTAATCTTTTCATGGTGCGGAAATACATACACCATCTTACCTTCCTGCATATCGAAGTAGATTGCCTGATTGGCTTTCATACCGATCAGTGCATAACGACCATTAGCCGATATGGCGACATCTCGTAGATCTGGCCACGACCAGTAACCCACCAGCTTTCCGTTAGATACACGCCAGCGCGCTATGGATTGCTGCTCAATAGTGACCAGATATTGGTTATCCGCAGAGAAATCAGCCGCGATGATGCCGCCTTCATCATTGCTTTCATGCTGTACGCTGTACAGCACCTTACCCTGATCCACATCCCATACGCGCCCATAACCGCCAATAGAGCCGGTTAATAGATAACGACTGTCATCGCTAATGGCGGCACCGTATGAACCTGTATCTTCGTGCAACCAGTGTTTTAACTCCTTACCCTTATCGCTACAGCCGCTTAAGGCGGCAATTGGTAGTAGTAAAAACAGCCACACAAGATGTGAGAGTTTGATCATAAGGTTGTATGGTCGTCTTCCAGGATAGCGTCGTTTTCATTTTCATCTTCACTATCCGCTATCTGATCAATCTCAACTTCGGTTTCGGTTTCGGTTTCGGTTTCTTCGCTCTGTTCGTCTGACGCCAGATTATCTTCGTTAAAGGCCAGCTCTGGATGATAGCTATCCAGATCCTTCAATTCTGAAAGCGTGGGCAACTCATTTAATGATTTCAGATTGAAGTAATCAAGAAAGGTATTGGTAGTGCCATACAGGCTGGGCTTGCCGGGTACGTCCTTATGCCCCAGTGTTTTGACCCATTCGCGTTCCTGCAGTGTTTTTATGATATTCGAACTCACACTCACCCCACGAATGGATTCAATCTCTCCACGCGTAATCGGCTGGCGATAAGCGATCAGAGCAAGAGTCTCTAGCAAAGCACGGGAATAACGAGGCGGCTTTTGCTCCAAAAGGCGACAAATCCACACAGAATAATCCGCGTTGGCCTGAAAGCGAAAACCACTGGCAACCTGCTTAATTTGCAGGCCACGTGTCTGATACTCGTCAACCAGTTCATTCAAAACCTGACGGATTTCATCCTTGCCCGGTTGCTCTATATCACCATGAAACAGATTAAACAGCTGGTCAACGCTTAAAGGATGATCAGCGCTACTCAGGATCGCTTCAATGATGGGTTTTAATTTTTCAGGGGTCATGCTTATGTCTAATTTTTCAATGTGTTATTTATCAGGCTCTAGCTCTAACATAGATAGGTGCATAGGGCTCATTCTGAACCAGATCGATCATTGATTCCTTAACCAGCTCCAGAATAGCCAGAAAACTAACCACTACACCCATACGTCCTTCTTCCACCTCAAAGAAATCCTTAAACTCTGTATATCCACTCGATTTTAAACGACTTAAAACTATCGTCATGCGCTCACGTACGGATAAAGGCTCACGTTCTATATGGTGACTGGCAAACTGTGATGCACGGTTGACCACATCTCGAAATGCAGCCAGCAAATCCTTGATCGACACATCGGGCAAAGGAATCTCACTACTCATCTCGGGCCTTTCCGGGTGTGGCATAAAGATATCACGTTCTTCACGTGGTAAGGCATCCAGATCTTCTGCTGCTTTTTTAAATTGTTCGTACTCCTGTAAACGACGGATCAATTCAGCACGCGGATCATCTTCATCATCTTCACTGGGAGGCCGAGGCAACAGCATACGCGATTTTATCTCAGCCAGCATGGAAGCCATCACCAGATATTCAGCCGCCAGCTCAAGTTCCAGGTTTTCCATCAAGTCAATATACTGCATATACTGCCGGGTGATATCAGCAATTGGAATATTCAGGATATCGATATTCTGGCGCTTTATCAGGTACAACAGCAAATCCAGCGGCCCCTCGAAGGCTTCCAGAAAAATCTGCAAGGCATCTGGTGGGATATACAGGTCCTGCGGGATCATCGTCAATGGCTCACCCTGAATCAGAGCGAAAGGCATCTCGGATTGATTGGACTGATTTTCCTGAAATAAATCGCTCATATTTTACCGTCGGCTATTTTGATGATTACGCCTTTAGCGTAATGTCAGTCCCATTGATTTACGAACCTCTTCCATCGTATCACGCGCCACATCACGAGCAGCTTCGCAGCCCTCGTTGATGATATTTTCTACACTGGTGATATCTTCCAGATAATCTTGCGCACGTCGCTGGATAGGCATTAACTCGGCCTTTATGCTATCGATAATATGCTGTTTACAGTCAATACAACCAATATTCGCTGTAGTACAACCTTCTACAATCGACGCCTTTAAATCTTCAGAAGAGTAAATCTGATGTAACTCCCATACTGGGCACTTTTCCGGATTACCCGCATCGGTACGACGTATACGTGCCGGATCGGTAGGCATGGTTTTGACCTTTTTTTCAATCTGCTCCGGTGGTTCACGTAGCGCAATCGTATTGTTATAGGACTTGGACATTTTCTGTCCATCCAGCCCGGGCATTTTAGAGGCCTGGGTTAATAATGACTGCGGCTCAGGGAGGATGATTCGACCGCCACCTTCCAGATAGCCCAAAAGCCGTTCACGGTCACCAATACTGATATTCTGTTGCGAATCCAGCAATGCCTGCCCTACCGACAGTGCAGATGAATCACCCTGCTCCTGATAGCGTTTGAGTAAACCATTGTAAATTTTTGCATTCTTTTTACCCATCTTCCTGATAGCAGTATGCGCCTTTTCTTCAAAATCATCGTCCTTGCCATAAAGATGGTTGAAACGACGCGCCACTTCTCGTGTTAATTCAACATGAGCGACCTGATCTTCGCCAACGGGAACGAGCCCAGCCTTATACATCAGAATATCGGCACTTTGCAGCAGTGGATAACCGAGGAAACCATAAGTACTCAGGTCGCGATCCTTGAGTCTATCCTGCTGGTCTTTATAACTGGGGACACGTTCCAGCCAGCCTAATGGGGTAATCATGGAAAGCAAGGTATGCAACTCAGCATGCTCAGGCACCCGAGACTGGATAAAAATAGTTGAACTGCCAGGGTTAACCCCTGCCGCCAGCCAGTCGATGACTAGATCAACGCTACTTTGCGCAATATTGGAAGGATTCTCATAATGCGTAGTTAAAGCGTGCCAGTCGGCTACAAAAAAGAAGCATTCATAGCTATGCTGTAATTCGATCCAGTTTTTGAGCACACCATGATAATGACCAAGATGTAATAAACCGGTAGGACGCATACCAGAAAGTACGCGTTGATTCTGACTAACTAAGGTGTTCAAAAAGATTTTCCTGAAGGCAATAAATAGTCGGCATTATAAGCATCTAGGTGCTAAATATCGACTTAACTGAAAGCGATTTATGTAAAAAACATAAACCACAGAGCGAACAGAGCACACCGAGGTAAAAGCATGCCATTCATTTTTGCCTTCTCTGTGTACTTTGTGTGCTGTGTGGTTTAATTCATAGTGGATCAATAATCCAGGAATTCGGCATCGCCCTTGCCATATCTTAAAACCTCGGGATTGCCATCGACCAGATTGATGACAGTAGTCGGCTCAATGCCGCAGGCACCGCCATCAATAATCAAATCTACATGGTTTTTAAAATGCTCACGTATAGATTCGGCATCATCCATTGCATCTTTTCCACCGGGTAGTATCAAGGTACTACTCATGATAGGTTGACCGAGCTCTTCGAGCATAGCTCGTGTTATGGCATTATCAGGTACACGAACGCCAATGGTCTTACGCTTCGGGTTCATCAGGCGACGCGGCACCTCGGAGGTTGCTTTGAGCAAAAAGGTATAAGGACCTGGTGTCAGGGTTTTCATCAAGCGATAGGATGAATTATCCACCTTGGCATAGGTACCGATCTCGGACAGATCGCTGCAAACCAGCGTGAAATGGTGCTTATTATCCAGCTTGCGCAGGCGCTGTATTCGTTCCATGGCCGATTTATCACCAATATGACAGCCCAGTGCATAACTGGAATCAGTCGGATAAATAATCAAACCGCCATCATCAATAGTCTTGACAACTTGCTGAATCAAGCGCTTTTGCGGGTTTTCAGGGTGGATTTCGAAAAATTGAGCCATAAATAATTAATTAGAACCAAAGTAAAATATGTGATTCAACATCAACACTGCCCGATAAAAGTTAATAAACCGAAGCTTACATAAAAAAAGGGCGCCAGAGACGCCCTTTCTTTGATCTATTTTAGAAAAATCTAAATTAGAAGTTGTAGCCCATGTACGCCTGGAACAGTGAATCCGCTTGACGAGAATCATCACTTAACTGTACACCAGCGTAGGTTGATTTACCCAGTTTCTTTTTGAATTCCAGGTTAGTGATAGTATCGTCACCAGCTGCATTTTTCAGAGCATCACCCTGATCAACACCAATCATAATAGTGCCGCCTGCTAAAGGCATTGCATATGCAATCGCCATTGCTGTGTTATCATTGTCAAGACTGTTATCAGCAAAGGTCAAACCCAAAGTGCCTTCACCCAACTTAACAGTACCACCAATAACCGTCAGGCTAGAAATATCAAGGCCATTACTTCCCAATACAGGAGCATCGCTATCAGGAGAAGTTACCTGAAAACCAACAGAGAACATATCAGCTGCATAATTTAATGCAATAACTGTGTGGTTACCACGGTCAGGCTGAGTATCACCAGTATCAACCATTTCATTTTTACCCAAGTCACCATCAAAAGTAGCACCAAGAACTAAAGTTAAGGCATCAAAACCCTTAACATAAACAACAGCGTTATCTAGAGTTCCGTTAACTGCACCTTTACTACAAGCATTACCAGAGTTATCAGTAAAGATATCAGTTCCGCCACAGGCAAAACCTGCTGCATCGCCTTGAGCACCTAAAGTCAACTGACCGAAATCACCTTTGATACCAACGTATGATTTGTCATTGTGGAAAGTATCTGTTTCGTTATCAGCATTATCATTTTCCATTTCCAGGTAAGCCAGACCAGTCATGCCGTTACCCAGATCTTCAGAACCATTGATTTTAACAGTCAATTTACCAGAGTTAAGGGCCATTGAACCTTGATTTTGAAGCTTTAAGCGAACTTCACCACCCAGAGTAGTGTCAGCCATTACTGTGCTAGAAGCCATTACTGCTGCAACAGCAGAAGCGATTACTAATTTTTTCATGAGATACCCTCAATATTATGTTTGAAAAATAAATTAATTTACTTTTTGTGCTGGTACGAATACCAATCGACGGACATAATGATACACAATGATTTGTTTTTTGCAACACCCAATGTATAAAAAAACAACATTTTTTGTGAACTGGATCTTTCTAATTTTCTTTCATCACCAATTCAGTGCCATTTTTGTTGCAAATTTGCAACCAACAGGCGAAAACAGCACGATTTCTCCTAAATATCGCTACTGGCGCTGTATGCTTTTATGCAACACCTTATTGATTGCATATTGATAAAAAATCTGCATGTATAGCCCAGTACCCCACCCTGGCGGTAATTTTTATGCACAATGGCGGTAGAAATAAATGAAGTAAGTATCATCCAGCACTCTGTAATCTATCACCCATAAATTTTGTGATATGCTTCGCCCTCTTTAGTGACTCCTTGACGTGCATGAAACAACTTTTCGATTTTTTCCCTATTCTGCTGTTTTTTATTATTTATAAGTTTTATCTGGATCTGCCTGATGAATTGATTCTATCGGTGAATACATTGTTTCCTTTCATGCAGATTCAACCCGGAGAGGCCAAGCATGCTATCTACCTGGCTACACTCACAGCAATAATCGCAAATGCCCTACAGGTTGCATTCACCGCCTTGATTAGCAAACGTGTCGAAAAGATGCATATCATCACCCTGGTTTTGCTGGTGGTATTTGGTGGAGCAACTCTCCTTTTAAAAGACCCTGTGTTTATTAAGTGGAAACCCACTGCAATTAACTGGTTGTTTGCTATCGTTTTTCTGGGCAGTCAATTTATCGGAGAGAAACCACTGGTTCAGCGCATGATGAGTCATGCACTGGAAATAGATGATAGCTCTGTGTGGAAACGACTTAATATGGCCTGGGTGACCTTCTTTATCTTTTCCGGCATTGCCAACCTGATTGTCGCTTTTAATTTCAGCGAGGAGATCTGGGTTGATTTCAAGCTCTTCGGATTGATGGGCTTAACCATTTTATTTGTTATCGGTCAGGCTTTTTACCTGGCTCGATTTATTCCCAGTGAACCTGTAAGCAAAACCACAGATAAAGAGGACTCCTGATACCATGTTATACAGTATTGTTGGCACTGATGTACCCAATAGCCTGCACAACAGAATGGCGGCTCGCCCTGAGCACCTGGCTCGCCTTCAGGCACTCAAGGCAGAAGGTCGCCTGATTTTAGCCGGACCAAACCCGACTATAGACAGTGCAGATCCCGGTGAAGCAGGTTTTAGCGGTAGCATCATTATTGCTGAATTTGATTCGCTTGAACTGGCACAGCAATGGGCAAACGATGATCCTTATATAAAATCATCTGTGTATCAATCAGTTGAAGTGAAACCTTATATTAAGGTTTTACCCTGAAACCATAACCCCTATCCATTAACCTAATAATAAGTGATCCTTATGAAACGACTCCTACATTGTTTAATCATCCTGTCCACCTGCTACTACGGCACATCTTTCGCCGCAACAGATGAACAACCTGAAAACCCCGTACTAGCCCGTGTAAACGGTGTTGATATATCAATGCTGGAGGTAAAGCACTTTATCGAGCGCCAACAAAAGCAAGTCACACCACAACAGGCCTTGATGGAAATGGTCAATGTTGAGTTACTGGCACAGGCAGCAAAGAATGAAGGCATGATGAAAGATGAAACCCTTGCGCTGGATATAAAGCATAACACCCAGGGCCTGATTGCATCGCATTACCTGAACAATTACCTTAATAAGCTTGAAATAACAGATGATGAATTACTCAAACGTTATAAGCAGGAATATGGATCAGATTCTCAGGAGTTAGAATATAACGCGAATCATATTCTGCTAAAAACTGAAGAAGAAGCCAAAGAAATAATCAAACAACTGGATAAGGGTGGCGATTTTGAAGCGCTGGCCAAAGTAATATCTACCGGTCCTAGTGGTAAAAATGGTGGTTCTTTAGGCTGGTTTAAGTCTGGCGATATGGTCGCTCCTTTTTTCGAAGCAACCACTAAATTAAAGCCCGGCAGTCATTCAAGCGCCCCCGTCCAAACCCAGTTTGGATGGCACGTCATTCTCTTAAATGAAACCCGTAAAATCGAACCACCCTCATTTGAAGCGGTTAAAAAGCAGCTTAGCACTAAGGTAGCCTCTGAAAGTATCCGCGATATGATTAAGGCTTTGCATGAAAAATCTAACGTTGAGTTCAACCCCAAGTAAGTCAGGCCAGTATGACTGAAAGGCAACTTGCCAGCTGTATATTTCTTGATCGATTAAGTATCGATCTGGGTGATCTGGATTTTTCAGCGATTGAGGGCTTAACCTTATACATAGCTTACGACCAAAGTTCTCGGCATCAAATCCTTGAACGACTAAGAGATGCTGAAATTGTCATTGTTAACAAGGTCAGGCTGGATGAAGACATTCTGAGCCAGTTATCCAAATTGAAGTTGATCTGCGTAATCGCTACCGGCACGAATAATATTGATATCGCTGTCGCCAATAGACTGGGCATCAAGGTATGTAATGTGAAGGATTACTCTGCGGCAGCAGTCAGCCAGCATGTGTTCATGCTAACCCTGGCTTTATACACTCGATTTCTGGATTATCAGTCTGACATCAGGCAGGGTAAGTGGCAGTCACAGGATCAATTCTGTCTGTTGAACCACCCTATTAGAGAGTTGAAAGGCAAAACTATAGGTTTGATTGGATATGGTCACATTGCAAAAGCCGTTGAAAAGATTGCTTTAGCCTTTGATATGAAGGTGATCATTGCTCAAAGTTTGACAACCTCTCAGCATCAACACGCAGACAGGCTTCCATTAAAAGAGCTATTAATGCAATCTGATATTGTCAGTTTGCACTGTCCATTGACTGACCTGAGTAGAAACCTGATTTCTGCTCAACAATTTGAATGGATGAAAAGCTCTGCGATTCTGATTAATGCTGCACGTGGAGGCATTGTGAATGAAGCTGATCTGATCGATGCGTTAAAAAGTGGCCAGATCGCTGGAGCTGCTGTCGATAGTATAGAAGAGGAACCTCCCTCCCCGGCTAACCCAATTATACAGGCTCAGCTGCCTAATCTTATCATCACGCCGCATAACGCCTGGGGTGCTGTAGAAGCCCGTCAAAGACTGGTCGATAATACTTTTGCTAACATCCGTGCTTACCTTGATAACACACTCGATCAGGAAGGCCAGATTCAATCAATATATCTATGAACTCTCGCCTGTTTCTCATCTCTGGCTCGTTTTTCATGCTGTGTGCTGTGGGTCTTGGTGCTTTCGGCGCGCATGGCCTGGAAGCCAGAGTATCAGAACATCTACTACAGACATGGAAAACAGCAGCCCAATATCAGGTCTATCATGCGCTTGGACTGATCGGACTGGGGTTATGGACAGAGAAAAAACCAGTTACAGGATGGATAAAGACTGCCGGTGGCAGTCTTATTATCGGGGTTATTTTATTTTGTGGAAGCCTCTATGCCCTGGTCCTTTCTGGACAAACATGGCTTGGGATCGTAACGCCATTTGGAGGCCTGGCCTTTCTTACTGGCTGGCTCTGCTGGATGATAGCCGCGATTAAGAGCTAAGCCTCGTCTATAGATGGCTAATTATTGCGTAATAGAATCTGATTTCCCATTTCTCTGAGCAATTGATCCTCTTTCTCAATACGTGAAGCCATTGCTTCACCAATCAGGGATAAATCATCAGATAAAGGGATAATGCTATCTGCATCATCGGCTCCATCATATTTATCATTAAATTCAACGAAATAATCCGTGGTCCTGACTATGGTCGGATAGATTTCCTTGGCGATGGCATTGATCGCACCACGACGTTCCTTGCCATCCATAATCCGCTGATAAATTTCAAAATGCCCCAGGGCTGCATAATCAACCAGCATCTGGTTAAATATTTTCAATTTAGTCAGTATTGTCTCCAGTGGGGAACCGGAAGCATCTAAAGCGGCAAGCTCACAAAAACAGGTAAGAACCTCCTGACGCTCGGAGAATAGTTCATTTATGGTATGCGATACACGAACTCTGCGATCGTTTTCTTTAGCGAGCTTTTGTGCTACTTCTTTAATAGTATGAATCTGAGATTCTGACATTGTAACCCTCTACAGTTATGTCTATTGTAATGCGGTATTCTGATCTATATTGAGTAATATATCCTCAATAATCTGCGCTTTCATTCGTATAACACCAGATCTACGTTGCTCCCCATCCAGCGTGAAATCAAAGTTATACAATCTACATAATGCCACAGTTCCTGTGTTCCTGCGACATAAACGAAGCTTTACCATCATGACAGTATCATCCAGAAACTGTGCGTTTATCTGCTTACAGGCTGCTCGAGCGGCAGAGGTTGCTTTTTCGCGGGCGTTGCTGCTATCTCGCCATAACCAGAGCACGCCAAACAGAATAAAAATATATAGTAGTTCCTGCATCACTACGGGACTAACCCAAACCTCATTTGTTAGAATATAAATTTAGCGGCCGTACTGATGATATGCTCCGCAACAATCATTATTTCAGATGGATCCCTTTATGACCACAACCGATCACAGCACCCGCATCAGTAAACTAGAGATCATGTTTTCGGAGCAGGAATATACCATTGAAGCACTCAATGCTGTGATTACTCGCCAGGATAAAGATATCGGTTTACTACAGCAACAGATTGAGTTACTGAAACTACAACTCAGAGAGGTTAAAAAAATAGTGCCTGAGAACGAAGCTCCAACCGACGAAAAGCCACCGCATTATTAAATTTGAAATCATGTTAAAAATCGCTAACCAGGCTCATTATTACAAAACCTATGCCAGGGAACTGGTAGAAAACCTGAAGTCGATACAGTTGGATCAGGAATATCAGGTTCAGATTGACGATTGTGCAATTACCCTATGCAGTAAGTTAAACAATCAAAATGCCTGTTTCACACACTCATTCCTCGACCCCAATTTGCAAAAACGAGCACAGCAAAAAAAACAGGGGCTGCTTAAGGCATGCAGCAACAAAAAAAATACGATTCAAAAAATTACCGATCTGACTGCAGGATGGGGAAAGGATAGCTACCTGCTCGCTTACCAGGGTCGGCATATCCAGATGCTGGAACATAACCCATTAATCTACCATTGCCTTAACTACCTGCTTAAAACGGCCAGGGATGAAAGTAATCAGCCAGTATTCCAGCAAATGTCATTGCAATTATTAGACAGCTATTCCTATTTGAAGCAGGACACTATTGATGAAGTCGATTGCTTTTATCTCGACCCGATGTTCCCGGCACATAAATCCAGTGCCAGGCCAGGCAAGGATTTACAGCTGTTACAGCGCGTTACACAAAATCAGTCGATTGAGCAAACCTTCCAGCTAGCACTCAAAAAAGCTGCTCAGCGTGTAGTGGTTAAACGACCTCTACATGCGCCTTTTCTAGGCGACCTGAAGCCAGATATCAGTTATCGCGAGAAAACAATACGTTTCGATGTCTATCTGGGATAACTACTGGCCTAATCGCGAAAATTATTAAACTGCAGAGGAATACCCAGATTACCATCCTTCATGAGCTTCATAGCCTGTTGTAAATCATCGCGACTTTTACCGGTAATGCGCACCTGCTCTCCCTGAATGGCTGCCTGTACTTTCAATTTAGATTCTTTAATCAATTTGACGATCTTTTTACCAATCTCTTTATCTATACCTTCCTGAATTAAGATAGGTTGGCGCGCAGTTTTAGCGGCTTCAACAACATCTCCAGTTTTCAGACATTCAATATCAAGTCCACGTTTTCCCATTTTAGATAACAGCACGGGAAACATCTGTTGCAACTGGAAGCGTGATTCAGCATGAAACATAATTTCCTTGTCATTCAGCTCGATTTTTGCATTGGCACCCTTAAAATCATAACGTGTTCCAATCTCACGATTTGCCTGATCAATGGCATTCTTCAATTCGTGATGATCAATTTCTGATACAGTATCAAATGAAGGCATGGTTACTCCTGATAAATGGTTAAAGCAGTGAAATTTTTATTCCAACGATAATGAGGTATTTCAAGATTCTTATAAGAATCATGATCTAACGATTGCCCCAGTAAATCATACATTGCATTACTACAACTTTCTTTAAAAAAATCATTAACCAGCTGAATCGGGCAACCTAAATCTGTGCCATAAGCCAGAGCCACAAAATACCCTTCAGAATCGATGCGTGATGCAGACGTAGATATTGTAGAAAATTGATCGTTCATATCGGTATTATAATGAGCGATAACAATAATCATAGATCCCTGATTCAGTATTACTGGTCGATTATCTGTTAGATCAGGGACCTCAAAACGATATTCCTTATCTAATTTCGCCTGATTAAAAGAATAATCAATAAATACAAAAACAACGAATATTAATGCTAGAAGAGTTAAAAACTTAACAGCTCTGATCAGTTGGTGACGTCGATTTTTACCCACAGTTAAAGATTATTATCAAATGGATACAAAACATGGAATGGTTAAAAATCGGCCTAATTAAACAATTTAAATAGCCTGCCGCTTTTATTACGAATTAACTCAGCAGTATCTTTTTTGCCCGCTTTTAATGCTATATCATAGGCGCCGAGTTCATCCTGATTTCGTGTCATTATATCTGCACCTGCCTCAATCAGCATCTCGACCAGATCATTATTACCCATCCCTGCCGCTAGCATCAGAGCCGTTTCACCCGAGTTATTCTTGGTATCTATATTAATTTTTCTATCGATCAGCAACCGGGTCATCTCCTGTTTGCCAGATAAAACCGATTGCATCAACAAGGTGTTTTTTTCATTAGTTTGAGTGTTTACATCAGCACCTGCATTAATCAATCGTTTTGCTATTACACTATGCCCCTTTAAAATCGCACGTGCCAACGGACTATAACCCTTAATATCTTTCTGATCGATATCTACTGATTTATTTAGCAATATCCTAGCCGTTGCTTTTTCAAATCCCTTGTCAGCGCTAAACCAGAGAACACTTCGCTTATTTTCATCCGCGCTATTGATTAAAACATCGCGCTTCACGAGTTTGACAGCAACCTCTTCCATATCTTTTTGGATAGCCAGGAAAAGTGCAGCATGTATAGAAACCTTATCCAGTTTTTTATCAGCCAGCAACATTGCTACATCCTTATGCTGATTAGAAATAGCAACCGCTAAAGCACTTGTTTTATTCGATGACAATATTGTCGGATCAGCTCCCTTAGCAAGTAAAAGTTTAACCGTTTTATAACTACCCGCTTCAGCAGCTAAAAACAAAGGCGTTTCTTTTTTGTTATTTTGAATATTGATTTGTGCACCGGAAGCAAGCAACAGGCTTACAGTTTTTTCCAGATCTTTGGAATTCGCTCTGTGCAGGGCAGAGTACCCAGAACTATCCACAGCGTTAACATCAGCCCCCTGTTTAAGCAATTGCCGGGCAATATCATTCTCACCTAACAAACAGGCAATACTCAAAATTGGCCAGTCTTTATATAATGATGACGACTGCCTTATAGATTTTTCGAAATCCTTAATACTGACATCGTTATATTGATCCTGTTTTTTTCCAATTATAATTCCCTGACTGGCAAAAGTTTTCAATACATTAGAATCGGCTCTCGTTTGTGCCAGCTCTATAGCCGAAACCTTGCTTTTATTTTGTAAATTGTAATCTGCCTTATTCTGTAGAAGCAGACCTGTCATCTTCGCATCGTCATGGCGCACGGCAATTAGCAATGGTGTATTACCCAGGTTATCCTGCGCATTAATATCTACTTTCTTATAGAGTAACTTTTTAACAATATCCGCATAGCCATTTGAAACAGCTATATGAATTGCCTGATTCTTATTTTGATCGCTGTGATTTAAATTTTGCGTGACCGGCAGTAATAGATCAACTATCTCTTTATTTTCCGCAAGCAGGGCTGCGATCAAAGGTGAGCGCGAAGATCTGTCCTGAATATTAAAGTTATAACCATTCTTAACATAGGTTTGAATAAGATTGATATCATTATGAACAATCGAGCTAAAAACTGAATCCGCATTAATATCTTCATTGCTAAATGATTCGCGAGACTTCTGCGCAGCTTTCAGTTTTTTCAGGGCTTTTCTATGCCCCTGTTCAGATGCCTGTTGATACCAGAATAAGGCCTGAGAAATATCTCCCCTTTTTTCCAGTAAAGAAGCTAGCGTATATTGAGCATCTACATGCCCATTATTAGAGGCTTTTTCATAGAGTTCTATCGCTTTATCCAGGTTCTTTTCTACTCCCTTGCCTGAGCGATACAGCCCTGCCAGCAAAAATTGAGCTTCCGAATCTCCTGACCTGATCAGAGGTTTTAGCTGCTTAACAGCCTTGCTGTAATCTCTGACACGAATCGATTTACTGATTTCCTGTAGCTGCTGTTTACTATCTGCCTGCAACTCTGGAGTAATTAAAAAAAACAGGGTGAAAGCAATTATTAATATCTTTAAGTTAGTCATTAAGCTGTTCCGTATTTGGTCTCAACCTCTATACCAATCTGTTTCAGGAACCCGGTAGGCAAAATGCCGCCAGCGTTAATAATCACAGCATCGTTTGGAACTTCAATATCCTGATCATTTATTTTCAGGGTGATACTGTTCTTGCTGATTTGTTTAGGGCTTGATTTGAGATAAAGTTTAATCTTTCCCTCACTGGCATAGCTGTCTATCCGCTCACGATTTTTAGCTTTGGCGCGCGAAAAGCTTTCACTGCGGTAAGAAACGGAAACCTCAGTTCCTTTTTCATCCGCAATTGCT
Organism: Gammaproteobacteria bacterium; assembly: GCA_050298595.1. Classification (GTDB taxonomy): domain Bacteria; phylum Pseudomonadota; class Gammaproteobacteria; genus JACNJF01. Next base: position 23,510 of record JBNKUM010000062.1, on the reverse strand, counting down.
AATGCAGCTTCAAGGGCGGAGTCTCCACCACCGACTATCATGACCTTTTGATTTTCATACTGGGCGGGATCAATCAATCGATAAACGACCTTGGATAACTCCTCACCCGGAATACCGAGTTTTCGAGGAGTACCACGCCGACCTATGGCAAGCAACACAGTATCTGTTTCATATTCGCCCTTATTGGTCTTAACCTTAAACCCTGCACTCAAAACTTCTATACCAGCTACAATTTCTTGGTAATTGACCTTAATCGCTGTCTTTTGTTCAACTCCTTGCCAGAACTCCAGTAATTCCTCTTTGGTTGTTTCTTTGAAATGCATCTTGCCAACCAGAGGTAAATCCACTGGCTGGGTCATAACGATCTTCCCCCTTGGGTATTGAAAAACTGTCCCGCCTAGAGAGTCCTGATCGAGTGTCAGGTATTTTATTTTCGCCTCCTGTGCAGCCAGCGAAGAAGCAATCCCTGCAGGGCCAGCTCCAACTATAATCACCTGATATGGGTGGCTACTATTTTTGGGCAAGGACGACAGAATAGATTTCATTGCCGATTTACCCTGTTCGATAGCATTACGGATCAATCCCATACCGCCCAGCTCACCGGCAATATAAATACCTTTGACATTAGTTTCAAAGTCTTCTCCAATCAAGGGGATATCAACACCACGCTTCTCGGTACCAAAAACTAAAGTAATCGCATTTTCAGGACAAACCGTCTTACAGGCACCATGACCGATACAATTTGCTGGCTCAAGTAACTCAGCCTTGCCATGAAAAATACCCAGCACATTATGTCCAATCTGTTGCGGACAGGCATAAACACAGGACTTGCAGCCTATGCATTTATTTCGATCAATAATGGGGTGTAACGATGCGGGTTCGGCCAGTCCAGTTTCTATTGCTTCCTGCCGAACTATTTCGCTCTGGCGTTGACGACGATGCGCCCTCCATGCATATCCCAGCATGAAGAGAATAAAAGGGACAAAATAATAGACAGTGTCCATGAGAAAATATGGGTTAATCCGTGGTAAAGTTAGTGATGTGCTTAAGAGAATTTTAACATATATATGGTAATATATTCCCAATAAAACTCATATATCTGATATATTCAATAAGCTAGACTTATTTTAACATTTTTTATAGAACTCATGGTTATACGATTCGCACTTAATGCCCTTGCTCTACTCTGGTACACAAGTGTAGTAGCAGTTATCTATTTAGGCTGGACAGTTTCCGACCACCGTTACATTGTGGCTGAATCAGGCATTGGTTACTGGCTCGGCATTATCGGTGGATCAATGATGCTGCTCCTGCTTGTATACCCCTTGCGTAAGCAAAAAACTAACTGGACCTTTCTCGGTTCTATAAGGTTCTGGTTTCGCTTTCACATGATTCTTGGCATCCTCGGTCCTGTACTGATCATATTCCATTCTGGCTATCGACTGGCTTCTATAAATGGCACAGTCGCCTTTACCTGCATGCTGATTGTAGCTTCCAGCGGGCTCATTGGTCGCTACTTATACCGTAGAATTCACTACGGTTTATACGGTGGGAAAATTCGCTTTAAAGACCTATACAGTAATCTTGACGATGAAAGTCATGAATTCGAGATTATATCTCTTCAGACCCCAGAGCTCTCTGAAGAATTAAAAAAAATAGAAGAAAATCTTGTGGTTCAGCATACAGGAATAAACCGATCCCTCTGGTTTTACCTTTCAAACCGCTGGAAACTGAAAAATTTAAAATCCAGGGTACTGAAACAATATAAGCCTTCTGATGATCGCAGAAACTTTCTTGATCGAGTCTGGGGACTGCGCTCAATCTGCACTCTGGGTATTAATGAGATACTGTTCTCCTACTGGCATATTCTGCATTTTCCACTTTTCATTTTGCTAGTAGTATCTGGTATAACCCACGTTGTCGTCGTCCATTTTTATTAATCTATGAAGTTATTACTCACGCTGTTTTTTTTCGCCCTGCTGCCTCAGATGGCACAGGCTATGGACTTTGAAAAGCTGTTCATGCCAGGAAAAGTCATCGAGGGGCATGCAGAATACGAGTTAAAATGTGAAAGTTGTCATGTCCGATTACATGGAAAGACTCAGCGAAAACTTTGCCTGGATTGCCATGAAAAGGTTGCTGACGATGTAAACGCCAAACAGGGTTTTCATGGTTTAGATAAGCAGGTTATTGGCGTTGAATGTCGTGTTTGCCATACCGAGCATAAAGGTAGGGATGCCGTTGTCATATGGCTGGATAAAGACCGCTTTGATCATAAATCTACCGATTATCCTCTAGAAGGCAAACATGCACAGGCAGACTGCTCAGGCTGTCATAAAGAAGACAAAAAATATCGTGAAGCACCAGATAAGTGCTTTTCCTGTCATGAGGATGATGACTCCCATAAAACCAAGCTGGGGAAAAAATGTGAAACTTGTCACAATCCTAAAGGCTGGAGTAGCGAACAGTTTGATCATGACAAGACTGACTTTAAATTAAAACACGCCCATAAAAAAGTCGCCTGCGATTTATGCCATGTAGAAAACCAGTATAAAGACACCCCTAAAGAATGTTTTTCATGCCACGCCATCAAAGACGTGCATCAAAATCGATTCGGAAAAAAGTGTCAGGATTGTCATACAGAAGAGAAGTGGGACAAGACAAAATTTGACCACGACCGGGATACGGATTTCAAATTAAAGGGTAAGCATAAAGCGACCACCTGCCATACCTGCCATACCATCGAAGACAGTAAAAAGAAAAAGTCTAAGGGTAAACAAAAGCCTCGTGACTGTTACAGCTGCCATCGACTGGATGATGTGCATAAAGGGAAAAATGAGAAAAAATGTGACAAATGTCACAATGAAACCAGCTGGATTGACTCCAGCTTTGATCACGAAAAAACCGATTTTCCTTTAAGAGGTGCTCATAAAAAAGCCAGCTGCCAATCCTGTCATCAGTCCGACCAGAAAGGTAAAAAAACTGACAAAGCCTGTCACAGCTGCCATAAACATCAAGATGCGCATAAGGAACAGGAGGGTAAGAAATGTGACGACTGTCATAATGAAAAATCATGGTGGATGGAAGATGTCCGCTTTGATCACGAACTGACAGACTTCCCTCTAATTGGCCAGCACGCTGTCGTTGGTTGTGAATCCTGCCATTTAACCTCTAAATTTAAGGATACCAAGTCTGAATGTATAAACTGCCATCAGGAAGACGATGTACACGAAAAAGCCCTGGGCGATGATTGTAAACAGTGCCACAACCCTAACGACTGGCTGATCTGGAAATTTGATCATGACGAAACCGACTTCAAGATTAGAGGTGCTCATAAAAATCTACATTGTCACGCCTGTCATTTCAAACCGCTGGATAAAGATGAGAAAATGAAAAGCCGCTGTATCGACTGCCATTACCGGGACGATATCCACGAAGGTAGCTTTGGCCCTTATTGCGATGAGTGTCATTCCATTGATGACTTTAAAGACATCAATATGAATGGCCGAAGAATTGGAAGTTAAGTCTCATCTGACTGGAGCAGATAATGATAATTAATATTGCTAACACTTATATCACTGATTACCGAAAAAACTTGCGGAATACTTTATCGTTAATCCTGATCACATTATTGTTAACAACGGGCATTATAAATAATGCAAATGCTGAGAGATTTGATCACGATGAAACTCACTTCTCATTAGATATCGTACATGCCAGACAAAAATGTGATGCCTGCCATATTCAGGGCGTGTTTAGAGGTACTCCTACTCAATGCAGTGGCTGCCATTCAAACTCAGGGCGTATTCAGGCCAGTGCTCCTTCACCCAGGCATATGAGAACCACCGATGATTGCGAGTTTTGTCATCAGACTGGGAACTGGGAAAACGTTGTCAGAGTTGATCATTTTGCTGTCACCGGGGAATGCCAAAGCTGCCATAATGGAATAGTCGCGATTGGCAAACATCCGGGACACATCCAAAGTAGTGATGTCTGCGATAATTGTCATCGCACAAACTCCTGGCAGGATGCAGTGTTTGATCACGAAGGGATTACTGGTAACTGTCAACTCTGCCATAATGGTGTAATCGCCACTGGCATGAGTACTAATCACATCCAGAGCACAAACAACTGCGAAGATTGCCACACGACTGTTACTTTTAATCCTGTCTATAGAGTTGATCATAGCCAGGTCATTGGTTTTTGCTCCAGCTGTCATAACGGCATTATCGCTGAAGGAAAATCCTCCACTCATATGCAAACCAGCAAGGATTGTGTGGAATGCCATACCACCATCAGCTGGTCTAATAGCACCTGGATTCATGATGTTGTAACCGATAATTGTGAAAGTTGCCACAATGGTGTCTCAGCGACTGGGAAGTCAGCCAATCATTTCGTTACAACTGAACCCTGTGAAATCTGTCATACCACCGTCAACTGGACGCCAAAAACATACAGCCATAGCAGCACCAATTTCCCTGACGGGGGTCGTCATAATACTGCAGCTTGCATAGACTGCCACGGCACTAATAATGAGACACCATCATGGAACACAGCTTATGCACCACAATGCGCAGCCTGTCATGCCGGGGATTATGAGCAGGATAAACACGAAGCATCTGGCGGTGGTTTTGAGACCGTTGCACAAAATGCAGATTGTAGTGGCGCCTGTCACCAGGATAGCTCTCATCACAGAGTTACTGACTCTAGTTGGGATAGATAAACCAGACTTGATTGCCTCTGCAACTTAGCGCGTAAGTTGCAGAGTTTTTATAATAATATTGAATTTTTTCTATGCCAAATTTAAAGAATTACCTATATTTGCTGGTGTTGATTCCTAACCTGTTGTTCGCAGCAAAGAGCGAATATTCAGGCGTGGATACTATTTATACTCAGCCTGCGCAGATAACGATTATCCACCCCTACTCAATAAACCTTTCATCATCCGGAAAAAAAATCCCAGAAAGTGATATTAAAATCCTTTCCAGTAGCAGTAATGAGCTTATTTATTTAAACAAGGTCAATGTAAATAATAAAACCTACTACCGCCTTACGATAGGTAACTACGAAACGCAAGAGGATGCAGATACTCAACTACAAAAGCTGAAACACACCTATCCAAGCGCCTGGATAAACTTCCGTAGCAAAGCTGAAATTTCAGCCCTGTCGGCACGCCTGTTAAAAACAAAACCTCCAGTTGAGCTGTCTGCACCTGTCGTCATAGCACCCATTCCTGCTGTGAGCATCGCTAAGCCGGCTATCCAACGTCCACCAGTCACTAAAAATGAATCACTTGCAGACAAATTACTGCAGGATGCAAAACAGATGTTCCTCGATCAAAATTACGCCAGAGTGCTCGCTATAGCGGGAAAAGTTGGTGAAATCGGAAATTTAGAACAGCAACAGCAAGCGCTTGAATACTCAGGTATTGCGCGTGAAAGACAACAGAAAATTCCTCAGGCTATCGCCATATACAGCCAGTTTCTGGCGCGCTACCCGGACAGTGAAAATGCTCCTAAAATCAAAAGCCGGCTTGAAGGCCTTAAAACCATGCACGTCGAACCCAGAAAACGTCTGAGCGAGGAAAAGACTAAAAGCAACCCCGATGACTGGCATCTATCAGGCTCTGTTTCTCAATACTATCGAAATGATATTCTGGCTATAGATACGCTGAGTTCAGAAGAATTGAATAATGCCCTTGTCAGTGATATCAATCTATTTGCCCGTAAAAAAACTGAAAAACACTCTCTGGTCATAAAATTTGACGGAGGCATCATAACTGATTTTCTGGACAGTGATAACCAGGGCAGAATCAGTCGAGCCATGGTGAATTACATCAGTAATGAAGGTGAGTTCCAGATTATAGGTGGACGCCAGAGTTTAACTGCAAAAGGAGTATTGGGACGTTTTGATGGGGTAGTCTACAAAGACATTTCAAATCCTGACTTTGGATACAGCCTGTTTACCGGTTATCCTGTTATATCATCCTATGATTCACTGAATACGGAACGCGTTTTTTTTGGTGGTAACATTAATCTCAAGTTTTCAAAAGAATTTGATATGGACTATTACCTGATTCAACAAAGCAATGCAGGCCTCACTGACCGACAGGCAATAGGTACCGAATTTCAGTACCGCACAAACCGTGGGTTTGTCTACGGAATCATCGACTATGACATATTCTATAATGATCTAAACAATGTCACCGCAATTACCAACTACCGCCACAGTGACAAATTATTTTTTAACCTGACTCTTGATCACAGAAACTCACCGCTACTCACTACCACCAATGCCATTCAGGCTCAGGGTGTAGAAACATTAGATGAATTAAAAACTAAAACAGGCCTAAGTGACGAGCAGATCTATCAGCTGGCTGAAGATCGTACCAGCAAAAGCACGAATTTATTTGCCGGCTCGACTTACGTCATCGACGACAACAGTCAGATCTATCTGAGCCTTTCCTTATCCTCCATAGAGGCAACTGAAGCGTCGGCGGCAACAGCGACTACACCGGCCATTGATGCGATCGAAGCAACTGAGAACATCTATATCTCTGGCGACTATACGATTCGTGGATTTTTTACGGAAAAGGACTACACCACCGTTGGTGTTAGAATATCGGATACTGCTTCGTCAGAAACCACATCTTTCAGGGGCCGCACCCGGATTCAGAGCAGCAGTATCAAGAGCCTGCGCTATGACCCCAGAATCAGGATAGATTTTCGTTCCAGTAAGATCACCAACGATGATCAGTACATAATCAATCCAAGTTTTAAGGTCAGTTATAAACCGATGAAAAAACTAAATCTGGAAGCAAGTGTAGGTATCGAGTATTCAAATTTTGATTTACCTGATCGAAATGATCAGATGTTTTATAGTCTGTTCCTTGGCTACACTTACCAGTTCTAGCGGGTCAATTCAACCGACTCACCTGCCTGTTCACTACAGTAACGACTCAGGCAGGTAAACAACTCCTCATCGGGATTACTATCCAGACGCCAGCTCTGGCTTGCGTCATCATAATCAAAATGAAATCCACCTGATTTAGCCGCCACCCATAGCTGGGATACCGGGGTCTGCTTATTGATGATGATACGACTACCGTTTTCAAATTCCAGCGTCAGTATTTCGCTGATGGTATCGTAGTCGATCTCGGCACCACTATCTTCGATGGCCTGTTCAATATCCATCATCGTTTGCTCGGCCAGCTGGTTAAAATCAGATTCATTCATTGCAGTGCTCTACTTGTTTCTCTGGTTAAAATTCAATGAGGCTGAGTTGACGCAATACCTTTTGCCGGTTTCTGCAGGTCCGTCATCGAACACATGCCCCAGATGGCAGCCGCATTTCTTACACATAATCTCGGTACGCACCATACCCAACGTCTTATCAGACTCATATTCGATATTTTCATCATCCAGAGGCTTAAAGAAAGATGGCCATCCCGACCCTGAGTCGAACTTTGTCTGTGAGCTAAACAGGGGTTCTCCACAACATTTACAAAGATAAACACCTTCATCCTTGTTGTCCCAGAATTCGCCAGTAAATGCCCTCTCGGTGCCCTTTTCCCGGCAGACTCTATATTCTTCTTCGCTTAACTGGTCACGCCACTTTCTATCATCATTCATAAAATTCTACTCGTTATACGACAGCCGATAAGAGTCCTTACTCAAGATAAAGTTCTTTACCATCTACCAGATAGATCCAGCCCTTGGCGATACGATAGATCAACCAGAAAGTTGCGACAATCAGTACCAGCCAGCCAATCAAGATACCCGAGGTTAAAGTTCCGAGAATTATCCATAAAAGACCGTACCAGAAAGTACGTTTCTGCCAGATAAAATGCGACTCCAGCCAGCTTCCACGCATGTCATCATCTTTAATATAATTAACAATCACACCCGCTACCGATGTAATCAAAAGCAGGAATGAAAGCGCCTGCAGGATATACACGGCATAAACGTATTTTTTTAACTCCTGATCGCCTACATCCAGTTGCATAGTTCATTCTCCTATCAATTCCTGAAACTCATTTTCATCCAGGATAGTAACACCTAACTGCTCGGCCTTATCCACCTTAGAACCGGGTTTATCACCCGCGATGACAGCCGTGGTCTTTTTAGAAACACTGGAGCTGACCTTCGCCCCACGTTGTTTCAGCAACTCACCCGCCTGTTGCCTTGTATAATTCTCCAGCGTACCAGTAATCACATAGCTATTACCGGCCAGGGTTGCTGCCTGTTTATCCACTGGCTCGATCTTATCCCAGTGAAGTCCTGCTTCCAGCAATTGCTGGATCACCTGCTGATTTTCAGGCTGAGAAAAAAACTGCACGATATTGGCTGATACTACCGGACCCACGTCAGCGACTTCAATTAATTGTTCGAGTTGTGCGTTCTGGATGCTTTGCAGATCGGTGAAATAATGAGCCAGCGCTTCGGCTGTGGCTTCGCCGACTTCACGGATGCCCAGAGCATAGATGAATCGAGGCAGGGTTGTTTTTTTACTGCTTTCAAGCGCTGCCAGCAGGTTCTTCGCCGACTTTTCCGCCATACGCTCCAGCCCAACGATTTGATCCAGCTCAAGCTTATACAGGTCAGCAACCGAATCCAGCAACTTTAAATCGACCATCTGTTCTATCAACTTATCACCCAGACCATCGATATCCATCGCCTTACGCGAAGCAAAATGTTTAATCGCTTCCTTACGTTGTGCTGCACAAACCAGCCCACCACTACAACGCCATGCAGCCTGCCCTTCGATTTGAACAACATCAGAACCACATATCGGACACTGCTGTGGCATCTCGGGAGTCCCATAGTCAGCCAGTCTGTCTTTCATCACGACTGATACAACTTCTGGAATCACATCACCAGCTCTACGTACGATGACAGTATCTCCCACGCGGATATCCTTACGCCTGATTTCATCCATATTATGCAGCGTTGCATTACTTACCGTAACACCACCCACCACAACGGGTTGAAGTCGAGCGACAGGAGTTAAAGCCCCGGTTCTACCCACCTGAAATTCGACATCCAGTAATTTGGTCATCACTTCCTGAGCAGGGAACTTCCAGGCGATTGCCCAACGCGGAGCACGCGATACGAAACCCGCCTGCAACTGTTGCTCAACAGGGTCTAACTTATACACAACCCCATCAATCTCAAAAGCCAGACTGTCACGTTGCTGCTGCATGCGTTGAAAATAATCTTCACATTGCTCAATACCCTTTACTCTTTCGATGTAAGGGCTGATTGGCAAACCGAGAGACTTGAGGTATTGCATCTGCTCAAACTGCGAACCCGGTAACTCAACACCTTCCTTATCCCCAATCCCATAACTGCAAAATCTGAGTGGACGATTGGCCGTAATTGTAGAATCCAGTTGACGTAAAGAGCCAGCGGCTGCATTACGTGGATTTGCAAACACCTTGCTACCATTTTCAAGTTGCGACAGGTTTAATGCATTAAAACCGGCTAATGGCATATACACTTCACCTCTCACTTCGATCAGTGCTGGAATAGCCTCTCCCTGCAGGCTCAGCGGAATCGATTTGATGGTACGTACATTCGTGGTGATATCTTCTCCATTGCGACCATCCCCGCGCGTTGCCCCACGGATCAATTTACCATTCTGATAAATAAGGCTAACCGCCAGTCCATCCAGTTTAGGTTCTATGCAAAATTCAAGATCATTACTCAACTCAAGCATATCCTGCAGGCGCTGGTGAAAGGTTTCCATCTCTTCACGGTTAAAGGCATTGTCTAATGACAACATTGGCACCTTATGTTCAACCGTTGCAAACTTCTTCGAGACCTCGGCACCCACCCGTTGCGTAGGAGAGTCTTGCGTAATCAACTCAGGGTATTCAGCTTCCAGTGCCTGCAGGCTGCGTAATAACTGATCGTAGTGCTGATCCGTGACCTGAGGATCGTCCAGCACATAATATCGGTAATTGTGATGATTGATTTCATCACGAATCTCGCTGATCTGCCGGCGGGCTTCGCTGATGTTTTTCATTTATTTTTGATTAGTTATTCGACTGCGTATTTCGGTAACGTGCTGTAAAGTGAGTAAGTTTAAATCTTCATCATAGACTTTGAGATTAAGTACTCTTACGAGCTCATCTATTTTTTTCAACATAAACTCGTAACAGCCCATGGGCTGCTCACTATTCGATATGTCAAAAAAACATACCAGGCCAGGCGTGGAATATTGAGGATCACTCATACCTGTCAACGTTCCGTCGCCAGACAGGCTGGCCAGATAGAAATTGGAATTTTGTTCAGCCTCTGATTTCACCAGGCCATCATCCTGTAAATCGAGCTGCATTTGCTGTATAGCTGAAATGAGTTCTGCACTGGTTAAAAGATGGTCATCATCGGGTTTTAATACATGAGCGACCCGATGACTCCTGGCAATATCCAGCAATCCAGAAGGCAGCACAAGCTCAGGCCTGAGCGTTTCTTCAACCACGACCCGACTGTCAAGCGCAGGCGTAATTTTGATGTCAGCAATATCATCTTTACCGACATCCTGATCCAGCATGGTATTGATATGAGACAACTCATCACGTAGCGATTCATCCTCAATGACACCTGTTTCAAGCTCATCCTGTGTAAAGGTTTTAATCGCGGCATGACGACGTAGTTTACTTTGATAGATAGAAAACAGGTAAACAGCCAGAATAACTACGACCCCAATGATACCCAGAATCCAGCGCAGTGAGGTTGCATCCATGTTACAGGGCTCTTTTGAAATAAAGTACAAATTGATAGTAAATTTGCATCATCGAAAATTTACCCCGCTTCCACCAGAGCTGCCGCCTCATCAATATCCACCGATACCAGTCGAGATACACCCGGCTCATGCATGGTGACACCATTCAGTGTGCGCGCCAGCTCCATAGTTACCTTATTATGTGTAATAAAAATAAACTGAACCTGTTGAGACATCTCTTCTACCATAGCACAGAAACGGCCTACATTGGCGTCATCCAGCGGTGCATCAACCTCATCCAGCATACAGAAAGGCGAAGGATTCAGCTCGAAGATGGCAAATATAAGTGCCACAGCAGTTAACGCCTTTTCTCCACCTGATAATAATTGCAGACTGGTCACTCGCTTGCCCGGAGGACGCGCCATAATGGTCACACCGGTATTCAACAGGTCATCCTCAGTTAATTCAAGGCTTGCCTGCCCGCCACCAAATAATTTAGGGAAGCGTTCCTGCATGCGTGAATTCACATGATCAAAGGTTTCCTTAAAACGTTCACGAGTTTCCTTATCGATTTTTTTGATCGCATTTTCCAGCGTGGTTAAGGCAGAGGTTAGATCTTCATTCTGAGCATCCAGATACTCCTTGCGTTCTGACTGCTCCTTAAATTCATCAATCGCCGCCAGGTTGATCGGCCCAAGATTATTAATGCGGCGCGTCAGCTCATCAAGATGCTGTTGCCATTGCTGGATATCTGCCTGCTCATCCATTTCCAGCTTTAACTGCTCACTATTAAACTCGGTTTTCGCCAGTTGCTCATCAATCGTCGAACGACGAATCTCAACTTCCTGACATTGCATCTTATGCTGTTCCAGTTCACTACGCACCTGGTCTACCCGTTGCTGCTGATCATTACGAGCATATTCGTGCGCGCGCTGCTCGGTGTCCAGACCCGTTACCTTATCCTGCGATGCGCGTAGTCGCTGTTCAATGGTTGATTTTCTGGCAAGCGCCTGCTGTAGCGCCAGTTCCAGTTCCTGCAGCGGTTGCCTGGCTTCATCTATGGCACGTTTAAGTTCTTCAACACGTGTTTTATATTGTGCCGATTGCTGTTCGATACGTTCCAGATTAAAGCGCGTTGAATTAGATTCAGATTTCAGGCTCTGCAGTTTCATCTGCACCTGATGCTGCTGGTCACGGCTGTTTTGCAATTGCTCGCGAGTCTGTTGTAGTGCCTCGCGATAAGCATCACGTTCCAGCTCCAGTTCTGCTTTCTGTTCCTCTAACAGGTTTATCTGTTCCAGAAACTCATTTCTGCGCAAAGTGGTTTGCTGTAAATCTTCCTGTAATTCTTTTAGCTGGTTGGTCAGTTCTTCGATCTCTTTATCCAGCGTAGACAGGCGGTTCTGGATCTGTTCCGCACGCCCTTTTCTCTGGGTACGCTGATTATTTAAATCTGCTATCTGGCGTTGAATCTGCTGTAACTGGCGCTGGTTATCATCGCGTTGTTTTTCTTCACGTTGCAGGCGCTCACGGTCAGCATCGGTCTGCGATTTAAGCAGCATGGCTTTTTCAGTAATCTCTTCCAGTTCCTGCTTAATTGACTTAATTTCCTGCTCGCGTTGAATCAGACCACTATGCTCGTTTTCTTCTCCCAACTGAATGACCCAGTTGCTGCCGCAATACAGGCCATCCTTGCTCACCAATCTTTGCGTTGAGCTTAACTGGCTTCGTTTCTGCTCCAGCTCTGCGCGATCTTCACAGATAAAAACATTACCCGCTATGGATTCCAGATTAAACGGTGCCGAAACCACCTCGGTCAATTTGCGCCAGCCTGCCGGGGCTTGAACACCTTCAATACCGGCTAACTGATGAATCAGTGTAATGCCATTACCCGCTACCGCCTGCAAACTATGGATTGAGATTTGATCGGTACAATAAGCGCCCAGTAATGGACTGAGTACCACCTCAACCGCCTGCTCGTAACCCTTCTCGACCCTCAGTACCTCAGTCAAACGTTGACTATCGGCAAGCTGTTGCTGTTGTAGCCAGCCTTTTAGTTCATCACTGGTTTCGGCTAATACATTCTGTTGCAACGCTTCCAGTGAGGATAAACGACCGCGCAGGTTCTGTACCTCGGTACGCTTGCCATCCAGCTGGCTGCTTTGTAGTTCGATCTGTTCACGCAGTGTGGTGATGGATTCACTTTGCGACTGCTGATTTTGCTGCAGGCCGTTATAATCCTGTTCCTGCTCCAGAATTTTTTCATCCAGCTCCTGAATTTGTGCATCGTAGGTCGATACATCAAGGCTTTCTTTTTCTGAATTAAGACGAGCAATGCGTTGATCGGCCTGCAGGATCTGACGTTCTATATGCTCAATACCCTTATTCTCAACCTGCACAGCCTGGTGGGCATTATGGTATTGCTGATTAAATTCATCCCAGCGACCCTGCCACTGGTTCATCTTATTTTCGGCTTCAATCTGTACCTGCTGCGCCTGCTCGTAGACTTCGCTTAAGCCTTCCAGTTGTGGTGCAAGATTTTCCAGATCCTCTTCCAGTTGCTTCAGTTTCGCTTCATCACTTTGAATGATATTGCGTGATTCATCGGCAGCCTGATTAACCTTATTCAAATCCTGCTGGTTGCGTTCGGTCAGATTTTGCTGGTGGGTAATTTCCTGCTCACGTGAGGATATTTCAGAACCGACTGAATAAAATTCACCCTGAATCTTATTGTGCTCGTCATTCGCAGCGGTGAGCAGTTGATGTCCCTGCTCTATCAGGTTTTCCGTCTTACGTACCTCGGCGATAGCCTGCTGTAAACCGGTAGCGATCTGTTCCAGTTTCTGCTGCTGGCGCTGTACCTCAAGATCGAAGGCATTACGTTGTAATAACAGTAATTCCGCTTCATAACGGCGCTGTTCAGTTTTCAGTATTTTATATTTTTCAGCGGTTTTAGATTGACGCTTGAGCTTGGAAAGCTGTTTTTCAATTTCTTCGCGCAGGTCATTCAGGCGATCCAGGTTCTCACGCGTATGGCGTATACGCGTTTCGGTTTCACGGCGACGCTCCTTGTATTTGGAAATTCCCGCCGCTTCTTCCAGATATACCCGTAGATCCTCTGGTTTAGCATCGATAATGCGCGACACCATGCCCTGCTCAATAATCGCATAGCTACGTGGTCCAAGGCCGGTACCAAGGAAGATATCGGCAATATCGCGTCTACGGCAACGACTGCTATTCAAAAAGTATTTGGATTGCCCTGCCCTTGTGGCCAGCCGTTTAACCGAGATTTCATTGTATTTGGCGTATTCACCGGTGATTTTGCCATCGGAGTTATCAAATATTAACTCAACGGAAGCCTGTCCTACCGGTTTGCGCGAAGATGAACCACTAAAGATAACGTCTTCCATAGATTCGCCGCGTAAATGCTTGGCTGAAGACTCTCCCATAACCCAGCGTACCGCATCGATTACATTCGATTTGCCACAGCCATTAGGGCCAACAACACCGGTCAGGTTTTCAGGGAACTGGATTTTTGTCGGATCGACAAAGGATTTAAAACCGGCAATCTTGATTTGGGTGAGACGCATATTGGGTGATTATTAAAATAACTGGATTAAAAAGACGGCAGATTATATCACTACTAGTAGAACAGTTTGAATGTAAAAAAAGGATCAATAGTGTCATGAGCATTACAACGAATACTTCACATGAAAAATTAGAAAAAGCACTGTCGACATTGTATGATGCCGCATCGTGCAAGCGGATAGCTTCTGGTTATCTGTCTTTCAACCTGAATTTCGGTAACCAGACCTTGAAACCCCTCCTGCTATTATTCCTGATGTTATTCACCTGCAGCCTTCAGGCTGTGGAATATACTAATGGTATCGATGAAGACGGTATGCCCTATGTGGAGATCAAATATGCCAGTAACCTGCAACAACTCGGACAGCTGGCACTGGATCAACATAAGGTTATTTTACTAGAAATGTCAGCCAGTTATTGCGGTTATTGCAAAAGACTGGAAGAGAATATCATCAAGCCCATGTTGCGTAGCGGCGATTACGATGACAATGTACTGATACGAAAACTGGATATCGATAGCCACTACCCAATGAAAGACTTTGAAGGTAGTAAAACCTCTCCAGCGCAGTATGCCTATAAGATGAATGCCTCACTCACGCCTACCCTGCTGTTTATAGACGGACGTGGTAAAGAGGTCAGTGAACGCATCCTCGGGGTAAACACGCTGGAACTCTATGGACAATACGTCGATGACGCCCTGCTGCAGGGACATCGTAAAATTAAACACTACTAGCAAGAGATAAAACATTATGGCAACCAAGCCTAGTAAACAGATTGATACCTTCGAAAACCCGCAGCCTGAGCGCGATTACACCATCCGTATCGATGTACCTGAATTCACCTGCCTGTGCCCAATGACCGGACAGCCTGATTTCGCCACACTAAGCATTGAATATATCGCCGACAAGCTCTGTGTCGAACTGAAATCCCTCAAGCTGTATACCTGGTCATTCCGTGAAGAAGGCGCATTCCACGAAGCAGTCACCAACCAGATTCTGGATGACCTGGTAAAAGCGATTCAACCCAGATTCATGCGATTAAATGCTGAATTTAATGTACGTGGCGGCATTTATACTACCGTGGTAGCCGAACATCGTGCTGAAGGCTGGGTACCACCAACACCGGTTATTCTGCCCTAGATTAGTAACGTATTGTGTACCTGGGCATAGACTTTGGTACCTCCGGCTGCCGCGCCATTGTTCTGGATAACAAGCAGCAGCCACTCGCTGAATCCAGTTATCCGCTAGCCGCAGCAACTCGACATCAGCAAAGCATTCAACAGCAGGCCTCGGTATGGATCGAAGGCCTGCATGCCTTATTCAGGCAACTCTCAACTCAGGTCGACTTAACAGCCATACAACGAGTAGCGATTGATGGCACCTCTGGCAGCGTGTTACTGGTCAGTCCCGAGGGCAAGGTACTAACACCCGCGCTAATGTATAACGACAGCAGCAGTCAGGCCCAGCTGTTACAGATCCAGCAGCATTGTCCAGATATGCAACATATCGTCATCAGCGCCAGCTCTGCGCTCGCCAAAGCCCTGCAACTGGCACAGACTCTGCCAACCGGCACCCCATATCTCATTCTTAATCAGGCCGATTATCTGAGTAATTATCTAGCACAGCATTGGGGGATTAGTGACTATCACAATGTATTAAAAATGGGTTATGACGTGGAACAACTACTCTGGCCGCAGTGGATAAATCAGCTACTGCCAGAATCATCCCTGCCTCAGGTACTGCAACCCGGTCAGGTATTTGCCACAGTCGATGCCAATATAGCCGCGAAGCTTGGGCTCAACCAAAATTTACAGATTTGTACTGGAACAACCGATGCCAATGCCGCTTTTATCGCCACCGAATCCAGCCATGCAGGTGATGCTGTGACCTCTCTCGGTAGTACGATAGTGCTCAAAATACTCAGCGACAACCCGGTGCAGGATGTGCAATCTGGGGTTTACAGCCACAAACTCGGCGACTACTGGCTATGTGGCGGCGCATCCAATGCCGGTGGCAGCGTGCTCAGGCAATACTTCAGTGACAGCGAATTAAACGCTCTATCTGAACAGATAGACATCAAAAAACCATCAGAACTCGATTACTACCCCCTGCCCGCAGTGGGCGAAAGATTCCCGCAAATGGACCCACACAAACAACCCATACTCACACCCAGGCCAGCTTCAGATATTGTATTTCTTCAAGGCATACTGGAAGGTTTAAGCCGCATAGAACAACAGGGATATCAAAAACTTAAGGACCTGGGCGCAGCCCAGATCACGCGAATTCAGACCCTGGGCGGCGGCGCAGCCAACCCACAATGGCAGGCCATACGAAGCCAGATGATCGGTTTACCCATCAGCCGAGCCAGACACAATCAGGCGGCTTATGGCAGTGCGTTGCTTGCACTACAGGGATTAACGCACTACCAACGGCAGACATGATGATTGCACCGCCAAAATCTTCATGGCACTCTATGGCGCCATATAAAAACCAACACAGGAAACAGATAAATGATTACAGACATAGGACGCGGCACCGGCTACCTGGCAAAAGGATTTGCATTAATTAAACGTCCGGGCATCAGACGTTATGTCATCACCCCGTTGCTGATGAACATACTGTTATTTGGTGGTCTGATCTATGCAGGCTATGCGCAATTCTCACCCTTTGTGAACTGGTTACTCTCCTTCCTGCCTGACTGGCTGGGGTTCCTTGAATGGATCCTGTGGACTTTTTTCACCTCATTCGCTGCATTCTTCGTATTCTTTGTCTTCACCCCGGTTGCCAATATCATTTCAGCCCCCTTCAATGCCGTTATGTCGGAAAAAATTGAAGAAATGCTCACCGGCAAAGACATCAACTCCGGCGTCGACCTGATTACCATTATCAAGGACAGCATCATGTCGCAGTTAAGAAAACTGCTATACATCGCGATCTGGTCAGCTGGATTATTACTGATCAGCTTCATCCCCGTAATCAACCTGATCTCACCGGTACTCTGGATCATCTTCGGATCATGGCTACTCGCACTGGAATATATGGACTACCCAATGGGCAACCACGACATCACCTTCCAGCAACAGAAAGACCAGCTCAAAAAACGCCGAGGTCTGGCTCTCGGATTCGGTGGAGGAGTAATGGTGTTAACCAGTATTCCCATCATAAACTTTCTAGTCATGCCGATGGCAACTGCCGGAGCTACTGTGATGTGGGTTGAGCAATTTGCTTTGAGTGATGGGACTGAGTTAGAAAACTTATAAAATCACAAATGATATGAAAGTTTTCTTCTTAAAGCGGAGAGTGTAACTCCTTAAAAAATGCAGTTGTAATTTTAAGAGAGTGATCGCATCCTTCATTACCAAAGACTTCATCGATATGATTGAACAATGCCCCAAGTTTTCTTAGATAAAAAAACTCAATTGCAATTACAAAAATTATCCCTACTAAAAATGCATAAGCATTTAAAAAAATAATTATGGAGAGCCCAGCATTTGCATACGCAATAGCCGGAGTTATTAATAGTACGAGAAGTAAAGGTTTTACCTGAGTTGCTTTCATTCGGTGGCTAAAAAACAATCTAAACGCCTATCTCACTGGGAAACAAAAGTATAACGCAGCGACGCTTTTGCTTTCCCAGTGGAAGTTTTTGTTAGAACAAATACTAACTACCAAAAGTAAAAAAATGTCGACTATGGTATGAGCCAGGATCATAGACCATAAGTTTTCCTATTTTAAGTAAAATGCCGCAGCAGCATAAAATCTAAAATAAATGTGGGGCAGGCACACATAAAAAATCCACACCAGTAACGACATGGCACAACCGGGAATATTTCTCAAACCCTGCAATGACATCTGCTCACCCTCCCCGTCTCACCTGTTGGATCAGTGAACTTCTATAGCAGAGAAGCCATTTCTTCCGGAGCATGTCAGCTTCTGTTCATTGATTTCACACCGAATGTTACCTTTGGTATTTAGCTTTTTCCCCTGCATAAATCCCTTTGGCAAAAACACCGCTGTTTCTCCCAGCTTTCTATTATTCGTCCAGCTCAGACTGAGTGAGCGACTGTCTTCACTGAATGTGGCATCGGTACCTGCTATGGCAATGGGATAGGCCCGTGGCAGGAAGTTAGCACGCAACGAACCAGTGTCGTCGGAAATGGAAAGGTCTTCCATATTCCAGCCGTCTTTGGTGTCGGCGCGCCATCCAGGTGTGTAATTCCACTGGGTGCCGGAATGTAATCCATTGTTCAGCCAGTCATTAAGCGCATCCATATAGCCTTCAACGTTTTGAGTTTCGGCTGGAGCGCCGTATTCGCCCAACAGTAATGGTACATTCCAACCTGCCGCATGTTTAGCCATTTTATCCAGTGCGCCGGCAGGGTTGAAGCCTAGCCAGTTTTTAAACATGATGACAAAAGCATCGTAGAAGTGTGGTGAATAGACGAAGTTATCGAACTCAGGTTTGGCGATATTGTTATCGCTCATACCGGATGACACCAGAGCATGGGGTGGAACAAATAAAATGGCCGATGAGTGGCGCTCGCGAATGGCGCTACCTACGTCGTTGTAGAGTGCGGCCAGTTCAGAATCGTTACCCCAGGGTTCGTTAATCAATTCATAACCAATCACATTGGCATGGTCGGACATACGCTCGGCGACGGCACGCACCATATCGATGTAGCCTGTGCGGGCGCCTTCAGTATCTGCATGGAAGTGGTGCCAGGTATCGTGATGGCTGAAGTCAAAAATCATATTGCTGCCCCAGCCTTCACAGGCTGAACCATTGTCCGGCTCTTTAAGCCCTATGCCTGAATAGATTGCCCATTTTGGGAAGCCTTCACCACAGCCTCCGTTGGAGTAGCGTGAGTAGGCATCCTGATGAAAGTCGACAATCACATATAAACCTCGTTCTTCGGCCCAGTCTGTTACCTGTTCGTAATATTGCATGTAAGCTGTGTCGTAGTTGCCGCGTGTGGGTTCAAAGGCTTCCCAGGTGAAGAGCAGACGCAAGGTATTGATACCCCAGCCCGGCAGTGGATCGAGCATAGCAGCGTCAGTAATAGGCATAAAAGGGGGCACCTTGGAGTCACCGGATATATTGACGCCACGCAGTAGCACCGTACGCCCTTGAGTATCTTTGATAAAGCGGCCATCAACATGCAGAGGGGCTTGCGCTTCTGTCGCTGTACTGAGTATCGGGGAAAGGCTGGCATCAATATCTTGAGGCGCCCGCCCCATGGCCAGGCTAGTCTGAGAGAACAGGATGGCAAGGCAGGCTGCCGCTATCAGTGGGAGTGAAATTCCGTTCATAATACATCTCTTTTTATTGTGGTCAGGTTGTACATCTCTGCGAACGCCTTAGCGGAACATAGAGATGAGTAGAGGAGCGATAAATGCCCTACCTTCGAAGTTTAAAAAATATAAAGAGCCCATCCTCAGATGTCAATATTCAAAACTTCTTTTCAGCACAACTTTTTTTATTTTTGCGGAAGTGTGAAAAAAATGGGAGGGGGTTTTTGTTTGTTATAATCCTTGCAGTCTATAAGCTCCAATTAGTCCATGGGCTAAGGAGAAAATAAGATATATATAAAAGCTAGACCTGACCCTCTAGTTCTATGACCCTCTAGTTCTACATTGGCCTTGTTATATTTGTTTTAGCCAAGTTGATAAGCCAGGCCAAAATAACACAGCTAAATAAAAGCTAAAACCATACCAGTACAAGATGTTTTTTGTAAGAACTGACTTATACCCTAAATATTTGTTTTCTAAATAACTTAGAACCTCTTTGACATGGTTATCTTTTGTTTCATTATAGAGCTGTCTTAATGCGGTAATAGTTGGCGGAAAATGAAAAAATGACTGAATAACGAGAGGGATTATTACACCCAATGAAACCGCTGCTGCTTTCTGTGTGTTAGGCATGCCGGCACAAGTTAAGCCAACAGTAAAAGCAACTAAACCTAAAACTGAATTTAAAAAATCATTGTGTATTTTACATTCAGCTTTAACCGTACTCTCATCAAATAACTGGGACTCCATTCTTTCTCCTTAATAAATATAACGTCCACAGCAGAGGAAAACCGGAGCACAGCGTAGGTTTTTCCTGCTGACTGTGATTGTTAGCCTACTGTTCATTTTGGAAAATCAATTTGTGGTTTACCATTTACAACTGCGTAAGGATAATTCAATATTTTGCTAAATGGGCAAGTCATCATTATTTGCATAAGTAAAATACCGCTTTTCTCATCTATGTAGCCAGGTACTTCATTGCGAATGACATCTTTACATTCCAAATTTACGGAAATTAATTTTGACCTGCATTGTTCTTCAGTAATTTCTCCTTTTCCAAATTGGGCAACTCTCTTACATGTATGTTCATCAATTTCAGAAGTATAAAATTCTGTAATAGCTGCTTCACGCTCAAACCCCTGTGCTCCCCATGCTGATGCAAAGAAATTTAGTGCAGATAATAAAATAATTATTGTAGTTCGTTTCATTTTAATCCCTATTGGAGGCTAACGCCGCAATTCACCGGAGGCAAAAAGCATAGCGAGGAACGAGCGGCGCTTTTTGCCGTCCGTGTGCAATTGCCTTGTTAGCTGGCGACATGCTTTACCTCTACATCACCAGCTTGATTAATAAAATAATAGCCTTCTATTTCTTTCTCAATTTTTTCTAAGCCATACACAACATAGGAACTTACAGTAATTGGAAAGTTAAGTTGTTTCATATCTTCTGCCTCTGGCTCAACTATACCAAACCAAAAAGTAACCGCACCTGAACCATAAAACATACAAGGTTGAAGATTTTCAATTATTTCGGGTTTAGCCCAATAGATGAAGCCTTTATGCTCTCCGCCATTAGATTCTTTGAAAGTAGCGGGTACTAGAAGCATATTATTTAAATTTGTTGCTTCTCTTTCTGATGCTGAGAGTACACTTGTTTCATCTGTATCTTCACCTTCCATTGGAAAATACCAAACTGGATTTTTATTAAAGTCTTCTTCAGTTAAGTCCCAGATTTGCTTCATGTTTTAAACCAGCTA
Organism: Gammaproteobacteria bacterium; assembly: GCA_050298595.1. Classification (GTDB taxonomy): domain Bacteria; phylum Pseudomonadota; class Gammaproteobacteria; genus JACNJF01. The sequence goes on along the minus strand of JBNKUM010000062.1, from coordinate 2,156 downwards.
ACGAGACTGTAGAAAAAGGTAAGCGTTAATTTTTGAATAAAAAATGACCTCAAAAATGCGTCCGTACGTGAATTTCAAGTTACTCGACCTCTGCTAAAAATATTTGAGGGAGCTCTCCGCTCCACTTTTATACATAAAAAAGTTATCCACACCTTTTTCTACAGCCTCAACGCTCGGCTAAATGGCTCGCGCCGCCATTGGTAACGTGAGCGGCAGTAGCGACTGTAGCTTCGGGTGCTGCGCATTGTTATGGCTAGTGACATGATGCAAACCCTAAGCCTTGAAAATACACGCCAGGAATAAATGAGATAAAAAATACAGCAACCATTACTCCTAATGCTGCAATTATACGCAATGGTACGCTTTCTTTTGATTTCAAATAATAAGCCATGGCATATAAATTCATTGCTATAAACAAAACTTGCATTTCTATTGATTCAATGCGTAATACCTCTATTGGATCACCATACGTTCCTGTCTTTAAATCTCCTGCGCATCCAGATTGATACATTAACCATAAACTAATTATTGTTGATGTAATTGCACCAAGCAAAGCAGCAATAAATATTTTATCTTTCCTTGGTAGGTTCATTTCATTTCTTTTCTTTGAGCCATAACGCCACGCTCTGCGGAAATTTGAGAGCGACAGCGAACAAATTTTCCGTAGAAGCGACTTGTTAGGGCTAGAGTGGAGCGCTATTAACAAAATAATATTTCGCTCTTTCATAAACAACATTCATCATTTCAATATTTCCCTCTAAACCGTTAATAAAAGAAAAGTAAGACTTATTAAATGCTTTCCTAAGATCATCAATATCAACAATAATTACATCTTTTGGGTATTTCTCATCTATGATTTTTTGATAATCACCTTGGAGTTCAGCGGCAATTCCAATATGGTAAATAATTTCTGAAGCTTTTTCGCTTTGGCTAAGGTCTGATACTGCTGTACCTTTATGCAAAGTTGCGCACCTTGCTGCGTATAAATCTATAGCACTACATTTCAGCTTACTGTCCGGCAATAGATGGTCAACGCAAAACTTACAAAAGTCTTCCTTCTTTACTCTTTCTCGTTCTTTTGGAAGACTTAAAGATGCAAGTGCATCAATACCGCTATAAATTAGAATCAGAGATGGTAATAAAAGATTCTTTTCTATACACAAATCAATTGCCAGAAACTGACTAAAAATATTGTCTTCCAGTGATTGTTTGCTCATATTTTTTCCTGATTGCCCTAACGCCCGGGCTCACTGGAGAGCGAACGAAGTGAGCGAATCCAGTGAAGCCCATTGTTATGCATCTTGATCTCTCCGAGCTCTTCTTCGCTCTGCGGCCAGACGAATTCTTTCAGGTTCGGAATAGATACGTTCAAGAAGTATGTACGTAAAATCCAATAGATCCTCTGCATCTTCTTTTCCGAGTGTGCCTGCATGCGCACCATCATTTCCATCTTCACGAACACAGGTAGATAACTCCCTCAAACTTTCAGGTAAAAGCTGGTTGTCAAAAAGCCAAGGTAATCGAAGCCCTAGGTTTCTTCTAACTCGCTGATTAAGGCCTTCTGTATCTTGTTCGGGAAGCATTTGTCTAGTTACAAGATCGATACACAATCTGAACATTGTGCCCGCTGCGTTCCAGCAGGATACTTTTAAACAAGTCGCTCCCTCGCTAAATACTTTTTCAATTTCTTCTGGTACGTAATCTGGTGGCTTTGTCTCGGCCCTGTCTTTTAATGTAATAAATCCTTCGTTTCGAACATATCGGTTAACGGCATGGTCCATTTTTATAAGGCCTATCTTATGAACTTCCTTGTAGTCAGCATCAACGTCATCGGCTAGCACAAATACAGTAGATCGGTGGCATTGCCGACAAATAGCAAATACCTCATACCAATACTGCCAATTGTATTTAGTGATCGTGTGTATTGAACTAAGAAGGTCAAAGGTAATTCTGGTTGACCCGCATCGAGGGCAGTCTGCAACTAGCTCAGCCATTTCGAATATCCTTTGTATGCATAACGCTTACCTCACTGGGAAACAAAAGTATAGCGTAGCGACGCTTTTGTTTTTCCAGTGGAGGTTTTTGTTATGAGTTTTAATTAACTTCATAGTTATTTGGGTTTTTACCATGCCAAAACATAGATTCTCGTACTGCAT
>JBNKUM010000061.1:0-5382 GCA_050298595.1 Gammaproteobacteria bacterium | reverse complement strand
ATTCTGCTTTAGTAGATTAGCAAGTACTGTGATCTGACCCGAATGGTACTTACTTAAGCTGAAAACTGTCTTCGCGAGTACCCAAAGGGCATAAACTACGCGCGGCGATCTCTAAACAGTGCTGAGACCATCTGCCGAAAGGGATTGCCACGTCGCAAGCTCATCGCAATGACGTCGTGTTAGCCTTAAGTAAGTGCCATTCTGATCTGACCCGGTTTAGTGTGTAACTTTAATTTTCAGGCTTCTCGTTCCAATATCATGGAAAATTGCGTTAATATTACAGGGGTGCTAAAGTTCCAGTCCTCAAATCCTGGCTTAAGTATTTGAAACACAAGGTAATTTCAGAATACCCTGTGAGGTATATATGGTTATCAATTGGTGGATATGTCGCAAGTTGCGTCATTTTCACAACACCTGGAACCTGAAATACCAGTTTAAAGTTGCCGTTAAGTAACTGATATAAAAGGGAAATAAATGAATAAACCGCGAATAAATACAGCTACACCGTTGCGTGATATGACGCAATTTGCGGGTTATTCCAACTGTTAGCCACCACAAAAGGACGCTTGTATGCATGATTATTCAATTGATAAACACCCGAAAGAAAAGATTCTTTTCTTTTTGGCGTTGATTGCAATTACTACGGCACCACTACTCCAAGACTTGGCTGACAAGATTGTCTCTTATTTGCAGGTAAACACAGGATGGAGTTCTGCTCCAGTAGTTGCGGTTCCAGTGTTTGCTATATTTGCTGGGCTGTACTTTTTGTTTAATAAATACTTATGGAGGATAGATAGCCTAAGGCGCATTCTCCTGGTTCCGGATCTTAATGGTAGTTGGGCTTGCGAAGGACAGACTGCATTAAAAAATGGGGAGACCGCTGACTACCAGTGGAATGCCACTATAACGATTACGCAGTCTTGGTCAAAGATGCTGATTCATTTAAAGACTTCACAGTCCGAATCCAAAAGCATTTCAGCAAGCATTTTCCATGAAGATGGTGTTGGTTATCGTTTGCTGTATCAATACAATAATAATCCAAATGCAAATGAACTTGATTTACTGAACCACTCAGGTTCCGCCGAGCTTCTATTTTCCGAAGACACATCTACAGCATCGGGCTCTTATTATACAGACAGACATCGAACGACTGTTGGAACCATGAATCTCACTAAGGAGAGCAAATAATGTCACGGCTAGATAGGCTCAATCTGCGACGGTATGACCCCGATATAGTGGAGGCAAAGCTATTAAATGAGTCATATCGGAACATTGAACAATCAGATTCGGTTAAATATGTTATCGGCGCAATGCAGCCTATTGATCCTGAATATACAATAAATACGTACAAACAAGCGGAACGAGTTAGAAGTCAACTCGAAAGCAGGCTGACTGAGAAGTGCGAATATCAATATCAAGGGTCTGTTACGAATGACACACATATCAAAGCCAAAAGCGACATTGATCTTCTGGTAATAATTAAAAAGTACTTTTCTCTAGAAAAGCCCCAGGCACCAAAGTCACCTTACAAGGGGAACCCAATTCAAGATTTGCTCGATCTTCGTAAAGAATCCGAGGATTCTTTAGAGCTTGCGTTTCCGAAAGCCACAGTAGATAAGAAAGGTAGTAAGTCAATTTCAATAGAAGGTGGCTCACTGACAAGAAAGGTCGATGTTGTTCCGTCTAACTGGTATCACACCAATAAATACACGGAAACAGGAAAAGAAATATACAAAGGAGTGGAGATACTTGATAAATCGGTTCCCTGCCGGCTAGCAAACACCCCTTTTCTTCACAATGCTTGGATAGAACACAAAGACAATAAAACGTCAGGCGGGCTAAGGAAAGCGTGCCGCCTGATGAAGTCGCTGAAATATGATTCAGAAAATATAGACTTATCAAGTTACGACATTGTTTCAATAGCCTTCAATATGGAAGATTATAAGCTTAATCTGCCTCACGGTAGCGAGTTAGGGATATTGGCAGCGTGTTTAGACTATTGTCATAATTTACAAGCTGATTCAGTTTTAAGAAATTCAATTGATGTTCCTGATGGCCACAGAAAAGTGTTCTCAGAAGGGCATGCGACTGTAGCCGGTTTAAATAAGCTAACAGAGGAACTTGAGAGTCTTTCAAATGATGTATTGAGAGAAAACTATCGGTCGTTCAAAAAACTCGCAGAGGCGAGAGTAGAATACTAGAAATGGCTAACAATCGCATAAACACGGACCGCAAAAAGCTGCGCTGCGCTTCGCTTTTCACGTCCGGTTATGCGTGGCGTTATGCTGTAAAAATTTAAGATCAACGACTATGGCCAAACGATTTACAAGTTCAGTTACAAATAACAGCCCAAATTGCGTGTTAATTGATAAGTTTGATGGAAAACACTATTCAAAAGACCGAATCAATATAGCAATTACTTTGAATTTCAATGAAGAAGGCAAGGATGTATTGGGCGGGCATATTCGTTACGCTCTAAAAAAAGCGATATTGAGACTAGAGCTTGATAAATGCTTTTTGCCATTCGGTGATAGAAATTTAGTCGCCGAATTACCTAAGCGAATAGAGGTGGAAAGACAATTTAAATCTGGGAATAACACAGCAAGCTCCTCGTCTCATTCAGAGGCTTCAGTTGGAAAAGCAAGTGCTAAATCTATATCTGGCGAACTTAGTCATACCGCAAAGAGCACTAATGAATCTAGCAAGATTAGCGAAACTGTCGATAAGTTCAATACGTTATTAGCATTGATTAGCGCATCGGGTGATAAAACTAACCCAGAATGGCACTTCAAAAGAGAAGACGGAACTCAATATTTGATAGGTTGCCTCCGGGAGGAGCATTTAGGCTTGGTTTCAATTGACAACTATCCGGCAATTGTAAAAGCATTTATAAAAGCACTTCCAAGAGATATCGAAATAACTGCCTCAGATGGTTTTTGGCCTAATGAGACAACGGCTAACAAACGAGCAGTTGTTAAGGCTATGATCTGGCATGCTTTGTTAAAAAAAATATTTCACCCTTATGTAAGTGCAGCCGAACTCAGGTGCGATAACCATGTATAAGGAAGACGAGCTATCAGAGCTAATAAGTAAAATATTTTCTAAACAAACAGATAATATTATTGAATTGTTAAAATTGGCAGGTTTGAATCCCAAGACTGATCTTCGAGGAATGGATCTTTCTCAGACAGATTTTTCTGGACAAGATTTATCACATTACAGATTTGATGAGGTTGATTTTAGTTCAGCAAACTTAGAAGGTGCTAATTTAGAGGGGGCTATTCTAACTCGCGCCAATCTGAATAATGCAATACTAAGAAACACAAATTTATCAAAAGCTAATCTGATAGATTCAGACCTTATAGGTGCAATTCTGGAAGGGGCATATGTAAACGATATCGAGATAAATAGTGAATTACGTGACACATTATTGGTTGAAGGCGCTCGTTTTAGTGAAAAGAATCCATATACACCACTTATAAACAAAAATAGTGCCACTAAAAATGCAAGCCTTCTACTAGTTGATGATCATGAGTTGGTATTATCAGGTGTTAAACATATTTGTTGTCAAATGGGCTACAACGTCGCCGGAACAGCGTCAACAGGCGAGGAATCTATTGATAAGGTAGACGAATTGAATCCAGATGTTGTATTTATGGACATAAACATGCCGGGAATGGGAGGACTTGAGGCAACTAGAAGACTAATTGCAAAAAAACCTAATCTCATCGTGATTGTATTAACTGTCCATTCCGATCAGATGTTCGTCCAAAAACTTCTTGATGCCGGAGCTAGGGGGTACATTTCTAAAGGCTCTCCTGCTGATGAATTGCGTGATGGGATATCACGAACACAGAATAATGAAATCTACTTATCCGAAGATATTCGCAGAAGTTTTTCAAATAGTAAACATTCATCAAACATCCCTAAGATGTTATCACAACGAGAAACTCAAATAATGATGCTGATTGTAACCGGAAAAAAAACTTCAGAAATTAGTGATATGCTTTCATTGTCACCTAAAACAATTAGTACTTATCGATATAGACTATATGAAAAGCTTTCGGTAGAAAATGATATCGAGATGGCAAACTATGCGATCAATCAAGGGTATATCGCATAACAAAACCATCCAGCGGACGCGCCAACGGCGCGCGCCGCTGATGGTTGCCGTTAGGCGAACAAATAGCACAAGGAATATGCATTGAATTTATACGATTATCTCTATGTAGACCTAGATAAAGTCATCTCTCTCTATAGTCAGCTTACAGGCGGCGTTGTTGAGTTACGTGAAACTCAATCTGAAAAAGGCTCGACTTCTGACAATAAGAGAAACTACGATTTTAGAGTATTCAAACACGATGCAGGTGGGACAACTCAAGAGAAGGAACAAGATAGAACGACAATAAAACCCTATCACTCATTGCTGCAAGATCTGGAGGTCGAACTTTCATCGTCCGGGTATCTATTGGATTTAGCTCACATCGAAAATGATAAAACGTTAAAAGATACAGAATTACGCGGCACGCTCAAGAATGCTTTATGTGTTAAATGTACTGGGCGTATAGTCATTGAAGACTATGAAAGAATGAAAAAAATCGGTCAAGACTTTCCCGAAATAGTAAAACTGATTAATAGAAGTAATGCGGAGTCGTTGAAAGATGACCCTGAGTATCAGAAGATAGAGCAACAAATCAAAGACCTAGAAAACACTACTGGCGACAAGAGAGTACATAAAAGACACCCAACATTTAAGAATAGGGTTAAAGTAATCGGGGCATTTAAATTTTTGCACAAAGGTTGAATACGAGAGCATTAAAATCTAGCTTAATGTCGATGATTTAGCCGAATACAACCTAGTCGGCTAAATCCAAAGCATAATTGCCCGTTGAGCGGATGCTCTGGTGTGGGATTTTGAAATTTTAGGAGAGAAGGGTTGGTTAAGTCTCTGGAAAGACATCAGCACAGCGTCTGATGCCATGTACCCAGCAACGCCCTGTCTCTTTACAGACCTGGCGTATCTTGTAGGCAGTACCTACCAATGATTTGAAAGGGCTTTCAAAGTCTTGAGCAAGATAAGCCCAGTGCTTTACATCAAGGTTCAGGCGAACCAGTATATCTGGCTTGTCATCGGGTATTGCACCACGCTTGTCTTCCCGCAGGATTCTGCCTGTCCAGTCGATGAGTTCCAGATAATCGGTGTAACGAAAGGGCAATCCCTTTTCCGGCTGACCCTTTCTGGGGTATCCGATAAAGGGTAATAGCCCTTCGGGTTGTTGGTGTATTTGGTTAGGGTTTTGTGATGCCTTGTCCTGGTGATGCTGGATGCGATGTTTAATGGCGGTATGGTCTGAAGTCTCCGGAGTATCGGCCATTTTAGCC
>JBNKUM010000060.1:0-13498 GCA_050298595.1 Gammaproteobacteria bacterium | reverse complement strand
TCAGTAACGGGCGCGGCTTCTGTGGGTGAAGATGTTTCCGGCGTTAAGGTACGTTTTAACTACGCATTTTGATGCTAAAGTACCCGCATACTCCTGATGAAAAACTGCAAAGCTATGGAGTCTGCGGGTACATATTTTGATTCGCTTAAGCACATATAGTATTTTAATAACCTGAAGTTAAGATTGGTTTATTTTTCCACTTATTCACTACCAACAGGCAGTATATAGGAGAAAGCGATGCATCCAGCACTACAAGGTTTACTAACAATAATCATTGGAGTCGGCGGTTGCGTTGGCTATTTTTATACTGCCAACCAGGTGCTCGATAAAGTTATATTTCCAGCGAAAGGTATCAATGCTGGTAGAAATATAACCAGGGCAAATATGGTACGCCCCTGGCTTTTTCTATTTCCTGCATTGGCCGCACTGAGTCTCTACCTTGCTTATCCCGTAGTTGAAACATTACGACTTTCACTCACTGAGCGACTTCCTGGTGGGGAGTCAACGTTTGTTGGTCTCGCTAACTACCAGCAAATGTTTGGCGAACCGAAGTTCTGGGAGGCCATGCGTAACAATCTGGTCTGGCTACTTGTGGTTCCGGCCCTGTCGACTATTTTTGGCCTGATTGCGGCTCAGCTGTCTGATCGAGTACGCTGGGGAAATATCGCCAAATCGATCATATTCATGCCCATGGCAATTTCGTTTGTCGGTGCAGCCGTTATCTGGAAGTTGGTGTACGACACCAGACCCATCGATCAGGATCAGATTGGTGTACTGAATGCGCTGTACCTTTATTTCGGGGGTGACGCTCCTAATACCTGGTTGACTATCCCATTCTGGAATAATTTCTTTTTGATGATTGTACTTGTATGGATTCAGACCGGCTTTGCCATGGTGATACTGTCAGCTGCATTACGAGGTATTCCCGAGGAAACCATAGAAGCAGCAATTGTAGATGGTGCAAACCCCTTTCAGGTGTTCTTTAAGATTAAGGTGCCACAGATAATGGGTACTATAGTCGTCGTATGGACCACCATCACCATCGTAGTACTTAAGATATTTGATATCGTTTTTGCGATGACAAACGGGCAGTGGGAAACGCAGGTACTCGCTAACTACATGTACGACAAATTATTTCGAGCCAATGACTGGGGAGTGGGTTCAGCCAGCGCCATGATCATTATGTTGCTTGTTACCCCGATACTTATCTGGAATGTGTATAACGCCCGTAAGGAGATGGATTAATGGATAATATTGCTGGTACTAAATCTTCTTTAACCTGGGCTGTCCATATATCACTGGCATTACTGGTGTTCCTGTGGCTCTTTCCAACAGTAGGTCTGCTGGTATCCTCTTTTAGAACCGCCGATCAAATTGCAACCAGTGGATGGTGGAAATCTCTAGTATCTTCTGAAAGTAATTTAACACTACGAACCGATGGAGCAAGCAAACAAATTGAAAAAGACGGTTTGTTCGTGATTGAAGGTAACCTGTTCGAGGCTGATAAAATCTCTGACGCCACAATCTCGAAGTGGGGTACCAGTTCACTCGAAATCAGTAAATACAAGCCCGGAGATACGGCTGAGTTAAGAGGGGGGGCGACAGTCACCGTTCTGGAGAATGGTGATTATCAAATGAAAAGTGGCAAAGCATTTAAGAAAAAACGGGGCGCACGAATCTTTGCCACCGCCAGGACGCCACCAGAGTTCACCTTGCAGAACTATAATTACGTACTGTTCGATCCATCTAACCGGGAAGGTATGGCCAAGGCCTTTTTCAATACTTTAACGGTCACTATTCCTGCAACCATCATCCCCATTCTGATTGCTGCTTTCGCCGCGTATGCACTGGCGTGGATGGAATTTCCCGGTCGCGCCCTGTTAATAGCAGCTGTTGTGGGATTACTGGTTGTCCCTCTACAACTGGCCTTAATTCCACTGCTCAAGTTTCACAATGAAATCGGTATAGGTAAAGGGTATCTGGGGGCCTGGCTTGCACATACCGGATTTGGCCTACCTCTGGCAATCTACCTGTTACGAAACTATATGGTTGGCCTGCCACGTGACATTATCGAAAATGCCAAGGTTGACGGAGCCAGCGATTTCCAGATCTTTACCAAAATAATTCTGCCGCTGTCCTTCCCTGCCCTGGCATCGTTCGCAATCTTCCAGTTTTTATGGACCTGGAATGACTTGCTTGTTGCACTGGTATTTTTGATTGATTCGACCGGTGATACCACTGTGATGACCAAGCAAATTGTCGAGCTACTGGGCACGCGTGGAGGCAATTGGGAAATTCTTGCAACCTCCGCATTTGTATCGATAGCGGTACCGCTGATGGTATTCTTTGCCATGCAAAAATATCTGGTTCGAGGCCTGCTTGCCGGTTCCGTTAAATAATGCTGAAGGATTCTCAATGGTGGCGAGGCGCTATCATCTATCAGATTTTGCCGCGCAGTTATCAGGACAGTAACAATGATGGCATAGGTGATTTGGCGGGTATTGTGAGACGCCTGCCTTACATTGCTTCACTGGGTGTCGATGCAATATGGATATCACCTTTCTTTCCCTCTCCGATGAAAGATTTCGGCTATGACGTCACTGATTACCGCGACGTTGATCCACTCTTTGGTTCGCTCGCTGACTTCGACCTGGTATTAGCAACAGCACACGAACTGGGTATTAAGGTTATGATAGACCAGGTCATAAGCCATACTTCTAATCAGCACTACTGGTTCCAGCAAAGCCAGTCTAATAAAGTGAATTCAAAAGCTGACTGGTATGTATGGTCAGACCCCAAACCTGATGGAACGCCACCGAATAACTGGCTATCTGTATTTGGAGGTCCCGCCTGGCAATGGGATACACGTCGAGAACAATACTATCTCCATAATTTTCTGGCAGAACAACCTGACCTCAATTTTCATAATCATGATGTACAGGACGCTCTGCTGGATATCTTCCGCTTCTGGCTGGATCGCGGTGTTGATGGTTTCAGGCTGGACGTTATCAATTTCTATATTGCAGACAAACTATTACGCGATAACCCTCCTCTAGCGCCTGAAAGGCGCAATGCGACCACGGCACCATCGGTCAACCCTTATAACTATCAGGATCATACTCGCTCTAAGAATCAACTGGAAAATTTAGACTTCCTGGCTCGACTTAGAGCCTTAATGGATGAATATGACTCTAAGGCATTAATGGGCGAAGTAGGTGATTCACAGTATGGAATAAAAATCCTCGGCGATTACACGCGTGGTGACAAACATATCCACCAGTGTTATGCGTTTGATTTTCTGTCCGGTGATTCTTTAAGCGCATCTCGCCTCACCGAGGTATTTGCAGAATACGTTAAAGATGCCAGCGATGGTTGGGTATGCTGGGCGTTTTCAAATCATGATGTAGTTCGACATATTAGTCGCTGGAACCTTTCGATTGAAGCCGCGCGAGTATACACAACGTTAATGATGTGTTTACGCGGTAGCCTCTGTCTGTACCAGGGAGAAGAACTCGGCTTACCCGAAGCCGACATTAAATACGAAGATTTACAGGATCCGTACGGACTCGCATTCTGGCCCGAATTTAAAGGTCGGGATGGCAGCCGCACGCCAATGGTATGGGAATCTTCGTCTATAAACTGTGGATTTTCACCCGTTAAAAGCTGGTTACCGATACCAGATGAGCACCTGCCGCTATGTGTAGATATTCAGGAAAAGGATTTATCGTCCCTTTTGCATCACTATCGCCGAGCCATTGCATTTAGAAAGGCCAATCCGATGCTTAAGCATGGGGGACAGAGTACTTTACAAGCAAACGGTAATGTTGCCAGCTTTATTCGGAGCAATAACGACGAACAAATATTCTGTGCCTTTAATTTATCTGATTCTGCTGCATCACTCATGCTACCTGAAGGCAACTGGACTCAAATTGGAGCAGAACTGGGAACGGTCGAACTAACAGGTGATGGTGTAATTCACCTTGAGCCGTGGCAACCCTGCATTGCTATTAAAATATAAATAACTGGAGGATTTATGGCTGAGATAACCCTAACCAATGTCGGTAAAAGCTACGGCAATCATATTAAAGTACTGAAGGAAATCAACCTTGACGTCAAAACCGGTGAGTTTATTGTTTTCGTAGGCCCATCCGGCTGTGGGAAATCTACTTTACTGCGCATGATTGCCGGACTCGAGAAGATCACCGAGGGGGATTTATTGATTGACGGCGTACGCATGAACGATGTGCCTCCAGCGCAACGTGGTATCGCAATGGTGTTCCAGTCTTATGCGCTGTACCCGCATATGACCGTTCGTGAGAATATGGCTTTTGCTTTAAAACTGGCGAAAAAGTCACCGGCAGAAATAGAGGCTGCCATTCAAAAAGCTGCCCAGACATTACAACTTTCCGATTATCTGGATCGACTACCCAAGGCACTATCGGGAGGACAAAGACAGCGCGTGGCGATAGGTCGCTCCATAGTACGTGACCCCAAAGTCTTCCTGTTCGACGAACCCCTGTCCAATCTGGATGCTGCACTGCGCGTACAAACACGAATCGAGATAGCGCAACTTAAAGAAAGTTTGCCTGAGTCTACCATGGTATATGTTACTCACGATCAGGTTGAGGCCATGACTCTCGCCAGTCGCATTGTTGTACTTGCCAACAAAGGTATCGCCCAGGTGGGAACGCCTCTGGAATTATACGAACACCCCGAAAATGAATTTGTCGCTCAATTTATAGGGTCACCGGCAATGAATATATTGCCGGGTGAAATCGTCGATACCGGAGAAGTCACGCAGGTTAAAGTTACCGACGACGGTGGTGGTATATTTTCCGCTAATATACCTACATCGGCAGATCTAAAGGGTGTAAAAATTAATATTGGAATCCGCCCTGAAGATATGCAACCAACCACATCCGAAAATTATGCATTCGAAGGTAAAGTCGGTGTCTCTGAAATACTCGGTGAAGTCACTCAGGCTTTTCTGACACGAGAAAAATCGAAGGATACCCCTGTAATTGCCAAACTTCCGGGGATTCACCGTGATATTCGTCATCAAAATATGCGAATGACTGCCGATCCTTCAAAAGTGCATCTGTTTGCCGACGGGAAATCATTGTTTTACGCAAAATGATAACGCAACAATTAGACAAAGCTAGATAATGAAATTTACACGCCAGGATTTCCCACAAGGTTTTTTGTTCGGAGCAGCAACTTCGGCTTATCAGATCGAGGGACATCAGTTTGGAGGCGCCGGTGAAACTCATTGGGATACCTTTTCCAGGCAACCGGGGAAAGTTGACCGCCAGGAAAACGGAGCGCTGGCCTGCGATCACTATCACCGCTATCCAGAAGACTTTGCATTACTGCAAGATGCAGGCTTCGACAGTTATCGTTTTTCCACGAGCTGGGCAAGAGTAATGCCTGATGGACGCACGGTAAACATGCAAGGCCTGGATTTCTACGACCGCCTGGTCGACAGTATGCTTGAACATCAACTTAAACCGGCCGCTACACTCTATCACTGGGAATTACCTGTTGCGTTAGCTAAACAGGGCGGCTGGTGTAATCGCGATATCTCGGACTGGTTCGCCAATTTTACCGAAGCCATTATGGGGCGAATTGGTGACCGCATGTTTAGTGTTGCACCGATCAATGAACCCTGGTGTGTGACCTGGCTTTCGCATTATATGGGCTATCACGCTCCAGGACTGCGCGATATTACAGCAGCAGCTCAGTCTATGCATCATGTCATGCTGGCGCATGGCAAGGCCATTCAAACCATGCGTGATCTCGGCATCAATAACCTGGGTGCCGTGTTTAATATGGAATACGCCAACCCTGCCGATAACACGCCCGAAGCCGAACGTGCTGCCTCTCTGTACGATGGTATCTACAACCGTTTCTTTATCTCTGGCGCACTACGTGGGGAATATCCTGCCGATGTATTAGCAGGCATTGAACCTCATCTCCCTGCCAATTGGCAGGATGATCTAAACACAATAAGTACGCCTGTTGACTGGGTTGGCATTAACTATTACACGCGTAAAAACATCGCTTTCGATGATAGCCCCTGGCCGAGTCTGGCCGAGCTTGAAGGCCCTCTTCCCAAAACTGCTATGGACTGGGAGATATACCCCGAGGGGCTGGCTTTTTTTCTACGCCGCACCCATGCGGAATATTCCAGAGGGTTACCGATCTATATCACCGAAAATGGCATGGCTTCTTTTAGTGGGCTCGATGACAGTGACCGTATTGACTATCTTGATGCTCACCTCAAGGTTGCGCGTGAAGCGATAAGCGATGGTGTGCCCCTGGCCGGTTACTATTTCTGGTCCTTGATGGATAACTACGAATGGACCAAAGGTTATGATTTACGTTTCGGTCTATTACATGTAGATTTTGACAGTCTGGAACGTAGTCCCAAGGCATCATATCAAGCGATCAAAACAGCCTTACAGCGCTAGACTCTACTCCTACTCCCGATATCATCCTGGAATCCGCAGTTGGACGAGTTGAAGTGCGTTTGTGGTGGTATAGATCAAGGCGTGACGACACAGAAATACGCCGCCTCAAACGTGCAATTCAGTTCGTAGCAGGATACACCGATTGGTGTTTTCAGCATGGATGCTGTTATTTCAAGAATGCATGGACACCTAAAGGGATTTAGGTGATAGAGCGAAGCACGACTCCAGGGAGGGAGGAGCTAGGGCGAAGCAGGATGCCTGAGCCGAGAATGCCAGAGCCGATGCATAGGAGCATGAAAAGACACATCAATTTAAATTATCTATGAAACACTGGGTTACACTCTTATGCGAGCGGTCAACTGCGGAATCCAGGTTGAACATCTGTGACAGTACATGAGCCACTTCAAGGTTTTAGCAATTGGTACCCAGTCGCTTCCACATAAAAGCGACAGCATCCAGACGCAGGATATCACCCCCCCCCTGATTGGTCAGGTGAAACAGAATCTTGGTCATTTCTATAAAGATCTTATGATTGCTGTAATTCAAATCCCACTGAAAGTTACTAAAGGTTTTAAACACCCATTTATTGAGGGATTCAATGTAAGTGAAATTGCCAGGGTCAGTGGTTGGAAAGACTTCGGGCAAGGTTTTCTCAAACAGGTCGGGAATACTACGGTCATCGTACTGGTAATACATATCCTGATACTCTTTTTCCCCATCTAGCGCTTTTTTAATCCATTCATATTCATCTGAGCTATGGTTTAACACCAGATCAAGCTCTAACAGCATATCTTTTGTGCGGAATATTTTGTCGATATCGCGAATGTCATCCATAGACCCAAAGGGCCCTCGTTTCATAAACCCATGCTTAATCACTATGTAGCGACTTTTCTTTGAAACAGGTATTAAAACGACAGCTTCCCTGCTTCCCTTTCCAATTGAAATTAACACCCTATTTGCGCAAGTATTTGCACACTAGATAGTGTAAAGAATAGCTACCCGGGTTGATAACTTTTCGTATCGCTTATCAAGGTCAACAGTGCAACGATTAAATCTCAATCAACTAATGACTGGCACACAGTAGATTACTATCAGTCTCACCGGCTTTTGCCATCTTTTCAAGGTTTTCCAGCACAGCCATACTAGCTGTTTCCATCAACTCGACATGAGATAAAGCTGTGGTGTAATCCCCCTGGTTATACTGTTCAACCGCCAACAATCCATGCTGGTGTACATCTTTATGAGGTTCATCCATTTCACGGTATCCAGGCAAGTGAGAAAAACAATCTCTACCATCTCCTTCAAGATACCATTTACCAAGCCTGCAATTGGTGTGATTAGACAGGCTAGCAGCAGATGAACGACTATGCCCCATTAATATCTGATAAATATCAAATTTAAACACCAGATGATCAATCTTGGCTAATTCAACAAAACCACGTAATGCACCGGCTGAGATGGTCCCTTCCATTTTCCTGGACAGTTCCAGCAACCTGAGGATGCTATCCCCCGCCTTATGCCCTATCTCTGCAAGCCTTTCAGATTCTTCTGACATCTGATTCATTTTCATGGTGGTTTCTTCGGCACCTGTTTGAATCATTTTGACCTCTGAAGAAATTTCCTCGGTGGCCGAATTGGTTCTGCCAGACAGACTTCTGACTTCATCGGCCACTACTGCAAACCCACGCCCATGCTCACCAGCACGAGCTGCTTCAATGGCTGCATTCAAAGCAAGTAAATTGGTTTGTTGAGAAACGCCATTAATCAGCGTAACCACATCATCAATCGCATTTACCCGGTCGTTAAGATTCACAACATCGGTAACCGCTTCTGCAACCGTCTGTTTGACCACAGCCAGATTTTCTACCAGTTGTGCGGTGCCTTCGTTGGCTAAAACCGACTCGTTAGCAGCATCAATAGCAGTCTGTTTTTCAGTGAGCAACATGCCGGATAAGTCCTGTAAGGTACCCTGTAAGGAACTCAGACTTTGGCCAAAATGTTCAAAATGTGCGAATAGGCCAATGGAGAGCAGGAGCTGATTCTTAAGTTTTTCAGTCTCTGCCGTTAACTGAGAAATTTCGTAGTCTCGACTCTGCAGTGCTTTTTCAAGCTCATCCAGTCGAGTGTTAAGTTTGGAAGATTTTTCCTTTTCCTCGATCAGCTCCCTGCTAGTGTTATTAAAAGAAAACATGGGCTAGTTCCGGAATGCGTAAATTGGATAATTAAAAAAATCGGTTTCGTAAAAACCTCAATCTATTGAGCCACTGATACAGTTAAGATCAGTATTGAACTAATTTGAGTATGTACCCTTTTAGAGCAATAGCAACCCAGAGAAATATACCTATATCAACTAGCCCATACATCTTATTTTTGGATATGTGAAAATGTGATGCATAAGTCATTTTCATGACCGATTTATCATTGTGACAGCTAAATAACCGACCTATACAAGATTATAGACACTCAGCTATTGGAAAGTACCTTAATCTTCAGCTATTCAGCTACGGCTTTAGCTAAAAGAAAGGGGTATTAAGCCCAAATTCGGGTTTTGTTTCTCTGTTTTGGCTGTTTTATCTCTGACTGGCTTCTCAGAACAAAATGATCCTGAAATCTGTGATACCAGATTGATGTTTAATTTGTATCTACACCCGGTAATTCCAGTTTTTTTGCCCTCAGTTATTTCAGTTATTTTTTGCCTAAAGCACCTACTCCTGGTACTTATCTTTATTTACCCTCAACTACGTTTTTCAGGATAATAAGCATCTGGAATTGCTAAAGGTTGTTCACGTCCTTGTGATATATTTTCTTATATTTTTTGGCCACGAACCCTCTTCACCAGGCAGAAAAAACCTGCAGTGGATAAAAACCTAAACGGGTATATTTTGTGTGACTATAGTAAAGTTATGCGACCTTGAATCTTCTATAGCCGATACCGATTAGACCAATACCCAATAGCAAGAGGGTGGAGGGTTCCGGAATCCCATTTGGTGTAGTTAGCACAATCAGTGAGATATCGTCGAGAGCGAAATCATCACCACCGAAGGCCCGTGTGGTATCAATAATGCTAAGGAGAGCAGGCCCTGATATCACACCTGAATTAAAGGAGATCGAGTATTGATCCCACAGAGCAGTTGTAGATGGCGCAATAAAGGAGCCAAGTGAAATCCCTCCAATATCAAATATAAGGTTTGCCGGATAAGTCGATGTCCAGGATGAAACCCAAATTGAGAACTCGTAGTCGGTGTTAGAGTTAAGGGAGATACTCTGCCCCCAAACGAGTTGATTAGCGTCTGTTGCTGCGTTAACCGCCATCATTAGCCCGGAACCAGATGTATGATCACCATAAGAGGCAGCGCCGCTATGATGAAGATGAGGGTCTGTTGTTACGTTGTAACGTTGATCGGCAACCCCGATTCCCAATACATAGTCCGTAATAAAGTCCTGGTCCCCGCTTTCAAAGTCGCCATTAATAATTAAATTTGCGTTTGCAAAAGTAGCCACGAATAAGAGCATCATCGGCGATAGTGTTTTGAATATTTTGGTCCATATTTGTCTTTGTTTCATTGTGCCTAACCTCAAAGTTGGTTTGTAGAAGCAACATGGATAGAAACGACAAGAACAGAAGACTTCTCTGTCTTTTTACTATATACATATAACGTATAAATCAGACCAATAAAATAAATCATATAATTACAATGACTTACAAAAGCAGTACGTTGAACATGTAAAAATACTTTACATATTCATCGAATCCGATAATTTTACTTTGTAAAATAAATTGACGATTGATGATAATTTCAAAAAAAGGAGGATATTGGATGTTAACGGAACCCAGCGTCGGTCATAGGGAAGACAATCCGAAGTAAATTTGGACCAACCTCGCAGAAATTGTGATCATAACTGAAAAACCTAGCCTAAATACTGCTCTTAAAGAGATAAAACTATCGATGGTAAAGAAGGCACTTGCAACGATACGTAGAAGATAACTGAGAAAGTAGAAGATAACTGAGAAAGATGACGCAAAACTGACCAGATTGCTCCCAATATGCCCACGATAAGTTGCTTAGCGGAAAAATCTATGACTTTCGGATTTAGAGCCAAATGCGGCTTCGTATGCACTCAGGAACACTTTCGAAAGTAGGATGTTATAAATAAAGTTCGCTTCTCTAGTTATTTGCATATACTTTAGGTTATGAATTGTGGTCTATAATTTTCATTAATCAACTGCTCATATCTGGAGCCATGCATGGACTTTAAAGATTATTATCAGATTCTTGGTGTAAATAATGATGCGAGTCAGACTGAGATTAAGCGAGCCTATAAAAAGCTTGCCCGCAAATATCACCCAGATGTCAGTAATGAAAAAAATGCCGAAGACCTCTTTAAAGAACTTGGTGAGGCCTACGAAGCACTAAAAGATCCAGAGAAACGTGCCGCCTATGATCAACTACGGAAAAACTGGAAGGCCGGCCAGGACTTTAATCCTCCACCTGATTGGGATGCTGGTTTTGAGTTTAGTGGTGGCGGCTTTACTGGTGGAAATGCTGCCGAATATAGTGATTTCTTTGAATCTTTATTTGGCCGCGGCTTTAGCGCAAGAAGTCGGCACAGTGGATATTACGCTCGTGGAGAGGATCACCATGCTAAGATAGTCATCGACCTTGAGGATGCCTATCGGGGTGCTACTCGTAGTATTTCTCTGCAAACGCCCGAACTGGATAGCAGTGGGCATGTCGTTTATAAACGGCGCACCTTGAATGTTAAAATTCCTAAAGGTGTTAAACAAGGGCAGAGAATACGGCTAAGCGGTCAAGGATCCTCAGGACTAGGAAGCGGCCCATCTGGTGACCTATATCTGGTGATTGAATTCAAGCCTCATAATATCTATAGAGCAGAGGGGCATGATGTATATCTGAACTTGCCTGTTACGCCCTGGGAAGCAGCTTTAGGTGCCACTGTAAAGGTACCAACACCCAATGGTCCTGTTGATTTAAAAATTGCAGCCGGCAGTACTAGTGGACGCAAACTTCGGTTAAAAGCTCGTGGAATACCTGCTTCTTCTCCAGGTGACCTTTACGTGATTCTCCAGATTACTTTACCGCCAGCTAAAAGTGATGAGGCTAAAGAGCTGTACCATAAAATGAAACAAAAACTCTTTTATAATCCACGCAGTGCAATGGGGGTGTGAGAAGAATGGAACATAAAATACTCAACGGTGTTTTGCTTGATGATCAAACTGAATTATCTTTGAATGAACTTTGCACTGCATGCTCAAGCTCTGCTGAATGGATCATAAAGCTGGTTGAAGAAGGTGTCATTGAACCTGTTAATCTTGATCCTGCTGATTATGAAAGGCATAGCGTCCAGATAACACAGTGGCGATTTACTACGATTAGTCTGCAAAGAGCACGTACAGCAATCAGGTTACAAAATGACCTCGACATTAATCTTTCTGGTGTTGCGCTGGCGCTCAATCTACTGGAAAGAATTGAAAAATTAGAGGCTCAATTAAAAAGACTCCAAATCTAAATGCATGATCTCATTTTTTATTATGATAGATACAATACTTACACTACGATGAGTTTCCTGAAAAAAAAGAAGGCACTTCCCAAACTGATTTTGTTGGCTTAAACCTGAATACCTTCATCTTTCATTAATTTCTATTCTATGGCTGACTCCATTCATTATTCTATCTTCCATGACTAAAGTTCTCAATACGTTTTCATTGAGGTATTTAGCCAACAAACACTGAAGAATCAAATTAATTTACCAATGTCATGGAAAAATGAGTTAATATTCCGAGGTGTTAGTTAAGGGTAAAAGGATGAAAGGTTTTCAACCTGTTGAACTAAAGGAAAAAACTTCAATTTTATCCCGGGAATATCATTTTTATTCCAAAAGTCATATCCGGAAAATTGAGGTATTTAAATACCTCAATTTTTTACATATTTAAGCTGTTAAGCATACGGAAAGATCCAGATGATCAGATCAGTATTAATAGGAAGAAAAAATCGTTTACCTTCGTTGGGGATGGTATTGCTTTCCATTACTGCTGGTTGGTTATCGAATAGATCATTTGAAATACCCCAAGCTTTGATATCAGGGCTTATTGGCGGTGGCTTATTATGGTTGTTTTTAGCGTCTCCTATTTCTCAATATTTATATAATTATCGGGTTAATGTGCTCAGGTATATAGCCATTGGGATTGGCATAGTAAGTTTGGTTTATCTTCAAAAAGTATTTGTTCCCTGGCTAATGGGGCTAGTTGCAAACAATGCTTAAGGGCCCCCAAAAGACTCGTGGCACGAGTTGTGCCGCTTTGGTGAGAGCTGTAGTGCTCGCCTTTGAGGCAAAACGTTATGTGCTAAAAACTATACTGAAACCACTAAAGGAGAAATAAAATGGCTGCTTATGTACTAGTAATAATTTGGGTGGTTAGCTCGATTATTTGTCACTACATTGCACAATCCAGGAATGTAAAGCCAAATATGGTTCAGAGAGTGATTGCTGTTATCTTGGGACCTTTTGCAATCCCATTAACTTTTTTAGTACAGCCTGAAAATAAAAAAGAGCCAAATTAGAAAAAGAAAGACCAAACTAATCTACGACTTCTAGATCAGTTTTATTTTTACAATAGTAAATTTTTGTCCCCATGCTTTTAGAAAGTCATAATAAACTACAAAGCGCACATATTCGGGATAGGAAGCTACTCAAGTAGCCCCCCCTCCAACAGCAGCGTACATACCGGTCCGTATGCAGTAAGCGTCCAGCGATAAGCACCTAAAATATCTGAATACCTTTCTCTAAACTATTACTTTTTTCAAAAGGTAACAGAGATGGGAAAACGAAAGCATCGCAGTAAATCAGAATGGCAGGAGCTGATCGAACAACAAGCCAGTAGTGATTTAAATGCGGCAGCATTTTGTCTGGCAAATGGACTATCCAGTAAAACCTTTTATCGTCATCGTAAATTGTTAGCGGGTCAGTCAACTGATTTAGCTTCAGGCCCATTCATCGCGGTACAGAAA
>JBNKUM010000059.1:0-19901 GCA_050298595.1 Gammaproteobacteria bacterium | reverse complement strand
AAGAATATCGCTGATGTATACATTACCCTTATCATCGATGGCAATATCATTGAGCATTACACTGCTATCAGCTTTAACTGATTTAACCAACTCTCCTTTGTCGTGATCAATAATATGCAACTGCTGCATATCAGCTACATACAGGTATTGTGAATCTATTGCCATCCCTTTAGGCGCATCCATGCCGTTAACCCAGACATGCCTCAGAATTTTTCCACTATCAGATATTAAACTGATATAACCTTTGCCATTAAGCTCAACAGGGCTTCCGTTAATATTTGAAACATACAGCACATGCTTAGCCGAGTGTGCTAATACGGATTCGGGTTCATCAAAACCATTCAGGCTCCAGAGTTTTTCTGGAGCTGCTATAGCTGCCGATGATGTGATGGATAAGACCGCTATGGCGGCATAACAGGTAATGTGAAATCTTTTAAGCATTGTATTCTCCTGAAATAGTGAAGAATCTATTGTGCTATATTTGATACCTGAATCTATTTAAATAACCCAAGGTATCTTATTTCGATACCCTTCAATCCATTCTGGTATCAAAATGACAGATAACGCCCACTCAAGCCAGGCCCAACCCACTACACCTGCTGATGAAGACAAACAGCGTGAGAACCTTTTCTCGTTGCTAAAACAGGCACTAAAAGCAAGGGGTTACACCTATGCAAAACTTGCTGCCAGAATGAATATGAGCGAGTTATCTATCAAGCGCTTATTCAAAGAGAAAGACTGCAAAATGAGTCGTCTACTTGAAATATGCTCGATTATTGGTTTGAACCTCGATGAACTGGTCAATATGCAACTACGCTTCAGGCAATCACCTGAATTTTTAGCAGAACATATTGAAGCTAAACTGGCCTCAGATAAACGCCTGTTTCTGATTTTAATCCTGTTAATTTCGCGGCTGAGTATAGACATGATTCAGGTATTGCTCGATTGTGACCAGTCCAGACTTTATCTGCATCTACGAACACTGGAAAAGCTAGAGCTGATTGAGTTACTACCCGAGGGAAATTACCGTTTCTGTGTTCCAATGCCTATCAGGTTGCGTATGGATGGACCGTTATCAGGTCTCATTAAATCAATGAACAAACGCTATATTGTTCACTGTCTGGAAAATGAAAATAATCCCGATTATGCCTTTTCTACAGCCAGCCGCCTGATGACAAAAAGTAGTGCTGCGCAGATCCAGAGTAACCTAGGTAGAATACGCGAAGAATTTGATTACCTGAGCAGCCAGGACCAGATGTTTTTTAAGGCCGAAGAGCTGGAGTTTTTTAAACTGGTATTTGGTATGGGACCATTTCCAGTTAATGTGATATTAGCGGATGGGTAAACCCTTTTAAATGTTCAGGGTTAGCATTTAGGAAGCTCTGATAATTCATGGATGAATTATCAGAGCTTCCTTAAATTAAATATCCCCCTCCTCAATCCAGGCAACCACCTCCGGCCACACCTCTATCGAAGAATTCCTCGAACACATTATTCGTCCATGCCCATAATCTTCTAGATTTCCACCCTCTTTTGAGTAAAAAGAAAACCTGTTTTTCTTATTCTCAAACGCATTAATAAATTCCCAACAACCTTTCCTGGGCGCGATAAAGGTATCCCCTGCCGAACAGATAGAAAGGACAGGCGTTGTAATTAAATTCATTTTCGATAAATAATCGAATCCACCCTCTCCTTTAAAATTTCGATAAATATTCCAGTCGAACCATTGCTTCATTGTAAAGTATGGTTCATCGTGCGGTCCAAGTTTTAGTAACTTCCCTGGTAAGCGTCGAATCAGGAAATTCACGTATTTATACAACAATAGTTTTAAATGTTGTGACCGGGAACAGCATGCCCCAAATGCCTGGCAACTGAACAAAGTAATCGTTTTAATTCTGGGGATATACTGCTGATTTTTAACCAGGAACATTGACAGGCAAATTCCACCGCCACTATGGGTTATACAATGTAGATCCAAAACCTGTTTGGTTGTAAATAAATACTCGAAAACAGTTGCCATGTCGTATTTAGCAATAGTTTCGAAATTATATGGAAGATTACTTTTATCGCTTTCACCGTGATTTCTCCACTCCATAATCCAGCAGACATAACCTAGAGAAGCGAGAAATTTTGAGATTCTTAGACAGACTGATTTATCAGAAAAGGTACCATGAGTTAAATAAATATCTGATATTTTTTCAACCTCATTATCGAATATCTTCCACAATGCAATCTTTACATTGTCAGCTGTATTTAAACTGATTTTTTTTTGGATTATCATTTTGAATTATGGAGGTAGCCTCTTTAACTAGGGATTGAATAAGAAAATTTCCAGGAAATCCACTGGCCCGAATTCAAAGATTTTAGCCTTTTAGGGACAGTCGCGTCTGGCCCGACCGCGATTTGGCCGTGTTTTTGAACGCACAAAGTGCGGCTCGAAGGATGGACGGCAGGAAGCCCGGAATACTCAAGGGCTTGTTCGGGGCTGCTTTGTGACTCAGGGCATCCATGTCCTTCACCCCTCGGGCCAGTAGAGTTGGTCAAAATTAATCCGGTAAATTTTGTGGTGACTTCTTTTAGCTGTTGAAAAGAAGTTACTCGTGCACGTACTCGTATGTAGCTACAGAGTAACTACAGCTTTCGCGTACGAAACAATTAAAGGAAGAAATTATAATCACAACCACTTCATACGTCTAAATATCATCACCAAGGTAAACACAATACCTGCCATAACCGACAGCAAAATAAAATAACCATTCTCAGCTTTAAGCTCAGGTATATGTTCAAAATTCATCCCATATATACCCACCAGTAAACTTAGTGGCAGGAACACCACCGTAACCACAGTCAAAACCTTCATCACCTGATTGAGGTGATGCGAATTCAGACTGATATAGCCTTCGATTAAATCATTGATAACATTCTGGTAAAGCTCGGAAAGGCTATGGAACCTTTCTACCTGTTCGCTGATATCTTCGTATTCATCGAACCAATCATCTAAATCGTGTTTTTTTGCAAATCGTGTCAACTGGCTAGTGACTGAGACATGATAACTGAGGATTCTGCGCATTTTTCTTAACGAGGTATTGTAACCCACCAGCTCCTGCATATGCGTTTCGTCCAGGTTCTCCATCAACTCATCTTCCAGTACATCCAGACGCTCTTCCAGATCCAGTAAAACACTCCCGTAGCGCGTTACCATACGCTGCGCTAGCAAGCCTACCAGTTGATATGGTGAAACATATTTGCCTTGCTCCAGCTGCGGGTTTTCCCACAACTCTTCAAGGTAAATCGATCTTCCGGTATGCCGGGTCAGCATGAAATTATTACCCGCAAAAATGGCCATTTGCTGGGTTTTAAAATCTAATGAGTGAGAGTCACTGTCGAGCGGCTTGAGTAATAGCATCAGGTGATCAGCAGTTCCGCTAAATCTCGGCGGATGTCTGTCTCGTAAAGCATCCTTGATTTCTGCATCGGGTAAATCCAGCATATCGCGCAATAGTTTTTGATCAGCCTCATCAGCCGATCCTTCAATATCCACCCACAATACCGTTTCCGGCTGCTGCTTCCATTCGTTGAATAACGCAGCACTTCCCGTCTCGATATGATCAGGGTGTATCAGCATCCATTTTTGCATTACGATCTCTCCGCTAGATTATTAAGATTTAACCCGCCGGCTTCCATCCTGACGAATCAGTTATGGGGTCATTCCATTCTCGTCTCTGGCTACTTTTTTTAAATCAGCCAGATCTGTCGCCCCCAGTACCGATTTCACATGTAAATCACGCTGTGGATAGGGAATATTAATTCCATGCTCATGGAAACTATCCCACACATTTAACAATACTTCGCTAATAATATTGGCGCGTCCTTTTTCCGGATCATCCACCCATAACCGAATTTCCAGGTTCACCGAACTGTCACCAAAACTCATTAATTGCACCCTGGGCTCTGGATCGTCTTTTACACGTTCGGCTTTGTTTGCGGCTTCCACGCATAGCTTCATCGCTAATCTGACATCCGAGTCATAAGAGATCCCCACTGGTGCCTTGAGTCGTACCAGTCGATCACTATACGACCAGTTTTCAACCCGCTGTACTATGAATTCTTCATTCGGTATCAGGTGCTCCATACCATCGCGCGTGATGACCGAGGCATAACGCAGACCAAGATGATTGATCCAGCCGAAAGTAGTACCCAGTGAAATAACATCACCGGGTTTGATCGATTTATCCATCAGCAGGATGACGCCGCTCACCAGATTGGAAAAAATCTTCTGTAAACCAAAACCCAGACCAACACCTAATGCACCACTGAAGATTGCCAGCGCTGTAAGATCAATCCCCACACTCGTCAGTGCGATCAGTATTGCCAGCAACACCAGCGTAATACGAGTTAACTTGGTTGCTAACACACGCGTCGAGGCATTGGTGGATAGCGAACGCTCGAGGCGTCGCTCCAGCAGGGAGGACAACGCATTTGCTAACCAGAGTGAAAACCATAATGAGAGCCCTATTTTCAACACCGATAAAGGGGACAATCTCACCTGACCTACATTGATCGCCCAGCTATCTAATAGCGCCATAGCGCCATCCAGCAGGCCGAAGATATTCAGCGCAGCTACGGTCCAGGCAGAAAAAGCAATCACTTTGGAAATAGAGGGATTATTGACCAGCATCGAAGCCAGTCGAATCAGCACCCAGGCAGCGAGTAAGCTCGCCACAGTAACCAGAGCACCGTTATAAAGACCCACATACTCGGTTACGCTTATCGCTATCCATTGCAGCAGCAGCCAGGCGATAGGCACACTGTTATCACGTAGCGCATCCGACAGCCGTTTCAGGCTATTCACTCGATAGGTGTACTTCTTCAAAAAATTCAGGAATCGATGGAAAAGTGGCGAAACAATCCAGCGAGCAATACCGAAAACCACCAGAATGGTAATGAACTGAGGCCAGAATGCTGGATCTTTCAGCAGGCTTTGTATATGTTCGGTAAATTCCGTGCTGTGCTTGATTAAGGCATCTAAATTGAATGTTTCACTCATATTGAAGCCACGCTATGGTTATCACACTATAAAAGAAACAGGCTTGCCAGCCCGAGAAAACTGAGAAAACCTATAATATCAGTGACTGTAGTTAATATCACTGCTCCCGATAGTGCGGGATCTATACCGATACGTTTCAGTACCAGAGGAATGGAAATACCCGAAATCGCTGCAAACAAAAGATTCAGCATCATCGCAAAAGCCAGAATGACTGCAATACTCATATCCTCAAACCATAGATACGAGATCAGTGCAACGACGATTGACCATACTGCACCATTCAATGCACCGACACCGACTTCCTTGATGATCAACCAGCGCACGTTGGAGTGTGCAATCTGATCCAGCGCAAGGCCACGAATGGTTAATGTCAGGGTCTGACTACCCGCAATACCGCCCATGCTGGCCACTACTGGCATTAACACCGCCAGTGCGACAAACTTTGCCAGCACCTCTTCAAACTGACCTATGACCCATGAAGCCATGAACACCGTAAGCAGGTTTATTCCTAACCACAGCCCGCGTCGTTTAGCGCTAGGCACCATGGGTGAGAACAAATCCTCTTCTTGATCCAGACCCGCTGATTTCAGCAATGCATGTTCGGCTTCGGTACGGATCAGATCGACCACATTATCAATAGTAATCCTGCCCAGCAGAAAATTATTATCGTCAACAACCGCTACGGAAATAAGGTCACGTCGATCAAACTGGATCAATATGTCATGCTCGGTATCAGTAGCCAGCACCTTATCAATATCCGGCTGCATAATATCTTTCACGACTATCTCTGGCTGCGCGGTGAGCACATGGCTGATGATCAGCTTGCCCAGATAGCGGTTTTCATCATTCACTACCATTAGCGCATCGGTATGTGTCGGTAGCTCAGGATGCAGCCGCAGATAGCGCAGAACCACCGCAATCGTGATGTCGTCACGCACACTGATCACATCATTACTCATCAAACGCCCGGCACTGCCTTCTTCAAAGCTGCGCACAATCTCCAGGCGTTGGCGGTAATCCCCCTGTAACTGATCAATGATAGAATCACCGACATCAACCGGCAGCGTATCCAGTACGTAGACCAGATCTTCCGGATTCATTTCCTGTGCAGCAGCCAGGAAATGCTCAGGCTCCATCTCATCGATAATGGTGAGGCGTACCTCGTCGTGCAGATAACTCAGCACATCCGGGTAAATCTCCGGCTCAATCAACCCCCACACCAGTATCCTTTGATCCATAGGTAAGGATTCAAGAATATGCGCTAACTCAGCGGGATGGGTATCACCCAGCATTTCCTTTAACGTCTGAAGATCATCGTTAGCAAGATTGATCAGTACGCTTTCAACAATATCGGGATTCTTTGCTTCAGCCTGGGATTCCATAAACGCTATCTGCCTGTGTTATTTTGTAGTCAGCCTGTGACGAGTGATTTTATTCAAAATTTGCATTATGCTTGCTCGCCCTTAATCAACCACTATATATTTCGATCACATGAACAAAAATCTTTTCTCGCGCATTTTTCTAGCCTCTGTATTGTTCATCATTATGCTAAGCAATACTACACAGGCCTATACCAATGAGACCCATGAAAAAGGTCTCGCCTTTCTGGAACAGAATGGCAAGGCTGAAGGTGTAGTCACCACAGCCTCGGGACTGCAATACAAAGTCCTGCAAAAAGGTACAGGGACAGTTCATCCAAAAGCGAACGACACTGTGAAGGTGCATTATCACGGCACGTTAATCGATGGCACGGTATTTGATAGCTCGGTAGAACGTGGTGAACCCATATCATTCCCACTCTACCGCGTCATTAAAGGCTGGACCGAAGGCGTGCAATTGATGGTAGTGGGCGAGAAAACCCGGTTTTTCATCCCTAGCCAGCTGGCTTATGGCTTCCGCAGTATCGGCAAGATACCTGCCGGTTCAACACTAATTTTTGATGTGGAATTACTGGGTATCGATAAATAACTTCAACTCAATATCCAAACCCAGACACTGATACTAAAAACCGATGTAGATGTTGCCAGCACCACGGTGCTGGCAGCAACACCCTGTCCCCTTTGATACATATTGGCAAATAGATAGCTATTAATTCCCGGTGCCATCGCCGCGACCAGAACCGCTATACGGCTGATAGAATCCGGCACCCCCAGCAGATAGCAAATAGCAAAAGTGATGCCAGGGTGAACAACCAGAGAAAACACAGAGATAGTACCCACCTCCCCCAGTGTTTGATTTATTTTATAGCGCGTCAAGACAGCCCCCAGACCAAACAATGCAACAGGCAAAGCTGACTTACTCAGGATATCAACAGCCGACATCAATACCCCCGGTAACGGCAACCCACTCAGGTTCACCAAAAAGCCCAGGCCAATACCGATCATCAGACTATTCCTGAACATCGATTTAACCACCACCTTGCTGGTATCAATAAAAGATCGACCATCGGATCGAACCAGCTCCATACAACTAATGCCCAGCAGATAACAAAATGGCGCATGGATAGAAACTATGGCATATACCGACGACATATTATCTAGGCCCCAGGCTCGCTCTGAAATTGGCAGCCCAAGCAGAACTGAATTCGAAAACAATGCCCCAAAACCTATAGCAATGGATTCGCCCGGTTTCCTTTTAAACAGCTTCCACATGATCAGACTGGCGCTGAAAAAACTCACTGCGGCACCAATATAAAAGGCCGACATCAGATTCCAGTTATAAGCAGTGGATAAATCAAGTGTAGAGATTGCACGAAACAAAAGACAGGGAACAGCCAGCTGAGTGGCAAACTTCATCAGCCCATCCACCATGCTGTGGTTAAACAGCTGCATACGCATCGACAGCCAGCCCGAGCCTATCACCAGAAACACAGGCGCAACGATATTTAGCACCACAAAAAGCATGCTGGTATTTAGCCCTGATTTTGAGGCATGGATGAAATCAACCAGTCTTTAAAGGCACGCATGCCATAGGTTAAAGGCCGGTTTTTTTGATGCACCAGATAAAATGAGCGGTGACTATCGAGCAAAATATCAAATGGCATAATCAACTTGCCCTGTTCAATCTCTCGTGCAGACAGGGTGGAATCGGCAAGAGCAACCCCTAGACTTTCGCGCGCCGCAGCAGTAGCTAACTGACTACTGGATATCTGTAATCCCCTGGAAAAACCCTTGTTAGGGATCTTCGCAAGCTCCAGCCATTCCGGCCATTCATACAAACGCTTGGTGACATGAATCAGTGTATGTTTTTTAAGATCCTCAGGCTCTTCCAGTGGTATGCCCTCTGCCAACAATTCGGGGCTGCACACAGGCACCAGATAAACGTTATGTAAAAAATTCACATCGATCTCGTGCCAGTCGCCATGACCAAAATAAATCGCCATATCAATATTGGATGTATACAGATCAACCAGTTCGTTGGATGCCGTTAACTGTAATTCAACATCGGGATACTTCTGTTGAAAATCTTTTAATCTCGGCATCAAAAAACGCACCAGAAAATTAGGTGCCGTACTAATGGTCACGATATCAGTTTCAGGGGCAGCAACAATATGCTGAGTAGCAACTTCCATCTCGTTTAGAGACTGTTTAACCGGAGTCAGATAATTTCTACCCGCGGGTGTAAGTTCAACCTTGCGATTGCTACGGGTAAATAATTGCAAGCCCAGATAACTTTCCAGCGCCTTAACCTGATGACTAACAGCCGATGCTGTTATAAATAGCTCTTCCGCTGCTGCAGCAAAACTCTCATGACGAGCCGCCGATTCAAATACCCGCAGCGAATTTAATGGAGGTAAGCGTCTGATAGTGGTCCCCTCGGGTGAATATTATTCACCTTTTAGTTGAAATTTGATCGTTTGTGCAACTGATAACCGGATATTAATATTCAAATCATCAATTTTTCTACTTAATGGAGCCCGACATGGAAAACGAAATCGAATATAAATGCGATAGAAACGGCGATTTAGATATTAACTACTATCTGCATGAAGCCGAACAATTGCGTGCTAAATATATTTTAGAACTTTTCACAGCATTTAAAAACTGGTTATACAATAGTACCCATAAAATAGCTGATAAATTGTTCTCACATCACAGGCATCTGCCCCATTAGACTTTAAGGAAGCTCTGAATAATTCATCCATGAATTCTCAGAGCGAGAGTTAAGCTAATCACTGGACCATGGCCCCAGCGAACAAATGCTGAGGCTCGCTAGACAGGATTTTTCTGGTTCCTATCAAACCTGTCTAGTCTCTGTATCCAAAAAACTTATTAGTAACAATTTCGTCTACCACTCCCTCTGGTAAAGATTTCTCCCACTCACCTCGACCATTTTTAAGATCGTTATAAACTTCGCGCGAGTAAATCTTAAACAGCTCATGATCGCTGCACTCAATACCAAAAATAAAGTTATTATCCAGTAAATGCTTATACAGAAACTTGAGATTATCTGGTAAATCAACATTAGTATAATCGCGTAGCTCTCCAGACTTATCAAGCTCCGGGTACACCAGTAATCGCGTATGGTCAGGAAACAGTTTTCCAAAACCTTCCAGAATACCACCTTCAACCCCCTTGTAACTCTGGCGATCAAAGATCTCTCTGATATTCACAATGCCCACTACAATTCCAATCTGTAATTTAGTGAACTGCCTGAAATAGGCGCGCAGTGAAAAATAACGTGTATAATCCGAAATCATAACGCTATAGCCCAATGAATTCAGCACTGAGACGCGCTCAATCAAATCCTCTTCGGAAACATTCAAATCATTACCGCGCATATCATTCAGAGAGATTTCGGCAAGGGCAATGCTGTTATCTTCATTCACGCCTTCCATCTGGGTAAAAAACTTAAACCCCTGCTCGATCATATCGACATTTAATCTGGTAATAGGTCGGAAGGTACCTCGAATAGTCAGTACATTTTTCCTGTACAACATCTCAGCAGGTACCACAACCGATCCATCCGGCTTAAACATAATGGCGCGTGTTTTCCAGCTTCGAATAAGATGAATATTGAGAACACGATTATCCAGATCGTCAAAATAAGGCCCACTAAACGCTATCGAATCCAGTTCAAGCTGGCCCTGCTCCAGATTATCCGTTAAGGAATCAATGATTTTTTTCGGCTCTTCACAATAGTAATAAGCGGCGTAAATCAGATTAACCCCAAATACACCTAAGGCCAGTTGCTGGGCATCTGCTTCATTATCACGCATACGGACATGGACCAGGATTTCGGAAGCGGGTGCATCGGGATACATCTGCAGGCGAATACCACACCAGGCATGGCATTCATTGTTACCTTTGTAGCTCTTGGCTGACACAGTTGCAGCATAAGCGAAATAGCGCGAAGATTTATGTCGAGTATCGCTCACTCGATCAATCACCAGACCATACTCCTTTGCCAGCATCGCCTTAACTCGAGCACAGCTCACATATCGTCCATCTTCCTGAACACCATATATCGCATCAGAAAATTTCATGTCATAGGCAGACATGGTTTTAGCAATAGTGCCAGCAGCGCCACCCGCTCTGAAAAAGTTACGCGCTACTTCCTGGCCAGCGCCAATTTCAGCGATACTGCCATATTTATTCGCATCCAGATTGATGCGTAATGCTTTTTCGAGTGTTGTCCGCGAACTGATATTTTTATTCATTTGACCTCTTATCTTTCAAGCTACTAGATTCAGAAAATATAGGCGTAACTCTACCAATCCTGAAGCAGGATGTAATATACGCTAGTGATTTAAGCATATTATGGAATAAACCTAAGATAATTTAGGTTTTAAGAGGAAACATCACTTTGACGGGAAATATTAAAGACTAAAAGTCTTTAATTTTTGACTAATTAACCAGCCAGCACCATAGCGGTGCTGGCTGGATGATTTTTTTGAATATTTTATTAACGTGTTACCAGTGCTTTTTCCAGATCACGATTGCTGCCGAATGTATTGCTATATCGCTTGATAGACAGGTCATCACATTCGATATCCGTTTGAACACCGCTGATGATATCTGCCAGCAGGCGTCCAGAACCAAAGCTCATGGTCCAGCCCAGTGTGCCATGCCCAGTATTCAGGAATAGATTAGACACATCAGTAGCACCGATGATAGGGGTTCCATCTGGCGTCATCGGACGCAGACCAGTCCACAGATTATCTTCACTTAGATCAGTCCCCTCAGGGAATAGATCCGATACCACGTGACGGATAGTGTCACCACGTTTTTCACTCAGGCTCAAATCATAGCCATTTAATTCAGCAGTGCCAGCAACGCGGATACGATCCCCCAGACGGGTAAGCGCCACCTTATAGGTCTCATCCATAATGGTAGAAACCGGAGCAGCACCTTCATTAGTTACGGGAATAGTGATCGAGTACCCCTTCACAGGGTACACAGGGCTATCTATACCCACCTGCTTTAATAACTCGGTAGAATAGCTGCCCAGTGCCATCACAAATTTATCAGCTGTTAAATCACCGGCATCGGTAGTCACTGAAACTATTTCATTTTGCTGCATATTGAGTGATTTGATCTGAGTATCGAATTTGAACTCAACACCCATCTGCTTACAATGCTCTACCAGCTCGGTAGACAGCTTAAAACAGTCACCGGTCTGATCCAGCACCAGGCGCAGACCACCCACAATTTTATGCTTAACCGCTGCTAGCCCCGGCTCTACATTCACACAGCCATCGGCATCCAGTAACTCATAAGGCACGCCATGCTCTTCCAGTAATGCGATATCTTTCGCGGCCGCTTTCAACTGCTTCTCGGTTCTAAAAACCTGCAATGTACCTTTACTTTCACCATCGTAATTAAGGTTAAGTTCCTGCTGCAACTGTTGCAGGCTGACACGACTGTATTCAGCCAGGCGCAGCATACGGCCCTTGTTGACGGCATAACTACTGGCATTGCAGTTGGCCAGCATGCGCGCAATGAATTTAATCTTTGACCTTTCGGGTTTAGGACTAACTACCAGAGGAGAGTGCTTGCTCAGCATCCATTTAATGGCTTTTACGGGGATACCAGGAGCAGCCCAGGGTGCCGAATATCCGGGAGAGATCTGACCAGCATTGGCAAAGCTGGTTTCCATAGCCGCAGCAGGTTGTCTATCGACAACGGTCACACGGTGACCCTGCTTTGCCAGATAATAAGCAGAAGTAGTGCCGATAATGCCGCTACCAAGAATAACTACATGCATGTCTGATCCCCTCAGTTCAATATCAATGGATAAAACCGAATATTAATGATTAAACAGAAATAATTGTTGCTGTATTATCGTTTTATACAGAATATAATTTGTATTTTTCAATATTTACGGATTTTTTTATGGCAAATGAGCATAAGACTAAGGAACTGGATCGAATCGATCGAAATATTTTGTCGCAGTTGCAGAAAAATGGACGTCTTTCCTATGTTGAACTGGCCGACAAGGTCGGCCTGAGCACCTCCCCCTGCCTGGAACGCGTCAAACGTCTGGAACGCGACGGCTGGATACTGGAATACAAAGCCCGACTTCCCGCAGACAAACTGGATGCAGCATTGCTTGTTTTCGTCGAAATCAGTCTCAACTACAGCTCAGGCAATGTATTCGACGAGTTTCGTAAAGCAGTCACTCAATGGCCCGCGATACAGGAATGCCATCTGGTATCAGGTGATTTTGACTATCTACTCAAAGTTCGTATTGCTGACATGGCAGCCTACCGAGCACTACTCGGAGAGATTGTTCAGGAGCTACCCGGCGTGCGTGATTCACGTACTCTGGTCGCGATGGAAACCATCAAGGAATCCTGGGATATCGAAATCGCTCGCTGACTATTTCACCCTCGCGGAATAAATCGTTGACTTTTTAGGACGTGCGTATTATTTTTTGCTGACTTTTTTGGACAGCCGTCCTAATTTACCACCCAAGGAGATAATAACAATGCCACAATCACTATTCAGTCCATTCAAGCTTGGCGATCTGGAGTTAGCCAACCATCTGGTAATGGCTCCCATGACACGTAATCGAGCCGGTGAAGGCAATGCACCCACCGCGCTGAATGCAGAATACTATCGCCAGCGTGCAACTGCCGGCCTGATTATTACCGAAGCCTCACAGGTTTCTGCCGAAGGCATAGGCTACCCGGCCACACCGGGAATCTATAGCGAACAACAGGTAGCTGGATGGAGACAGGTAACCGATACCGTCCACCAGCAAGGCGGCAAAATATTCATCCAGCTGTGGTATACCGGTCGAATCTCACACCCCAGTCTGTTACCCAATGAACAGACACCGGTGGCACCTTCAGCCATCAAACCTGCTGGAGAAACCCCAACCATGACAGGCATGCAGGCTTTTGTCACTCCAAGAGCATTACTAGGCGATGAGATTGCCGACATCGTGGGGCAATATCGCCATGCTGCCGAGCAGGCTAAACAGGCAGGATTCGATGGTATAGAAGTGCACGCTGCAAATGGCTATTTGATCGACCAGTTTCTACGTGATGGCAGCAACAAGCGCGAAGATGAATATGGTGGCAGCCTGGAAAACCGCATGCGCTTTCTGAACGAGGTACTGGATGCAGTACTGGAAATCTGGCCATCCAACCGTGTTGGCGTTCGTCTAAGCCCTGAAAACAGCTTTAACTCGATGAGCGATTCAGACCCGAAGGCCCATTTCAGTTATTTTGTTCAACAACTTAACTCAAGAGACCTGGCTTATCTTCATATTCTTGAAGGCGACATGGTGACGCAGGAAAAGTCTATTGATTACAGCGAATTAAAGCGCCTGTACCAGGGCGTCTACATCGCCAACGTAGGCTACGATAAAGCACGTGCCGAACAAGCACTCAACAATGGGGATGCAGATTTGATTGCCTTCGGCGTACCTTTCCTGGCTAACCCGGATCTGGTAGAGCGCCTTAAATCTGATGCAGAATTAAATGCGCCCGATCAGAGTACATTTTATGGCGGAGCAGAAGCTGGCTACACTGACTATCCGTTCTTAACTGCCTGATAAGCAAATACCCGTGGGTCATATATCGACTCACGGGTATCATAATCCTGGATTCCGCAGTTGACCGCTAATAGCTAACGTAAAGTAATTATATGTTGAATCAATTGAAGTAATGGGTAACAAGGGCGACGCCATCAAACAGCGTATTATCGAGAAAGCCGACGAGCTTTTTTATCAGCGTGGCTATGAGAAAACCTCGTTTAGCGACATCGCCAGTGCTGTAAACATCTCGCGTGGTAATTTTTACTACCACTACAAAACCAAGGATGAAATTCTCGATGCCGTCATCCAGAGTCGCCTGTGCGCCATCCAGCACATGCTTAACGAATGGGAGCAGAGTGAGTCTGATTCCAGAAAATTAATCCATCGATTCATCGACCTGATGACCCACAACAAAAGTAATATCTCGCAATACGGATGCCCTGTGGGCACGCTATGCCTGGAATTGACAAAAATCCAGCACGCCATGCGTGACAATGCCGCACAGATCTTCAGCCTGTTTCGTAACTGGCTGGTAAAGCAATTCGAAAAACTGGGCAAGCTTGACAGGGCAGATCAACTCGCCATGCACCTACTCACCCGTACTCAGGGTCTGTCTACCATGATGACGACCTTTGAAGATGATTTTTTTATAGTCGAGATCCAGGCATTGAAAACCTGGGTAGATGAGGTTTAGTCCAGGGATCATTTGAGCAGAATCCTGGTTAAAGGCAGCTAATCTTTTTTTTAAACCCTATAATTGAACATGTAACCGTTCTGAATTTCTGCAGTACTTTACCAATTTCTTATCAGAGGCCTCACGACCATTAACACCCGCTCATATTACGTTAGCATTCTACTGATCAGCCTGTTTTCTCTGTGCTGCTTCAATCTTGTGTCTGCATCAGAATCTGGCTCATCCTCACCCAGAGTTCAGGATCTGGATGCTATCAATGATCAACCACTGGGTAAGCTTAGCTATTACCTGCAGGAATCAGATCAAGCTCTCGACATACAGCAAGCTTTAGCAGCACATCAGGAAAACCGTTTTACCCCTGCCCACTCCTCAGTATTGACCTTCGGCATAGGCGCTGCGCCAGTATGGATTAGCCTGTCAGTAAGTAACCAGCAAGATCAGGCACAAGCTCGGACTCTCATTATAGATACCTCCTGGCTAGATCAGATTCAGCTTTATATCAAGCACCGGGACACTGGCGAAACCCTGTATTATCAGGTAGGTGACAACTACCCTTTCTCCCAACGACCTCTATTAAATCGTAACTTTAGATTCGCCTTGCAGTTCGACCCGGGGATCAGCGATATCTTTATCAGGGTTGCGACACCAGACCCTTTTGTGCTTCCTATATATTTACTCGATGAAAATCAAGTGCAAGGAATGACCACACTTACCCAGTACAGCTATGGTTTTGGCTATGGCTTCCTGATTGCCTTAATTGCTTACAACGCAATGCTTTTCTTCGGCCTTGGTGATCGTCGCTACCTGCTCTATTCGCTTTACCTGGCGACATTTACCGTGACAAATCTCTCATACACCGGACATGGTTTCATGTGGCTGTGGCCACAATATACCGAATGGCAACGCTGGGGCCAGCCCATATTGATGCTACTTACCGCCAGCACTGGACTGACATTTGCACTAAATTTTCTCGATATCAAAAAATATTCTCCGCGTATTTACTATCTTGTAAATTCAGCCATCGTCATTGCGTTAACTGTCTTTATTGCTGCATTTATCTTGCATGATCAATCGGTAGCACTATTAACAGCCTTTGTATTTGTTTTTGCGCTCGCCATCATTATGTTGTTACTGGGTATTGCAGGCCTGATTTACCGCAACCCCAGTGCACGTTACTTCCTGCTTGCAGTAGTGATAGGAGCCATAGGTCTCAGCACAACAGCAGCCGCTGTCTGGGGCCTTATCCCTTTTAATCAATGGACTTTTCGGGCTGCAGAAATCGGCATGCTATCCGAAGCCACACTACTGGCACTGGCTCTGGCTTACCGCTTCCGCTATTTTGAAAAACAAAAGCTGGCTGCAGAACAGCTATCCATGCTTGACCACCTGACCAAACTGGATAACCGACGCTCTTTTCACATCAAGGCTGAAGTCGCCTGGAAAAACTCAAAACGATACCAGCACTACTTATGCATCATCTTATTCGATCTGGATGACTTTAAGGCGTTAAACGATACCTTTGGGCACTCGGGTGGTGATCAGGCACTGATAGCAACTGCAAACATGCTACTCGAGTCTATCCGCAAGGGCGACACAGCAGCCCGCTGGGGCGGTGAAGAATTTTTACTGCTACTTCCTCAGTCATGCCTTGAGGAAGCTGAAAAATTCGCTTTTCGGGTTCGTGAAAAAATCGAAGCTATTCACATAAAGCACAACAGTCGAGATATTTCATTTACCGCCAGTTTTGGCGTAGCGCAGCAAAGTGAAGACGAGCACTCGATAGAAACCCTGATTGCCAAAGCGGACAAAGCGCTGTATGAAGCGAAGTCAAAAGGTAAGAATCAGGTAGTGACATACAGCTAGTGCACCTCATCGATGCTGTTAGCTGTACTCGCTTAAAAGACAATTCGTCAAAACCAGGTCAAAATCTTCCCTGCTAAAATCACTATAAACCCAGCGCCGCATTTCTTCATAGTCCGGATGTGACGAATCTCCAATAACTTCCAGAAAATAGTAATACCCTGGCGGACCACCGGAATCCTCAGGTGGGCAGGCGTTTTCACCCGCCAGGCAGACCGGTAATTGTCGACCAGTCTCAAATGGCAGAATCTCCTCTAATTCCACAATATGCTCCCAGGAGTCACCATAATCATAAAGATACAACAGTGTATCTTTTTCCTTTTTCAGAATTTTATCAAGACGGTAGTGAGCCGCATCCTTTACCCCAGGCAACCCTGCTTCATCAGGAACGCCATAACGATGGAAGTCTGAAATAAATTCATACAGATGTGAGTTAAACCACCCCATACAAACCTGTAAAACCATATGCAGGTCTTCCAGCTTGATCACGCTGGACACCTGTAGTCTACGCCAGATAGTCGGGCGTATCCCTTTAAGAGAGATTTTGAGCTGGTAGATAGACCTCAGGTTTCTCGTGCTCATATTCATTCCTTTTTAATAATGAGAGTTGCCTAACAGGATTCATCTATTACAAGTTCAACTATAAGAGCAGGATACGAACTGTTGTTGATGAGCAAATGTATTTCACACTCACCGTGTAGAAAAAGATATTTGTTTGAGGTTCTCTTACGTTTAATCACACTTGTACCTTAGACAATTGAGCGAACAGACCAATTCTACATCGAGTGCAAATTGTACTTTTAGCACAGACGCATCAACTATTTTTAATTTTTTTTTCAGTTAAAATTTCTTTAAGTTCATTAATTGAAATAGATCAAGTCCTGGCAATAAAAAACGCATTAAAGCCCTCCACATTTTCACCGGGCTACTCCGCTTGATATGAGATAATTCGGGTATTAAAAACAACATCCTGCAGATTGGAATGCGTATGCCTATAGAACTCATGATTCCCCGACACGTATACAACCGTTTATGATGCAAGCCCTGCCTACTATTGCTCAGAAACTCATTGACTGCGAGATAGAAGCCTGTAAATGAAAATTATAATCAGCTTTTGTTATTCAGCCAGTCGATCATAGAACAACACTTCCAGCCCTGGATCACGCGTACCTGTTCCTGGCTGATAAAGATAACAACTGATGCGAGCATAGTTATCCAGATCACTTTGCCACAGGCAGGTTTGTTCATAATTAACCCCTGCTTGCTGATAACGAATACGCAGGACTTTTCTATCGCCCCCTAGAGTAGATTCCAACGCGGCATTGGCTATAGTCGTCTGCCCATTGATTATTTTTTTTAACTTCAAGGCATTACCATCACGATAAATACTCACTTTACCGGTATAGGTTTTATTACTATCCAGAGCTTTTCCAAGCAGCAGATACTCGCCGGCAAAAAAGTCCCTTAAAAAATCATCTTCTGCACTGGCAATAGTCGGGATAAATAAAACTAAAAACAGGGTAATCAATCTCATTTAAAACCTCTGCTTGATAATCTCATCAGCCAGCGCCTGATGACTGGCAATCATCACACCTTTATAATTCAAAAAAGTGGATTCTGCACAATTAAGTTCTAATGGCTGAGCATAAAAATCACTGACGACCGCATCTAGTTCGTTCAAAATCGCGGCACTGGCAGCAAAATCCCACAGGCTTCCCCCACCGGTTTCTGGCTTGGGTAACTTTAAATAACAGGCAGGCTGATGCTCTATCACCCAGAGGGCATTCATCACTGCTCCAGCGCCTTTATTGATCACCTGTATACTGGAAAGCCCCAGCCTGTCACAAACCACCTCAAGCGCCTGCTGGATTTGTGGATAATCGTTTCTTTGTAAAAAGCCTCGATCACAAACAAGCGTTAATACCCTTCCCTGCATCGGATCATTAAAAGTCGGACGCCAGGGCTGAGCATTAAGCCAGACACCCTGCCCTTGCACAGCTGTATACAGCTTGCTGGTAACTGGG
This sequence comes from Gammaproteobacteria bacterium, assembly GCA_050298595.1. Classification (GTDB taxonomy): domain Bacteria; phylum Pseudomonadota; class Gammaproteobacteria; genus JACNJF01. Next base: position 1,291 of record JBNKUM010000059.1, on the reverse strand, counting down.
TCGTAAACCACCCCAATAAGCGGAACGCCTGCGCGGGAAACCAGGGCAATAGAGACTGCATATCCCGCCGTTGTTTCAATAAAAGATAGCGTTCCGTCCAGCGGGTCAACACACCAGAAATAATCCTTTTCAAAGCGCGACCTGTCGTCAGTGGTTTCCTCGCTTAGCAGAGCAAGATCATATTGCGCACAGCTGGGTTTTAACCATTTTAAAATTACTGACTCACTGGCCAGATCCACCTCAGTTAGTACCTGTGATGCCAGGCTATCACCGCCTGTTTTATGCAGCACCTCTACCGATTGATGTGCCCGCTCAGCAATCAGCTGGCCAGCCTCGGTTGCCGCCGAAATCGCAGTTTGCTGCAAAGCTAACAGGTCGTCTGTTGAAAGTTTCATAGATTAATCTTCGCTACCACTTCTCTGGCAAGTCGTTCGCTATAACTGTGAATCTTCCAGTGACCAGGGCTCCAGCCCTTCATAAACCGATGAAAGTCTGTCCAGGCAAGTGGATACAGGTTTCGCCATTCCTGCTCAACAGCTGCAGGATCAACATTAATTCGGCGCTCCAGCAGAGCTTCTTTAAGCCAGGCAAAGTAATAATCTAGCAGGACTTTCTCATACCGTTCGCAATCCTCTTCGTAAAGGCAGCTACCGATAAAGTAAGCCACGTCCTTCATACCGCAGCCACCACCAACATACTGGAAATCCACTGCTGCCACCTGTTCGCCAGATGTTGAAAAACAGAAGTTAGCCAGCTTGGCATCACCGTGCACCAGGGTCAGGTAACGTGCTGAACTCAAGGCCTGATCAATAGTGCCTGCTGCAGCCTTTAACTCGTGGTCATCCAGCGCGGCTAATTCATCGGGGCGGGTTTGCAGATGCCAGTAGCTACCTACCGACCAGAGCCCATCAGGCTTCCTGCCCATAAAAGTTGCGTGAAAGTGAGCCAACCAGCGCAGGCAGGCCAGCATCTCTTCCAGTGATACAGAACCTTTGCGTAAAGGAAAACCACTGGCATCTAGATCCTCCAGTACCATCAGGAACTCATCCGCATCTTCCTCAAGTGCCAGGCAATGCGGCACACGGCAATGGTCATCGCAAGACTGACTCCAGTCCCGGTACCATGCACTTTCCACATGATAGGATTTTACTTTTCGCTGATGCGAAAGATCCGTATTCCAGCCACGTGGGTGACGGGCCTGATCCGGCAACTTCACATGCTTGATCACTACCGAGTTACATTCAGCACCACGCAGGCCATAACGCATGATCTTGCCGTAACCACTCCACAG
>JBNKUM010000058.1:0-25598 GCA_050298595.1 Gammaproteobacteria bacterium | reverse complement strand
CTTTCGGCAGATGGTCTCAGCACTGTTTAGAGATCGCCGCGCGTAGTTTATGCCCTTTGGGTACTCGCGAAGACAGTTTTCAGCTTAAGTAAGTACCATTCGGGTCAGATCACAGTACTTGCTAATCTACTAAAGCAGAATGACTTGGGTATACGCTAAATTGTCCGCTCCTGGCACATAGCAATCTCTCAGAAATAAAAACGCAGACGCAGGGTCATGGCATCAGGTAAATGTCCAAATTCAGACTGTGGCACATTGCTGGCATTCAACCCTTTGCCATCAGCAATCAGCAGCGAGAATAGCAAATCTGACTCATTGCTCACCGAATAGCTCAGGCTAAGCTGATGTAGCAGGGAGCTGGTCAGTTTGTCGTTATCATCGTTAATGGGTGCGACCAGTAAGGTATAACTGCCATGCAACAACGGCGTTAAATCCCGATCTACCATCAGGCCCAATACCCGTCTGCCCAGTTGCTGTTGCAAACCATAGTCGACCAAACGATCACTCGACATTGCGCCAAGATCCATCTGCGAATTCGCGCCATGAGCATTGTCGTACCACTCAGCGGCAATTAGAGTGCCATCGGAAAATTGATAGTCGACCCCGGCTATCCAGAACAGAAAACTCTCATCACTTTCTTTCAGTGAGTAATGCGCCCCTTCCACCCGCCAGCCCATACCTCCCCAGGCACTCTCGAATGCAGCACCGAATACCGAGTTGCCCAGTACGCTACCACCCAATAGAGAAAGTTCAGAAAGCTCTCCCACCTGGCTGCGATAATACAGCCCGCCGCTGTTCTCCAGAGCATCATTATCCTGCGGCTTTAGTACATAGGCAGCAGTCAGTGAAGAGAATGCGCTGGGATACCAGTCAAATACTACTGAGTCTATACCTGCTTTGTAATCGGTATCTAGATCAGTGGGTGCGAAAGCACCAAATATATTGAGCGGCTGCCAGAATCGCCCACTGCCCCAGTCTATGGGCTGACGGCCTACGGCCAATGTGATGTTTTCGAAGCGACGTTTATAGACGGCTCGATCCAGTTCATAACCCATAAACGTACTACTTTGACCATTGTTTTCATCAAGCCAGCTTCCCGCCGCCGAATCATAACGAAACAGACTGCCTGGTGTAGCGTAAGTTGCCGGGTAACCGTCCAGATGTTGGCGTGCCATTTTCAGATGCACTGACCATTCATCCTGTTCGCTACTGTCATCTAGCATCAGACGCAGGCTTTGCTGATCGGCACTGAGTATTCTATTATCGGCATTGAAATAACCCATATCGCCCGCATCAGCCTGCGCGGTTGTGCCCAGCATCGAAAAACGCCCTGTCAGTTGTAGCGCCTGCGCCGTGCTAAACGATAGCAACGCAAAGACAATAAGCAACAGATTAATGGATCGATGCATCTGCTTTTTGCGCTGCTCTTTCATCAGTTTCGATTTTGCCATCGCGCAGGGTAATAATGCGTTCTGCGCGTTCCATCACCCGTGGATCGTGGGTGGAGAAGATAAAGGTAGTCTTCTCTTCACTGGAGAGCTTATGCATGATGTCGAGCAGCGCCCCGGCATTCTCCGAGTCGAGGTTAGCAGTCGGTTCATCGGCCAGTACCAGGCGCGGGTTGGCTGCCAGCGCACGCGCTACCGCCACGCGTTGCTGTTGTCCACCGGACAGTGCTGCGGGACGTCGATGCATCATATCCTTCAGACCAACCAGCTGTAGATAGTGTTCGGCGCGTTCCCTTTGTTCAGATAACTCGCGCCCCTGCAACACCATCACCAGTTCAACATTCTCCAGCGCACTCAACACTGGCACCAGATTATAGGCCTGGAAGATAAAGCCCAGCTGGAACAGGCGAAAATCAGACAATGCTGCTTCACTCAAGGATGTCAGATCGGTGCTGTTAAGGTGAATATTGCCACTGCTGGGTGCATCAAGCGCACCTATAATATTCAGCAGAGTGGTCTTACCGGAACCGGAAGGCCCGACAAGAGCGGCGAATTCACCCTCTTCCACTTCCAGATTAATGTCATGCAGCGCCTGAACCTCTATCTCACCCTGCAGGTAGTGTTTACCAATATTGTTTAATCTTAATAGTGCCATAGTGAATATTCCTGTATTAATCTCAGGTGTGTAATGCCTGCACTGGTGTCACCCGTGCTGCCTTGAGTGCCGGATAGATCCCGGAGACTAGCGTGGCAACGAAAACTATAACCGTCAGCTGAATCACCCTGCCCTGTGACAGCTCGGTATAAACCACAGGGTCGATAAATGTCCCCATCATGGCTGTATCACCTCCCAACAGTGCCGAGAAGTCGACACCGTGGCGCGAGAACCACCATTGCGTACCACCACCGATGATCCAGCCGATAGCCACCGCCAGCAGGCTGAGTAGCATCGATTCGCAAAACACCAGCAACAGCAGGTGCTGGCGCCCCAGACCCAGAGCGCGCAATAGACCAAACTCTCGGGTTCGTTCCAGCACGCTCATCAACACGGTGTTGAGAATACCAAATACCACCATGATCAGGATCAGCAGCAGAAAGACGTAGTTACCGGCATCGTCGATCACAATAAACTGTACCAGTTGCGGCATCAGTTCCTGCCAGTCCAGTACTACTGTTTTGTCGTCGCTGATGGCAGGCTTGATAATGCTCTTAACTTCACTAATGCTGTCAGCATCATCGAGGAAGATGGCAAAACGCGTCACTGGTTGTAGCTCTGGATCGGCCCCCTCTCCTTCGAGGAAATAGCGAGCAAAGCTAATACTGCTTAAAACCAGGAAGTCATCGAGTTCGTCCACGTGCGAATCAAAAATGCCTCGCACCCGACCCAGCTGCGCCTGGGTATCTCCACCCTGAGTACCCGCCATCAACACAACCTTGCCACCCACCTTCACCTTGAGCTTACGTGCCATGCCATCACCTATCACCACACCCCGCTCATCATCCGGTTTAATCCAGTGACCTTGAATCAGCTTGGGCTTGAGCATTACGACTCGTGGATCTTTAACTGCACTCATGCCTTCAAGCGCAGCGCCGACAGAATTGTTGGCAGTACTCGCCAGCACCTGTAACGATATGCGCGGCTCTATACTGGCTGCAATACCCAGCTTGTTCAGTTTCGCCTGCAGACTACGGCCATCGGCCAGGTACTTATGGTTGGCTGGTGCCTCCAGATAGCCTCGCGGTTGTACAGCAAGGTGACCCTCACCCAGTTTAATCGCGTTGCGGATCATCGAATTGTGGCTGCCATCACCAATGCCAATAGAAAACACCGCAAGACCAAAACCAATAGCGATGGAACTAAGTGTGATCACGGTACGTTTACGGTTACGCCAGAGGTTGCGCCAGGCCAGCTTCATAAGAAGCGAGAGCGGCATTTGACTGTGCCGTGGTGTCATCGCAGCACCTCCGCAGGTTTGAGTCGTATGGTGCGCCAGGAGGGTATGAGAGAAGCCAGTAAACTAATAATCAGCGTCAGTAGACTGGCTTGAATAATATGGCTTATTTCAAAATAACCCCAGATCACAGGTTCAAAGGCGATTCCCGCCCAGTCATAGCCATCGGGCATACTGGAGCTAAAATCGATGCCGTGGTTTTGCAAATAGCGCGATAGTAATGTACCCAGGATTGAACCAATCACTGCCGAGACAAGCGCCAGGAAAAACGATTCCAGCATCACCATCAATAGCAACCAGCGACGTTTCATACCAATAGAAAGCAGGATGCCAAACTCATGGGTGCGCTCGTGTACCGCCATCAGCATGGTATTTAACATACCTAGCGAAGCCAGGCCGACAATCACCAGGCCCATAAACAATAACATCGATCTGCTCAGTTGCAACATGTCAAAAACAGCAGGATTGAGCTGCTTCCAGTTGCGCAGTACGGCTGCACCGCCAAGTTCTTCTAATGACTGCTCCTGTTGCAGTGACTGCAGTTTATTTTCCAGTTCTGGCTGTAGCTGCTCCAGCATTGCAATATCATCCAGCTTGATTGATAGCTCGTGAAAACCACTTTCCAGATACATCAGTTGCCGGTAGGCGTCGATCGACATCAAAACACCCATGCGATCAAAATTTGGTTCCAACGGCTTAAGTACCGCAGCGATGCGATAGAGCGCATTGCCGATGCTACCATCTGCACTCTGACTAACCAGCACCAGTTCATCACCGGGACCCAGATTCATATTCTTCGCCAACTGTGTACCAATGACGATGTTATAGCGAGTCAGACCTGTATCAGTGGTATCCGCCACGCCCAGGTCGACCACACCCTTGCGCACATGTTTAAGTAGAGAAGTCACATTCCTTTCCCGCTGTGGGTCTATCGCTTTAATCAAAACACCCGTTGAAGTTGTGTTAGAGCTGGCGAGTCCTGCAGCATAAAGTCGCGGTGCAAAATGAATAGCAGGAAAGTCGTGCTCGAAGCGGTCCAGATATGACCAGGGCAAGGTGGCGTATAGATCCTGATCATCAATAAATGCCTGACGATGCACTTGAAGATGCCCCGTATTCTTATCGGTCGCATACTCTACCATCTGGCGTGACATACCTTCCAGAATAGAGGCATACAGAACCACCATCACCAGACCACCGGCCAGTGCTGAGATCGTCAGCATGCTGCGCATAGGGTTACGCCAGATATTTCTCCAGGCGATGAACAGCAATATCGGCAGACGACTGAAGGGGTGCTTGTTAACAGCTGTCTTCATGACTTGGGAATTAACGCCTTTTTTTTAGATTTTGCAGTGAAAAGAATGACGGCTCCAGTGGCACGCCAAATTCGATAGACTGATAGAGAATCACCGTCGATTCACTGGGTTTGTCTTCCGGTTGCAGGCTCATGCGCATGGGCACGGCACGTCCATTGATTTGCTGGATCTGATCAAAGGTCATGGTGCGGATCAGTATTGACTCTTCGTCATAATAGAGGGCACGGTAAGGTGCGAGACTTTTCTGTTCGATCTCCATGACCACCTTACCCCAGACTACCGCCGCATCTGGTTTGGGAATGGAAGTGATTTCATAGATTGCCTTGCCATCGCGATCTCCTTCAAATGTGATGCTGGAGTCGTAGTCATCCTCATAGGTGCTTTCCTTGACCAGATCGTCGTTGGTGAAGTGGCTACCCATCCATGAACCGGACATCATACTCGAAGGCACTCTGGTAACGCGATTGATCTTGGGCAGGTAATTCCAGATATTTTCCTCTACCTTGAGGGTGGCGATGCCACGGTCCTTGACGGGTTCGCGGATCACGACCAGAGAATAGTCCTTGCCCCGTGACCACGCCTGCATAGTCATGCTGCGCTGATAACGACGGGTGTTAACCGTCATACTCATGGTCGCCAGAGAAGTCTCACCGCGCCAGAGTTTATCGATGTGGCGAATCAGCTCATCCACTTCCATCGCCTGTACCGGGAACATCACGGCCAGCCACAGAATTAAAAACGATATCGCTTTAAGTACACCCCAAAGCCGGGCTCTGTAAACGTACATATTGCCTCCCTTAGCATCTCTTTCTTCTATTACGTTTATGTAATGAAGTCTGTACGAAACTCTCAACGTCATCTATCATAACTATGACTGACTGGTCAGTCAATATAGATTTGAGGTATATATGGCAAAAAGGGTCGACAAAGAATTGAGGCAGGCGGAACTACTGGAAACCGCCACAGCTGTATTCGCAGAACGCGGTTACCAGGCCACCACTATGGATGAAATCGCGCAACGTGCCGGGGTCAGTAAAGGGATGCTCTACCTCTATTTTGAGAACAAGGAGGCTTTGTTCGGTGAGGTATTCCGCTGGTTTGGAAGAATGACCGGAGAGATGGTGATTGAAGCGATCACAGGTATCGATAATGAGGCAGACAAGATTCGTCGCATCACTGCCACCTGGGCTGAGGTGGCAATCCAGCATCGCGAATTCGTTCCGTTATTTCTCGATTTCTGGGCCGCTGCCAGTCTCAGGGGAATGCGTTACGACTATGCCAGAGACCTGGCAGCAATGTACGACGAGTACCGCTCTTTGATCATCGGATTCATCGAACAGGGAAAAACCAGAGGAATATTCAGAAGTGACGTGGATGCGCAGGCCGTCGCCTATCTGTTAGTGGGTGGTATGGACGGCATCTTCATCCAGTCCTGGCTGTCTCAGCCCGACAATATCGACAGTCTGATGCTTAATGCAACCGAGGCGTTGTTAAGAGGGATCTGTAGCGTTTAACCTGGCAAGAAAGCAATCGGATTTAGGATCTCTGTAAAAAGCAATTTTAAATTCAGATTTCACCCTTTGGCCCAAATATATTTTGATGACAAAGACAACAAAGGCTGACATAAGAGTCAGCCTTTGTTTTCACTTTAACTTCAGTAAACTTACAATTTAATACTTGTAACGAAAACCTACCATTACACCAGTCTGACTTTCTCCCGCTGGAGCAGCCGTGTTTGCACCTGGAGACAAGCCATAACTGGCTTTACTGCTATTACTGATACTACCAACCTGTGCATACCAATCCACTCCTTTATCTAGGTTATAAATTGCTCTAACTACAGCTAGAGTTGCATCCGCATCCTGGTCATCATTGGTAATACTGTAAACTCCAGCATTGACAGTTGTTTTCGGGCTAACTTTATATCTTGCGCTCACATAAACCGTATCTGACTCGATTTTTCTGGCATCTGTATCAAGCTTTCTGTTGAGCACACCAACACCAACGGTAGCAGCACCCAGGTTAAAACTGCCGGATATAGTAGTCCTTGTATCAGTATCACCTGAATCACTCATGTCAATACCATGGCCTGGTGACGAGAAATCTAAGCCATTAAAAAAATAAGCTTCAGCACCTGCTCCGCCATTTTGCTTATCAATTCCTGCAGCTATGCTAAACCCATCACCCTTATATTTCAGCGTTGCCGCTACCTGTTTACAGGCAGATGAATCTACCTCAGCAGGACCTGGCGCACCTTCCTCACCTGAGCAGGTACCCGAAAGAGGTACCGCACCCGTAGTATCACGACCAAACGAGTAAGCCAGCGCAACAGACAGATTGTCACCGAATTTGTTGCTCCAGGAAATCGAGTTATCCATACGAGCGTTAGGCAAGTACGCGTCCAGAGAGCCAAGAGAATAAATATTTGGTCCCATTAAATCTCCAGTCGCAAACAAAAATGGTGAGTATTGACGACCAATCGCGAAGCGGCCAGCGGGGGTTTGCATACCAAAATTCAATTGACGACCAAAAATACGTCCACCCTGTCGAATGGTTCCATCATCAGGACTAACACCCAGCTCCATGACTGCAAACGCGCTGTATCCGTCACCGATATCCTTATTGGCTTTAAACCCAAGCCGGGAAGCCATGGTTCCAGTGATCCCCGGAATACGGATGACAGTATCTTTACCTGAATCTACATTGGTCAGGTATTCAATACCTGTATCCAGATTTCCATAAACCGTGATGGCAGGAGCATCACCAGCTGCAAATGTCTGGCTAGAAATTGACAGTGCTGCAATCGCGCTAGCAAGGGCTATATTAACTCGCTTAGCTCCTGTGTTTGAAGGTACTTGACCCTCTCGAAAATTGATTTTCATATATCGGTTTCCTCAAAGATTAATTTTTTGGGCATACGCCCTTTATGCTTGTAAACAAGATGGCAATTGAAATCGGCATTGTCACAAAGACATTACAAGGCTCTCATATCAACAACTTGATATGACGAACATGCTAAGCCTGAGAAAGTAAAATATCTATGTTATGCCTTATCATTATATTGTACTTTTTTAACATTATTATCTTTTTACTTTATCACCTCATTCTAATCATTTTATTTAAGATATTAAGGCACATATTAACGTCTTCTAATATAAATTTGATTGTATTTTATATCTATTTTTCAAATACTTATAAATTTTATTAACTATTGATTATGTACTTTTGTATATAATTATATTTATTGAATTATTAATATGTTAATAACTGCTATTTCAATCATTTCGTATCTTTTAAATACATTTTATTATTTGTTATTTGTTATAACATTAAATTTAGAACATCTCAACAAAAAACTCGTAGCTAACTGCGCAAATCAATACTCGTATATCGCCCTGCAAAGGTTTCGAGTAGCTGATCAGTCCGCTGTGTAGCGAGATTTAAAAAAGCCAGGGGATGTGTGAAATAAAATTGAAGAAAAGCAGGATACTTACGGCAAGGCCGAATCTGTCCAAAGTGAATTTAAAAACCTCCAAATACTGCAAACGGGATTAATTTCTATGCATGAAAAAAAGGTAACTTGCCATGGTCATTACGCCCATCAAGGCTATTATCACCGCTCTCTTTAAGGCCTCTGGCTACTCCTCAGCCCATGGATGCGCAAATGGCTCCGGTTCGATTTCGTTAAGCAGGCTGGACTGGCCTTTCTCAATCGCATCACCAACATTGGATACCTGTCGACGCAATCTCTGTATCTCTGCCACCGAGGTAAATAACTTAATTCCCTGATATTTTTCTTTCAGTATCTGTGCATGAACTGATGCAATCTGTTGCTGTGATTTATCCTGTACGGCTGCATGATGACAAAGCACTAACATAGAGACCAACTGTTCAATCGCATAACCGAGTCTTTGCAAGGGAATCTGCGCACGAGTTAACTCCAGCTGGTAAAACAGACTGAATCCCAGATAGCTCCAGCGAATTTGTCTCAGATGTGATTCAGCAAAGCGTACGTAGCTTCTTAATTCTTTTGGCAAGCCACTATAACGCCCCACCCACGATACGGGTAATAGATTACCTGGCAACCTGACAAGGTCACTTGCTGCATTGCTCACAATCCAACCCATCAGCTGATAGACCTGCCTTGATTTAAACAAGGTAGATAATGCTTTAAAGGAACGCTGTGGTTGTTGAATAAAGGAATCTAGACCAATGCGTAAAATTCTCTCACTGGCTGGTAGCATCTGACCTTGCTCATCCAGATTTGCTGCATTAATCGCATCCATCATGCCAGACAGATAATTATTAACAAATTTCAGCGTGACATCACGTACCATACCCATACGAATCATGTCATCTTCGCCTTCGACTACACCAAATAAATGCAGATTGACTCGCGCATCACTTACTCTGCTCCCTTTGGCAAAGCTACGGCCACCCAGTACATGTTCACAGGCGATCATGCTTTCCTGTCCTGTATTGGCTGCTGCTGATTTCGTCAGATCGCGCAAACCCGCCAGGTCAACGCCATCTTCATCCTGCTTTAAAGATAAATAGGACAGTGCTCTTGACTGTAATGAGCCTCCGAGCATTCTTGCGAGTGCCAGTCGCGGGATTTCATGCTTGATGACCGGACCGCCTACACCAATTCTTTGAATCGCAAAAAGACTGGCATCTCGTGCAAGCATCCGTTGATAACCCGCTGACATTGCCGCCAGCATGCAGCGCCCCATGCGTAGACAATAGAACAGGACTTCAACGCCATCGGCTGGAATTTGATTTTGTTTTGGAATGGGAAAATTCTTAAAATGAATTCGAGAATTAATATTCGCTTCAAACGCCGCAACCCCAGAATGTTCGCAACGAAATTCGTAATCACAATCATCGGTACTCTCTACATCCTTTTCGGGTAGTTGAACCACAAATAAACCAATCTTACGACTACCTTTGCCAATACGTGCAACCAGGCCTAATAGCCCTCCGTGAGTTGCACTGGTAATCCATAATTTATTTCTCGGACCATCAGCAAATAAGCGGAAGCCCCCATTTTCATCCTCTTCAACATAGGCCTGAATTTTTTTAGCGTTTACGCCAACACCTACCTCAGTTAATCCAAAGCCAATTAAACGACCTTCGACCAGCATGGGTAAATAGGTTTTTTTCTGTTCATCACTGCCATACCCAAGTACCGAACTTGCACCGATAGTCAACTGACCTGATATTTCAACAGCCAGCGCACCCAAACCTTTTGCCGCTAATAACTCTTCAATACGCGCTAATCCGGCATAAGCAGTTCCTTTACCACCAAACTCTACAGGTACGGTTAACCCATAGGCTTTTTCTGCCGCTACTGCATTGCGTAATTGAGCAGATATTTTCCCATCAAGAGTAAACGCATCGCCATTTGCCATACAGGCTACTGCTGCATCGACAACTGGCTGATCCTGTTGCTGGAGTCGAGTACATACACGACTGCCTGACTGTAATTCGGTCGCATCTGGAGCTGGACCATAGATTAGCCTTTCGACCAACCCGGTTCTGGTTGCCGCGAGTTTTTTATCTACAGCTTGCGCGACATCATCAAGCGCTCCAATATCTCGAGCTGACTCACTATCGCCTGCTGCCTCAAGTGCAATCGATGTTGTGGATTGAGAGACCCGATCCTGTTGATCAACCTCATTTTTGTTTGCCTCAATATTAATGGCATTTTCATTTTCCACATCACTCATAATTTTTCTCCCAAAAAAGCACTACTAAAATAATATTAAAAGTTATAATGTATAATTAATTTATAAATATGTGACTTTAGCTATCTATGAGTAAATCAAAAAAAAACAGCTCCGCTAAAAACGCTGACCTTAATTATGGTGTTCTCAATTCTTCTCTGGGCTATTTCATTCGTCGTGCCCAGCTCAGGATATTTCAGGAGTTTAATCACTTCTTTGAAGCACTGGATATTAAACCCGCCCAATTCAGTGCTCTTGAGATCATTCACAGCAACCCTGGGTTACGCCAATCCAACCTGGCTAAGGCACTTAATATTCAACGTACGAACATGGTCGGCATGCTAGATAAGCTGCAACAACGCGGCTTAATAGAACGCAAACCTTCAACCAATGATTTGCGAGCGCATGCTCTACACCTGACCACCAAGGGTGAAAAATTACTCGATCACCTACACCAACAATTTCACCTGCACGAAAGTCTACTGCATGAACGTCTGGGTGAAGAACGATATCAACTGTTCAAAGAGTGCCTGCTTCTTATCATTGAGGCTGAAAAAATAAAAACCCTGGGAACCTATGATTAATCCTGGTTGAAGACTGAGATAGAAATACTCCGATTCGTTTCGAAGCGAGCTGTAATAGCCACCCTGTTGCTGCCATCTTCGGGACGAATCGGGGCATTTCTAGCCAGAATAAAAAATGATTTAATCAGAGATTCTCTGGATACTTTTTAACGTGGTGGCAACCTTAACCCACCATCAACTCGAATCACTTCACCGTTCAAAAATGTATTTTCTGCACAATGTAATGCCAGAGATGCAAATTCAATCGGTTTACCCAATCGACCGGGGAATGGAATAGAAGCCCCAAGACTCTGTTGAACTTCTTCAGGAAGCTCTTCCATCAACGGCGTTTTAAACAACCCTGGAGCCAATGTTAATACTCGAATGCCAAATTGAGCCAATTCTCTTGCAGCAGGCAAAGTCATAGACACTATGCCTCCTTTTGAAGCAGAGTATGCCGCCTGCCCTATCTGGCCTTCAAAAGCCGCGATAGAAGCAGTAAAAATAATGACTCCTCGTTCACCATCTTCAGAAGGTTCCAGTTTTGACATTCTTTCTGCACTTAGGCGCAGCAGGTTAAAACTTCCAATCAGGTTAACGTCAATAACTCTGGTAAAATTTTCCAGTGGGTGCACCTGGTCTCGACCCAGAATTCGTTTCGCAGTACCGATACCAGCACTATTAACAACAATCTGAGCTACACCTAATTTTTGCTCAATGGTATCTAATGCCTGAGAGACACTTTGCTCCGAAGAAACATCGCAGTGCACCGCTATACCTTGAATTTCATCGGCAACTTTTGCTGCTGCCTGGTCATTGATATCAAGCACCGCAACTTTGGCGCCATTAGCAGCAAGAATTCGTGCTGTTTCAGCACCTAAGCCTGATCCCCCACCGGTAACCAAAGCAACTTTATTCTTAATATTCATAAATTATAGCCCTCAGGAATTCCCAAAAATTTGAAAAGCATTAAAAGTCGGTGACTTTCTTGGCTCGTTTCTCAAGAAAAGCTCTTAATTTTCCTTTCGCCTCTTCACTACCCTGGGCGATGGCTGCCATCATAGACTCCATCATAAATGCCTGACCAGGGTTGCTTTCAGCAATACGCGGCAATGCCTGAATGACTGCAAAATTGGTCATTGGCGAGTTGTCGGCAACTTTTCTCGCGACTTCCAGTCCCTTTGCTAACCCTTCTCCATCTGCGACCCGATAATTTGATAACCCTAGTTTTGCGCCTTCGTCAGCATTAAACAAACGTCCAGTCAGCATCATATCAGTCATTACTGATACACCTACCAGGCGGGGAACACGTACTGACGCGCCACCACCGACGAAGATCCCGCGCTGGCCTTCCGGGAGTGAGTAATAGGTTGAGTCTTCTGCTATACGTATATGTGTCGAGCTAGCAAGCTCTAGTCCACCACCCACTACAGCACCTTTCATGACACAAATAACCGGTACCGGTGAAAATTCAATTAATTCAAATGCCCGATGCCAGCTCATGGAATGCTTTACACCTTCGATGGTTGAGCGTTCTACAATGTCTGATAAATCTAGCCCGGCTGAAAAGTTATCACCCCTGGCTGTCAGTATTATCGCCTTGATACCCTCAGGTATTTGACGAAAAAAACTCTCCAGCCCAAAAACAAGCTCATCATTAATCGCATTACGCTTCTCTATTCGGTTTAACGAAAGGATCGCAATATCATCCCTCATTTCTAATTCCAGTGTTGCTGGTAACTCCACAATCATTTCTCCAAATATAATGTTATAATGTATAACATTATAGGCTGAAAACTTATAATTTGGGAAGTCTATATTTTCAATAATTTCACCATATTAAAGAATTAAACCTACTTTTATCATACATAGAATCATTAACTGGTAGCCAGTTTTACCGAATAGAGACCAATATATTCGATCTTAATGTATTAATTATTTATTCCGCTCTGACTTATAAATATAAAGTAATAATTAGTTATAACAAAAATTTTTATTTAGCTCCCATACGCCGCCTATTTCCATAAACTTTTCAGGAACCCCGGTTTTGATCGACTTTAAGTTCTTAAACAAACAGCTTTTGATGCCCCGTATATTAATGTGAGCACTGAGCAAGAACATCTTCGAAAGCCCCCTGGTTCCATAGCAATTTTCACCCAGCCTTCACCTGCTTAAACAGGCAAAAGCCCTACTGAAATACCCGCTGATAGAAACCAGATACAATTTAGTACCCGATAAGCTGAAAAAGTAAACGACCAGAGCTCCCCTAAGCAAAAGAGATGATTGAAGTCTGGGACAAAGCCGAAATTCTTGGACGGAATATAACCATTAATAATAGGAACACCTATATAACTTGCCAGAGGACAAGTCGGCAAAGATGCGTACAGTGAGTTATACCGCACACTTAGTGAGGATTATAGAAATGAATACAATGGACCTAGATGGACAGGCTTTGCTGGTTTCAGTCTGTAAGATGCTAACAAATACGGTCAGCACCAATAAGATCAGCATCTAAACAATATTAAGTAATAAACATGCAATGTCTGTATTACTCCAAAAATAGCCATTCAGCCATTTTTTAGTTATATTTTATAGCATATTTCATTTATTCAATAAATCACCATCAAACTTCTGTATTTATATAATTTTAGCTTTAATCTCACTATTTGATTTATTAGCAATATTTTTTATGGATTTATATACACATTATGGGCCAGTTAAGCCAAAATAAGTTGTCAATATTTTTGATTGCTAACTGAAAAACTGGTTTACAAAATCTTTTTTTAGTTATAACTTATAACAAAAATAGAGTCATGGGCAGCAATCTGACCCATGCCATGTTCGTAAACTCATCGAGGAATACATTATGTTTAAACTCAAATTTCTGGCTAAACGACTCATTACCACCTGCGCCCTGATGTCAGTACTTACTGTATCTGCACAGGCAGCAGAAATAACACTTAAACTGCATCACTTTCTACCCAAGCAGTCTCCTGCCCACAAAAACTTTGTCATTCCCTGGAAAAACGCCATAGAAAAGGAATCCAATGGACGCATCAAGGTTAAGATCTATCCGTCTATGCAACTGGGCGGTAAAGCGCCAAATCTGGTTGATCAGGTAAAAGACGGTTTTGTCGATGTTGTTTTCACCTTACCCGCCTATACGCCTGGACGTTTTCCAGCCATATCTGCTTTTGAACTCCCCTTCATGGTCACTGACGCGGTACAGACTTCTCAGGCAATTCAGGAATATTACGACACCAACAAAGAAGTTCAGAAAGAATTCAAGGATATCCATCCATTAATTCTGTGGTCACATGATCGCGGTGTTATCCATACCAAGAATAAAACCGTTAGAAGCCTGGCAGACCTGAAAGGTATGAAGATTCGTATTCCGAGTCGTCCAGTTGCTGATGCCATGACTGCCTACGGTGCGGTACCCGTCGCAATGCCTATTCCTCAGATGCCTGCAGCATTATCCAAAAATGTTATAGATGGTACAGTTGTACCCTGGGAAATTGTACCGGCTTTCCGTCTGCATGAACTGGCAGATAGCTCTACTGAAGTACTGGGTGAACGTGGTATATATACGGCGGTTCTGATGCTTGCGATGAATAAGGATAAATACAACTCACTACCTGCTGATCTGAAAAAAGTGATCGACGATAACTCTGGTATGAAATGGGCAAAAATCGCTGGTAAATACTATAGAGATGCTGAAGGTCCTATTCGCGAAATAGCCAGAAAACATGGAAATACTATCGTTGCCATGCCAACAGAAGATGTTTATAAAATGCGTGAAGAAGCCTTGCCAGTACACACAGCCTGGGTCGAAGAAATGAACAAAAAAGGTCTCCACGGTCAGGCCTTGCTGGACTCTGCTAATGCATTGCTCAACAAATACAGCGAACAATAATTAGCCGTTCACCATAAGTTCGAAAAATTCAGGAGGACAGCATGACAACCACGAGATCAGAGGCTCCTGCTTTTGGCGCTCTATTTGAATCGTTTAGCAAAAAACTGGCGATTATTGCAGGCTTCGTGCTAGTCCTCATGTCTATCATTACAGTCATCAGCGTGACGGGGCGTTATTTTTTTGACTCCCCCATCGTTGGTGACTCTGAAATTGTCAAATTGCTAACCGGTGTCGCGGTTAGCCTTTGCCTGCCTTATTGTCACATGCGCTACGGCAATGTCATCGTCGACGTCTTTACTGCACATTCATCGACTGGATTCAAAGCCTCTCTGGATTTTACGGGCAGTATTTTGCTGGCTTTACTGGCTTTACTACTCGCCTGGCAAACCTCTGTAGGAGGGGTAGATGCGTACAATTACGATAACGAAACAATGATGCTACGCCTAAAAGAATGGTGGTTTTACGGCATCATTGCAGGCGGTTTATATATGCTAAGTATTGCGGGATTTATCATCGCCGCGCGACAATTCACTCTTATCAGAAAGGACTAGAACGTGAGTAGTGAAGGTGTAGCTGGCCTGATGGTCATCCTGATGCTGGTGTTAATGTTCATCCGCATCCCTATTGGTGTCGCCATGATGGCAGCAGGTGTTCTGGGATACACCATCATTGATGATTACACAACGTTGTTTTTCTTTTTGAAAAACTCCAGTTTTAATCAGATGGCTAATAATAGTTACTCGATCATTCCGCTATTTCTGTTAATGGGGAACCTGGCATCACGCTCCGGTATTAGTAAATCGTTGTTTGATGGAATGAATGCCTTTATTGGCCACTATCGAGGTGGACTGGCACTGGCTGCGGTAGGTGGTTGCGGCTTGTTCGGCGCAATCTGTGGAAGCTCTCTGGCAACGGCTGCAACCATGGGTCAGGTAGCATTACCCGAAATGCGTCGTCACGGATACAACGGAGCCCTGTCAACCGGTGCTCTTGCTGCGGGTGGCACACTGGGGATTTTGATTCCACCCTCAATCGTATTAATCATCTACGCATTATTAACCGAACAGAATATTGCCAAACTATTTCTGTCTGCAATGGTACCCGGTGTGATGGCAATACTGGGATATATGATTGCGATTCTGGTGGTGGTAAAGCTGCACCCTGATTATGCCGATTGCTCCGAAAAAACCAGCTGGAATGAAAAGCTTCACGCCATAATCAACCTGCTACCTGCCAGTATCCTGTTTCTCGGGGTACTCGGCGGAATCTATGCCGGTATATTTACGCCAACTGAAGCAGCCGCATTTGGTGTCATAGGAACCACGATAATCGCCATTGCAAATCGCCAGATGAATATCAATCGCTTTCTAGAATGCCTGACCCAGACAGCCATCAATACCGGTATGATTTTTGTCATCATTCTGGGTGCCGATATCTTCAATGCATTTCTTAGCCTTAGTGGCATGCCTGAATATCTGGCCGAATATATTATTGAAAGCAGTTTATCGCCTTACATGGTTATGGCTGTGATACTACTAGTTTATCTGGTGCTGGGTTGCCTGATGGATTCCCTGAGTATGATTCTGCTTACAATACCCATCTTTTTCCCTGCTATTATGGTGCTGGATTTTGGTATGACGCAGGAACAAACCGCACTCTGGTTTGGCATACTCTGCCTGATCGTAGTTGAAGTGGGCATGATTACTCCACCAGTTGGCATGAACGTATTCGTCATCAACAAAATGGCTGGTGATGTACCCATGAACCAAACCTTTAAGGGTGTTCTGCCTTTCCTGATTTCTGACTTTACTCGGGTTGTACTGCTAGTACTTTTCCCAATATTGACCTGGGGTATAGCGCTATGACCCCATACAAAAAATAGAAGGTATCTCTGATGAATATAGATGAACTCGTTGCCATCGATATGCATACCCATGCTGAAGTATCCTGTTGCGCTCCGCCAGACAGCTTTGGTGAAGAGTATGATCGAGCTGCAGATAAATATTTCGGTTCGTCGCACCGTCCTACCATAGATGAAACTGTTGCGTATTATCGTGAGCAGAAAATCGGCCTGGTGATGTTCACTGTAGACTCTGAAAGCCAGCTCGGACGTCGCCGTATTCCTAACGAAGAAGTTGCCGAAGCCGCTCAGAAAAATAGCGACATGATGATCGCTTTCGCCAGTATCGATCCTCATAAAGGTAAAATGGGTGCGCGAGAAGCTCGCCGTATGATCGAAGACTATGGTGTCAGGGGCTTCAAGTTTCACCCGACCGTACAGGGGTTTCTGCCTTACGACAAGATGGCCTGGCCTATCTATGAAGTAATTGCAGAATATAACATGCCTGCAATCTTCCATAGTGGTCACTCAGGCATTGGCTCAGGTATGCGTGCTGGTGGTGGACTGCGTCTGCAGAATTCAAACCCCATGCTACTGGAAGATGTGGCTATCGATTTTCCAGACATCAAGATTATTATTGCGCATCCTTCCTGGCCCTGGCAGGACGAAGCTTTGTCACTGGCTGTGCATAAGCCGAATATCTATATCGATCTATCCGGCTGGTCGCCAAAATATTTTCCTAAACAGCTCATCCAGTATTCCAATACGCTGTTGAAGGATCGCATACTGTTCGGATCCGATTTTCCATTGATTACACCTGAACGCTGGATATCTGATTTCCAGAATGCGGGGTTCAAGCCCGAAGTTCATCAACGGATTCTAAAAGATAACGCGGTCCGTTTATTAGGACTGGCTGAGTCTGAAAACAAATAACGACTAACTTAACCCAGAGTCAGATATAAAATTACACGGCCTGGAAAACCTTATTTCGAGGAACAATTAAATGGCTAATCTACGTTCGGTCAACATGAACTGGGCAAAAGCAACTTTACGCCACGCTGATGACGGGGTGCTTTACATTACTAATGACGCCCCCCTGCCCGATTACCCGAGAGCGCTATTCGACAAGCTGGATGAATGGGCTGAAAAAACGCCGGATAACATGGCTATCGCTGATAGACGCGCAGACTCTGGCTGGAGATCACTAACCTATAAACAGATTAAAGATCAGTCTCGCGCCATTGGTCAATACCTGCTGGATAAGGGCTTGAGCGCAGAACATGGTCTCGCCATTATGGCACCCAACTCTATTGACCACGCACTCATGGCTCTGGGCGCGATGCGTGCCGGTGTTCCCTATGCAGCCATCACTCCCGCCTATGCGCTGCTATCTACCGACTACGTCAAACTCAGTTACGTTCTTGAACTCATGTCTCCATCGATGATTTTCGTGGATGACACCGAGCCATTCAAACAGGCTATACAGGCAGTTGAAGTCGATTGCATGGTAATGGCCGTAGACAATGCCGAAAGCGGCTTCAGTCTTGCAGATGCTCTGGCAACTGTTCCGGGTGAATCTCTGCTTGCTGCCGAAGCGTCTATCACACCGGATACCGTTGCCAAACTTCTTTTTACCTCAGGATCTACCGGCATGCCTAAAGGAGTGATCAATACCCAGCGCATGCTGTGTTCCAACCAGGAAATGATTCGTCAATCCATTGCTTTTCTGCAGGATGAACCTCCAGTGCTGGTCGACTGGCTACCATGGAATCACACAGCAGGTGGTAATCACAACTTTGGCCTGACGCTTTATAATGGCGGTACGCTGTATATCGATGAAGGAAAGCCCACTCCAAACTTAATGCATCATTCGGTCACAAACCTGTGTGACATAGCACCCACGCTGTATTTCAATGTCCCTAAAGGCTTTGAATTGCTGGTCGCCGAAATGGAAAAAAACGTTGAGTTGAAAGAAAAATTCTTTTCAAACGTCAAGTTAATTCAATACTCAGGCGCCGGCCTGTCCCCGCATATCTTCAAACGTCTGGAAGAGATGTCGATCGAAACCGTAGGCAAGGAAACCCTGATCATTACCGGATACGGTGCCACCGAAACTGCACCTTTCGCCACCTGCCCGATTGGGCCGATGAGAAAACCAGGCCTGGTCGGCCTACCTGCTGTCGGTGTTGAATTCAAGCTGGTTCCACACGATGTCAAAACCGAACTTCGTGTACGCGGCCCATCGATTACACCAGGCTACTGGGGCGAGCCCGACAAAACCGCCGAAGCCTTTGATGACGAAGGTTTTTACTGTATCAAGGATGCCGTCAAACTGGCCGATCCTGACGATATATCTAAAGGCCTGATGTACAACGGAAGACTCGCAGAAGACTTCAAACTGTCGACCGGAACCTGGGTCAACTTTGCCAATCTGCGTGCAGGTTTTATCAACCATGCTGCACCGCTGGTACGAGAGCTGGTGCTAACCGGACACGATTTGGACTTTATCGGAGCTTTACTATTTCTTGATGTGGAACAGGCCCGAAAAATGGACCCAACACTCACCAATGCAAGCACTGAAGAACTGGCCTCAAATCACATCATCAGGGAGTATATCCAGCGCGCTTTGAACGAATATAAAGAAGTTTCAACAGGCAGCTCCACCCTGATCAAACGTGTCATGATCATGAGCGAAGACGCCTCGATACAAACTGGCGAAATGACCGACAAGGGATCGGTTAACCAGCGTTCGGTACTGGCGAGAAGAGCCGATCTGGTAAAAGCGCTTTACCAGGACAAACCGGGGGCTGATGTATTGACGATCAAATAATTACCTCAGATTAGGGCAGCACACCATAATCTGAGGTGAAAAGGTTTTAAATATTGTCATTTGAAGGCTGCAGACTCTGTTTAGTAATTGGAGCCTGTAGCCTGATAGAGGGATAAAGCGCTGAGCGGGTTCCTGGTATCGGCTGGTTATCCTCAGTGTGATAAGTAAAAACAGGCGAGAGTTTTACCGAATCAGTATTATTCATACCAGCTGCATGCAGGGTTCGTGAATGGAAAAAAACCACATCTCCCATCTTTAAATCTGCAGTAACTGCAGACGCCAGTAATTCGCTGTTTTCTTCTAAATCGGTACGGAAAAAAATATCTCTGTCAAAGCGACCTAATGCAAGATCCAGTCGATGTGAGCCTGGAATAAACATCAGGCTTCCATTCGCTTCATACTCATCACCCAGCGCCAGCCACACCGACACCAGTTCAGGTCGGTCGAAGCGCCAGTAGCGGTTATCCTGATGCCAGGATGTAATAGAGCTGTACCCGGGGTGCTTGGTCATCACACAGTTGTGATGACATTGCGACAATAACACGTCTTTACTGCCCATCAGCCTTTGCAGATAATCTCTGACGATAGACCCGGTTGACCATTCTCTTAACAGTTGACTACGACCATAGGCATGCAATAAACGGCGTGGCGTATTGCCTCCCTCGCTGGATCTATCCTCAGGCGAACCGGGATACTGCACATCTACTTCAAATTCTGCCGGGCCACGTAATGGATTGAGCGACTCAAGGATTTCTTCACGGATTGCCATGCAGCGATCGACCTCATATAACTGAGGCACAATCAGGTAACCATCGCGTTGAAATTTCGCTTCAGCCAGATCGTCGATAGCAGCCGTAGTTGACTCTACATTCATTTAATTTAACACCAGAAAGTAACATTAATGATCGACGATCAGATTACCATGATTCAACAGGTTATCCAGTATTTGTTGATCACTTAACGACCCATTCGAAGTTAAATCAACTCCTGTCAAAATAATCTGCTGTGATGCTTCTAATGCGGCATCTACTCCCGCTGGATCTATGTTAATGGTGGTATTGCCAGTATTGCTGTCATAACTAAAGTTGAGATAGTTATCTAGTGTCGACAGATCCTCACTAACCAAAATATCGGAGAGGTCCAGCACGTCACCACCAGTGCCAACAGTAAAATCAGCAATGGTATCCACTGCAGGAGCCAGACTGCTACCTTCATCCCCTGCTTCCAGAGCGAATATATCGATACCAGCACCACCTAGCAGACTATCGTTTCCACTACCGCCAATTAACAGATCATCGCCCGTACCTCCCTGCAGTATGTCATTGCCAGCATTACCAAATAATACATCATCTCCGGCATTACCAGCGAGGGTATCACTTTGATCCCCCGAGATAAGGATTTCAGATTCCTTGCCGCCGGTCAGGGTATTACCACTGACTGTATGAATACCTGCAGATGTAGTATCTAACACTCCAGCTCCATTATCCAGAGTATAGTCAAAGGTCGAATAATCAGCTGAAGAGGTATCAATCGTCATTAAGAGGTCATACTTTCCACTGCTCCAGGTATAATCAGCTTTGATCACAACATAGTATTCACCCGATGCTGGTGCGGTAAAACCACCGTTTGGTTCCCATGAATGACTAGCGACATCTAAAACATAGTTTCCATTACTATCATAGATAGAGGCACTCACTGCAAAACTTGAAACGTTCAGGTGTATAGTTTCGCCCTGCGCCAGAGTCACTTTAATCCAGTCCTGGTCATCACTAGAGTAAATACTGCCGTAGTAAGCGGCACTGTAGCCATTAGAATTCACACCAGACAGGTTGCCAACGTTAGAGCTGAATAGTGACCTGTCAGACATGTCGGTTGCTGTCAAGGCAGAGTTGTTGGTTGCTGTGTATTCACCTCTGTCGTTAATCTCAACGGCAGCACTGGTTGTTGAAAAATCTGACTCTGAAAGAGCATTGCCTTCAGTGCTGAAAATTACTTCGCCACTACCCATGCTTACGGTTCCACCGACTGCATTATCGGCTGCGCTTAGAAATGCATTGGCATCAACACGATCATTATGTAGCAAAGCTGAGTCACTGATATGTATTGGAGTTCCATCGCTAATATTGGTAATTATGATATCCTGATTCGCATCCAGACCTGGCTGGTAATCGATATTGAACTGGATATTGGCTGAGAATACATCACCATCATTATCTATAACCGTTACAGGAAAGTGTTCTACCTGACCCAGTACTGATTGATCAACATCAAGCGTATATACATATTCACCCGAAGCAAAATCGATATCCAGTGTACCACCCAGAGCAGTGACTACAGTTAGTAAATTGCTTGCACCACTTAAGGGGTCATAGCTATAGCTCACTCCGTCAATGATGATTTCTGAGATATAACCACCATCAGCGCCAATCACAAAACCTGCCGCGCCATTTGCACCTAGTACATCAATCGAACCAGAAATAATATTATTGGATACGGTTTCCAGTAGTGTGACTGTCAGATCTGCTGGATCGGCTACCGTGATAGCATACGGGTCTGCTCCATTGAC
This sequence comes from Gammaproteobacteria bacterium, assembly GCA_050298595.1. Lineage (GTDB taxonomy): Bacteria > Pseudomonadota > Gammaproteobacteria > JACNJF01. Next base: position 3,441 of record JBNKUM010000058.1, on the reverse strand, counting down.
CTCAGGATGAGCCACCTGCTGAAGCTCACTCAGGCTGGCTGAACCAATGCCAATTCCAAAAGCGATATCTACATTTTCTTCAACATATGATTCCCAGGCATCCTGGCCATTCAAGGTAATACCTGCATTATTGGTATAAGTAATCGTGTTATCGACCCCATGATCCCATGTTGATACACCATCAGACACGAAATACACCAGATTCTGATCTGCTGCGGGCTGAGCACCTGAATTGATCAGGGTGTTCAGTGCAGAATCGTAATAGGTGCCGCCGCCAGCGGACAGGCCGTTGAGGAAATCCATTGCACCGTAAACATCATCAATAAACCAGCCGGAGCTAGACGTGAAGTCGGAGAAAGCAACAATCTGAACATTCACATTACCCAGTCCATCAACCTCTCTGATCAACGCTTCGAGCGAGTCTTTTGCAATCTGTAAACGAGTTTGCCCATCTGGAGCTAACCAATCCATACTACCTGATACATCCAGCACGATTGACAGGTTGTAAGTGTTGGGCGCAGCACCTGTAGCCAGGTTTTGAACGATATCTATTCCACCTGGCGCATCGTCAACGATGCCAACGCTAAGGTTCGCAGTACTGGACTGTCCGGTAACAGAATCCTGTAAGCTATACTGAAATGACTCAGTAACTGCATCGCCTGAACTTGCGCTGGTGAGTGTATATTCATAATCCCCCATACGATTGGTTGCAGTATCAGCGGTATAAACTGTTAAGGTTCCATAGTTACCGTTAATGGTAATCACTCCTCCAGACGGAGACACTGTGTGACCACCGAAGGTCAGTTGGCTTATCTCGGTGTTAGCACCTATGCCAGTATCGTTGTCCAGTAAATTGCCACTGGTAAATTCAAGGTTGGTATTATGTTCGGTACCACGTGCAAGGCCTGATTCGTAGACAGTAGTTACATCACCTATCGCAGCGTTGATATTGTCATGATTAACAGTAAGTACTGCAGAAGCGCTATCACCATCATTATCCTGAATCGTATAGCTGAATAATTCATCGCTTACTGGCGTTATGGTCAATTCATTAGAATGATAACTGTAGGACCCATCCTTATTAATGGCCAGTGATCCATGATCGGCGTTTATTGAAACATTGCCGGAGGCATCAAAGTTACTATAGGTAGTGCCTTTATAGGTTACCGAGGTCAGTTGCGCGCCATCAGCACCCACACTATCTTCACCAGATCCGGTACCACCAGCACCTGTAATCACATTGCCATAAATCGTGCCACCATAACCGACGCTATCGGCATCAGCGACAGCTACTGGTGCAGTATCGGTAACATTGAAAGTGACTGTGGTCCAGCTTGAGTCGAGACTGCCGTCGGTTGACATATAAGCAAAGCTGTCGAGCAAGGTATCACTACTGCTGTGATCTAACACAGCTGGTGCTGTGTAGCTAAATGATCCATCGCTATTTACCACCACGGTTCCACCCAATGCGGTTGTAATTTCGTTAACACCATCTGCAACAACGGCTCCATTGCCCAGATTGTCAGTAGCAACCTGCACTACCGACATTGAACTACCTTCAGGGTCGATATCATTAGCCAGAATGCCGCCGGTAACAGTGGTGCTGAGTGTTGAACCTTCGGCTACTGTATAGCTATTAGCAGAGGTTGTTGGTGCATCGTTAGTACCATTAATGGTGATTTGAACAGTGCTTGCAGTACCGTCAACACTGGTCACGTTGAAAGTCTCGTTAATGCTATCGCCGGTATTCAGATTGTCGAATGCACTGTTTGCAGTGAATACCCAGTTACCGGATGCATCCATAGTAAAATCACCCAGAGTGCCTGCGATAGTAGCGGGGGTAAATGAATTGTCAGGGTTATCTACATCGGTACTGGTTAAGGTTCCGTTAGTAGTTAAAGCGCCATCGGTTTCTGTCAGTGTTGTGGTAGCACTGCTTACTGCAGCGGCATCGTTGCTACCATTAATAGTGATCTGGACAGTGCTGGCAGTACCATCGACAGAGCTTACAGTAAAGGTTTCATTCACACTGTCGCCAGTGTTTAAACTATCGAATGTACTATTTGCTGTGAAAGTCCAGTTACCATTAGCATCGATACTGAAATCACCTAATGCACCGCTGATAGTTGATGGGTTAAAGGCATTGGCAGCATCATCCACATCCGTACTAGTCAGAGTACCAGTGGTTGATAACACAGCATCTGTTTCGGTTAAGGCTACAGATGCACTACTCACTGTAGCGGTATCGTTGCTACCGTTAATAGTAATCTGAACTGAACTTGCTGTGCCATCGATAGAGGTTACGGTAAAAGTTTCATTGACACTGTCACCAACGTTTAAACTATCGAAGGCGTTGTTTGCTGTAAATGTCCAGTTACCTGAGGCATCAATACTAAAATCGCCTATCGTTCCACTTGTGCTTGAAGGGGTAAAGGCGTTATCTGTATTGTCCACGTCACTACTGGTCAGAACTCCAGAGGTTGTCAGGGCGGTATCAGTTTCGGTTAAGACGATTGAAGCGCTACTTAGGGTTGCGACATCATTGGTCCCATTGATCGTAATCTGAACGGTCGAAGGTGTTCCATCTACTGAAGCGACGTTAAAGGTTTCGTTAACACTATCCCCAACATTCAAATTATCAAATGCACTGTTGGCTGTGAAGGTCCAACTGCCCGAGGCATCAATAGAGAAATCTCCGTAGGTTCCAGTAGTTGAAGATGCTGTAAAAGCATTATCTACATTGTCCACATCGGTACTGGTTAAGGTGCCGGAAGTTGTTAGAGCTGAATCGGTTTCTGTTAACACGACGCTTGCACTAGATACAGTTGCTGCATCGTTGGTCCCATTGATCGTAATCTGAATGGTAGAAGGTGTTCCATCAACTGAAGCGACGCTAAAGGTTTCGTTAACACTATCCCCAACATTCAGATTATCAAATGCATTATTTGCAGTGAATGTCCAGTTACCTGCAGCATCGATAGAAAAATCACCATAGGTTCCTGTTGTACTACCAGGTGTAAATGCATTATCCGAATTATCAACATCAGTACTAATTAAGGTACCAGAGGTAGTTAGAGCAGCGTCGGTTTCAGTTAATGCCACACTTGCACTGGATACTGTAGCGACGTCATTGGTTCCATTAATAGTGATCTTGACGGTTGAAGGTGTTCCATCTTCTGATGTGACGTTGAAGGTTTCGTTAACGCTATCGCCAACATTCAGATTATTGAATGCACTGTTGGCCGTAAACGTCCAGTTGCCTGAGGCATCAATACTGAAATCACCGTAAGTTCCAGTAGTTGTAGATGCTGTAAAAGCATTATCTACATTGTCCACATCTATACTGGTCAAGGTGCCGGAAGTTGTTAGAGCTGAATCGGTTTCTGTTAACGCGACGGTTGCACTAGATACAGTTGCTGCATCGTTGGTCCCATTGATCGT